>NZ_JBQFRP010000002.1:0-556493 GCF_056537465.1 Ruegeria sp. CE8
GGCTTCGGGAAGAAGGGCTCCAGACGCGCCATTTGCGCATCCGCAAGCCAGAAGAGATCAGACATGTTCACCGCTCGTTTTTGAACCGTGAATCACGCCGCAAAACGGAAATCAATGGGTCATGACGCTAGAGTTCAGGAGCCATTGTGTAACATTCTGTTTTTCTCAATAATCTCACCAAGGGTCGCACGCGCATCTGGCAACACCGCTGTGAAGCGCACCATAAAACAACCATCGTCATGGTGCTGGTCCATTACTTTAGCGTAAAGCGTCAGATCGCTGCCAGACCCGCCTTGCCACTTGATCTGGAACTGAAGATCACTGAAAGGCTTTGGTGCTGTATCGGATTGTATGCACGCTGCGACGGGAGAAAGCTTCAGAAGCTGGCCGTGCTGCGCCACACCCACGACCTGTTTACCGACAACGGCTCTGTACGAGAGCGCAACGGGCAAGTTGATGTCTGCCATCTCCACAGATTGCGATGAAAGGGTGATCGCGTAGATGCCCCCGATGCCAAGTAATTCATAAAGCTTCAGAGGATCGCCAGAACCTTTGGGCTCAACCGTGCGCATCGCTCCTAGTTCAATAGGCGTTTTGACGGCTTCGCGCGTATTATCTGCGATCAGTATCTGGCCACCGACAGTGTAGCTTTCGATCCTTGCTGCCAGGTTGGTTGTTCTACCCACAACGCTATACTTGGCGCGTTTATCAGAACCGATATTGCCAACAACGACTTCACCCGTGTTCAGACCGATGCCCATCTCAATTTCCGGGAAGCCATTTCTGGTATTCCACTCGTTAACCCAACCCATCCGTTGCTGCATTTCCAACGCACAAGCCAAAGCGCGGTCAGCATCGTCGGGCCGTTGCAAGGGTGCTCCAAACACCACCAAGATCGCGTCGCCGATGAAGGCATCAATTGTGCCATTGTATTTCTGGATGACGTTGGTCATTTCGCTGAGATATGTATTCAGCATTGCCACGATGCTTTCCGGCGGCAACTCGTCAGAAAGGGTCGAGAAGCCCCGCAGATCTGACATCAACATGGTAACCGTGGTTTTCTTCCCGCTGAAGTCCACCCCATCCGCCGATTTCAACAGCTGGTCCACAACTTCCGTGGCCAGAAACTGACCGAACGTCTGTTCAAGAAACTTTGCGTGAACCTCAAGCTGCTCAGTCCGCTCGCGAACTTTTTCTTCCAGATGTTCAACGATCTCAGCATTGCGCATTGAAACGGCAATCTGTCCTGAAAGCAGCGACAGCAGTTGCGCTCGTTCCGGTTTGAAGGCCGAATTCACCAGATTGTTTTCCAGATAGACCAGGCCAATCAATTCGTTCTGGTGGAGTATAGGCTGACACAGAACGGAACGCGTTTCATTTTGCTGAACGTGCGGGTCAACCATGAAACGCTCGTCAAGCTGAGCGTCGTCCACCAGTACGACCTCGTGCGTTCGCGCCGTGAAATTGATTACGCTGGTCGGGAGAATTCTGGATCCTTGGTCGGAATCAAGAGGAACGGGATTCTGGAATGTACCAACCTCGGGTGTAACGCTGACCTCTGCCTCGATCATCAGTTCGTCGCCATGTGCAAGCAAAAGCACGCCGCGTTGAGCACCGGCGTTTTCGATCAGAATTCCAAGCAACCGATCCAGAAGCGGCCCCTGGACCACTTCCGCTGAGATCGTCTGAGCCGCCTTCAGCAGCGTATTCAGGTCAAGATCCTGTCCCAGGAATTGATTGGTCGTTTTTTCGGTAGTTGAGGTCAGGCTTTCAGTGATCTGTTGCGTGGTTGCGCGACGATCACGGTGTTCGGTGAGGAGTTGAGGGAACTCCAGCTCCAGCTCTTCCACTTTGCGATGCGCGCCCCACAAACGATAGGCATGCCGCGCATCGCGCAGGTACATCGAACCGATCCGAGCGCTGGGTCGACGCTCAATCACGTGTCGCGCGGCCAGTTCACACGCCAAGGCCTCATCCTGTAGAAACCGGCCCTTCTGTGCTGCGTCAATGGCCGCGTCCAACAGGTCCAGCACATCTGCATCATTGCCGTTCAGACGCGCAATTTCCGCCCTCACGATAAGGGTTTTAGCCAGGAAGTTGTCCGGGCCGGACTCCGCCCATTGGTTCAGCCTTTCGTGATTTGCCTCCAGACGGCTTTGCATATCGGGATCGGGCTCGCCATCCCGAAGAAGCGCGGCGATTGAAAGCGATTGATAGAGAAGATGGTCGGCAAGGCAGGGATGGTTGACGACAAAACTGAGGATCGGCTCTACCAAACGCGTCTCAGCAAGCGCTTCCTGCGGTCGCCCGAACACATAAAGGGCTTGGGCTTTTAGAATTCTATAGAAACAGATGGCCATGGACATCTGGTTCTCTTCACACCCGGCCAGAAATGTTGCTTCGTCCAGATCTTCGGTGGAAAAATCTGTGCTGGATTGCGTACGTCCCGCCAGCGTTGAAAGCACCAGCCGATACGCGTTAATGCCAGCAGCAGCACCGTGGTTTTGCGCACGTTGGATGGTGTCCAACTGGGTTGGCATCGCATCCAGTATGTCTTCAAGCGGTTTGCCCGCGAAGCTGTCAATCACGACGCGGTACATTACCAGATACCCCGCCCAAAGAATGTCGCCTGAATCCATCCCCTCGCGATAACCCCGTTCGATCACGGGTATCGCATTACGTACATGCTGCACCCACGGGATGAGCTCCACGCCGGTAACCAGACACACAGTTGCTGTCGGGGCACGTGCGCCAAACTTGTCGCAGAGCCGCAAGGACAGCTCACCGAATGCCGCACCCTCGCGGTACTTGCCCATGAACGCGCCGAGGATCAGGCCAAAATTGGCAAAAAACAGTGCAGATTCCGGCGCGTTACCGTGCTTCAATGACAATTGTACCGAGGTGCCGACAATCAGCGGGAATAACTCTTGGTTGTTCAGGAACGCCGCAATGGTCAGATGCCGCAAGCTGCGTTGTGCCAGCGCGATTTCAGGGCTGTCGACATCTGCATTGTCAAAAAGCGCCGCCGGGTTTGTGGCCCCAAGCATCGCCGCAGCCTGGCCGATCGCGTTTTGGCCCGATTCTTCCAGATTATCGAGGCTCATCTGGACGCCGACGAGCCCCAGGGCCTTGATACCTGCATCAATAGCTTCGTCGAATTCCATCAGCAAAGTATGCTGTGCAATACGCGTGAAGAAGATTTCCGCCTTTTCGAGGTCAGTTCGTGCGTGTGCCAACGTTGTGGTCACAATTTCCGTGCATCGCTCGAAATTGCCCGTCAAGTATTCGAGCGATGCGGACAGGCGCTGAGCTTCAAACATCAGCTCATAGTTTTCGTCCCAGCCGTTCGGTCCCAAAAGCTCTGACGCAACGTTCACAAAAGACAGTGCGGCCTCATAGGCAGCCGAGTCAAAAGCCCTGCGTGTGGCAATGAGGTCAAGATGCGCAAGATCGAGCTGCTCGGCACGGTCTTCCATTCTGTCCCGCCCGATGTTGAGTTGATCGACAACTTCAAAAATTCGGTCATTCAACTCTTCCGATGTCAACCGGGCTCTGAGCTGGCGCCCAATGGCAAGATGTACGCTGTTGTGACTGTCAGTGTCGATTAGATCATAAGCGGCCTGCTGAATACGGTCGTGTTGGAACTCAAAGTCCCGCACGACAAGCGGGGACAAGACGTTATCCGTTTCCGTCACGACCAAATCAGAAAGCGGCTGGATCATCTCTTTCCGAATGGCCGTCAGCAGGCGGTCAAACGCTTCCTCAGGTTCGATTTTTAAGATCAGCGCGAGCGTGTCGATGTCAAATCGGTTGCCCATACAGGACGCAATTTGCAGGACTGATTGTGTGCCCTGCTCCAACCTGCGTAGTTTTTCCAACAGAAGGTCGACCACATTGTCGGTGATCTGTACCGCGCGGATCGCCTGGATGTCCCATGTCCATTTCGTGGATACGCTGGAGTTTACTGTCTTTTGGACAATCAGCTTTTCGTGATGCAGGTCCATCAGAAACTGCCGTGCAAAAAACGGGTTGCCTTGCGTCTTTTGCACCACGAGTTGCGCCAGTTCGATAACCTGTGACGCGTCCGAATGGAGCGTGTCCGCAATCAAGTTTGCGATATCGGGCACGCCAAGTGGCGCAAGCGACAAATTGGACAGACGCCCGCCAGCCTCCCGAACCGATTCAAGTGCCAGCGACATGGGATGCATCGCGTCCACTTCGTTGCTGCGATACGAGCCAATCAAAAGTAGCCGCCCGATCTGATCGCCGGTCAAAACAACCTTCAAAAGCCCCAGCGTCGCGCTGTCGGCCCATTGAAGATCGTCCAGAAACAGGACGACAACCCGGTCGTGGGCACAAAGCGCGCGCAAAAACCGGCGAACGGTTTGGTTGAACCTGTTCATGGCCTCTGTGGCGTCCAGCTCTGGTGCAGCAGGCTGTGGCCCGATGATCAACTCAAGTTCCGGCACAACATCCAGAAGGACCGATGCGTTCGGGGCCAAAGCTTCGTTTAGGTCCTTGCGCCAGGTTGCGTGACGCGTCTGGCTTTCGGTCAACAATTGCCGCACAAGGTCCTGCAATGCGACCGTAAGGCCCGAATATGGGTCGTTTTTCTTGAACTGTTCGAATTTACCCTTGATGAAATAACCGCGCGCTCGGGTGATCGGTTTATGAACTTCGTTCACCAGTGCCGTCTTGCCAACACCTGACGAGCCGGACACCAACATCATCTCGGCTGGTCCCTGACGCACCCTTTCAAATGCTTCGAGCAATGTGTGCACTTCTTGATCGCGACCATAAAGTCGTTCAGGGACCGAAAAACGCTCCGTACGATCCTTGAGACCCGGTACAAACTGGTCGAGATTGACGCCAAGCCGTACTGCTTCTAGGTCTGCAATGATGCCAAGGGCGCTTTGATAGCGATCCTCGGCCTTTTTGGCCATCATTCGCTGGACAATCTTGGACAGTGCCAGTGATACGTCCGGGTTTTGCCTATGGGCAGGAACAGGTTCGCGGGCAACGTGGCAGTGTACAAGCTCTAGTTTGTCGTCAACCTCGAAAGGCGGCACACCTGTGAGCATCTCGTAGAAGGTCGCGCCCATCGAATAAAAGTCGGTGCGATGGTCAAGCGTTCGATTCATGCGCCCGGTTTGTTCGGGCGAAATATAGGGCAAACTGCCTTCCAGAACCTCGGGGCTTTTCAGGATCGGGTGCTCGGTCGAAAACTGCGTTGCAATCCCGAAGTCGATCAGTTTCACCTCGCCAGTGCCCGGATTGATGAGCACGTTTTGAGGCGAAATATCTTTGTGGATGACCTGCGCCTGATGAATGCCGTCAACAGAGCGGGCAATCTGAATAGCGGTTTCAATGAATTCTTCGTGTGACATTGCCCGGGTCGACAGCAACTCTGCGATAGAGGTTCCATCGAAGTCTTCCAGGACCATCATGAGCGATTTGTCATGGCGCTGTAAGTCCAGAGCTTTGATCACGCCCGGTAGGTTCAGACCGCTGGTTATCTCGAACTCGCTGCGGAAGCGCGCAAGCCTGCTGGCGCTGGGAAAATCGCTTTTGAGGATTTTTATGACAACGCGTTCCCCATTAGAGTCGCGCGTTGCGCGGAACACGAACGAATTGGAGCTTTCATAGAGAGTTTCGGACAATTGGAACCCCGGAACAAAAGACATCTGCACGTTAGCCATTTGCGCTGTCACCCACCGACATTTTGTTTGCACCATAGTATCCTATACCATGGCCGACTTGTGCAAAGTTGAGTTCCGAAAAGTTGCCAAACGGGATGAATTTCGTCAGCTTTGGCAGTATTTCCCGCTCCCACTTATCCTGTTCTATACAGGTTCCGATTTCTGTGCCGGGCAAGTCGCGTCCAACGTCCAGAAAATCGGTCATCGCATTCATATGGCCCGCCAGGAACTCATGCCCGCGCGCGCGCTCAAGACTGCGGGAAGCCAAGTTCCAGAACGAACTGTCCCATCGCGATCCACGCGCGTAGTGCCAGGAAATAAACAGTGAGTTGCGCAGGACATAAGAGCGCATGGTCCGGTTCGCGTGTTCCACGGCACCCACGTCCGGCGCACTTTGCGGGTGGTGTTCCGTCATCCAGCGCTGCGCGATGCGGACTTGCATGATCGTGGCACCGATGGCCGTGGCCTCAAGTGGTTCGACGAATGACGCGGCGTTGCCAATGGTGAAAACGCGACCGTCAAACCAGTTGCGGCGCATGAAGTTCGGGAAACTGACACGCACTCGAATTTCCGTTGGTTCAACCTGCTCTTCTTTGAGAAAAACGTCGAAGTCCGCCAGAACGTCTTCGTCGCTGCTGAGTGAAGGATTGAAGACATACCCGCAGGAGGTCCAGTCCCGCAGCGGGATTTGGAATATCCACCCATGCGGTCGGGCGATTAAACGGGACATGCTGGTTTCGGTACTGGGGGGCAGACGGCGGACCATCGCGCGGCCAGTAGGTATCCAATCCATGCGAATGATCTCGGGATCTTCCGGCGCTTGCGTCCAAGCTCCCGCAGGAAATCCCCGCGCGTCCAACACATAGTCGCAGTCCAGTTGACTGCCATCCTCAAAACCGATGGCAACGCCGCCGGGCAAAACCTCAAGGGACACAACCCGGGCATCAAGCTGCTTTGCCCGTACATGATCACTGATAATCCCTGTCACACGACCGGCGTCAAAGTGGTATCCGAAAAGACGCGGTGGCTGAAACCTGTTCACGAAATCCGCGCTATTTGATCCCCATCCTTCATAATGTGACCCAAGCTTTACTGTCGCGCCACAACGCGCGCCCAGTTCGTCCGGTCCGATGCCTGTGACCTCGTCCAGCCACAAAGGAAAGCGTGGTGTTGTTCCTTCTCCGACACCGATTGTCGGGATGCGGGAATCGTAAATGTGCCACAGCTCAGCATTCGGGAAATAGCGGGTCATGTGGGCTGCAGCAATGAAACCGGCCGTTCCGCCGCCCAGTACAGCAATTTTCATGAAACAGCCTCATTCGTTAGGGTTTCCGGTGTGCGCAGCATATGCTGGAGTTCCAACAACATTATGGCCAAAGAAGGATCAAAAGGGGCAGCCCGTGTAAGGCTGTTGATCTGATCTGCCAAACCGGGTTGCGACGCAGCTGTTGTCCAATCGTTCGTTGCGATCATCCAGGGCAACTGGTTATGCTTGGCAAGTTGAGACTGGAAGCGGTTTGCCGTGTTGATTGTCTTAAGGTCTGGCTGATTCAGATAACCTTGCAGCAACTGAACACCTCGGGCTGCCGCCGTCATACCCAGCCCGGCATAGGGGTCAAGCGCACAGACGCTGTCACCTATTGCAAACAGATTGTCTGGCCAGAAGGAGTATTGTTCGTAGTGCCGACGGCGATTTGCGGTGCGACCAAACAGATGCGGGGGCGTCACCGGCACTGCGCGTTTCAGGACGTCATAAAGTTCTGTAGCTGGTAGCATCGCCGCTGACGCAAGAAAAGTCTCGTCATTGGTCGGCAATGCGACATCTTCGGGAGTTTGCAGCACCACCCCCCACAGATCGTTCTCTGCCCGCATCATCATCCCTGCACGTCCATGGGTCGGCGCCAACGCAAGGCCTTGCCAGTCCGGGGTTTGATCTGGTGCCAACCGCACCCATCGTGAAACATACTGCCGACCCGGTGCGACTTCGGTCCGGGCGATCTGATGCTGCTCGCCATAAATCCCGGCAAGCCAGCGTGGCAGACGCGAGGCGGCACCGCTGGCATCCACAACCACATCAACATTGTTTAAAACTTGTAAAGCGCCGTTGGTCGACTGAAGCCTCACACCACATACGCGTTCGCCATCCCGCGAGACCTCAAGCCCGATGACGCGCTGGACCGTTTGAATCGTCACATTGCGGGCTTCGCGTAGCACTGCTAGCAGCGCGTTTTCGATGAGCCCGCGTGAAGCGCCATAGAGGGTTATGCCAGTTTCAATCCTCGGCAACCACCCTGAGGCCACCCGCATGGCAACATCTGCACCCGCATCATAAGCCACCGCACCGCGTGCAATCAATTCGCCGCGCCAACCCGGAACCAGTTCGTCAAAAGCTTGGGCGCCAGCTCCCATCAACATGTGCAGGCAGTGGCTTTGCGGCACTTCGGGGCGTGTTGCGGGTGCGCCATCCGAAGGTTCCACGTAGTTTGACCGTTCCAGAACCGTAACATTGGCAAAACGGTCCTTTAGCATGTTTGCACAAAGCAGTCCCGCAATACCCCCACCAATGACAAGCGCTTGGTCGCCTTTCAATCGTGACTGAGCTGGCTGTGGAACGGCTGGGTTTGGCACGGGAGTCAGAACGCGTTTTCGGGGACGTCGTAGGAAATTCGCTCAAAGGTTTGCGAGACGACAAATTGGAAACCGTCTGTCCTTCCTTCTGCATCGCGGGGCACAAATGGACCGATTATCCGGCGCTGATTGGGATTGAGGAAATACTGATTGTTGTAGTAGTCCCCGGTCGGGAAGTTCAAATGAAACAGGTAGGTTCCGGGGGAACTCTCGACACCGTGGACTTTGATGTCACCGGTGATCGATTCGCAGGACTTGCCGTCGACCTGCAGTTCAAACTCACGCAGCACAAACAGATCTTTAAGCGCCTTACCATGTTCGTGCTCTTGTATCAGCTCGTCCAGGCTTCCAAGGTCTTCCTGCCTGTAGTGCATTACTTTCCCGGGTTCTTTCCAGTCGATCGTCAGGATACTGGGTCCGGTGTAGAGGTACTTCCCCTTGTTGTCATAAACGATTGAGTGGCCGGTCCACATTCCGATCATGATGTCGAATGGACGGGCATAGTCGAAATAGCTGCTAGTCATCTGGGGGGGTCCTCACTCAATGGGTCAAAATTGTATCACGTGGGGGTTCAGGTCCTGCTCATGGGTTGGCGTAGAAAGCCACCCCTGACGCACGGGCACGTCATAAAGGCGCCCTGGTCCAAACCTGGCCCAGAAATGGCGCAGGCCTGGGGCCACAACCCGTACCACTGGAAAGTTCACATCTGGCCTAGTCTGGTCGAGAACCAGGACATCAATGCCAACGGGTTTCAAACGCGATACGCAAGCTTCGATATCCAAGAGAATGTCGTCACTTGCCAGACTTTCGCTTTCATTCAGCTTCAGCATCGGTTGCTTGGTGTCGGGTACAAGGTAGCTGGCTTCGGACAGGCGTGTTGTCCGCCACCAGTTTATCGCTTCGGAACTGCCGAGATAGGTCGTTTCGACGGCCGTACCGCCCACTTTTGGGACGGCTTCCAGAGATTGGTTTATTTCCGTAAGCGCCCGCGACAGAGCCACCTCGGGATCGAGATGACAGCCAAACCCGTAAATTATGTCTTCTTCGGACTTGTCTATTCTGCCCGAAATGGCCGCAAAGGTAGGTATGCCAATGTCGCTTGTTACATCTATCACCCGTAGGTTTCTGTTTATCTGCTGGTAATACAACACCAGGTCGCGCCCGTACGTGTCACGGAAACTTTCGATATCAACACCGGGGCGGATCAGCCTGTTGTACCACCAGATCGCAACGGCATCTCTTTCAATCAGCTCCAGCAAACCCTGCAGAATAGCTTCTTCCAGTGTGCCGCCAGCGGCGCAGCCGTTGGAATCCGCACGTCCATAGGTGGATCCGGTGCCTTGATAGCCGAAATAGCACATTGATGTCGGCAGGTATCGCATGGTGTCATCGCTCAGCGACCAAAGCGGTGTCCATTCGATTTCGGCTCCCCGGTCAAATGGCTCCGGCACCCAGTATGCTTTGTGGTCTTTGCAATTAAGCGCAGCACGATCCGCATATTGTTGAGCGCTGTAGCCCTGGCATTCGTTCGGTAAAATGACCGGTGCATCTAGGTCCTTGAGCGCGGCAAGGCGCCGAGGCTCGGTGCCATCAAAAACGCCACAGTAGCGTTCCAGGGACTCAGCCACCGCACTGATACGCGCCTGCTCTGGGCTGCGACCTTTTCCACCTGATCGCCGCCGAAGTCCTTCGCGCAGAAAAAACCGGGTGTCATGCAGGTCAGAAAAGTTGTGATCGGCGGAGTAGGTTGGCGTGATCCAAGACCCTTGGCCGGAAAAACCACCCCGAACACCCGGGTCGAGTGAGCCAACAATACCGGTGATCGGGCTTACATTTCGATCCAGAATAGCCTGCACATCATTGGTATGACAAGACCGATGCCCACCATCTGAGCCACGAATTTTGGGGCGCGGCTGTAGATTTTGTTTAGGTGGTGTTTCGGGCATTGTGGAATTGTCACCGCATACCGGGCATTGCGGTCGGCGTGTCAGAATGTGCTCCTGCCGTTCCATCGACAAATGGTCCGTGCTGATCACCCGGTTAGCCAACACCGACGGGCCGCCGACGCCGATCCAACGGGTCACTTCAGTAGCGATTTCTGCCAGTGCTGCGATCTGCGAAGTGTCATTGTTGGACTCTGGGGCGAGGCGGGTGCCGGCCAAACCTGAAAGTGTGCCAATATGGGTTTCGACGCGACGGTGCCATCTCAGACGATTTGCGAGGCATTCCCAGCACGCTGTTTCACCGGGAAGAAATGCAGGGCCTAGCCAGCTTTGAATGCCGCCTGGGTTGACCAATATCCACGGCCGACCTTCTGCAACAAACCGTTTGTTCAATGCGTCCAATTCAGCGGCAAGATAGTTGTTGGTTACAACAACGCTCAACTCGCCGCGATCAACGACACGCACCCCGTTTTTTTCGAGAAGCGCGCGCAGACTGCCGCCAATTCGGCCAATGCAGACGACATCTACCGGCGTGTTTTTCACACGCTCTGCCGCTTCAGCAGGGTTCACCCCCGCCAACTCCCAAAAGGCCTGCTGGTCGCGCGGCAACACCGAGCTGCGTTCGGCCAGAAATCCACGCTTTTTGAGCAGGTCCAGAGCAGAGAGAATGTCGGCGCTGGCATAGCTCTGACACAGTTGGCCGAAGATATCCTCGACCAACTGTGTTCCGTCCAGAAAAGGTGCCAGATCGGAAAAAATCGTAGACTTCAGGCAGACGTGACCTTGCTCGTTGAACAAGTACAAGCCTTCTTCGGGAACTACGATTGCCTTGATGCTGGATTTGAACCGTGGTGCCGCAAGGGCACTGTCGTACATAAGAGCGCTTGCCCTCAGCAGCAGGCCGGTGGCGCAACAGCAGTATCATGCTCGTGGAGATCATCATCATGAACGTCGTCGGGTTTATCTCCGACATTCACGATCTTTGAAAAAGTCTTGCCGATTTCTTCGCCATATGCCTTTACTGCGGCGGTTGGGTCTTGTTCGAGCAGCGTCCGAAATTCCGGGTCTTTCCAGGCTTTTGCATGCATTTTACCCCAGTCTTCATTCGTTGGTGCTGTCATTGAGTATTCCTCCGTTGGTTGACTATCGTCTGCACATTTGTATTGATTTGCTGCTTTTTGTTAACCTTTTCACACAGGCAAAAAACACGATCAAGTTGTGAGTGTGTCTTCTGGCTAAGAGTTAACCTAAATGAAGCGCATACATCACGGACTTGTGTAGCTTCCGGCTGCAGACCGACGTCGGACTTCAAATCTGTTGGGCGCTCCCGGGACAGGTTCCAACTTAAAGCTGCGCGCTATTGTTTGGATGATGACGACCATTTGTGACAAGGATTGAGCAGCCGCAATACAAACTCTTGGACCGGCCCCGAAAGGCATATACGCTTTGGCCGAAACCGGCGGAATACGACCCGCGGCAAAGCGTTCAGGTTGAAACTCAGAAGGCTGCGAAAAGTAACGAGGATCTCGATGCAGCAGACCCGGGCAGACCCAAATTCCATGCCCTTCAGCCAGTTGGTGGTCACCCAATCGAAAGCCGCGCGCCACTTCACGATAAAGAATTGGTGCCGGGGGCGTCATTCGCATCGACTCTCGCAAAATCGCCATTGTTCGGCTTGTGCCAAGCGTCGCATTACTGAAACGTTCAGCATCATCAAGGGCTGCCACCTCATCGACCAGTTGCCAGTCCAGATCATTGTCGGCAATGTCGGTCCAGAACTGCGTCAAAGCGAATGGCATAGTTAGATGGCCTGCAAAAAGCATCTGAACAATTTCCCCCACGACGTCTTGTTTGGAAAGAACGTCGGGAGCCATGTGGTGTGCCCTCACCAAGGCCGAGAGAACGTCACCTCGATCAACAAATTCCTCAAAACGAGCGCAGATGATGGCCAGGACCCCATCCATATTTCTGGGTGCCCGAGGGCGCGTCATTTGCACCGCTCCTTCGGTACCGCCCGCAGTCGCAGTGAAATCCTCTCCGTAACCCTCGAGGTAAGGCACAAGGCCACTGCGCTCCTGAGCAGTCCCCCAACCCTCAAGATCGGCATCCAAAACTGTCCGCAGCGCGATGCGAGCAATCAACAACCGAACCTCATGCGCAAGGTCAATCGGTTCTCTGTCCGCCCAATGGGCAGTGATCGACTCCGTGAGCTGTCCCGTCAAGAAAAGTCGAGGTTCGCGCAACGCAGAACGAAAGAGCGGCAGCAAGAGTTGGCGACGCTGGCGCCAGATTTCAGGATCGTCCAGCGTTGTCAGCCCGTCGCCCCAATATCCGGTGTTCGAGACTCGCAAAAAATCAGGCTTGCGCAGATCTGCCTCGTGGAAGCGAAAAAGGTTCCGGGCAAGGTCAGCATCATTTACAAAGATGATCGGTCCCGTGCCCAGATCAAAGCTCGAAACATTTCCGAACGTATCCGCCAGCTGACTGAGAAAGTCGATCGGGCTGCGGTGAAAAAACTTCGCATTGAGCCGCGCATTTTGGGTGCCGGCCGGTCCGGGCGGCAAAGTCAATTTGACGTCCTGCAAGGGTATTCGTGATGAACCAGCCAAATATTTGGGCATATGGGTTGGCTCCCGACGTCCTGCTCGACGAGACCGACGAAGTTGCGAAATTGCACAGCGCTACTGAATCGATATCTATTACCGACGATGCCCATATTTCGCTTGCCAAGAAACTCGCCCAAGGCTGTTTGAGTGAGGAGGAACTGACGGCTTGCCTCGACCCAAGCCCAGATGCAGAGGTTAACTGTGCGTCGTTCTTGTTGCGCCTCGATCAGCGCGGCTTTCTCTGCCGTTTCGTCATGCAGAACGCTCAGCCTATCGCTGTTTGTGTGCCACAACGCGCGCCCAGCAGCAGACTTCCGGTATTCGAACCGGATGCTACTATTCGGCTTTCTCAACAGACACTTTTGCAGCCCCAACAAAATGGGTTCAGAGCGCTGGCTCCGGGCAGTTGGGCGACCATAGATCTGTTGGACCCAAAGCTTGGCCCATTGCTTTTTGGGCTGTCCGAGGGCGCTGAGGCGGCGCAGGCCCAAAATTGCGTGCCGGGTCTTGCCCCCCCTGCTTTCGAGGCTTTGATGCGGCTCTTTACGTGGTGCGATTTGCTGGACGGCACTGCGGCACCTAAACCGCCTGTGCATGAAGCGCTTTTCCACAGTCAAACACGCCTCGGTTTCGCAAGGAAAAAACTCGGAAAAACGGGGAAATCGCATGAGTCTGAACACCCATCCAAACATGTTCCGGACATTGCGCTGCCGCTTCCCGATATCGCGGATATTATTGCAAGCGACCCGCCGCATATGCTGGTGTCCCGCCGTCGAAGTAGTCGCCGTGATCAAGGTCGCACACCGATCAGTCTTGCGCAGCTCAACGAGTTGCTTTTCCGATGTTTCTACCAAGAGAATGGTCACCGCTCCTATCCCAGTGGTGGTGGTATACACCCATTGACTGCGTATCTTGTTGTTAATCATTGTGACGGTTTGGTGCCAGGGCTTTATGCCTACGATAGCAGGCGTCACGGCC
Source organism: Ruegeria sp. CE8 (assembly GCF_056537465.1). NCBI lineage: Bacteria > Pseudomonadati > Pseudomonadota > Alphaproteobacteria > Rhodobacterales > Roseobacteraceae > Ruegeria > Ruegeria sp. CE8. Next base: position 13,855 of record NZ_JBQFRP010000002.1, read on the forward strand.
TCACAAGGGTTAGCGAATTCAGTCCTGCTCTCAAGAGTCTTTTGAAAGATGCCGCCGTGTCAGCCAACTGTGTTTCGCACACACAAATTTTGCTTCTTCTAACTGCTGACATGGCGACCACCCGCACCGCCTACGGTGCATTGGCGTACTCATTGGTCCTCAAAGAAGTTGGTGCTGTTTATCAAAATGTTCAACTTGCAAGCGAGGCGATGAAGTTAGCAGCATGCCCCCTGGGAACTGGAAACTCTTTAGTCTTCGCAAATGTCAGCGGGCGAAATGTGCATGATGCGCCATTGGTTGGCGAAATGACTATTGGGTCAAGTGAGTGAGTTGTTGACGGGGGACGCAAAGGTCAATGTCCGTCGCGGAACCTTCCAATTCGACAACTCCGACGCCGCTGGCATTGGTGCGGATAGTTATCTGATCGGTAATGAAACGGTCACCAAGACCGATGGTGGCGGTGCTGTAAGACGAATTCGAACCAATCTCATTTTGCTGCGGAAACTGTGAACCTATCTGGAAGAAGGCTGACACTACTATACTAGCGTCGGGACCCATTGATTTCCGTTTTACGGCGTGATTCACGGTTCAAAAACGAGCGGTGAACAAGTCTGATCTCTTCTGGCTTGCGGATGCGCAAATGGCGCGTCTGGAGCCCTTCTTCCCGAAGCCCCACGGCAAGCCGCGCGTCGATGACAGGCGTGTGGTGAGCGGGATTATCTTCATCAATCGCAATGGTTTGCGGTGGCGGGATGCCCCTGCTGCCCATGGACCGCACAAGACGCTGGACCATCGATGGAAACGGTGGAGCGACAAGGGCATCTTCGCGCGAATGATGGCTGGGCTGGCCGCCGGGCACGGCGAACAGAAGACTGTGATGATCGACGCGACCTGTCTGAAGGCTCACCGGACAGCGACCAGCATGGGCGTCAAAAAGGGGGGCGTGGACGCCTGATTGGCCGAACCAAGGGCGGCATGAACACCAAACTGCACGCGATCTGCGACAGTCAGGGACGCACGCTGAACCTGTTGACAACCAGACATACGTCGTCACACGCGCTGTCACCAACCCTGAGACCGGTGAGGTCACGCCAACCGCAAACTACAGTCAACTTGGATACCTGCTGATCTCCGTGGCCCTGATCTCAGTGATCGTTTCACTCGCTACAGTGTTCTTCGTTTAAAACTCGCGCTTCCGAACGAGCGAATGATCACTGGCTTTCCGCTTCTCCCAGCACAGCTCTGAGATGTGAGACCGGGACGCCGATGTTTGAACCACCAAACTCGGGCAGGATCGCAGCATTGATGGCAACGACCTCACCCCTCCGATTCAATACTGGCCCCCCGCTCCCACCGGTCGTGGTCTCAGCGTCATAAACGATGGCGCTCTCACTTGTCCGCGCAACGATCCCCCGGCTTGCTAGGGGGTGAATCTTGCTTTGAGCGGAAAGCCGGGACGCAATCGACCAAAAGTTCAACGTTCCTTCAGCTTCCAGTTCCTCTAGAAAGCCCGGACCAGCCTGCGCGATCAGTGCTTTCAAACCCGTTGGATACCCCAACAGATAAAGCTCTTCACCTACGCGCGACGTGGCATCCGCCAAAGGAATTCCGAGGTCCTGAACGCGGCTTGGCTCTACTGCCAAAATCGCCAAGTCAGCCGTTTCGCTGAACCGGACCAAACGCGCCTCTATTGGTTCCGTCTGATCAGGCAAATAGGCCAGCAGCCTCAACATCTCAGGCTCAAGACCAGCATCACTCAGTGCTTTCTCTCGGTTCCCCGAAGTCCAAGGCAAAGCAACATGGCGATTGGTGGCCATCAAAGGTACACCAGCAATCAAAAACCCGGTTCCGGTGAACTGAAATTCTGCAGGTTCGCCGGTCCCATCCGGTTCGATCCAAGGCTGGCCGAATGGGGTTTTCAGGTTTTCTCCGTTCGGTCCCAATACATGCCGCAATATCTTCCCGCTTTCTACGTGGCGCAATCCATAAGCCCCCTGAAGGAAAGCGACGGACCGGGTCGAGGCAGCGATCACCCGCGCGGGGGCGCCGGCCCGCTGCTCCAAGGTTCCAAGACGCTGCTCGGTCGACAGAACTTGGTTCTCAAAAGCGTCACGCAAAGAAGCCAAGTCATCAGGCGTAAGTGCATCTTCTCGCGTCTGGGCGAGCATAACCGCGACCGCTTCGATCTTGCGGGACTCCTGTTCGATACTATCCGCCAAGCGCCGGTCGTTTTGGTAAAGCAGGTACCCAAACCCCGCGATCAAAAGGAGCGTTGCAAGTACTGTGATCCTGAAAAGGATCGTGGTCTGAGACGCAAGCCGCCGCCCACTATCGCGCAGGGCACCAGACATCTTTTTGGCGAAAGGTCGACGGCTCGTTCGGGTGTAAGCATATGCGTCACTGAGGATATCTTCGACTGTGTGGTGCGCGGGAAATGAGTGATCGCACAACCTGTATCGAGACATGGGGCCCCTTTCACCGAACTCGATCATGTCGCCATGCCTCAGAAGCGTCGATGAGGTTTTTTGCCCGTTTACCCATACATTGCGCCCTGCTGACGCGGTTATCGTGTAACCGTCGTCAGCCCAGTGAAGCGCGGCAATATCGTTATCATGGGGAGGCAGGTCATCTTTAGGTCGAAGGCTTAGCACCCTGCCATCATCAACAGAAACAGTCAGGGCTTTACCGACAAGCCAGTTCACGTTTCCCCGCGATGGACCTGTCAGGCTCTCCAGAAAGGCCCGCACCTCACCTTCACCACCATCCCCTGAGGATGCAATGCTGCTCGTTTCTGGTTTTCGCATTATGGCCCCCTATCCAAACGCGTGAGGGCATTCTACCACGCTGCATCACCAATCCCATCGCCACATGTAAATGTACAAAAAGATGTTGATACAATCACTTGCAACGTTCGAACCGATTGAACCAAGAAACCTATTGGTTCGCGCTTCGAAGAAGGCCGACCGATTGTCGGCCCTCAGTTTTGTCGTGAATTCGGAAGGCTAAGAACCACCCGACCGTCTACTTAGTCGATACCTTGATCTTGCGGCTTGGATCCTGGGGCTCAGCCTTCGGCATCTCGATATGCAGAACGCCTTTGTCAAACGTTGCTGAAATCTTTTCGACTTCCACAGTGTCTGGCAGCGTCATGGCTCTTGAAAAGCTGCCATAGCTTCTTTCGCTGACACGCAGATCCCCCGTTTCATCATGCGCAATCTTCTTCTGACCGCGCAATATTAGCCTGCGGTCCTTGACTTCAATTTCAACGTCATCCTCTTCGAGCCCCGGCAATTCAGCCGTAAGAACTATCGCAGAATCCGTTTCCTGGACATCGATTGCCGGTGAAATCGCACCTGTCATGTCAAGAGACGGAAAACCCGTGCGTTGCGCGGTTGTTTCCATTGGCAGGAAAGGTGATCCTCCCCCCAAAAAACGCGACATCAGGGTTTCCATTTCACGCCGAAAGTTGTCGGAGAGCGGATGCGTTCCAGTGAAAAGTTGCGGGGACTTTTTGTCTTCTAGCATTTTTCAGCCTCCTCCTTTGGTCGGATTTCGCGCGCGCAATATTATGACAGAAAGCGCGGTCTAAGACCTTGATCTTGCGCAAGCATGCAACCTCATCTTTCGCCAGATCGCACACACCGGCTGAATGAACAGAAACGGGAATCGTCGTCCAACAAACCTGCCGCGTCGTAGCGGACTTAACACTAATCTCAGTAGTCTTGATCGGAGCCCCAGGTCAGCTTAGCGTTTAATCTAAATGAGCCCGAGTTGCCTAACTCTAGCACAGTGGAGCAAAACCGTATGAAATGGCCTTATCTGGCGCTGATTTACGTTTTGCTGATCTTGGCTCCCTTGGGTTTTTCTTGGTCCCTGGGATGGCAACCGCGATCATTTCATCAAGAGCTCGCGTCCGGGCTTGGAATGCTCGCTTTTTCAATAATCTTAGTCGAGTTCCTTCTGTCTGGGCGGTTCAAGTTCATCTCTTCCGGTCTGGGTATGGATGTAACCATGCGGGTGCATCAGTTGATGGCGCGTACAGCGCTTGGCTTTGCGCTAATACACCCGCTTCTGTATCAGGGTACGCCTTCTGGCGGACGACGCCCGTGGGATGAAACAAACCAACTTACGATTTCGACCGACTTTTCTACGCTGGTATCGGGCATCGGCGCATATTTTTTACTGTTCATTCTGGTCGCCTCGGCAATTGCCCGCAAATCCCTTGATTACAAATACGAAACATGGCGCCTCTTGCACGGGCTAGGAGCCGTCGTAATTGCGTGCTTGCTGTTGCACCACACTGTCTATGCCGGGCGCTACGGTGGGCATCCGCTATTGACGTATCTCTGGCTTGCCCTGACCAGTATTGCAGTTGGAACTTTGCTGTATGTCTATCTCGTTCGGCCTTTACGTCAGAGAAAAAGGCCGTGGCGCGTTGCTTCTGTGTCTCGACTAACACCGAAGCAATGGGAGTTGCGCCTCAAGCCCAATGGTCACAACGGACTAACCTTCGAAGCAGGGCAGTTTGCCTGGCTAAACGTTGGCCACAGTGCTTTCTCGCTGCACGAGAACCCATTCTCGATTAGTTCGGCACCAGCCGAAGGCCCCGAAGTTTCATTCGTGATAAAGGAGCTTGGGGATTTCACATGCGGTCTCGGGCAGATCGCTCCGCAAACCACGGCCTATCTGGATGCCCCGCACGGGAATCTGTCGATCAGCCACCGCCCTGAGAAAGGCATTGTTCTGATCGCGGGTGGTGTCGGGATCGCCCCCATGTTGAGCATTATGCGTCAGGTTCGGTTGAGTGAAACACAACGCGATCTCAAGCTTATCTATGGCAACCGGGTGGAAGAGCAGATTGTTTATCCCAGGGAGTTGTCCGAAGAAGAAACAGTATTTGTTCTTTCCGAGCCACCAAAAGATTGGTCCGGAGAGACAGGCTTGGTCGACGGCCCCCTGTTGGACCGCAATTTGTCTTCTGAACAATTTGAAAACTGGCTTTTTGTTCTCTGCGGCCCCCCTGCCATGATGGACGCCGTCGAAGATCATCTGATCGCGCGGGGCACCGCGTCCCACAGGATTTTGTCTGAAAGGTTTGACTATGACTAGACTGCTCAGAAACCTGCCCGCACGCCGACAGGTGAAGTTTGCAGTGTGGGGTATCAGTTTTTTAGTCTTTATCGCTGTCTTGACCTTTTCCTTTAGGTAGAAAGACAGACCATTATGCATTGGCTAGTTTGAAAATTGTCAGCCGAAAAAAACTCTTAGAAATAGCTGTCGTCGAGAGCTTTCCCAAAAACACTCTCCGCGTGGACAGCAATTTCATACCCAAACTATCCCGATATGTTCCCAAGAATTGCCTTTGATGGAGATCAAGGGCAACGCACGCCACTTAATCATAATAAGCAATCTATTCAGACCGATTTTTGGGAGGATCGGAATGACCGCACTCATCGCCTTCGCTACAGTCGAAGGTCAGACGACAAAGATTGCACGTTTCGTAGGCAATATCGCGAAGGAAGCCGGTTTCGACATAAGGCTGATCAATACTGATGAAATGCGCGGTCACATGTCGCTTGACGATGTGGCCGAGGTTATTCTTCTTGCCCCTGTCCACGAGCGTAGGCACCCCGAGTCATTCGAGGCATTCGTCGCGTCACATCGAGAGGATTTAATGAAACGAGAGTCTCTCGTGCTTTCCATCGGCCTAAAAGCTGCTTTCGAGTCAGGTCGAGAAGAAGCGCGTGACTATCTTAACGAAATGCTTATGCGAACAGGTTTTGAACCAAATGCGACGGCGTTGATCGCAGGCGCGGTGAGGCCCGAAAACTACGGGTACTTTGAGAGGGAGATTCTAAAGCACGTCGTCTTGCGCGGTCAAAATATCGATCCACGAGATGGCGCACGGGAATTTACAGACTGGGACGAGTTGACATCAATTGTGATAAACTTCCTTAGCGGAAACGGTCGGGCAAACCGGCATCAGCCTCAAGCGGGCCCCTAAAAACAACTGGCTGCTCCCTTTTTCCGATGAACTTGAATAGCTATGGCTACCAGTAAGTCGCAGCCACCCGTTCACGTAATCAGCGCCCGAATAGCACTGGCGATTTTTTCTGCTCCAACATTGCTTGCGTCGTTCCTCCAAAAACTGACTCTCGCAAATGGGAGGCCCACAAGCGCCGATACAAACGCGGCAACCGGATCGAGATCATGTTTGGCAGGCTCAAGGATTGGCGCCGTGTGGCAACCCGGTACGACAGGTACGAGGCGGAAACTGGGACAAACCCGTTCAAATTTGGCGCGAGCGGCTCAACTGATGCTCATACATCGCTGTCCACGGTAGGCGAGGACAATTTCTTCGGGAAAGTCGCGGCTGTTGAACCTACTGCTGACCCGATCCGATTTGAAGAGGTCGTCGGCGGTATCGGTGGTGACGAGAGTGTTGCCCAATATGCATCGCAGACTTCGGCGTCGGGTTTGGCGACCATTTGGGCAAGGAAAAACACCCGCGAGGCCATTTGGGATATTTTTGCTCGAAAAGAAGTCTATGCAACCACAGGACCGCGTATGCGCGTTCGCGTCTTTGCTGGATACGAATTTGATGAAACCGACCTGCCGCGCGCTGACTTTGCTGAGTATGGATACGAAAATGGCGGCCCGATGGGAGCGGATTTGCCAGTGGACAGTAACGGTCGCTCTCCGCGCTTTCTGGTTCGTGCGCTTCGTGATCCCGATGGGGCGAACCTCGACCGCATTCAGATTATCAAAGGCTGGCTGAATAGCGACGGCACAACGTCGGAACGGGTTTATGATGTTGCTTGTGGTGGGCGTGCACTTATTAACGCGGCTTGTGACGGACCGGTTGGGAATACGGTAGACGTAGAAAACGCGTCTTGGACAAACGAGATCGGTCAGGCAATTCTCGCCGGATTTTGCGAAGACCCGGACTACGACCCGACGCAAAGCGCGTTCTACTACGTCAGAGTGCTGGCCATACCGACGCCGCGCTGGACGACATACGATGCAAAGGTGTTCGGAACGGAGATCCCTGACGAAGCCCCTCGGTCTATACAAGAAAGGGCCTATACGTCGCCAATCTGGTACACACCTCAGGGATAAGTGATATTAAGTTAAGACTTAAAATTACTTAGTCTGCTCTGGGCTCAGCGCGGTCGTTGGTGGCAGCGTGTCAGAATGGCGGTTTTGGACCGTCCGTACAAGGGAGAGTGGTGCGGAGGAATGGACTATTACCGCGGATCTGGACGTATTAGGCAACGCAAGGACCGTGCCAACGGACCGAAGACAAATGTTCCAATAGCACGACATGCTTCACGCCTGTCCTAAGCGGCGCTAGTCTCCCGTCATAGCAACGCTGAAAGGAGCCGCCCAATGTCCCTCTTCTCTAAACTTTTCGGTGGCGGTGAAAAGTCGGAGCCGGAGCCGGTCTCTTACAGAGGGTTCGAAATCTTTCCGGACTTGATGCCCGAAGGTGGCAAATACCGCCTTTTAGCCCGTATCGAAAAGACCATCGACGGAGATCGCAAGACCCATACTGTGATCCGGGCGGATGTTTTTGAGACCCGGGATCAGGGCGAAAGCTTCAGCATCGCAAAGGCGAAACAGGTGATCGACGAGCAGGGCGAACGCATTTTCGATTAAGCAAACAGACAGCCTAATGTATGCGATGCAATCGACGGATGTCCCGCAAAGTAGACATTCCCCCGATTTGGCGAACGAACGCTAAGCAGGCCAAGCAGTCATTGGAAGTCTTAGATACCCGAAACATGCAGCTGCAATCTGGGTCCCAATTTCGTCTATTTTGCAGCCTGTGCTACCCTGTTGCCTTTATAGTATGCAATTGGGGGCTGAAGATATGTGGAACATGGAACAGTTTGTGGCGGACTGCCGGACCGCAGTGGATCGGGACGCGTCTCACAAATCGGTGGCTCAAGTAGTGGACCGGGCGATGCGCGATCCCGCGGGCGTGACGCAAGCCTTGGGAGAGCCGACCGAAAGCGGAATCTTTCCCATCTACAAGTCAGGTGATCTGACAATCGTCAACGTCGTTTGGAAGCCAGGAATGACCATAATGCCCCACAATCACGAAATGTGGGCCGTGATCGGTATTTATGGTGGTAGAGAAGATAACATATTTTGGCGGCGCGTAGCAGATGACCCTAACGGACGCATTGAAGCGGCGGGGGCTCGAGCATTGTCGACGGGTGACTATGCTCCGCTTGGTAAGGACCTCATTCACTCGGTCACAAACCCTATCCCCAAGTTGACCGGAGCAATCCACGTATACGGCGGGGATTTTTTTGAAGCTGGGCGAAGCGAATGGGATCCTGAAAACCTGACGGAACATGCGTATGACATGTCGAAGGTTCGCGCGTTATTCGAGGACTAGTTTGCAGTTTGACAATCTGCGCTGACAATGCCTGAGGCATGTTTCGTCTATACGGCAGGCTTCGCTGTTTGCCGATTACTATCTCGTTGAATTGACACGGGGTGATGATCTCGGATTATGGACAGATGAGCAAATTACAACGCCCCCCGAAGCCTCGGCCGCGCCCGTTTCTTCCCAATCCGGACCGCTACGAGCAAATGGTCTACCGCCGTTGTGGGCAGTCTGGCATAAAGCTACCCGCGATCAGCCTTGGGTTATGGCACAACTTTGGTGGAGATACCCCGCACCAGACAAAGCGCGATCTCTGTCGCACTGCTTTTGACTTGGGTATAACGCACTTTGATTTAGCAAATAACTATGGCCCGCCGCCGGGATCGGCGGAAGAAGCATTCGGCGAAATTCTAAAAACTGATTTCGCAGGCTATCGGGACGAACTCATCATATCTACCAAGGCAGGGTATGATATGTGGCCGGGCCCCTATGGGGAGTGGGGATCACGAAAGTATCTTGTGGCCTCTTGTGATCAGTCGCTCAAACGGATGGGGCTAGAATACGCAGATATCTTTTATTCCCACCGCTATGATCCAGATACCCCTCTGGAAGAAACTATGGGAGCCCTAGACTATATAGTGCGCTCTGGACGCGCACTTTACGTCGGAATTTCAAGCTACAACTCGCAACGAACGCGCGAAGCGCTGGCCATCTTGAAAGACCTTGGCACACCGTGCCTGATCCATCAGCCGTCGTATAACCTACTCAACCGTTGGGTTGAGCGGGACGGGCTGTTGGATACGCTTGACGAATTGAACGTGGGATCGATTGCGTTTACGCCACTTGCTCAGGGTATTTTGACATCGAAGTATCTGAACGGCATTCCCGAAGACAGTCGTGCAACCCAAGGCACGTCTCTATTGGAAGGCATGATCAATGAACGTTCACTGACGAGTGTCAGGGCTCTAAACGACATAGCGGCGTCACGCGGTCAATCATTAGCTCAGATGGCGCTTGCTTGGGTGCTGAGAGGTGACCGGATTACGACAGCCCTTATTGGCGCTTCGCGACCTGAGCAAATCGTGGATTGCGTAGGTGCGGTCCGGAATTTGGAATTTACCGAAGCGGAACTCGCCAAGATTGATCAGGTCAGCTCGGAAGAGGAAATCAACCTATGGGCGCGATCCTCAGAAACTGAGTAGAATTGTTGACCACTGATTTTTGGTGTGAGCAGGTTTTTCTGCGTAATCGCTTGGCGTTTCTGCTTAGGGCTCGAAGCTGCTATTCGCTGCTAGTTGCTCGCACGACTGCTTTGCGGACAAAGCCGTCGTTAATCACACTACGGAATGTTTGGTCCGAGTGAACAACCGCTCTAGAGACGCAATAGAACAAAAATATGAACAGCTAGCGGAGGCTCTCACTGAACCCAAACCGCACAGCGCTTACCGCTATGGCAACGCATAGCGAATATTTCAATTATCTATCTTGCCAACACCAAAGCCGCTAAGAGGTGAAGCGGTCCAGTACATTTTGCGTGATCTTGTCAACGAACTCGTCTCGACCAAGCGCGAAGCACCAATCGTATGTGGGTCCTGTTGCCACGACTCCTTTGCCTTTCTCCATATAGGCAATTAACCCATTGAGGCGGCGGCATGCCCAGCAGGACGCCGATCCCCAACACAGTGACGCTGCACGTACCATTCCGCGTCGTGAGCGTTATCGTAAAAAAGTCCGAGAAGCGCTCGATGCGCACCGGAAGACTTTCCGCGATAACTTCGTGGCTGAATTTCTCCCCAGATGGAAGGCAGCGCCGCCGGACTACATGACGCGCTGGGGAAATCGGTCTGACGATGACAGCCTACGGGAAGGACTGGAGAACCGTCCGAACGAGGTCTTCTCCGAGATGTTGAATTTCGATCCACCGTCGGTTCGGCTGGTCGAGAAGAACATCTCCCCAAAAAACGATGAAGACCCGCAGTTTATTGACAGGCTGAAGACCATCATGGAGCGGCGGCGCGTCCTGAAAGACATCATAGAGTCGCTGTTCGCCACGGGTGGTGCGGCACCAGAACAGCCCGACCTCCTTGAGGACAAGTAAGGGCTATGGAGAAAATCGCCGACCGCGTGTTCTGACGAGATGTTCGATGCCGGTTCCATCTCGCGAACGCCACCCGTGTCGAAGTGTTCAGTTATGCAATAGAAGAACCTATCAAATCCAACGGCTTGCAAGCTATTCACCAAATCGGCGCAGTCATGAGGTCCGGAGAAGGTGCTGTCAGACGAATTCGAACCAGTCTCAGTTTGCCGCGGAAACCGCGAACCTATCCGGAACAAAGTTGACGCCACTCGCTAAGAGAGGCGGCGCGGGTCAGCTTGAAGATGTCTCAACTGGCTAGCGATCTTTCCTGGTTGAAATGGTTGTAGACGGAGGAATGGACGGCGGCGAACTTCTGCAAACTTCGCATCCGCCTAAAACGTTGCATGGCGCGTTCGCGCCGTCGGAAAGGAAGGTGCGAATTCTCGACGCGGTTGTTGAGCCACCTGCCCGTATGCTGTTTTTCGGTCGCACCAAGCTCTCTGAGAGCAGCCTTGTAAGAAGCGAAGCGATCTGTGACGATCTCTTCGGCGCAACCGTGCCGCTTCATCAATTTCCTGAGGAACTTCAGTGCTGCAGCTTTGTTTCGGCGTTTGGTGACAACGGCTTCCAGCACCTCGCCTTCGTGATCAACAGCCCGCCAAAGGTAATGCCGCTTGCCATTTACCTTCACGAAAACCTCGTCCACGTGCCACTTCCATTTGGAGAATGCGCGCAGCTGCTGAACACGCTTCCGTCTGATTTCAGCAGCAAACATCGGGCCAAACCGGTTCCACCAATATCGGACAGTTTCGTGGCTCACGTCGATGCCTCTCTCGTGCAGCAGATCTTCGACATTCCGAAGCGAGAGCGGGAAACGGATGTACAGCATCACCGCAAGACGGATGATCTCAGGACTGGTTTTGAAATACTTGAAAGAGGCAGGTCTGGTCATGGGAAAAAGCTACGCAACACGCCTGCCCGCCTCAAGCCAAGTTCTTCTGACAAGACCCTCAGGCTATTCTTTGTCTTTCGTGGTTTGCCTCAAAACCAAACGCGTGGAAGTGCGCGCATGTTGTGCCGGCGTAACTCCATCCTGCAGCCATAGCAAAACAATGTCTGCCACTTGTTCGCCAAACTCAGAGACGCCGCAGTGTACCGTAGACAGTGCTGGCCAGCATTCCGAGGCTTCCTTGATATCGTCGAAACCGACGATCTGAAACTCCGTGCCAATCTTAATTTGCGCTTCATGGCAGGCATTAATCATCCCAAAGGCAATAAGGTCATTAAAGCAAACTGCGGCGTCGCACTCCGGATGCTCCTTGAAAAGGCTGATCGTTGCTTCATGCCCAAATGACCGACTGGATTCCCCTGTCTTCACAATAGGCTGTATGCCGTTGCACCTCATTGCACCAATGTAGCCAGACAGTCTTTCGCGAGTAACTTCGGCGCCATCCAGACCACCGATGAAAGCGATGTTCCGCGCACCCGTTTCGATCAGGTACTGCGTAGCGGCTCGACCACCCTCTGCATAGTCGGGGGCGATAAAGGGAAATCTCGCCGTTTCGCTTTCAACTTGCCGCAAGACCTGCATCAAAGGGATGCCAGCTCGCTCGACCGCGGACAAGGTGTTCGAGACATCGCCATAAGCAGGCGATAGGATCAAGGCGGAAACCCCATGCTCCAGCATCGCGCCCACCACCTGATCTTGAAGCTCGGGGTCTTCGTTTGTATTGGCCACAACGACCGCATAGCCTCGGGACCCCAGTGCCATCTGCAAGGAAGTCGCAAACTCAGTGAAAAATGGGTTGGTCAGGTCGTTGATTACCAAACCAATAAGCGCTGTTCCCGTTGACCGTAGATTTGCCGCCGATCGGTTATAGACGTACCCGATCTCTTTCATCGCGGCATGAACCAGCTTGCGCGTCTCTTGCTTCACCTGCGGGCTGCCTTGCAGAACCAGGCTGACCGTGGATTTTGAAACGCCTGCCGAGTTGGCAACATCTATGATCGTGGGTCTGCGCATTCAGGTTATTGTTCAACTCCATGCAGGCTGAGAAGCGTGGTCATCCGTGCTTTAGCCAGTTCCGGGTCCGAGAGCAAACCGGCCTGATCCGCAAGCCTGAAGACTTGCGCGTAGTGGCAGATGTCGCGGCTGGATTGGAACCCGCCCGGCATGATGAAATGGGACTGCGACCCGTTCAGCCACGCCAGATACGCGATCCCTGCTTTGTAGAACCGCGTCGGGGCCTTGAATATCTCTCGGCTGAGGGGAACGGTCGGCGCGAACAGCGCATTGTAGCGATCCATGTCACCCATCGCCAACGCTTCAAGCGCCTGACTGGCCGCAGGGGCAATGGCGGCAAAAATTCCAAGCAACGCATGCGAGAAATGCGTGTCTTCCCCGGCAATTAGATCCGCATAGTTAAAGTCATCACCGGTGTATAGACGCACGCCTTCCGGCAATCGCGCGCGGAAGGCTTCTTCGTGCGCTTGGTCCAGCAAGGAAATTTTGATCCCGTCCACTTTGGCCGGATTCTCATTGATCATAGACAGGACGAAATTGCTGGCGGTATCGACATCCGCACTGCCCCAATAGCCGGTCAGAGCAGGGTCAAACATGTCGCCCAGCCAATGCAGGATCACCGGTTCCGCCGCACCGTCAATCAGCGCGCGATAGACGTCATGATAGGTATCCGGGCCCGCGTTGATCGCCGGGAAAGCGCGCGAAGCCATCAGGATCAATTGACCACCGGCAGCCTCAATCGCTTCAGCCTGATGTTCGTAAGCCGACAGGATTTCGCCAGCGGTATTCAACGCGCGCAGCGGCAGGTGATCTGTCCCTGCCCCACAGGCGACACGTGGTGACATTGGGTGCGCCTTTGCGGCTGTCATTGTGCGCTGGATCAGCTCCAACGCAGTCGCCCAATCCACACCCATCCCGCGCTGAGCAGTATCCATTGCCTCGGCCAGACCCAAACCCTGATCCCACAGCCCTTGACGAAAGCGCAAGGTCGCATCCCAATCCACTGCCGGGCGACCATCCCAGGGGTCGCGTTCCGCCAGCGGGTCCGAGACAACGTGCGCCGCCGCAAAGGCTGTCCGCGTCAAAGGCACCTGCGGCGCGCGCGGCACTAACGGAGTTCCGGTCAGCGCATAGGGTTCAAGCTGCCCCTCAGGATTTGGCAAAATCAGTTTCATTGTCTCAGACCTCCAAATCCAGAACCAGAATGCCGTCGATGCCGCCCACGGCGTTCTCGACCAGTTGCGCGCCCAGCGCCTTGTGCGTTTCGTTGTTTTGATAGGTCTCCAGCGCCGCCCAATCTTCGAAGTCGATCACGAACCCATGCATGTATCCGCGTTCGATCTGCTCGGGGCTTTCACTACGGCCACCGGTGAACCCGCTGGCCCCCGGCAGCGCCTCAGCCACGGCTGCAAGGCCTTTATAAATGGCCCCGATGGTCTCTTCGGTCACGTCAGGGCGGAACTTGGTCAGTACGATATGGCGGATCATGTTCAGAAACCTTGGTCTTGTTTAATCATGTCAGCAGCCTTTTCGCCGATCATGATTGTCGGAGCGTTGGTGTTCGAGGAATTGACCGTCGGCATGATCGACGCATCCGCGACGCGCAGCCCTTCGATCCCGTTGAACCGCAGACGCGGGTCCAAAACGGCCTCTGCATCGCTGCCCATCCGGCAGGTGCCCGCGCAGTGGTGCGAGGTTTTGGAATGCACGCAGATAAAGTCGAAATACTCCTGCTCGGTCCGCACGTCCGGCCCCGGCAGGCGTTCGGCGAGGATGTAAGGTTTCAAGGCCTCCTGTGCGAGGACGTTCTGCACCAGTTTCAACCCACGAATGGACATCTCCCGATCATAAGGATCCGCCAGATAGTTGGGATCGATCAGTGGCATGACCGCAGGGTCGGAGCTTTGCAGCCTAACCGTTCCGCGCGACCTTGGTCGCAGGAAACAGGCGTTTAGGGTGACCCCACCGTTTGGCATTGCCTCGACGCCCGCCTCGATGCCCGTGCCCAGCCCCAGATGCATCTGAATGTCGGGCGAGCGTGCATCCGGATCGGCGTACCAGAACCCACCCGTTTCAAACAGGCTGGACGCAACCGGCCCTTTGCGGGTGAACGCGTATTGCAGCGCGGCCAAGGCCGAGAGGTGCAGTTTGGCAAAACGGTCATAGGTGTGCGGCCCGGTCACCTCGCAAATGGAATACAGATCCAGATGGTCTTGCAGGTTCGCGCCGACCTGAGGCTGATGATAAACCGCGTCTAGGCCGAGACCGTCTAATTGATCCGCCGGACCTATACCGGACAGTTGCAACAAACGCGGTGAACCAATGGCACCCGAGGACAGAATGACTTCTTTCGCGGCGGCGATCTTGTCACCATTCATCATCTCAATACCGGTTGCCCTATCTTTGTCCACCGTGATGCGGCGGACCTGCGCTCCGGTGCGCACGGTTAGGTTCGGGCGGCTGCGGTTCGGCGCAATAAACGCCATCGCGGCAGATGAGCGCCGAGCGTTGCGTTGGGTCAGTTGATAGTACCCAGCTCCGTCCTGTTTGGCGCCATTCACATCGTGTGTTTCGGGAATTCCCACTTCCCCGGCTGCCTTGATATAGGCATCACAGATTGGCAGAGGTGCTGCGGGCATGGACACGCCTAGCGGTCCGCCTTTGCCGTGAAATTCGTCATCGTAGGTGTCGTTGTCTTCGGACTTTTTGAAATAGGGCAGCACGTCGGTGTAGCCCCACCCCTCGCAACCCATCTGCCGCCAGTCATCGTAATCCTGCGCCGCGCCACGAGTATAGATCTGCGCGTTGATCGCCGATCCCCCTCCGATCACCTTGGCCTGGGTGTAGTTGAAGACCTTGTTCTGCATATGCTTTTGCGGAACCGTGGACCAACCCCAGCTGCCTATACCCTTGGTCATCTTTGCGAATCCGGCCGGCAGGTGAAAGAATGGGTGGCGGTCGGTTGAGCCGGCCTCTAGCAACAGCACACTCGCCGACGGCTCTTCGGAAAGACGCGCAGCGATCACCGATCCTGCTGAGCCACCTCCGATGACAATGAAATCAAATCCTTCAGACATTCTTATGTGTCCTGACTTACAGACGTAAGATTGACAGGCCGCCATCCACCGGGATGGCGGCACCGTTCGCAAAATGCATCTGCCCCTGAACCAGCGGGACGACGATGCACCCAATATCCTCGGGCTCACCCCAGCGTGCCGCGGGAACAAGACCGCCTTCGATACGGTCGGTGTACTTGTCGCGTACGCCTGCCGTCATCTCAGTCGCGATTATGCCCGGTCGCAGTTCAAAAACGCCGATACCATGGGGGGCCATGCGCACCGCGAACAGTTGGGCCATCATCGCCGCCGCCGCTTTGGACACGCAGTACTCGGCCCGTTCAATCGACACCATCGTCGCGCTGACCGAAGTGACAAAGGTGATCGAACGATAGGTTTCTTGCGGCTGCTCCAACATACGCCGGGCCACCTCTTGCGCCAGAAAATACGGTCCACGCAGGTTGATGTTCTGCACGAAATCCCAGTTCTCGGGCTTCAGATCCAGCATGTCACCACGCACCGGCGCTCCCACCCCTGCGTTGCTTATCAACGCGGTGATCGGGCCCAAATCGGCTTCGACCTGATCCAGTAGCGCCGGAACGTGATCAATGTCGGACACGTCGTGCTGCACATAAATTGCACTTGGACCAAGCTCTACCAAAGCCGCCTTAACGACCGGTTTGTCGGGTGTCGAGCGAGAGGCTAGTGCCACCTTGTACCCCGCCGCGATCAAGGCGCGCGCGATCCCAAGACCAATGCCCTGTTGTCCTCCGGTCACCAATGCTGTTCCGGTCATGCGGAAAACTCCGTATCAATGATGTGACGACCTGCCCTGAACGCCAGTGCGGCTATCGTAAGGGCCGGGTTAACCGCACCAGACGTCGGAAGGACCGAAGCGTCGACGATGAACAGGTTCTTGTGGTCGTGACTGCGGCAATACGTGTCGACGACGCTGCTAGCCGGATCATTTCCCATCCGAGCCGTCCCGCATTGGTGCGACGGCGTGCGCCGGTCAAATGGCCGTGACAGCACCACCGGAAAACCCGCTTTTTTAAGATGCGCCTTCAACCGGGCTACAAGGGCCTCATGCGCCGCCCAATTTGAGCGCTTCCAATCCAGCCTGATCTGGTCGCCTTCAACCGTCACGCGGCTGTCCGGATTGGGCAGATCTTCGGACATAGCATAGAAATCGAAGCTTCGATTGGCGATCAGCGCAGCAATTGGACCCGGCAAATGGGTTTGTGATGCAAGGATCGGCCCGGTGATCTTACCCAGCATCTGAATATTGCCCAGCGGCGCACCGCCTTCTTCGTCACCGTTGTAATAGTCGTTACACATCAGTGTCTTCTGATAAACAGCGCGGTTCCGTCGCAGCGGATGCAAGGCCAGTACTGCCGAGCAATTGTGGTTCATAAAGTTCCGCCCAACTTGATCCGAGCGATTTGCAAGACCAGTTGGGCAATTGTCATTCGCAGATTGCAGCAACAAGACCGCCGACTGAACCGCCCCGGCCGCCAGAACGATAATCGGCGCGTCCAAGGTGCCATGCCCGTCAACGTTAACGCTGGCGATAAGCCCGTCACCGCCGGCAATAAGCTTCCGGGCGCGGGCACCAGTCAACAATTCAACATTGTCGTGTTTCAAAGCCGCGGAAAGCGCACGGGTTTCCGCATCCATTTTGCCGCCGCGCGTGTTTGGAAACGCATCCCAAGTGGTTTGTCCCGCCGCAAGCCATGCATCGATGTCCACGCCCAACGGCACCGAGGACGGTGTCAGCCCGGTGTGGGTTAACCGAACCCTCAGGTCGGCAATGTCCGCTTCATCCGGCACTGGTGGGAATGGATAGCCTCTGCTGTGCGGCGGTTCGGTGGGATCCTCGCCAGTGGTCCCGTGCGCGTCGTAGAGCTCCTCGGCCCTAGTATAGTCGGGCTCCAGCTCTTCATACGACATGGGCCAGCCGGACGAATGGCCGCCCATATGCTGACGCGGCTCAAAATCCTCTTTCCGGTAACGGATCAATGCCGCTCCGTAGAACTTGGAGTTTCCGCCCACGCAATAATAGTTTCCCGGGTTGAAGGGTTTACCTGCCCCATCCAGCCATGTTTCATCGGGGCGAAAATGCCCGTCGGCAAAGATCGCCTGTGGGTCCCGATCCTGCGGCGAGGGTTGCAAACGCTCACCTCGTTCAAGGATCAGGATGCGGCAACCGGACGGCGCGAGTGCTGCAGCCAGAGTTGCCCCGCCGATACCCGACCCAATGATGATGACGTCAGCACGGGTCATGGAAGGATCCGCATCTCGCTTTCCGGATCAAAGGCAACGGCCTTTTCCATGTTCACGGCAAAGGGGAAATCCTGACCCGGTGCGACCTCGGCATCCGAGCGCATCCGGGCGATCACGTCGCGCCCGCCCAGTTGCATCGACACAAACGTGTCAGACCCTGCAGGTTCCGTGACCACAATACGATTGGCCATTTGCGCAATATTCGAAGACTTCCGATCCGCGCCATCCATATCGGTTATAGTTTCCGGACGGATACCCAACAGAATGTCGCGCCCATCCCATGCCGTCAGGTTATCCTGACTGAAGGGGAGTTGCGCCATCGACCCGTCGTGAATGGCGACCTCGGCATGTGGTCGGCCGTTCAGAACGGTCACTTTCGCAGGCAAAACGTTCATCGCGGGTGAGCCCATAAAAGTTGCCACAAAGATATTGGCTGGCGTGTCATAGATCTCTTGCGGCGTGCCCAGTTGCTGCACATAGCCACCGTTCATGACCGCAATGCGGCTAGATAGGGTCATCGCCTCGATCTGGTCGTGGGTCACGTAAACAATGGTCGTGCCAAGGTTCTGGTGCAGCTTCTTTATCTCGGTCCGCATATCGACGCGCAGCTTGGCGTCGAGGTTGGAAAGCGGTTCATCGAACAGGAACACATCGGGGTTCCGTACCAGCGCACGGCCCATAGCCACCCGCTGACGCTGACCACCTGACAGTTGGCCGGGTTTACGATCCAGCAGTTGCTCGATCTGCAACAGCTTGGCGACCTCTTGCATGGCCTTCTCACGCTCGGGCTTTGGCACGCCATGCATCTCAAGCCCGAAGGTGATGTTCTGCCCGACCGTCATATTCGGGTAAAGCGCGTAGCTTTGGAACACCATGGCGATGTTTCGGTTCGACGGGTGGACCCCGTTCATCACCTGTTCCTTGATGCGTATTTCACCGCTGGTGATTTCTTCCAACCCCGCGATCATGTTCAGCAAGGTCGACTTACCACAGCCCGAAGGGCCGACCAGCACGAGGAATTCACCTTCCTGCACCGAGATATCGACCTTGTGCAGAACCTCGACCGATCCGTAGGACTTGGTCGCGTTGTCTATGTCCAGAAAACCCATCAGGTCTTATCCTTTCACGGAACCCGCCATCAGGCCGCGGACGAAGTATCGACCGGCCACGATGTAGACGAGCAAAGTTGGCATGGCGGCCAGAATGGCGCCTGCGAAATGAACGTTGTATTCCTTCACACCGGTTGACGACTGCACGAGGTTGTTGAGTGCAACGGTCATCGGTTGGCTGTTGGCATCGGCAAACGAGGCACCGAACAGGAAGTCATTCCAGATGTTGGTGAACTGCCAGATGATCGACACCACTGCGATCGGTCCGGAACTGGGCAGCAAGATGCGCCAGAAGATCTGGAAGAACCCGGCTCCGTCGATCTGGGCAGCCCGGATCAGTTCGGTCGGGAACACGGCATAGTAGTTGCGGAAATACAGCGTCGTGAAGCCGATCCCATAGACCACATGCACCAGCGCCAGACCCCATGTGGTACCGGCCAGACCGATGATCCCCAGCATCCGCGCCATCGGGATCAGCACGATCTGGAACGGAATGAAGCAGGCGAACAGCATCAGACCGAACAGGATGGTATCATACTTGAATCGCCATTTGGTCAGCACGTAGCCGTTCAGCGCACCTAGGATGGTCGAGACGATCACCGCCGGAACCACCATCTTGATCGAGTTCCAGAAGTAGGGCTTCAGCCCCGTCGGGTCGACGCCGATCTGCGCCGAAGACCACGCCTTGAGCCACGGTTCGATTGTGAACACTTGCGGCAGGTTCATCATGCCGCCGCCGGTGATCTCTTCCAGCGGTTTGACCGAGTTCACCAGCATCACATAGAGCGGTAGCAGGTAGAACAGACCAAACAGCAGCAGCACCAGATAGATCAGTGTGCGCGTAACGCGGCCGGTGCGGATTGCGGTATCCTGAGTTGCTTGGGACATCAGCGTTTCTCCCGCAATTCGGCGTAAAGGTAGGGGATCATGATCGCCGCGATGGTCATCAGCATAATCGTGGCCGAGGCCGCACCGATGCCCATCTGGTTCCGTGTAAACGTATAGGAATACATAAAGGTCGCGGGCAGTTCGGTGGCACGACCGGGCCCACCGCCGGTTAGGGCGATTACAAGGTCAAAGGTCTTGATCGCAAGGTGGCTGAGGATCACGAAGGCCGACAGGAATGCGGGGCGCAGTTGCGGGATGATAATTCGGCGATAGAGGTTCCAGTTCGAGGCCCCATCCATCTGCGCTGCCCGCAGAATTTCGTTGTCGATCCCACGCAGGCCAGCCAGAAACATTGCCATCACGAAACCGCTGGTCTGCCAGACCGCTGCCAGAACAACCGTGTAAATCGCATAGTCGCGGTTCTTGATCCAGTCGAACTCAAAGCTCGTCCAACCCCAGGTGTGCATCACGTTTTCCAAGCCGATGCCGGGATCCAGAAACCATTTCCACGCGGTGCCGGTGACGATGAAGCTCAGCGCCATCGGGTAAAGATAGATCGGGCGTAGCAACCCCTCACCGCTGATTTTTTGATCGAGGAAAATCGCAAGACCCAGCCCAAGGAATGTGCAGATCACGATATACAGGCTGGCGTAGATGCCCATATTGATCAGTGATGTTTCCCAATGGCTCAGCCGCCACAGCTTGTCGTAGTTTTCCCACCCGACCCAACCAAAGGTCGGCAGAATGCGGCTGTCAGTAAAGGACAGGTAGACCGAAAACAGAATGAAACCGTAGACAAAGACCGTCATCATCGCGATCGATGGGGACAGGACTAGCTTGGGAATCCAGTTCTGAAGGCGTGTCTTGAAATCCGCGTCGGCTGAACCAGCCATGGCGCGCCCTCCTCGTTCGAGTAGTTGTGGGTCGGAGCGATTGCGCCCTCTTGGTGACAGGGCGACCAACCCGCCGCCCCATCGGGAGGATCACGATAAGATCATTTGGCGATCGAAACTGCGTCGACCAGTTCAACGACAGCAGTCTCGCTGTCATATTCGCCGTTGAAATGGGCTGTGACGACGTCATAGACCGCGTTCTTCACAGATGCCGGTGCGGCATGGCCATGGGCCATCGAACCGAACAGGTTGCCCGAGGAAGCAGCAGCTGCCAGATCCTTCATGCCCTGCTGACCACAGGCATCCAGATCACTTCCATCCACATCGGTACGCGCGGGGACAGACCCCTTCACCTTGTTGAAGGCAATCTGGAAGGATGGCGACAGGATCGCGCTGGCCAGCGCGGCCTGTTCAGCCGATACCGAACCGCCCTGATCGAACATCATGAACTGGTCAGCATTGAAGGTGACCTGATCCTGAGTGCCGGGGAAGCGGAAACACAGGAAATCTTCACCCGGCACCTTGCCCGCATTCAAAAATTCACCTTTGGCCCAGTCACCCATCATTTGGAAACCGGCTTCACCGTTGATGACCATTGCAGTCGCCAGGTTCCAATCGCGGCCTGAGAAATTCTCGTCCACGTTGTCGCGGATGAATGCCATGCGTTCGAACGCTTCTTTCATAGCGTCGCCACCAAGCGTTTCCTCGTCCAGGTCAATGAACGCTGCCTTGTAGCCATCTGGCCCAAGTGTCGACATCGCCACCGCATCGAATATAGTCGCATCCTGCCAGGCCTGACCACCATGCGCGATCGGAGTGACACCGGCAGCTTTCAACGCCTCAACCGCTGCGACGAACTCGTCCCAGTTGGTGGGCTGTGCGATACCGTTGGCATCCAGCACCGCCTTGTTAGCCCAGACCCAGTTGGTCGAGTGCACGTTTACTGGTGCCGAAACCCATTTACCGTCATGCTTAGCAAAGGCTTTCAGAGCATCTGGAACGACGTCATCCCAACCTTCCTTGGCGGCCACTTCGTTCAGATCAGCCAGCGCACCCTGATTGGCCCAGTCGACAATGTCAAAACCCAGGGCCTGAACGGCTGTTGGAGCGTTGCCAGCGGTGACGCGTGCGCGCAGAACTGTCATCGCCTGTTCGCCACCACCGCCCGCAACGGGCATGTCCGTCCAGCCGATTCCTTGCCCGGACAGGTCGTCCTTGAGAACATTCAACGCGGCGGCCTCACCGCCTGAAGTCCACCAGTGCAGAACTTCCACGTCTTCAGCGTGCGCAAGGCTGGTCGTGCACAGCAGACCGGCCACAAACAGCGTTTTTGTCTTCAGCAGTTTACGCATTCTTGTTTCCTCCCTTAATGCGTTATTCTTATTCGGGACCAATCCGGTGCCCGGATTTAATCTTTCGGAACCCATGGCACTCGGCTGTTCCCGATGCGCATGACTACTGATTTCACTTCGAAGAATTCCTCGAACCCGTAGCGTCCGATTTCCCGCCCCTGCCCGGATTGCTTGACGCCCCCAAACGCGACCTCGGGGAACCCGTCCATCCAGGTGTTGGTCCAGACCGTGCCCGCTTCTGCGCGTCGGGCGAATTCCAGGCAGGTATGAACGTTTTCGCTCCAGACCCCTGCCGACAGACCGTAACCGCTATCATTGGTTAGCGCGATTGCTTCGTCCAGTGTTTTGAAGGTCAAAACGGACAGAACCGGTCCAAAAACCTCATCGCGGGCAATGGGCATTTCTGGCGACACGTCAGAAATCACTGTCGGCTGGTAGAACTGATCGCCCAAACCTTCGACCTCTAGCGGCTTACCACCCAGATCTATAGTCGCGCCGGACGCCTGCGCTTGTTTAACATAAGCGTCGATTTTTGAGTTGTGCTCCGGTGTTACGATTGCTCCGACTTGCGTCGTCGGGTCCAGTGGATCGCCGAATTTGACTTTGCGCGACAAGGCAACGACACGCTCACGGAAATCGTCGGCGATGTCTTCGTGCACAATGATGCGACTGCTTGAATTGCAGCACTGCCCAACATTGAAATAGACGCCGAAAACAACGGCATCCGCCGCTGCATCCAGATCGGCATCGGGAAAGATGACCTGCGGGTTTTTGCCGCCAAGCTCCAGCGCTATTTTCTTGAGCGTGTCCGATGCAACTGCGCTGATCGTCTTACCCACGGCTGTCGAGCCGGTAAAGCTGACCATATCCACGCTGTCGTGGCTGGACATCACGCTTCCGACGGGAACGCCGTAACCCAGAACGATATTGCAGACACCGGCGGGCAGTCCGGCCTCAATCAGCAACTCGCCCAGCATCAAGGTCGTCGACGGCGTCATCTCGGACGGCTTCACGACGACAGCGCAGCCTGCGGCCAGTGCAAATGGCAGTTTCTGGCTAAGGATCCAGAACGGAAAGTTCCATGGCGTGATGATGGAGACGACACCGATGGGTTCCTTCAGAACGACACCCATCATGTCCGCGCCAAGTGTATTGTGACTGTCGCCGTGGGTGCTGCGCGCCAATGAAGCCGCATAGCGCCACAGATCCGCGGCACCGCCAACCTCGCCCTTGGATTGGCTGATCGGCTTGCCGCTTTCCAGCGTTTCGATCAGGGCGATCCGGTCGACATTCTGTTCAATCAGGTCCGCGACTTTCAGCAGGACTGCTGCGCGTTCCTTGCCCGATGCACGGCTCCAGACACCGCTGTCGAACGCCTTGCGCGCCGCCTGAATCGCGGCCTCGGCCTCAACCTCGCCCCCAGTGGCCGAGCGGCTGACGATATGGCCGTGCGAGGGTGAGCGGCGCTCGAACGTCTCGCCCGAAGCGCTTTCCTGCCACGTGCCATCTATGAGGTGCCGACCTTCAAACAGAGGCGGCAGCTCGAACGGGATGGCAGGGTTGATTGTGATGTCTTTCATATCTTCAAAGGCCCGAAAATGTGGGGTTTCGTTTTTCCATGAACGCCGCGACGCCTTCTTCGCGGTCCGCCGCGGCGGCGATTGCTGCGCTGCCGAGGGCTTCGACCGCGGCATGGGCGTCTTCACCAACCGCTGCATGGATCATGTTTTTTGAGATTTCGGTGGCGCGGGGCGAGAGGCCACTCAGGTCTGCAGAGATCTCAATCGCGCGCGCCAGAACATCGTCAGTCACCTCGGTCGCATAGCCTAGGGCCAGCGCTCGGTCGGCACCAATACGGCGCCCGAAGAGTGCCATCTCCTTGACCGCAGCCTCGGGGAGCAGCCGGGTCAACCGCTGCGTCCCCGACCAGCCCGGCACGATCCCAACCCGAGCTTCAGGTAAAGCCAGCGTGGCACGCGGGGTTATCAGGCGCAGATCGCAGCAACTGGCCAACTCCAGACCGCCGCCGAAGGCGTGACCGTTGATCGCAGCGATAGTCGGTTTGCCGATCCGTGCCAGCCGATCAAAGATTCTGTGTCCGTCTCGGACCCAGTGACGCGCAAACTCGGCGGGGCTCAGACCACCCCATGCTCCAATATCGGCTCCGCAACAGAACGCTTTTTCTCCTGCGCCAGTCAGAACAAGCGCACGAATGGACGCGTCACGCTCGACCTCTCGCAAGCGAGCCTCCAACGCATCCAGCATGTCTACGGTCAGAGCATTGAGCTTGGGTACGTTGTCCAATGTAAGTACGGCTGTCGGACCCTCGATATGAACCCCAAGCTTGCTCACAGGGTCATCCCCATCGGGCCTAAAGCGAACAGAGATTTGGGCATCTGAACCGCACTTTCCGCGACTTTGACGCGACCACCCGATGCTTCGACAATGTCGCGCTGCGCCTCGATACCGGGCATGATTTCCGTCGCGACCAGCCCCTGATCCGTCAGGCGAATGACGCAACGCTCGGTCACATACAGAACATCCTGTCCGGTCTCGCGGGCTCGGCGGCCTGAGAATGTGACATGTTCAACCTGATCCACCATCTTGGTGAACTTGCCGGGCGCATTCACGCGGATACCATTATCGGCCAGATCGATCTTGGCTCCAGCTTCGAACCAGCCTGAGAACACGATCTTCTTGGCCCGCGCCGTGATGTCAACAAAGCCGCCGCACCCTGCCGTCAGGTAAGGCTTCTTTCCCAGTTTGGAGACGTTCACGTTGCCTTCGACATCAACCTCTAGGAAGGACAGGAACGACATGTCGAACCCTCCGCCCTGGAAGTAGATAAATTGCTGCGGAGACGGCACGAAAGCATGTGCGTTGGACACACATCCAAAGGCAAAACCGGTCAATGGAACACCACCAACGGCCCCCTGCTCGATCGCCCATGTCACAGCCTGAGGATGCCCCTCTTCCAACAGGACGCGCGGGACCATGGCGCTGATGCCGAAGCCTAAATTGGCACTCATGCCAGTGCGAAGCTCTTGCGCGGCGCGGCGGGCGATGACCTTTTCGACACCATGCTCGGCTAGGGAAAAGCTGTCCCAAGGGCGCATGATCTGGCCAGAGATTGCGGGATCATAGGACGTTTCGGTCGTCTGCATCTGCTCTGGATCTTCAACGATCAGATCGACCAGATGCCCCGGCACACGCACATCATGCGGGCGCAGGCTGCCCTCGGCGGTTACGCGTTGAACCTGAGCGATCACGATCCCACCGTGGTTGCGGACGCAAATCGCTTGCTCCAGTCCACCAAGGTATGCGCCTTCATGCTCGTAAGTCAGGTTGCCGAATTCATCTGCCGTGGTCGCGCGCAACACGCAGACATTCGGGTTGATGTTTGGGAAGTGCAGCCAGGTTTGACCGTCAAACTCTTTTCTTGCGACGATGGGCGCGACTGACCCGCGTTCGTTCATCGCGCACCCCTCGCGCACCGGATCAACGAAGGTCTCAAGACCGACTTGGGTCAAAACACCGGGGCGATGCGCTGCGGCTTCGCGATGCATGTCGAACAGAATGCCCGACGGCACGTTATATGCGGCGACCCGATCCTCGACGATCATTTTCCAGATTTCCGGCATCTCAAGGCTGGAAGGGCCCGACGGGTACGATCCGGCAAGAACGCGGCTGAGCAGCCCATCCTGCGCCAGATAATCCATGCCCTTCACGCCATACATATCCCCGGCGGCTATAGGGTGCAGCGTTGTAATGTTGCGCGGATGCCCCTCCGAGCGAAACCGCTCTCCAATCGCCTTCAGCACAAGGTCAGGGCACCCCAGTGCCGAGGACGATGAAACGGTTACCACCGCATTGTCAGGAATGCGAGAAACGGCCTCGGAAACGGAAACGAGCTTGGTCATCAGAAGCCACCATAGTCTATGTTGATTCGCTTACCTGACGCTGCGGCCTCACGAACGCTCAGCGCAACGGACAGCGATTTCACTCCATCAGGTCCATCCGCGGCTGGACGGCCCTGACCCGCTGTTGCCGCGACGAATTCGGAAACGCCCTGAATATAGAGCGAATGATCCGAAAACGGGATTTCTTCGTTTCCGGCTTCAGTCACCAGTTTTATTGCGCCAACCGGGCGCTGCGTCATGACATCTTCCGCAAAAATCGAGCCCCTGGTCCCATGCACTTGAAGGCCCGACCCGGCAAAGGGGTGCGTAAAGCTTTCGTGCGTCATGATCATTGCGCCCGATGGCATCGTCCATACGGACATACACGAGTCTTCGACCCCCTGCCCCATCCCAGAGCTGGCCATTTGCGCGACGACAGAAATCGGGTCCTCATTGAGCAGGAACCGCGTGACATCCGCATCATGAACGACGATGTCGGGGATAACGCCGCCGCCAGCATCTGCTGAGTTGATGCGCCACCCCTGTAGGTTCCCCGGCAAATATACCGCGTGATGTATACGCAGCGAAAGAACGTCGCCGATGCGCCCGTCTGCAATGAGGTTGCGAATGGCACGATGGCTGCCGGAGCATCGCAGGTGGTGATTTGTACCAAAAGTCACGCCAGCTGCTTCGGCTGCGTGCACCATTTCGACAGCTTCCGCCTGCGTCATCCCAAGCGGCTTTTCACATAGAACATGCTTACCAGCCGAAATGGCTGCCATTGCCTGACCGTGGTGCTTTTCATTGGTCGAGGAAACATAAACAGCCTGAACGTTCTCGTCAGAAAGCGCAGCGTCCAAGTCTGTCGTTGCGTTGGGAATTCCGTATTGCTTAGCCCAGGTCTGAACCCGATCCGGAGAATTACTGACGACCCAGGTCACGTTGTTGCCTGCCTGCCGGCGCACCGCGTCCAACATGTATTGCGAAGCTATTGTGCTCGCTCCGACAAATGCCCAATTCATCCTCTTACCCCACAATTGGAACGTTCCAAAACTATTAATGGAACGTTCCAATTGTGGCAAGGGGAAATTCGGCAAGCATTCTAGGTATTAGAAAATAAACAGAAAATTTGACACCGGCCGCCCTTTTACAAAAGGGCGCCGGGAATCGAAGGGGTGTCACAGCGTCGTCGCGCCCAAACTGAGTCGAAGGGGGCAGCCTTGTGCCACTTGCCTCACTGTTTCAAAGCAACCCCTTCAACCGTCACCCGGTGCATCAGGCGCCGAAAACCGTAATAGTCGTTTATCGCTTTGTGCCAACTTGCTCGGTTATCCCAAATGGCGACGTCCCCTGCCTGCCAACGGAGGCGGCATTGGAATTCTGGCTGCTTGCAATGATCATAGAGCATTCCAAGCACGGCCGCAGACTCATCTGCGCTCAACCCCTTGATTTCCGTGGTGAACACAGGATTGACGAACAGTCCACGCCTGCCGCTCAGCGGATGCGTGATGACAACGGGATGCAATGCGTCTTGCGTGGCGGCTTCTGCATTACCCAAACGACCGCTTTTTGCGGCTTCTGAATCCATGATGCTGGCGCCAAAGACATGGCGAGAGGAATGCACCGCCCATAGACCATCCAGAAAACCACGCATCGTGGGCGACAAAGCCTCGTAGGCAGCAGCCATTGACACAAACAGCGTGTCGCCGCCGTGCGGCGGGACTTCCAAGGCGTGCAGAATTGAGCCCATGGCCGGTTCCTGATCATAGGAGTGGTCGGTGTGCCAGCCCTCTCCCACAGCTTCTTTCTGATCTTTTTCTTTCAAAACCGTGGCGATCTCGGGATAGCCGTCGACAGGTTTGAAAAAGCGGTTCACGTTGATCGGGCCGAACCTTCGCGCAAAGGACAGATGCTCTTGCGGGCTAACGCTTTGGCCCCTCAGAACGATTACGGAATACTCTGCAAAGGCCGTATTTATCGCATCAAATTGATCTTCGCGCCGGATGTCCGCCCCGACGATTTCCGCGCCCAATCCACCGGTGAGAGGTTTTATCTCCATGCGCCTTCCTCCCTGCTTTACTCAGCCTAAAGAACGAGGAATATCACTTCAACGCAAGCGGCGCGGCTTCATACAATTCCAATGGAAGATCGTCCGGATCTCTGAAAAACGCAAACCGACGTCCGGTGTATTCATCGACACGGATGTCTTCGACGGGAACACCCTTCTGTTCCAGACGGACTTTCAGCGCCTCGATATCATCTACAACAAACGCAAGATGCCGCAGACCTCGTGCTTCGGGGCGAGACGTGCGTTTGGGCGGGTTGGGAAAAGAAAACAACTCGATCTGAGACCCATCAGGCAACGCCAAATCCAGCTTCCAGGATTGCCGCTCTGCCCTGAAGTTTTCCGCAATTATCTGCAATCCTAGCGTTTCTGAATAAAACGCCTTGGACCGTTCATAGTCCGAACAGATGACTGCAGCATGATGGATTGATTTCAGACTGCCCAAAGACTCGGTCCCTTTTTAAATCAAGTGGTTCGGTCCAGCTCTTGAGGCAATTCTTCGCTCCACTTTCGAAGTTCATCAAGAAAACAAAGAGCAGTCTGACCAAACTCGGTCACCGAGTATTGCACGGAAACAGGAGACGTATCCATAACCTGCCGGCGCACCAGGCCCTGCTCCTCAAGCTGACGCAACCGCTCGGTGATCATCTTCTTGCTGGCCCCACCGATCATACGGGACAGGTCGTTGAAGCGCACAGGGCCATCCTTGAGGTGCCACAAGATTGACCCGGTCCATTTTCCGCCAATGATCCGCATACCGCGTTCGATTGCGCACGGCTCCAGACAGGCCTCGGAAACCTGTCGACGCCCTTTCGCATCCTCGTCAATCCGCGCTCGCATCTCCGTCCTTTCGATCAGAAAACTAGGTTACTAAATGTATACTGGTTGATTTCCTATACCTGCACAATCAAATGCTCTGTGAACCCACCCAGTGTCAAGGGTTCTGAAATTGCACATATAGGATACGGACATGAGCAAAATCCTGATCGTGAACGGCACCCAGCCCTACGAATTCGCCCCTGGACAGTTGAACGCCGGCCTGACCGAACATGCGCATAACACGTTGGCCGCTTTGGGCCACGAAGTGCGCGTGACCACCGTTGCCGATGGCTATGACGCCAATGATGAGGTCGAGGCGCACGTTTGGGCCGACACAGTCATCATGCAGTTTCCGGTGAACTGGATGGGAGTTCCATGGGTTTTCAAGAAATACATGGATGAAGTTTACACCGCTGGAATGGATGGACGGCTAAGTACTGGTGACGGCCGGACGGCAGATGCGCCAAAGGCCAATTATGGGATGGGAGGCGCGCTGAGCGAAAAGACGTATATGCTTTCGGTGACGTTCAACGCGCCAAAAGAGGCGTTCGACGACGTAACCGAACCGTTCTTTGCCGGTGACAGCGTTGATGACCTTTTGCGCCCGATACACCTGACTGCAAAGTTCCTCAACTTGAAGCCATTACCGACGTTTGCAGCATTCGATGTAATGAAGAACCCGGATATCGAAACTGATTTCGTCCGATTTAAGTTACATCTCAAAACAGCATTTTCAGAGGTTGAACATGTCCCAGCCTGATATTCATCTCTACACCGCCGGCACGATGAACGGTTACAAACCGGTCATCTTTCTGGAAGAGGCAGGTGTCCCCTATGACCTGACTCACATCAACTTTTCCAAACAGGAACAAAAATCGCCGGATTATCTGGCGATGAACCCAAACGGAAAAATCCCAACAATCGAAGACCGCTCGAATGGGCGAGCGATCTTCGAATCCGGTGCGATCCTGTGGCATCTGGCCGAGAAATACGGAAAATTCCTGCCATCGGACCCGATCAAACGGTCCGAGGTCATGCAGTGGATGTTCTTTCAGGTCGGCCATATCGGTCCAATGATGGGACAGGCGATGTACTTCCAGCACATCGCCGCGCCCAATGGTCATGAAGAGCCCTTCTCAATCCGCCGCTACGTGGACGAAAGCCGCCGCTTGATGGAGGTGATGAACACGCGCCTGGACGGGCGTGAATGGATCGCCGCGGACGAATACACCATCGCCGACATGATGCTGTACCCGTGGGCACGCGCTTATGTCTGGGCGCGGGTGGAAGTGTCGGACTTGCCACATCTGAATGTCTGGTTCGACCGTATTGATGCCCGGCCCGCCGTGCAGCGGGCGCTGGCTATCCCCAAGGCCAATCCGCAGTTCTGGGATGCCGACGCGGATGCCAGCGTCTTTGCCAGGGAAAACGCGGCACGGTTTTCCAGCGATGTGAAAGGAACCTGATCGGTGGAACATACTATGCCCATTCGCGTCGAGGTGCTGTCAGACAAATTCGAACTAGTCTCAACTAGGCCAGTAGAGCTGTCCTTCATGCCGCGCCAAGTTCGCGCCACTAGGCGAGAGCAGCGGCGCGTGTCAGCTTGAAGGTGCCTCGGCTGGTTAGAGATCGCTCCTGGTTAAAGTGGTTGTAGACGGAGGAGTGGACGGCGGCGAATTTCTGTAAACTTTGCATACGCCTGAATCGCTGCATCGCGCGTTCGCGTCGTCGGAAAGGAAGGTGTGAGTTCTCAACCCGGTTGTTAAGCCACCTGCCCGTCTTCTGCTTTTCCGTCGCACCGAGATCTCTGAGCGCGGCTCGGTATGACGCGAAGCGATCGGTGACAACTTCATCCGCAGCACCGTGTCGCCGCATCAATTTCTTGAGAAATTTCAGTGCTGCCTGTTTGTTTCGACGTTTGGTGACAACGGCTTCAAGCACCTCGCCTTCGTGATCAACGGCGCGCCACAGGTAGTGCCGCCGACCGTTTACCTTTACGAAGACTTCGTCGACATGCCACTTCGACCTTGAGTATGCCCGCAATTGCTGGACCCGTTTTCTGCGAATTTCCGAGGCAAACATCGGACCGAACCTATTCCACCAATATCGGACGGTCTCGTGGCTGACATCGAAGCCACGCTCGTGCAGCAGGTCTTCGACATTCCGCAATGAAAGCGGAAAACGGATGTAAAGCATCACCGCCAGGCGAATGATCTCAGGGCTGGTTTTGAAGTATTTGAACGAGACGGGTTTGGTCATTGCCAGAAGCTATGCGACCACCCTGCCCCGCTCAAGCAAAGTTCCTCTGACAAGACCCTTCAGTTTACCCAACCACCCCCCCTGACTTAGCAACTTATGGTTTTGCTGCCTTGAAAAAGTCTACTTTAAGTGATTTCGGATTCCACATGTCAAATGCAGTTCAAATCATTGATGAAGTCTGGGGGCGTGGCGACGGCAGGCAGCGACGAGACGGCCCGTCACTTCGCATCGCCGCCGAAACGGCGACAGCATCTGAGGTCATTGCCGCTCGGGTTCGCGATGAATGGGCCAAAGCTCAGGGAAAAAAGCAGGCGGGTTTTGAGACGCGACAAGATCTGGTCCATTGGTTGAGTGTTGGCGATTTTCAATTATCTGACACATGTGACGGAGCAGTTCAGGATGCTCTAGAGGCATTTTCAGACGGCGCGTTTCTGTTCTTTTGGAATGACGAGCAAATCGAGATTGCGGATCAACGTCTGAACGTTCTTGGCGAAAACGAAGCTGTATTTCTGCAGCTATTTCCTATGAAAGGGGGATAAGAGCAGTTGTTAAGCTCAATATTTGAGAAAGATCGAATTTCGCGGTTTGCCAAAACATGTTCAGACCGTTTTGGAATCGCTTTTGGACAACCTGAAATCGCCGGAACACGGCCTGAGAGACTACCAAAAGAACCAGATCGAAGAACTCGAGGTATTAGCCGGACGGGACCCGCAAAAGAACCCGGCCATTGAAGCGCAAAACCAAATGATTTCAGATTATCTGACACTTCAGTCAGAAATCATGCCGTTGTTTGGCCCCTTGATGCGTCCAGTAATTGACCGGCTGCAGAACGGCGAGGACACGGGGTATCAATTCTCGCTTGATTGGGACGCGGAGATTGCCGCGTACAATGCTGAACAACGCGGTGAGTTGGTTTTAGAGATCATCAGGCTCAATGCGCTGAAACAACACCCCGGGTTCTCCGCTGCCGTTTTGTGTGAATGTCATCCGGATGCGGTGCGTTTTCAGGACATTCGAATTCCGCGGTCTTGGAACACCGGAGAAATGAAGCGCAAAAACACGCGCTTTACTGAAACGCAGGCCAAGGAAGCGCTGAATAGATCAATTGTTTACCGGAAATCCCAGTGGGATTTTCAGTTGGGCAGCAGTCCCAAGCCGCTTTTGAATTCGCTGGCCACAGCGATCCAGTCACCTGATGAGGAATTGGCAGGGCGTATCCGGACTCTGGCATCGAATAAATCGCTTCTTTGGCCTTTGCTCAATAAACTTTGCCCGATTGAGGCTGCTCAGGGTCAGCGCAGCTATACCGGCACTAAAGCCGAGCAAAACATGGCGCGAACATTGGACGATCTGCTGTTTGCCCTAAAGCGGCTTCCAGGTATGTGGATTACCGTGCCTGCGGACTCTGATGGTTTTTGGGGCAAGTTGGATCATCAGATATTCCCTTACTATCGCGAGGTTAATCGCTATCTGGACGCAGTCACCGAAGCGGCTCGTATTGGGAGCAATGTTGAAAGCCACCTCGAGAAGATTGACGCTTTGATCGAACGGGTTGGAAATAACCTGAACTTGCTGAAAGATGGCCGTTTTCAGTCTCGTTCCTTCACGGACATTGCCGCCGGATTTCCGAAAGGCGAGGAACCATCCACCCGAAACATCTATTGGAACATGCGTGTGCCTCAAAATCGCAAAGAGGTATTTGACACGTCAGGTCGACCAAAGATCAAACTGATCTTGGATATCGAAGCGCGGAAGTTTCGCGACATAGTTGAAGTGCGCAACAAGATCGAAAGCTTGATGCCCAAGGATGATTTGGCACGGGTCTTGTTCAATCTGTTGCCTGATCAAAATATGGCAAAACCTACAAAGGCGTGGCTGAAACGTGCAAGAGACCTGCTTGACCCAGGCCTCTTGCAGCAAATTCTTGGCAATATTCAAACCTATGACGCGCCGGGACGGATGGATCAGCTTCCGCTTGAAGACTACCTCGATTTTGACAAGTCTGCCCAATGGGCTGCCAATGAACGGCAGATGCAGATCATGTTGTGGGCGGCGCACCTTGCTGGACCCGACGTCGCTCCGATCTTGTACGACTTCGCGCTGAGGTCCTATGAGAAGATACCCGGAGTTGGAATCCGGCGCGAAAAGCTTGGGAATGCAGCTTCAATTTCACTGTCTCTTTTGGAAGGCGGTGCAGGTGCACCTTATCTGATGCGCCTACAACGAAAGATTACCTATTCGGGCGTCAAAAAGCGTATCACTAAGTACCTTGAAGACGCGGCCGCGCTTGCCGGTATGTCCCGCCGTGATCTGGAGGAGTTGTCGACGACCGACCATGAACTGGCTGATGGCAAGCGCCGAATCCCTTTGGCCGAAGGAGCTGCGATCCTGAACGTAGTTTCAAGAAAAATCGTCCTCGGCTGGGAGGACGGTTCCGGCAAAGAGAGAAAGACTTTGCCCAAAGGTCTGAAAGAGGCAGATCCGGCCGGTGTCAAACAGGTTCGGGCGCTGGTGAAGGAAATACAAAGCGATCTGGCGACATGGAAAGATCGTATCGAGGGCTATTTTCTTCAGGATGTCGCCTGGGACTATGAAATCTGGCGCGCAAGATATGCCGATCACGGCACATTGTCTTTGCTTGCACGTCTGTTGGTCTGGAACATTGAACGCGATGGTCAAACCGTTGCAGTGCTGCCCGTAGCGGAAGGGTGCGTTGATTCAGCGGGGCAGCTGGTGGACTGCGCGGATGGAAAGGTCAGTTTGTGGCATCCGCTCGAAAGTGATGCTGCCACGGTCACAGCGTGGCGAAACGCTCTGATGGATCTGGAGATACATCAGCCATTCCGGCAAGCATGGCGGGAAACCTTCGATCTGACCGACGCCGAGCAGGTTACGTCCACCTACTCGAACCGATTTGCAGGCCATGTGCTTCGCCAGCACCAGATGATGGCTCTTGGTGTTGCGAACGGGTGGCAGAGCACGCACAGAACCGGCTTTGATAGCCCCGATGATGATCCCACCCATATACGTATTCCGGGCTTTGGTTTGCAGGCGGAATATTGGACCTCGGCGTTGGCCGCCGGCAGCCCAGTGACGGATTCCGGTTCGTATCTGTTTATCACCACGGATCGGGTGAAGTTCCACAAGTTGGACGCTAAAGCTCGGTTTGGGCGAGGAGACGAACTGCCGCTGGAAGAGGTCCACCCGAGAGCGTTTTCCGAGATACTTCGCCACTGTGATTTGTTCACATCTGTGTCTTCGATCAGTTTGGACCCTGAATGGGAGGATCGCGGAAGAGATGCCCAACATCCGAGCAAATGGCGCCTGGAAGCCGACACATATTGGGCTTCCAGCCATACGCGACCGCTGGAAGGTTCTGCCAGAACGCGTCGAGATATGTTACGTGTTCTGCTTCCGCGTTTGAAAAAGGCAAAGTGTTTCAGCCTGGACGATATGCACCTGAGGGTGCAAGGAAAACGGCAAGCATATCTGATTCACTTGGGTTCTGCGGCCGTTCTTCTGGAAGCCAGTCGAAAGCACGTCTGCATCGTACCGGATGCAAAGCCGAAAAAAGTTGCACTGCCGTTCGAAGGGGATGCGACGCTCTCGACAGTTCTAAGCAAGGCATTCCTGTTGGTCGACGACGACAAGATCACCGATCCGGTTATTTTGAACCAGATTTAGCGTTTGGGACGCCTGTAGTTACGCATTGGGATTGGCAGAAGATCAACAAATTTGTCCGCGATGTTCGAGTTCGCCAGTCTCAAAGTACTGCAGTCGCTGCGAAGGTCCAAAAGCGGGCTGCGACCGCACATATCAATGGAAGTGCTTGGGGTCGGCTATGGGTGCTGTCAGACGAAATCGAACCAGTCTCAGTTTGCCGCGAAAACCGCGAACCTATCCGGAACAAAGTTGACGCCACTCGCTAAGAGCGGCGGTGCGTGTCTGCTTGAAGGAGTCTCGGCTGGCTAGCGATCTTTCCTGGTTGAAGTGGTTGTACACGGAGGAATGGACGGAGGCGAATTTCTGTAGACTTCGCATACGCCTGAAACGCTGCATCGCGCGTTCGCGTCGTCGAAACGGCAGGTGCGAATTCTCGACGCGGTTGTTTAGCCACCTGCCCGTCTGTTGTTTTTCGAGAGCACCCAAATCTCTAAGGGCAGCCTTGTAGGAAGCGAAGCGATCTGTGACGATCTCTTCGGCGCAGCCGTGCCGCTTCATCAATTTCTTGAGAAATTTCAGTGCTGCAGCTTTGTTACGGCGCTTCGTTACAACTGCTTCCAGCACCTCGCCTTCGTCATCCACAGCGCGCCAAAGATAATGCCGTTTGCCATTCACTTTCACAAAGACCTCGTCCACGTATCACTTCCATTTTGAAAAGGTTCGGAGTTGCTGCACACGCTTCCGTCTGATCTCAGCGGCGAACATCGGGCCGAACCTATTCCACCAATAGCGGACCGTCTCATGGCTTACATCGATCCCACGTTCATGCAGGAGATCTTCGACATTCCGAAGCGAGAGTGGAAATCGGATGTACAGCATCACCGCCAGGCGGATGATTTCGGGGCTGGTTTTGAAGTATTTGAAGGAGGCAGGTTTGGTCATTCCTAAATGCTATGCAACCGCCCTGCCCCGCTCAAGCAAAGTTCTTCTGACAAGACCGAACGGGAAGTCACCGCCGAACGTATTCGCGACAAGATTGCTGCGTCGAAGAAAAAGGGACTTTGGATGGGTGGTAACCTGCCTTTGGGCTATGATCGCCACCCCGATTCCAAAGCAAGAACGTTGGTGGTGAAGGAAGATGAGGCCCGAACGGTTCGACATCTCTTTGATCTTTATGATGAGCTGGGTTGCCTGCGCAAAGTAGAAGAGCGGGCAACGGCTGACGGGCTGCGGTCAAAACGGGTTGTTCGGACAGATGGCAGCGTGAAAGGGGATTGTCCGCTGTCACGGGGTCAAATCTATTACCTGTTGCGCAACCCGGTTTATCTCGGAAAAATCCGCCACAAGGACAAGATCTGGGACGGACAACATCCGGCGATCATCGACCAGGACATCTGGGACCGGGTACAGGAGAAAATGCGGCAGGCCTCTAATCGTTCCCGGGCACGCGGCGGCTCCGATACGCGCCAACACTCCAATGACCCCGGCGCCTGGCTCACCGGTCTGCTGCAGGACGAGACAGGTGATCGGTTGACGCCAACCCATACCACGCGCAAAGGCCGTCGGTTGCGCTACTATATCTCAAATCGACTGATCTCGGGCGGCAAGGATATCTCCGGCTGGCGACTGCCCGGCCCGGCGCTGGAGCACGCAGTCATTGATGTCATCGTTAGACATCTGCAAGGCGCCGCCACGGCGCATCAGGTAATGGCGCAGCCGGAGGCCGGATCAACGGAGGTGGTTCAGACTTCAGTTGCGGATTTAGTAACCCGGCTTCAACGCCAAGGCGGTCAGGTCGGCGTTGATATTCTGGCCAAAGGCAAAATTGCACGAGGACACTTTGACCTCGAATTGAACCCCAAAACTCTGGCAAGCGCACTTAGCATCGCGGCCGATCATCTGCACCCGGATCTCACCCACATCACCGCATCCTTCGATCTGCGCCGCCGCGGCGTCGAGGCCAAGGTCATCGCCGGAGATATGGCACCCCAACCTGATCGCCACCTCCGGTCCATGCTGATCCGCACCCGTGGCTGGGCCCGAGATCTGAAAGCCGGGGTTCAACTGATGGAAATTGCGCGGCGGGAAAACCTCCCCGGCGCCTTCATCCGCACCCGCGCCCAGCTCGCCTTTCTCTCACCAAAGATTCAAGCCGCGATTCTCGACGGCACCCAGCCGCCCGAACTCACACTCAAGCGACTAGTCAGCGTTACCCATCCACTTGATTGGTCCGAACAGGAACGCCAGTTCGGCTTTTGATAGCTTCAGATCCTGCGTCCCTGATGCAGGGTTCGCCCTCCCTGATCCGGCGGAACAATTCCCTGTTCGTGCGAGAAAATTCCCTGTTCCACGATTTAGGGAATTTGCAGCATAACCCCCTAAAAAAACATACGGTTCTGATAGAAGAAATGACGGAAATCAGTCCCGGTTTGCGAAAATTCCCTGTAAATAGCCGGGTATCAGGGAAATCCAGCCCAAAGCGACCCCGCTAAAATGCGGCACTGAGACTGGGGCCTGAATTATGCTCTGAATGTACGGTCTGCTCCGTCTCTGATTGAAAGCGCATGCGCCAACGCGCGGGAATTGCGGCACAATTCCGGGTCAGAAAACACAACTGAAATGAGACGGGTATGAGTGGCGGGGAGACAGGGATTCGAACCCTGGGGACGCTCTCACGCCCAACGGTTTTCAAGACCGCCGCATTCGACCACTCTGCCACCTCCCCGCGTGAGGCCGGGTCTAAGGCCAACGCGAACCGGTGGCAAGCCCAAATAGGGAATTCTTGCCGAAGCCCATGCTGCGGTCTTTCCATGACACATTGGCCGCGTTATGATCCGCAGGAAAGACCGGAGCAGGCTGGCAATACAGAACCAGCAATCGGCGGCGGGTCTCGGGAAACGGGACCCATTCAGGCAAGGGATGACAAAATGAAGCGAGCGACAGAGAAACGCGCAAATCCGCGAGCGTTGGCGGTTCTGGCGATGGTTTCCGTAGGTTTGGCTGGTTGCGATGAGGCACTTTCCCCAGACAATGTTTCAGCGGATGCCCAAAGTTCCGAAACCGACTCTGACGGCCCTGTCGAGCTTTTTCCCGAACTGGCCGGTAACCCGAAGGACGATGTCGAGGCACCCGATGTGTTTCAGGTGACCGAAGCCGGATTGTGGGACGGCCGCCCATCTTTGGGTGGCATCTGGGTGGCTCATCCCGATGTGACCCAACCCGAGCGTGTCCGCATCAAAAACGCGAAGAACAACAAATCCGTAACCGGCGCCCTGTTCCGCCGCGAAAGAAACCTGCCGGGTCCGGCATTGCAGCTTTCATCAGCGGCGGCGGAAAAGTTGGGCATTCTGGCGGGCGCACCGACCAAAGTTGAAGTCGTCGCCCTGCGCCGCAAAGAACCCGAGCCAGAACCGGTCGAAGAAGAACAGATAGCTGAAGCAGCACCCGAAAAGGTGGTCGAAACGGAAACAGCTTCTGCAGATGCGGATCAACCACAAGCTGACGCCGCCGAAACTGAGGCAACCGAGACCGAAAAGCCTACCAAACGGAAATGGTGGCAGAAAAAGAAACCAGCTGCCGCTGCAGGCGCTGCGACTGCCGTCGTTGTCGCGACGGATGCCGCGGCAGACGCAACTGCGGAAGCGGCAACCGAGGCCACCGAAACCGTTGCCGAAGCCGCAGCGACCCCGGTCCTGGTCGACCCCGAAGTTACGGCACCAGTTGAAAAGCCAGCCAAGCGGAAATGGTGGCAAAAGAAAAAAGCGGATGAAATTACTGAAACCCCGCTTGACCCGATTGCAGGCGCCGCAGCAGCGATCGAAGCGTCCGAACCTACCCCCGTGGCCAGCACTGCGGCAACCGCGACCGCATCGAGATCATCGCTGTCGAAACCATTCGTCCAGGTGGGCACGTTCGGGGTCGAGGCCAATGCCGACAGCGCCGCCGCCAAGATACGCCGCAACGGGTTGCCTGCCGAGGTGCGCGAACTGAAGTCAGATGGTAAGTCCGTCTGGAGAGTTGTGGTCGGCCCGGCCTCGACCCGCTCGGAACGCAACGCAATCCAAAGCGATGTCAAGGATCTGGGCTTTTCCGATGCGTTCACCGTCAAAAACTGAAACAAAGGAGGCTCCTGTGCTGTCCTCACTGCGATCATCTGTTTTGACCCTTGGGCTGGCGCTGTTCGCCCTGCCCGTCCATGCTTTCGACACGACGGCTCGCGCGGCCTACGTGATGGATCAGACAACCGGAACAGTGCTGCTGTCCAAGGAAGCGGATCAGCCTTTGCCGCCTGCGTCGATGTCAAAGCTGATGACGCTCTACGTAGCGTTCGAAGCGCTGCGCGATGGGCGTCTGACACTGGATGAAACCCTGCCTGTTTCGGAACACGCCATGAGCTATGGCGGCTCGACCATGTTCCTGAATACGCAGGACCGGGTTCGGGTCGAAGACCTGTTGCGCGGCATCATCGTTCTGTCCGGCAACGATGCCTGCGTGGTGATCGCCGAGGCGCTCAGCCCCGATGGAACTGAGGCCGGGTTTGCCCGCTACATGACGCAACGGGCCAAACAGTTGGGAATGGATAACTCAAACTTCGCCAATTCAAACGGCTGGCCGGCCGCCGGCCATATGATGTCCGTTCACGATCTGGCCATTCTGGCGGACCGTTTGATCTCGGATTTCCCCGAGTACTACCCGCTGTTCGCGGAAGAAGAGTTTGAGTTCGATGGCCGTGCGCCTTCAAACAAACGCAACCGCAACCCTCTGTTGAAGCTGGGTATAGGGGCGGACGGATTGAAAACCGGTCACACGCAAGAGGCGGGCTACGGCCTTGTCGGATCAGCAAAGCAAGGCGACCGCCGCGTTGTTTTTGTTCTTTCAGGTCTCGACAGCACCGCACGCCGCGCAGAGGAGGCTGAGGCCGTGGTTAACTGGTCGTTTCGCAATTTTGTCGAGAGGACAGTTGCCGACGCCGACTCGCCGATAGCCGAAGCTCAGATCTGGATGGGTGCCGAAAAAACCGTTGGTCTGGTGCCCGAAGGCGACCTGACCCTGCTGTTTCCTGTTCTGAATGACAAGAATATCGAGGCCGAGGTTGTCTATGACGGCCCCATCAACGCTCCGGTGGAAAAGGGTCAGAAATTGGCTGAACTGGTTATCAAGCCTGAAGGGCTGCCGGAAATCCGTCGCCCCTTGGTCGCGGTCAAGGAAGTTCCGGTCGGCGGATTTGTTGTACGCATGAAAACCGTGGGCGGTATTGTTGTGAATGACGTGATCGGTAATCCGCTGGGGGCAATGTGACGAAGGCCGGGTTGTTTCTGACCTTCGAAGGCATTGACGGGTCTGGAAAGTCATCGCAAGCGCGAATGCTATCCGAACATTTGCGCGACCTCGGTCATGATGTCGTTCTAACGCGCGAACCCGGAGGTTCCGCAGGCGCGGAAGAAATCCGTAGCCTCGTTCTGGAAGGTGACCCGGATCGCTGGTCTGCGGAAACTGAAATCCTGTTGTTCACCGCTGCGCGCCGGGACCATCTGGAACGCACGATCCTGCCCGCTCTGGCCGAGGGCAAAGTGGTGATTTGCGATCGGTTTGCAGACAGTACGCGAATGTATCAGGGCCTGTCGCGCGGCGATCTTCGAGGGTTGGTCGACCAGTTGCACAGCCTGATGATCGGGCGTGAACCCGATCTGACCGTATTGATCGACATGGACCCCGAAACCGGGCTGTCCCGCGCCAAGGGGCGTCAGGGAACCGAGGAAAGATTCGAAGACTTTGGCCTCGATCTGCAACAGCAGATGCGTGCAGGGTTTCTGGCGCTTGCGGACGAATTTTCCGACCGTTTCCGCGTGATCGACGGCAACCGGGACATAGACAGCGTTGCACAGGATGTGACAGATATCGTTCTGCAAGCTTTGCGATAGACGATAGATGAGCGACGACACCCCAACCCCGGATCAGGCACCTGGTGCCCCGCACCCGCGCGAAACCCAGCGCCTGTTTGGGCAGGACTCGGCGGAACACGCATTTCTGAGTGCCTACACTTCGGAACGTCTGCACCATGGCTGGTTGATCACTGGTCCGCGCGGCGTGGGTAAGGCCACACTCGCCTGGCGGATCGCCCGGTTCCTTCTGGCGACACCGCCAATTGAGCACGACGGGTTGTTCGGCGCCCCGCCGCCGCCCGACAGCCTTGAGGTCAATCCAGACCACCCCGTCGCCCACCGCATTCTGGCTGGGGCCGAGCCCGGTCTGGCCGCGATTACCCGGTCTCTGAACGATCAGGGGCGGCTGCGGAACGACATCGTCGTGGACGATATCCGCAAACTGGGCAAATTCTTCGGCCTGTCCTCGGCCGACGGAGGCCGCCGGGTGGTCATCGTGGACGCGGCGGATGAGATGAATGTCAGCGCTGCCAACGCCCTGCTGAAAATGCTCGAAGAGCCGCCCGCGCGTACTACACTGCTGCTGATCTCGCACCAGCCCTCGCGCCTGCTGCCGACGATCCGGTCGCGCTGCCGCACGTTGCGCCTGTCGCCGCTGGGACCCGAGGATTTGCAGGCGGCGCTGATGCAGACTGGCGCAGAGCTGCCCGCACATGCCGAACATCTGGCCGCACTGGCGGCCGGTTCCGTGGGCGATGCGGTGCGCCTGATCACTCTGGGCGGGTTGGAGATTTACGCCGAACTGATCGCGATTCTGGGCACCCTGCCCCGCATGGATCGCCAGCGCGCTTTGGCATTGGCCGAGGCCGCTGCTCAACGCGGCGCGGCCGAGCGGTTTGAGCTGTTGTTGACGCTGATTGATGTCGCCCTGTCTCGGTTGGCTCTGACCGGCGCAACCGGTAGCGCCCCGATGCCCGAAGCCGCCCCAAACGAGGCCGAAACACTGACCCGCCTGTCGGCAACACCACACCAGGCCCGCAAATGGGCCGAGGTCGCAGCGGTGATCACAGCTCGGGCGCGTCACGGGCAGGCGGTGAACCTTGACCCTGCGGCTCTGGTCCTAGATACGGTATTCAAGATACAGGAAACCGCCGGTCAGAGCAGATGAGCAATACCCCCGAAATCACCGACAGCCATTGCCATCTGGACTTCCCCGATTTCGAAGGTCAGCTGGACCAGATCATCGCCAATGCCGCCGAAGCTGGCGTGACCCGCATGGTGACAATCTGCACGCGCCTGCGGAACGAACCCTCCGTTCGCGCCATTGCCGAGGCACATGCACCGGTGTTCTACGCAGCCGGAACACACCCCATGAGCGCAGCTGACGAGCCTATGGCGAGTGCAGATGAACTGGTCACTCTGTCTCAACATCCGAAATTTGTAGGCATTGGCGAAACCGGACTGGATTACCACTACACAGCCGACAGCGCAGAAGTGCAGAAGCAGTCGCTGCGGGTCCATATCGAAGCTGCTCAGCGCACTGGCTTACCGCTGATCATCCACGCCCGCGCAGCCGACGACGACATGGCCCGCATTCTGGCCGAAGAACACCGAAACGCGCCCTATTCATGCGTCATGCACTGCTTTTCGTCTTCTGCCGAACTGGCGAAAGCCGCTTTGGACCTAGGGTTCTACCTTTCCATGTCCGGTATCACCGCTTTCCCCAAGAGCCAGGAACTGCGCGACATATTCGCTGCCGCGACGGTCGACCGTATCCTTGTGGAAACAGACGCGCCATACTTGGCCCCACCGCCTTATCGCGGCAAACGCAACGAGCCCGCTTATACCGCACACACGGCGCGTAAAGGGGCCGAAGTGTTCCGAATGGATTACACTGATTTCGCCGCACAGACGCAGGCCAATTTCGACCGGCTGTTCACCAAAGCCGCGACTTACAAGGCGGCTGCATGACCGAATTGCGCTGCACAATCCTTGGCTGCGGATCTTCCGGCGGTGTGCCCCGGCTGGGCGGGCACTGGGGTGAGTGCGACCCGAAGAATCCCAAGAATATCCGCCGCCGATGTTCGATGCTGGTGGAACGCGACGGCCCTGACGGGACTACGTCGGTTTTGATAGACACCACACCGGACATGCGCAGCCAGTTGCTCGACACTGGGACCGGGCGTTTGGATGGGGTGATCTATACCCACTCGCACGCGGACCACGTGCACGGGATCGACGACCTGCGCATGATCGTGTTCAACATGCGTGAACGGGTGCCGGTCTGGGCAGATGGTGATACGCAAAATGACCTGCTTGGCCGGTTCGGGTATGCCTTTGTTCAGCCGGAAAGCTCGCCCTACCCGCCGATCCTCGACCTCAAAACCATTGACGGTCCATTCGAAGTCGACGGCGCCGGCGGCCCCATCCCCTTCCATCCATTCAAAGTCAACCACGGGTCAATCGACTCGCTAGGCTTCCGCATGGGCAAACTAGCTTACCTGCCTGACGTCGCTGAGATCTACGACGATGCCTGGGCGATGATGGAAGGGCTGGATTGCCTTGTGATCGACGCCCTCCGTCGGTCGCCGCACCCAACTCATGCCCATCTGGAAAAGACATTGGGCTGGATCGAACGGTTGGAACCAAAACGCGCAGTCCTGACTAACATGCATATCGATCTGGACTATGCCACGGTCGATGCGGAGACCGCAGACCACATTACCCCGGCCTATGACGGAATGGTGATCCATCAGGCGCTATGAGACCTCGTTCAACCGACTTAACTCGCGGCGGCCTTGTGTCAGCGCAGCCTGCAATGTGGTGAGATGCTCCAAAGCCTGATCAACGTCATCCTACCGGTTTTCCTTGTGATCGGAGCAGGTTATGCCTCGACCCGGTCGGGGTACTTCAAGGAAATCCACATTGACGGGTTAATGAAGTTTACCCAGGGTTTTGCGATCCCCTGCCTGCTGTTCCTTGCAATCTCGCATCTGGACCTGAGTGCCAGCTTTGATCCACGACTTCTGGCAAGTTTTTATACCGCCGCTGGCCTGTGTTTCACTGCCGGCCTGTTAGGCGCGCGTTTTATCTTTGGCCGGGATTGGGAAGACTGTGTTGCCATCGGGTTTTGCTGCCTGTTCTCGAATTCGGTTCTGCTGGGCCTGCCGATCACGGAGCGCGCGTATGGCCCTGAAAACCTGACCGGCAACTACGCGATCATCGCCTTCCACTCGCCCTTTTGTTATGGCGTCGGCATCACGGTTATGG
This sequence comes from Ruegeria sp. CE8, assembly GCF_056537465.1. Taxonomy (NCBI): domain Bacteria; kingdom Pseudomonadati; phylum Pseudomonadota; class Alphaproteobacteria; order Rhodobacterales; family Roseobacteraceae; genus Ruegeria; species Ruegeria sp. CE8. Next base: position 57,791 of record NZ_JBQFRP010000002.1, read on the forward strand.
AGGTGATACGAAACCGGGGCCACGGCGGCCCGCGCATGGTCAAATCCATTCTGTCCGCCATGTTCCGCAACGCATTGATCCTGGGCATCGCATTAGGATTTGTGGTCAACCTGTCGGGCGTAGGCGTGCCCGCAGTCGTGGACGAAGCACTGGGCCTTGTGACCCGCGCCGCACTGCCCGGGGCGCTGTTCGCGCTGGGTGGCGTGCTGGTAAAATACAAACCCGAAGGAGACCTGCGTGCCATTGCTTTTGTCTGTGCCGTTTCGTTGATGCTGCATCCCGGTCTGGTTTGGCTATTCGGCTCAACGGTTGGTCTGCCACAGGATTTGTTCCGGTCGGGCGTGCTGAACGCTGCCATGGCACCCGGCTTTAACGCTTACATCTTTGCCAATATGTATGGGCGGGCAAAAAGGGTTGCGGCCTCATCGGTTCTGGTCGGAACTGCTGTCTCGATCCTGACCGTCTGGTTATGGCTGACATTGTTGGGCTAGCGTTAATGGCTATGGCTTGACTTTGTTGCATCGCAAATCACCTATCGAAAAAACAGACAGGACTCTCCTTAATGCCGCACGCACTTATCGTCGCCCACGGTCAACCCTCTGACCCCGATCCCGCCGAGGCGGCGCTGGCAACTTATGCTGCCGAGGTCGATGGATATTGCGATGGGGTCAGCATCCACTCGGCTACGCTTGCGGCGCCGGAAATGCTGGAAGCTCGCCTGAACGAACTTCCGGAAGACACTGTAATCTATCCCCTTTTCATGGCTAAGGGATGGTTCGTAACAAGCGCTCTGCCCAAACGATTGGGCGACCGTGATATCAGAATTCTGGACCCTTTGGGTGTCGATCCTGATTTGCCCGCGTTGGTCGCGAAATCATTGCGCGATACCCTGTCGGACCGGCATTGGGAGGCTACTGCGACTGATCTTGTTCTGGCCGCGCACGGTTCTGGCCGCAGTCGCAATCCATCTGAAGTAGCCACCGCGTTTTCGGAGGAATTGGCGGAGTTTATTTCCTTCCGCTCCATCCGCCCTGGCTTTGTTGAGCAAGCCCCTTCCATATCCGAGGCGGCGTCGGGCGCCGGCGATCAGGCCTTATGCCTGCCCTTCTTTGCCTGCACAGGTGGTCATGTTCTGGATGACGTTCCGCAAGAGCTGGATCGCGCTGATTTCAGCGGGCACGTGATGCCCGTGGTCGGCGAACTCCCCACGATCAAACGCCATATCGCGAACTCTCTGACCAAAGCTTTTTCGCAGAATTGATCGAATGTGTATCCTGCGCAGTTTTCTCGGATGAAAACTGTATGCGAACTAAGTTTTCACTCAGGCTCAACAAGCGTCGAGTACAAGCAGTGCCGCGACCTTCCTCGCCGTTTCGCCTCATACAGCGCCTGATCCGCAGCGTTCAGCAGTTCTGCGGCATTGGGTGAACTAAACTGCGTGGACAGCGCCGTTCCGATGCTGGCTGAAATCTGGCACGGGGTGTTTTCAAACATTATAGGCTGGCGCAAACGGCCGATCAGGCGCGACGCAATATCGGAGAGAATACTTTCGTCGACTAGGCTCTTAAAAACAATAACGAATTCATCGCCACCAATGCGACAAACCGTATCCTCATTTCGCGTTTCTTCTTCCATAATCCGGGCGGCTTGCTGCAACACAAAGTCTCCAGCCGCATGACCCAGGTGGTCATTGACGCTTTTGAAGAAATCCAGATCCAAATGCATGAGCGCAAAGGCAAAATTGCCAGAGATCAGGTGCCCCAGAACCACATCCATTGCGCGACGGTTTTTTAACCCCGTCAACATGTCCGTAACCGCCTGCTCTTCAGCGGCCAGCATGGCGCCTTGCAATCGCAGGTTCAAAGACCGCGAAGCTTCCATCGCGGCTGATTTCGCTTCAACCAGATACAGTAGTTCAATCGCCAGATCTGTCCCCGAGAAATCCGCGCTGGTCAGAGCGTAGTCCCGGACCGCATCCAGTACCGAAATCCCGAAGGATAAGTTGATGATGGCTCCGTGTCCATTGGGGAGTGGTGCGATCAACCCCTTCAGCGCGGTGCGCGGTTCGTCGTGCAATTTCAGATGTACCTTCCCTCCGGCCAGAGACAGCATAGCCGGGATTGTGGTCACGGTTCGTGGTCGAACCAGTTCGAACACGTCCAAAAAGTCCTTGCCCTGCATCGGCTCATCCGGGCGCAGTTTTTGCAACGTCGGCCCGGCATTTACAATCTTGCCCCGTTTATCCACCAACACGAACATAGGGCACAGGGTATCCAGCAGTGCAGACAGTTCGGCGGCTTCAATCATGATTTGCGCGCCCCCAGATCGAAATGTCGGCCTTCGGTAAAGGCACTTTCCACCAAAACGATCGAGATGACCTCGGCGTCGCCGTGTTGCCCATCATGCGCCAGCATGGCCAGCGCCCCATAGTCATCCGCAACCGCTCGCAACACGCCGACCATCACGCTGGAATAGCCCGGCAGGCCAGGGTAACAGAACAACTGATATTCCGCCGGAGAGACCTCCCGAAGCTCCAGCATCGGCAAACGGAGGTCCGAGACGGCCAACCTCGCCCGGTCTGACAAATCATCCAGAGAATGCAGAAACTCAACGTAATTAACACCGCCAAAACGCAGCAGACGGCGCAGGTCTTCCATATTGGGGTGCGAAACCAGATAGGTTCCCAGGTCTTCCAGAATTTCCGCGCGTGGGCGGTTCAGGTCCGCACAAAGCGCATCCAGAACCCGCGTTGTCATTTCGTCTTCGTAGACCAGCATCGCCTCGAATTCGGTAAAGCCAAGACCTGCCACCTCGGTCACCCGCAGCCAGCAGGGTTGCCCGTAGGTCGCGCATACAAAGGATTGTATCGCCCGATTGATCAGACCATGCATGAGATGCCCCAGATTGGTTTCCCTCCAATCTGGTCAGACAATCCTTAATAAATAGCCAAAATTCGCACCGTATTGGTGACAATCTGACAGAGGCGCCATGTTGAAGTCGTTGCGCCTAAACTAAAAATCCGTCGGAGCTCCGCCTTCGGCCTTGCGGCGTGCGACAAAGTCAGCCAGTTCCTCCCGGATGCCCTCGTCCATTGCCGGAGGTTCAAAGCTGGTGATGATTTCCTTGAACATGTGATGGGCGCGTTCGGCGGTCCAGATGCCGCCCGCCACATCCCACCCTTCGTAGTTTTTCCAGTCGCTCAGGAACGGCTGATAGAATGCAGTGGTGTATCGATCCTGCGTGTGCTGAATGCCAAAGAAATGTCCGTCGTTTCCAACCGCCTTGATTGCATCCAGTGCAATCTCATCCGGGCCGGTCGCGGTAATCTCAGGCTGCATATACCTTTGGATTTGCTGGAGTATTTCACAATCCATGATAAATTTCTCGGGGCTGGCGATCAGGCCGCCCTCTAACCATCCGGCTGCGTGGTACACCATGTTGGTTCCCGACTGCACCGCAGCCCATAGAGAGTTCGATGTCTCCCACACGGACTGACCATCGGGCACGTTCGCCGCGCAGACGCCCGAAGACCGCATCGGCAGACCGTAGTACCGCGCCATTTGCCCGGTCATCTGGGTTGAGCGCATGTATTCCGGTGTGCCAAACGCAGGGGCACCCGATTTCATATCAACATTGGACGTGAACGTCCCGATAACACAGGGAATTCCGGGACGGACATACTGGAACAAGGCGATTGCGCACAGCGCCTCGGCCAGCGATTGCGCAACCGCGCCAGCCATCGTCACAGGAGCCATCGCCCCAGCCAGCGTAAACGGCGTCACGACAATCGCCTGCCCGCGCCGCGCAAGACGCAAGCAGCCGTCAATCATCGGATGGTCGTGTTTCAATGGCGAGGTCGAATTGATATTCGTATACATGCGCGGAGTCGCTTCGAACTCCTCATGGCTGTGACCACCGGCGATCCGGACCATCTCCATCACATCTTCGACGCGTTCCTTGCCCAGCGAATAGGCATGCATCGCCTTATCAGTCAGCGTCAGCTTGTCATAGAGAACGTCCAGATGCCGGACACTTGCGTGGATATCGACCGGCTCGACTGGGTATCCGCCTGCAAAGTGGATGCAGTTGAAATATTGCGTCAGCTTCAGCAGGTTCCGGCACATCTCACGGTTACCAGCCACCTTGGTGCCGATCTCTAGATCCCAGTAGTTTGGTGGAGACGACACGTTTCCGAACAGCATGGTTTTGCCACCAACCTCAATCGTCCGGTCGGGATTTCGTGGCGTGATCGAGAACTTCGACGGGGCCTTAGCAACCATTTCCATGACAAAGTCCCGGCCCATGCGGACGTTGTCACCGTCAATCGTGCAACCGGCCTCTCTTAGAATACCGATGGCTTCTTCGTTGTAGAACTCGATGCCGATCTCTTCGAGGATGCGCATTGCACCGTCATGTATCGCTTCGATCCCGGACTGATCCAGCGGTTCGGTGGGTTTGTCGATATTGACCGGCGGGTTCCACGGCATCTGGTCGATCACCGCACTGCCCCTGCGCGCCGCCGCGCCGGCCCGTCCCCCACCCCGGCGTTTGCGAGTCTGTGTGTCAGCCATTGGAAACCTCCGGAACTTGCTTTCCCCAAGCAAGCCCGGAAGCCGGTGCAATCGCCGTTCTGTCTGCGACAAACTCTGTCGGTTTTATGTCCCGGACCGTCGAAATCGGTCCGAAGCAGATCAATTTGCCGCCAACCAATCGGGAATGTGACCAATATCCGGCAACACCACATCCGCCATCGGCGCCAGAACCTCGGCCGGAGCCAACCCTGTCAGAACGCCAATTGTGGTCATCCCGGCGGCGCGCCCGGCTTGCAGATCATGAAGGCTGTCCCCCACCATGGCCACGCGCGACGGATCGACGCCGACATGAGCGGCAAAGGCGATCAACTGACCGGGACCGGGCTTGAACCCATGACCGCTGTCGTAACCGGCGACGAATTCAAAGTGATCGCGAATGCCCACAGACGCCAGGTGCTGCAACGCGGGCACCTCTCCGTCATTCGTCGCCACACCCAGCTTGAGACCGGCTTGCCTGAGGCCCTCCAAAAAAGGAATCAACGGGACGGCCGGTGCCTGGGGGGCCGTCGCTGATTCCGTGTTCAGCACGTCAATCAGCTCATCACGCGGCGTGTCTGCGAAGTATGGAGCAAGCGCCTCGGCGATCTCTTCCACGGTCCCAGCGATGACAATGCTGTCTTCGGAATATTCCGCAGTGACCGGATCGAACCCGATGGCCCGACCCAGTTCCGCTGCACGCTCGGGATCACCGCCTGACAGTCTTTCCATCAAACTGCGACCGAAGCCGCCCCATGTGTTCGCAAAATCAAACAGAGTTCCGTCCTTGTCGAACAAGATCGCGTCGATGGGCATTGCATGCTCCTGTCAGAAGTTTGGATCAGGTCCAGTGAACGTCGCTACCACCGGACAATACCGTCCGCGCTTGACCCGGCAGGTCGTAGGGCACGGAGTTGACGTCACAAAAGGCGATCACCCACGAATCGTCAAGCATCAAGAATTCAAGGACGGAACTCAGGAACTCAGTCTCCGCAGCCCTTTCCCGCAGGTCGTCGGTTGATGCACCCGTCGACCCAAGAAAAACGGGCAACAGTTCATCGTTCCCGACCAGCCACCCAAGGACATTCAGGGCCAGCGTTTCGGCAGATTGGGCGGTGATCGGCATAAAGAGGCCTCGGACGTGTGCTTGGAAAGGGTTTGTTAACCAGACTCATAAACACTTTGGCAACGCATGCAATCAACGGTGACTGATATGTCCGTGCAGGGAACCATCCTTGTCCTCGACGGGACTTCGACCAATCGCATAATGCTGAAGGTTCAGCTTACTGCGGCCTGGTATCACGTCGTTCAGGCGGAAAAGCTGCACGGTCTGGCCGGGCTGCTGCGGCGCACGCGCCCCGATCTGGTTCTGGTTGCGCAGACGTTGCCAGACGGCACAGCCGCTGACGTCAAAAAGTTGCTGATGGCAGATCCGGACCTGGCGGACGTACCGGTCGTCGCAATCGCACCGCAAAATGACAAGGCGGCCAGGTTGAAGGCGCTCGCCGATGGTTTGGATGATGTTCTGGCACATCCGTTTAAGGACACGTTGTTGTTGGCGCGGGTGCGCAGCCTGCTGCGATCTCGCGCTGAAACACAGGACCTGAAGCTCGGCAACGGATCACACCCGATAGGTTTCGCCGAGCCAGCCACAGCCCTGATTGCGGCACCAAAATCAGCCCGGGTGGCCATTCTGGCGCACACCTGCCGAACCGGAGCTTTGTGGAAAAAGGCATTGTCGGGTCGGTTACGCCACAGCCTTTCGACACATGTGTCTTCGAACATGCACGCACTTTTGTCTGGCCTGATTCCGGACGCGGTCGTAGTCGAAATCGGCAGAACCACCCCCGGTCTAAGCACGTTGGCCGATCTGAAATCACGCGGAACCACCCGGCACACAGTGTTGATCGCCGTTCTGGCGGAGGACGACGCCTCTTTGGCAACCGAAGCGCTGGATCGTGGAGCTGATGCCGTTTGCATGGGCGGGTTTTGTGCCGACGAGGTTCTGCTGCGATTGGAGAACCAAATCGCCCGAAAAGCCCGCACGGATCAGATGCGCGCCTCGCTGCGCCGCGGGATAGCAGAAAGTTGGGTCGACCCTTTGACCGGACTGCACAACCGCCGTTACGCAATGCGGGCAATAGATCAGATGGCCCGCCAGCCATCACAGCTTGGGCACGGTTTCGTCGTCATGCTGGCTGATCTGGACCACTTCAAAACCATCAACGACCGCTTTGGACATATTGGCGGTGACTTTGTATTGACCGAAGCTGCAAAACGCATGAAGCGCGCCCTTGGATCGGCAGGGTTTGTTGCACGGATTGGGGGCGAAGAGTTCATGATCGGCTTGCCCGACAGCTCTCCGGAAAAAGCAATTGAGCTGGCCAAGACACTGCGCGACTGCATCAGCGAGACGCCATTCACGCTGCCGGATGCGTCTGCCCCGGTCCCCGTCACCATCAGTATTGGGTTGACGGCGCCCAACCCACCTTTGCCCAGCAGTGAACCTTTAGAACGGGTTATCAAATCTGCCGATATAGCGCTTTATGCGGCAAAGAAGGCCGGGCGCAACCAAGTCAGAATCAGGCAGAACGCGGCCTGAGTCACTCAGTCCTTTTTCTTGTGCCCATGCGGGCCGCGTTTGACGACTTCTTCCAGTCGCTCCGCATAAATCAGGCGCTCTTCATCGCTCATGGCCACGACGCGCGATAACCATTCCGCTTGCAGGGCATCCTGAAGATCAGCCATGAATTGCGCTTGTTGATCCAACAATGCCTGAACCGCCGCCGGATCAAACGGGTCTGACCGCAAAGCCGAACTGAGCGCTGCAAAATCCTGAGACCGGGTTTTTGCACCCTTTTTATGGCGATCAAATAGCTCGCCCCGCATGGCTTTACGCTCGTCCTTCGGCAATGCACGATAGAGCGCTGACCCGAAGCCCGGCGGTGCCTTCGCGTGATCGCCCCCTTTGACCCGTAGCACAGTCCCCAGCGCAACACCGACGACCAGCAGGTTCAAAGCCAGCGAGATGACCAGCAGAACAGACATCCAGCGACTCTTGGGTTTGGGATTATCGCTCATTCCGCGTCCTCCAGAAAACTCGTATCCAGGCTCAGATCTGCGACCACAAAGCTGACATCCTGTGCGTAAATGTAATTGGCCGGGTCAGGAAGAAACCCCGGTGCGGAAAATCCGATCCAGACGCCGGCCATACTGGCGGCAACCAGACCGCCCATTCCCTGCCAGCCGCCGAGCCCGGCGAGCACACGTGTCCACAGCGGCTTCGCCTTCGGTTGATCAGGCTTCATGCGGTCCAGCCGAACGGCTTCCGCATCCGTCAGAATGCGCACGGTTAGGTCATCCGGCAGTTCCGGGCGGTTCTCCCGGGCTTGGGCGAACAACAGATCCAGATTGTCTTTGTCTTCAGTCATCGTCGTACCCCAGTTCATCGCGCCGTCCGGCCAAAATCGCGGTCAGAGACCTTTTTCCACGCGCAGTCAGACTTTCCACCGCTTCCACGGAAATGCCCATGATTCCCGCGATTTCCGGGTTAGGCAATTCTTCTATATGCCGCAAAACAACGGCTTGTCTCTGACGCTCGGGCAGTTGCGACAGCGCTGTTTGCAGCGCGTCCTTGCGGGCGGCGTCCTGCAATCGCTCAGCCGCGCTCGCCTCTTCATCTTCGGGCTCGGGCACGTCAGCCAACCTGTCCGGTGTCTTTTTTCGGCGCAGATCAACACACAGATTCAATGTCACGCGGTAGAGCCATGTCGACACTTTCGCCTGGCCCGGCTCCCACTTGGGTGCCATCTGCCACAGGCGCATCATCGCCTCTTGCGTGACGTCTTCCGCCTCGGCCCGATTGCCCAGAAACCGCAGCGCCACTGATAAACTGCGTGGCGCAAGGCGATCCGTGAGCACCCGCGCTGCAGCGGCGTCCCCATCGGCAAACCGCTTCAGCAGCGCATCGTCGCCGGACTCGTCCGCGGCGCATGGCGCGCCGCGAACGTCCTGTGGTATAGAGGTCAGATCCTCCATCCCGCATCAGCTGTCGTCAGAGTTCGCCTTGCCACCTTTCCTGTGGCGCTTGCCCATTTTTTCTTTTGCATCGGCAAATTCCTGTTCCGAGATCGCGCCGTCGTTGTTCGCGTCCATTCGGTCAAACATCTTGCCAGCACGGCGTGGTTTGGGCAACTCGTCCTCGCTCAGAGATCCGTCCTTGTTGGCGTCATGGCGTTCAAACATCTTCGCGACACGGTCATTGACCTTTTTCTGGCCTGCGGCCTGCATCTCTTCGAGGCTCAACTGACCATCGCCATCGGCGTCGGCATCGGTGAAACGCTGATTCCGGTGAAGCTGCATTTCTTCCTGTGTCACCTGACCGTCGCCGTTGGCGTCCAACTCCTGAAAGGTCACAGGTTCGCGGTCTTTCGGGCCAGCGGCCAAAACGGATGTGCCGGTAATTGCCATCGCTGAGACAACAATTGCCGGAATGAACTTGACGCTTTTCATAACGTTTTTCCCTTGTTTTCGCGGCGTCATTGCCGCTGCTTACATAGGTTCAAACGGAACAGGCCACACATTCCGTCGCGGGAAAGGAAACTTTTTTGAAACCCCCACGGCGATGCAAAGCGACGCACCCCCTTTCCCGGTTGATCAAACAAGCGTTATACACTCATCATTGGAAGGCACGAGATCACAATGACAGACCAGACGATCGATACCACAAACGTGGATGAGCGCCCGACATGGCCTGCGTTGGCCAAAGGGTTCCGCTGCCGTTGCCCGAAATGCGGCGAGGGCAAGCTGCTGCACAACTATCTCAAGGTTAATGACGAATGCTCCAACTGCGGACAGGAACTGTTCCACCATCGCGCCGATGACGGACCAGCCTACCTGACCATTCTGCTGGTGGGTCACCTGCTGGCACCGGCGCTGCATGTATCCTATGTGCATTGGCGGCCCGAGCCACTGACGATGTTCCTGATCTTCGCCTTTGGCTGCACGGCCTTATCGCTGTTCCTGCTGCCGCGTTTGAAGGGCGTTGTTGTCGCCTATCAATGGGCGCGCCGCATGCACGGCTTTGACGATTCTAAGTGATCCGGGCCTGCGAATGACAGTCGACAAAACGGCAATACGACACGCGGCGACCGTTATCGTTCTGCGCGACCGCCTGACCAAGCCAACCATTTTGATGGGGCAGCGCGGTGCAAAGGCTGCCTTCATGCCCAACAAATTTGTCTTTCCCGGTGGCGCTGTCGACGCTGCCGATGGAGACGTACGGCTTGCCACCGACCTCACGCCCTTGTGCCATGAGCGTCTTGCCGAACGTTCCGAGACAGGGTTGCAGAATGCGCTTGCTGCTGCTGCAATCAGGGAGCTTTGGGAAGAAACCGGGCTGATCCTGGGCCAACCTGAAAACTGGGTTGGGCCACTTGCTCATGATTGGGCCGCCTTCGCGAAAATGGGATATCGCCCGTCCGCGCAAGCGCTTCAGTTCGTGTTTCGTGCGGTCACTCCACCGGGCCGGCCACGCCGTTTCGACGCGCGCTTTTTTTTGGTCGACGCTGGAGCGATCCAAGGCGATCTAGACGATTTCAGCCACGCTTCGGACGAGTTGTCCCACCTGCAATGGGTCCCGCTGGATCGGGCGCGTGAATTCGACCTGCCCTTCATTACCGAGGTTGTCCTGGCCGAGATCGCAGCGCGGGTCACCGACCCGACACCACCGGATTCCGTGCCGTTCTTTCTGAATAACGAAGAAGAAAGCCTGTTCCTCAAACTTCGCGGCTATCCCATGCCCGAAGCGGACTGAGGGCCTATGGCCCTCAGATACATCTATTTCATTCGACTGATTACAGTTGTCACTTCTGGCTTCTTGCCAATCTCGGCTTTCGCCGTCTGGCGAACGATCCGGCGCATAGCCTCTTCCAGCTTGTCATCATCGCGCAACGTTTTGGCGTCGGCCCGCATGAGGAACTGGTTCAAGTCCTCTTCCAGAACCTCAATCAACGCGGCACGGGACGATCCCAATTCGGGCAGCCCCATCGTATCGCACCACGGCTCGCCCAGTGGTTCGTCCTCTTCGTCCAAAATGACCGTAACTGTCACGTGCCCGTTCAGCGCCATGCGAATCCGGTCGCGCACAACGCCGTCCAAAGCACCGATCTTGACGGTCCCGTCCAGATAGGTCCGCCCGGTCTCGATATAATCGACAACTTGCGGCGCGTTGCCGGACAGGTCGACCATCGTGCCGTTCACCGCCAAAATGCCCGTGCGGCCGCCGGCTTCGGCCAGTTTGGCATGTTCACGCAGATGACGGTGTTCTCCGTGCATCGGGATAACCATCTGCGGGTCGATCAGCGCATGCACTTTCTCAAGATCGGGACGGTTGGCGTGGCCGGATACGTGATACAGCCCTGAGCTGTCATCCACCACATCGACGCCCTTTTCGCTGAGCTGGTTCATGATGAAAATCACGCCCCGCTCATTGCCGGGGATGGTCTTGGATGAGAAGAGGAACAGGTCGCCCTCTTTCAATTCCAGTCCGCGATACTTGCCCCTTGCAAGTTGCGCGCTGGCGGCGCGTCGTTCACCCTGACTGCCGGTCACGATCAGCATCAGGTTCTGGCGCGGCAGATCGACGGCCTCTTCGGCGCTGACGACACGAGGAAAGCCGGTCAGAATACCTGTTTCCGTTGCGGCCTCGATCATCCGGCGCATCGCTCGGCCCAGCAAAACGACCGAGCGCCCCGCCCTTTCGCCGGCTTCCGCCAGCGTTTTCACCCGCGCAACATTGGACGCAAATGTGGTCGCCACGACCATGCCGCTGGCCTCTTGGACCAATTTTGTGACCTCGGGGCCTACTTCTGATTCCGAACGGCCAGCATGAGGCGAGAACACGTTGGTGCTGTCGCACACCAGCGCCTTGACACCGGGCTTGGCGACCTCGGCCCAGAGATCCGGATCAAACGGTTCGCCCACAACAGGGTTTTCGTCCAGCTTGAAGTCGCCGGAATGCACGATCCGCCCCTCAGGGGTGTCGATCACCAGTGCTGCGCTTTCCGGGATCGAGTGAGAGACGGGCAAAAAACCAACCTTAAACGGGCCTACGTCAATCTGTTCCGGCCACGCGGATACGGTCCGCACAGCGTCCTCAGGGTGGCCATATTCTTCCATCTTGCGACGGGCGATGTTCGCTGTGAAGGCACGTGCGTAAACCGGTGCCCCCAAAGCGTCATAACAATGGGCCACGGCACCCACATGGTCCTCATGCGCGTGTGTCACGAACACAGCATCCAAGCGGTCCGCACGTTCCTGCAACCAAGAAATGTCAGCGTAGATCAGGTCAACGCCCGGCGTCGTATCCATATCGGGGAACGTGACGCCCAGATCGACAAGGATCAGCCTCTCCTGCCCCGGCTTACCATAGCCATAGACGTAGGCGTTCATGCCAATTTCGCCGGCACCGCCCAGCGGCAGGTAGATCAGTCTTTCACTGCTCATATCGAGCCATTGTCCTTGTTATAGCGATGAATCACGGTCAGCCCGTGCATCGTCAGATCATCTTCGATTGCGTCGAACCCCACGTCGGCCTGATCGAACAGAGGCGCGAGCCCACCGGTTCCAACGACTTTCATCGGCATTCCGTACTCCGCCTTGATCCGGGAAATCAGTCCCTCGATCAATCCGGAATAGCCCCAATACACGCCGGACTGGATGCAGCCAACCGTATTCGTGCCAATCACTTTTTCGGGACGAGTGATATCGATATGCGGCAGAGCTGCGGCCCCCTGGTGCAGCGCCTCGAGGCTGAGGTTCACACCGGGGGCAATAATCCCGCCAACATAGGCCCCGTCTGCCGCGACCACGTCAAAGTTTGTTGCCGTTCCGAAATCGACCACGACAACATTGCCGCCGTGGCGATCAAACGCGGCTGCCGCGTTGGCAAGGCGATCCGGCCCGGGCACAGTTCCTTCGTCAACGCGCGGGTTCATCGGCAACAAGCACTCTGGCTTGCCAACGACCAGCGGGCGGCACCCAAAGAACCGGTCCGCAAAGACCCGCAGGTTGAAAACAACACGCGGGACGGTCGAGGCAATGATCACATCAGTGATTTCCGCTTCGATCCCGTAGTGTTTCACCAGCGTCGAGTACCACGTGAAATAGGCATCCGCCGTGCGCGCATGGTGGGTCGAGGTGCGCAGGGTGCACAGGAACCTCTCGCCATCCCAGATCGAGAAAACGGTGTTTGTGTTACCGCAGTCGATAGCCAGAAGCATCTGAGCCTCCTTTAGAAAAACACATCCGCCGCAGGAATGCTGACGCGGCCTTTGGCGGTGTTTAGGACAAGGTTGCCCCCTGCGTCCACCGTTTCAAAGGTCCCAACCGTTTCCGACGCTGCGGTACGGGCGGTAATCACCTCTCCCAGCTTAGCGGCGCGGGCCAACCACGCCGTACGGATCGGTTCAAATCCGTAGGTCGTGAACTGGATCTCGTATCCGGCGTAGGCGGCGGCAAGTTCGGTCAGGAAATCCTCGGGCGTCACATTGGCACCGGTCTCGGACAGCAGCGACACCGGGCGAACTGCGCCGGGTTCCACCACATCCGCTCCGGGCGCTTCGGAAAGGTTCACACCGATACCGATGGACAGATGCGAAACGCCGCGCCCCTGCCCGGTGCTTTCCAACAAGATTCCGGCCAGTTTGCCACCGTTCAGCAAAACGTCATTGGGCCATTTGAGCGACAGCCCAGCCGCCCGCCCCGTGACTGCCACGCAGGCGTCAAACAAAGCCAGAGCCGCCACGAAGCTGCGTAGCGCGGCTTGTTCCGGGTTACCCTGCGGACGCATCAACAAAGTCGCGGCCAGATTGCCCTTCGGGTTTGCCCAGGCGCGACCACGCCGACCGCGCGCAGCGGTCTGGTGATGCGCCATGATCCACACCGAGCCTGCCGTGGTTGGCGCGATGCGTGCCGCTTCGTTTAAAGTGCTGTCTACTTCCTGCAGAACGTGCAGGCCGTATCCCTGTGGCCAGTCTGTCATGTCAAAAAGGCTCGGTCCGTGGACCGAGCCCCTCTCGTTGAGAAGTTACGTGTATCAGTTGACAAGTGTCGCCGCCGCAGCTGCCGCCGCGCCTTCGATACCAAACTGATAGAACACACCGACCAGCATCAAGGCGGCCGAGCCCATCAGGGCGACCCACAGAACTGGCGAGGAATGCGTCTCGATCGGATCTTCGTTCTCGGCCCCGAAATACATGTAGAACACGATCCGCAGGTAATAGAATGCACCGATCACCGAGGCGATGGCCGACACGATCACCAACCCGGTCAGCCCGGCATCGACACCGGCCTGCCAGACTCCGAACTTGGCGAAGAACCCCAGCATCGGCGGCACACCCGCAAGGCTGAACATCAGGATCAGTACTGCAAGCGCTTTGCCCGGCTCACGCTTCGAGTACTGGCGCAGAGCATCGATATCTGTCACCGGTTTGCCGTCACGCTCCATCATCAGGATGAACGCGAAAGTACCGATATTCATCGTCACATAGATGGCCAGATACATCAGCATCGCCTTGATGCCCGTCTCGGTGCCTGCCGCCAGACCGATCAGCGCATAGCCCATATGGGCAATCGACGAGAACGCCATCAGTCGCTTGATGTCACGCTGACCAATCGCAGCAACCGCGCCCAGCAGCATCGACAGAACTGACAGCAGCACGATGACCTGCTGCCAATCCTTGATGATACCGCCAAAGGCATCGTGCATCAGGCGCGCAAACAGCGCCATCGCGGCGACTTTCGGCGCGGTGGCGAAGAAAGCGGTGATCGGCGTCGGCGCACCTTCGTAGACATCCGGCGTCCACATGTGGAACGGCACGGCGGATACCTTGAACGCAAGCCCTGAGATCAGGAAGATCAGGCCGAACAACAGGCCAACCGAGACGTCTCCGTGATGGACAGTTTGGATAATACCCGAGAACAGCGTGGTGCCGGTAAAGCCATAGACCAGCGACGCGCCGTACAGCAGAAGCCCCGAGCTGAGCGCGCCCAGCACGAAATACTTCAGGCCAGCCTCGGTCGACTTGGCGCTGTCCCTACGTAGCGCGGCAACGACGTACAGCGACAGGGACTGCAGTTCGAGCCCCATGTAAAGCGACATCAGATCGCCCGCGCTGACCATCATCATCATGCCGACAGCGGCCAATGCGACCAGCAAAGGGAATTCGAACCGCAGCAGGTTGCGACGCGCCATATACTCCTGGCTCATCACCAGAACGGCTGCGGCCGACAGCAGCACCGCCACTTTCGAGAACCTTGCGAACCCGTCGTCCACGAACATGCCGTTGAACGCCACGCGGGTGCCGTCGCTGTTGGTTGCAATCCAGATCGCCAGCAACGCCATCAGGCCCGCTGTTGTCCAGACCAGCAATGGTGCCAGCCCGTCTTTCGTCGTGTAGACAGCCCCGATCAGCGCCGCCATCGCATACACGGCCAGAACGATTTCCGGCAGGATTATTGTCAGATCAGCCTGGATCATGTCTCCAAAGCCCCCTTAATGCGAAGCGGCCGACTGGGTCGCAGCCTCAGCCGCGGCCAGAGCCATGTCATAGTTCGAAATCAGCGCGGCGGTTGAATTGCCGATCACATCGGTCACCAGCGACGGATAGACACCCAGCAGGATGGTCATCACGATGAGCGGTGCAAAGATCAGCCGCTCGCGCGAGCTCATGTCGGTCATCGCCTTGAGGCTTTCCTTGATCAGATCGCCAAACACCACGCGGCGGTACAGCCACAGCGCATAAGCGGCCGAGAAGATCACACCGGTCGCGGCCACAGCCGTCACCCAAGTGTTGACCTGGAAGGTCCCCATCAGCGTCAGGAATTCTCCGATAAAGCCTGAGGTGCCCGGCAGGCCCACATTGGCCATTGTGAACAGCATGAAGACCAGCGCATAGGCGGGCATCCGGATCACCAGTCCGCCATAAGCCTCGATCTCACGAGTGTGCATCCGGTCATAGATAACGCCCACACAGAGGAAGAGCGCGGCCGAGATGAACCCGTGGCTGAGCATCTGGAAGATGGCTCCGTCGATCCCCTGCTGGTTCGCAGCAAAAATGCCCATGGTCACGAACCCCATATGCGCGACCGAGGAGTATGCGATCAGCTTTTTCATATCCTCCTGCACCAGCGCAACAAGCGAGGTGTAGACCACAGCAATTGCCGACATCCACAGCACCAGATCGGTCATCACCGCTGATCCGACCGGGAACATCGGCAAGCTGAAACGAAGAAAACCGTAGCCACCCATTTTCAGAAGGATTGCTGCCAGCACGACCGATCCGGCCGTCGGCGCCTGAACGTGGGCATCCGGCAACCAGGTGTGTACCGGCCACATCGGCATCTTCACCGCGAAGGATGCAAAGAAAGCCAGGAACATCAACGTCTGCAACCCACCGACGACATAGATGCCCAAGACACTGAACCCCTCGGAGGAGAAATGGTGGCTCATCAGCGCTTCGATATCAGTGGTACCTGCATCCGAGTACATTGCCACCATTGCTACCAGCATCAGCACCGAACCGAGGAAGGTGTAAAGGAAGAACTTGAAGCTGGCATAGATGCGATCCTTGCCGCCCCAGATGCCGATGATCAGGAACATCGGGATCAGGCCCGCTTCGAAAAACAGGTAGAACAGCACCAGATCCAGCGCCATGAACACACCTAGCATCAGCGTTTCCAGCAGCAGGAAGGCGATCATGTATTCCTTGACGCGGTCGGTGACCTGCCAGCTGGCCAGAATGGTCAGCGGCATGATGAAGGTGGTCAGCAACACGAACAGAACGCTGATCCCGTCGACACCCATCTTGTATTTCAGGCCCATCAACCACTCACCTTCTTCCACCATCTGGAAGCCGGTATTGGATGGATCAAAGCCCGTATAGATGCCGATCGAAACCAGGAATGTCACCGTGGTAGCCACCAGCGCGACCCATTTTGCGTTTCGCTGCGCGGCCACATCATCGCCATGCAGGAACAGGGCCAGAATGCCTGCTGCCACTGCGGGGATGAAGGTGACGATGGAGAGGATATTATCCATTATTGTGCGCCTCCGCCGATCGACATCCAGGTGACCAGGGCGGCGATGCCCAGAACCATCCAGAAGGCGTAAGTAAAGATGTAGCCCGTCTGCGCCTTGCCTGCGAGGCGGGTGAAGAAGGGTACAACGCCCATGGCGACACCGTTCAGGAAGCCGTCGATAGTGTTGCCATCGCCGCGTTTCCACAGGAATCGGCCAAGCGCCACCGTGGGCTTGACGATGATCGCGTCATAGATCTCGTCAAAGTACCATTTGTTAAGCAGGAACAGGTAAAGGGGACGCTGGTTCTGTGCCAGACGCGCTGGCAGCGTGGTGTTCACAATGTAGAACCAATACGCCACAACAAAGCCCAGCAGCATCGCGACAAACGGAGAAACCTTGACCCACTTCGGAGCAGCATGTGCGTCGTCCAGAATATGGTTGTCCGGCGCAATAAAGATCGCACCCTCACCCGGCTGACCGGCAAAGACATAGTGGTGATCGCCACCTTTCGCGGCCTTATCGCCCTGCGCGCCCTCTTCGGCGTGGCCTGCATCGGCGTGGCTATCGTCCGCATGGCCCTCATCCGTGTGGGCAATGTCCTCACTGTGCGCGTCAGCCGTTCCGTGATCACCGGCTTCGGCGTGTTCTGACGCCTCGGCGACGGGAATGCCATAGAACTTGCCGACCTTGTCCGCATGGCCGAAGAAGTTGCCGTACCAGATCATTCCGGCGAAGACAGCTCCCAAGGACAGCACGCCAAGCGGGACCAGCATGGTCATCGTGCTTTCATGCGCGTGGTCATGGGTGTGCTTGTCACCGCGCGGCTCGCCGTAGAACGTGAGGAAGATCAGGCGCCAGCTGTAGAACGAGGTGAACGCAGCCGCGATCACCAGCATCCAGAAGCCATAGCTGGAACCGCTCGCATAGGCGCTTTCGATGATGGCGTCTTTGGACAGGAACCCGGCAAAACCAATCGTCGTCAGCGGAATGCCCACGCCGGTAATAGCCAGCGTTCCGATCATCATGGCCCAGAAGGTATACGGGATCTTTTTCCGCAACCCGCCGTACTCGGTCATCTCCTGCTCATGGTGCATGGCATGGATCACCGAACCCGCGCCAAGGAACAAAAGCGCCTTGAAGAACGCGTGCGTGAACAGGTGGAACATCGCCGCCGAGTACATGCCAACCCCAGCCGCCACAAACATGTAGCCAAGCTGCGAACAGGTCGAATACGCAATGACGCGCTTGATATCAGTTTGCACCAGACCCACGGTCGCGGCAAAGAACGCGGTCGAGGCCCCCAGCACGGTGATGAACCCGGTCGCACCCGGCGCGAACTCCATCAGCGGCGACATGCGGCAGACCAGGAAGACACCTGCAGTCACCATAGTCGCAGCGTGGATCAGAGCGGACACAGGTGTCGGGCCTTCCATCGCGTCCGGCAACCATGTGTGCAGGATCAGCTGGGCCGACTTACCCATCGCGCCAATGAACAGAAGCACACAGATGACTTCGATGGCGTTCCACTCACCCCAAAGGAAATTCAGCTGCGTCTCGGCCAAAGTCGGCGCCGAGGCGAAAACGTCCGAGAAGTTGATGCTGTCGGTCAGGAAGAACAGCGCGAATATTCCCAGCGCAAAGCCAAAGTCACCCACGCGGTTTACAACGAACGCTTTGATCGCCGCAGCGTTCGCGGACGGTTTGCGATAGTAGAATCCGATCAGCAGGTAGGATGCGACGCCCACGCCTTCCCAGCCAAAGAACATCTGCACGAGGTTGTCTGCCGTCACCAGCGCCAGCATCGCGAAGGTAAAGAAGGACAGGTAGGCAAAGAACCGTGGCTTATAGCTTTCGCCTTCGCGCCATTGTGGATCGTGGTCCATGTAGCCGAAGGAATAGAGGTGCACGAAGGCCGAAACCGTTGTCACCACAATCAGCATGATCGCGGTCAGCCGGTCCAGTCGGATCGCCCATTCGGTCGACAGCGAGCCGCTTTCAATGAACCGCAGAACGGGCACCGAGTAGGAGCCACCGGGGTAAGCCGACGGATCAAAGCTAAAAAAGACGATCCAGCTGAGCAGACAGGCCAGAAACAGCAGACCTGTCGCGGTCCACATGGCGGCTTTCTCGCCAATGAACCGCCAGCCGAAACCGCAGATCAGCGCGCCCACCAGCGGGGCAAAGAGGATGGTGGTTTCCATGTTCTCTTACCCCTTCATCATATTGACGTCTTCAACCGCGATGGTGCCGCGGTTGCGGAAGAAGCAGACCAGAATGGCCAGACCAATCGCCGCCTCGGCCGCCGCAACGGTCAGCACGAACAGCGTAAAGACCTGCCCGACCAGATCGCCGAGGAAGCTGGAAAACGCCACGAGGTTGATATTCACCGCCAGCAGCATCAGTTCGATGCTCATCAGCAGAATGATGACGTTCTTGCGGTTCAGAAAGAGACCGAAGATGCCGATGACGAACAGCGTCGCCGCGACCGTAAGATAGTGTTCAAGTCCGATCATAGCTTCGCTCCTGGCGAGTCGGGGTAGTAGAGTTTGCAGCCGCAGGTGTAGTCGATGCGCTTGTGGTCTTTGGTTCGGGCAAAGAAATCTCTGACTTCTTTGGTGAACGTGTACCGGTTGACGGTCGCAATCTCTTCAACGTTGGAAACCGTTGTTTCGGGTGTCAGTCCAATTGCACCAAGCGGTTTTTGAATGAGCTCAATGGAACTCGGTGTATAGCCCGCGATTTCCGAAGCGTAGTGCAACCCTTCCACGACGACGCCTGTTCCGTCAGAGCAGTTCATGAAGAAAAGGCTTTCATCTGGGCTGCAACCTTCACCTCCGTGGATACGTTGCCCGATACGTCCATTGCCAATATCGACCACTGGCTTGCCACCAAAGATTGCGAATTGCCCTCTACCGCCATTCCTAAAACTGCAATCAGGCAGAACCTTTTTGACCTTGAAGCCTTCGTTTTGCGGCGCACTTTCACAGGCTGTTGCGCCTGTCGAAAGCGAAGCAAGGCAGCCTACTACAGCAACAATTTTAGAAAACTTGTGCTTCACAACCCCTGCCCCGGCTTCACGTCCTTCAACTCCATCGCCTTGGCCGGGTCGCGCATCATCTGGCCGACGATGTCCTGACGCTTGATGTCCTGGCGGTGGCGCAGGGTCAGCACAATGGCGCCGATCATGGCCACCAGCAGGATCAGGCCCGCCAGTTGGAACAGAAGGAAGTATTGATCATAAAGGATGACGCCAAGCGCCTCGGTGTTGTGACGGTCTGTCGGAACCGGCTGGGCCAGATTGGCCGCAGCACCCTGCGCGCTGTCCCAGGCGCCAAAGGCCATGACGAACTGCATCAGGATCACCAGACCGATCAGCAGGGCCAGCGGCATATAGCGCGCCATCTCGGCCTTGAGCTCGGCAAAATCCACGTCCAGCATCATTACTACGAAGAGGAACAGAACCGCGACCGCGCCGACGTAGACGATAATAAGCAGCATCGCCACGAACTCGGCCCCCAGCAAAACGAACAGCCCCGCTGCCGACAGGAATGACAGGATCAGCCAAAGCACCGAGTGCACCGGCTGGCGACTGATCACTGTGAATAGCCCGCCGGTGATGGCGCTGATGGCAAACAGATAGAAGGCAAAGACGGTCATTGATCCTCATCCTCGTTGTCGCCCATGACCTCTTGCGCCAGATCCAGCGCGCGGGTCATGGCCGGGATGCCGGCAAAGACCGACATCTGACCGATCGTTTCCACGATCTCTTGTTTCTTGGCGCCGGCTTCCAGCGCATGACGCACGGTCTGGCGCACCGCTGAGTCCGCCTGCGCGCCCTGACAGGTCAGCCCGGCCAATGTCAGCAACAGCCGGGTCTTGGCGTCTAGCCCGTCCTTGTTGACGGTATTGCCGAACATCATTTCCATGACCTCTTTCGGCATGGTCGGCCACAGCGCCTCGAACCCCTTGGGCGAGAAGTTCTCCATCGCCGGGTTCATCGCCTTGGCCATGTCCTGAGCCTGTTTCATCATCAGCTCGAACGGATTTGTCGGGCTGTCATTCATCGGTACGGCGCGTCCATTTCCAGATTGCGGGCGATCTCGGCTTCCCAGCGTTCGCCGTTGTCGAGCAATTTTTGCTTGTCATAGAACAGCTCTTCGCGGGTCTCGGTGGCGAATTCGAAGTTCGGACCTTCGACGATGGCATCAACCGGGCAGGCTTCCTGACAGAAGCCGCAATAGATGCACTTGGTCATATCGATGTCGTACCGCGTGGTGCGGCGGCTGCCGTCTTCGCGTGGTTCGGCGTCGATGGTGATCGCCTGCGCCGGGCAGACCGCCTCGCACAGTTTGCAGGCGATGCAGCGTTCTTCACCGTTCGGATAGCGGCGCAGTGCGTGTTCACCCCGGAAACGGGGCGAAAGAGGGCCCTTTTCGTGCGGATAGTTCACGGTGGCCTTTGGAGCAAAGAAATACTTCAGGCCCAGCTTCATGCCGACCCAGAAGTCTTGCAGCAGAAAGTACTTGGCCGCGCGGGTGTAGTCGATTTGGGTCATGGAGAAGTAACCTTCTGATCGTATCGGGTTTCTCCGGCATTGGAGTATTCACGCCAGTCCGTTTCATAGTCGCTTTGCAGGATCGTATCCTTGAGAGCGGCGTCTGGTGTGCGTTCGATCTCATAATACAAGTATACTGGCCCATCGGGGATGTGGTCGCCCAATTCCATTCGACGTTCCTCGCTCGCAGGATCTAACAGGTCGATGGCCTGCTGATGCAAATTGCGGCTTTGCCGAATGGCCTGGCATTGGATTACATTGCAGCCGGCGTTGCGGTGCCAGAACGTGTACACCAACTCGGGATTGAACTGATACATTCCATGCCCCGGCCAACCGTTCAGTCCATTCACCGAAACAAACCTTCCGCCCGGCTTGAGCATGTGAAACACATTCTGAAACGCAACCGGTACATTGAAAACATGTTCAAGTGTCCCGCCGTCGAAGATGAAATCAAACTGCCCTTCCAGCTCTTTAGGAATTGGCCGGTTCAAATCATGCAGGATCTGCGCGCCTTCATAGTCGGAAAAGTCCAGGGTTTCGATTTCGCCAAACCCCAAATGGCGAAAAAACGTTTCGCTGAAGCCGTCCGGCTGTTCGAGGTCGTCAAGCTGAAGATGGTCCAGACCCGCTTCGCCCAGCTTTTGAAGGTAGACCCGCGGCGGGCGCGGGCGTCGGAAATCCTGACGCCCCAGCATGAGAGTCCGGGACACAGGCTTAAACTGCGTCGAGAAATCGACGAGTTTGGAGAAGACTGTATAATCGATACCCAACTACTCAGCCCCCTGTACCCCAGCGGGCAAACGCGCCCCAGAACCAGTCGAATTTCGCCGCAAAAGCTACAAACACGACCCAGACCAGCGAGAACGGCAGAAAGACTTTCCAGCCCAGCCGCATCAGCTGGTCATAGCGGTAGCGGGGCGTGATCGCCTTGACCATCGCGAAGAGGAAGAAGAAGAACGCCATCTTGGCGACCATCCACAGCACGCCGTCCGGCAGCCCAGGGATCGGCGACAGCCAGCCACCAAAGAACAGCAGCGAAGTCAGCGCGCACATCAGGAAGATTGCAATGTACTCGCCTGCCATGAACAGCAGGAAGGGCGTGGCCGAGTATTCCACCTGATAACCGGCGACCAGTTCCGATTCCGCCTCGGGCAAGTCGAACGGCGGGCGGTTGGTTTCTGCCAGTGCCGAGATGAAGAACAGGAAGACCATCGGGAAGTGCGGCAGCCAATACCAGCTGAAGAACCCGAAAGTGCCATCTTGTGCGCGGACGATGTCTCCGAAATTCATCGAACCGGTCGAGATGATAATGCCGATGATGATCAGGCCGATGGAGACTTCGTAGGAAATCATCTGCGCGGCAGAGCGCAGCGAGCCTAGGAACGGGTACTTTGAGTTTGACGCCCAACCGCCCATAATCACGCCATAAACCTCCAGCGAGGATACGGCGAAGACATAGAGGATGGCGACGTTGATATCCGACAGGACCCAGCCATCATTGAACGGGATTACCGCCCAGGCGATCATGGCCAGAACGAAGGACGTAAGCGGCGCAAGGATAAAGACGGTGCGATCGGCCCCGGCAGGGATGACCACCTCTTTAACCACATATTTCAGCGCGTCAGCCACCGATTGCAGCAAGCCATAAACGCCCACCACGTTGGGGCCGCGGCGCATCTGAACCGCTGCCCAGATCTTTCGGTCGCCATAAACGAGGAACAACAGCGAGATCATCACAAACGCAACTACAGCGAGCACTTGCGCCAGAATGATGATGGCTATTCCGCCTGGGGTGTTAAAGAAATCAGCCATTGGTCCTCACACCGTGGGTATTCCGTTTACCGCGAGCGAAGCTGAGGCCATGTGCCTGCGCAAACTGCGGCTGGGTCGGCACGCAGGTGTAAACAGCATCTGCCGCCCACACGCCACCCTTTTCATTGAGTCTCATGCGCATTTCCTTGTCACCCGCGCTGCGGATTGCAGCACCGGTTTCAAACAGCGATATGAAACGGGTCTGGTTCATTCGGCCGCGATCTTTCCGTTATTTCGGGCCTGAGCCTGAGCGGAAAGTTCGGCCATCAGTTGCGATGCCCGTGCAATCGGGTTGGTCAGATAGAAATCCTTGATCGCGTTACGGAACGTGGCCGTGCCCAGCGGGGCCGCTTCCAAAGATTGCGCCTCGTTCTCGATCACTTCGTCGATACGGGCCAGATGTGGCAAGGCTTCGACTAACGCGGTGCGAAGTTGCGCCAGCGAGTCAAAAGGCAACGTGGCGTCCAGTTCGGCGGACAGCGCCCGCAGAATGGCCCAGTTCTCTTTCGCCTCACCCGGAGCGAAACCGGCACGCATGGCCAATTGCGGGCGGCCTTCGGTGTTGACGAACAGGCCGTTTTCCTCGGTGTAGGCAGCGCCCGGCAGGATCACGTCGGCGCGATGCGCGCCCCTGTCACCATGGCTGCCTTGATAGATCACAAGGGCACCGTCGCCGATTTCGACCTCATCCGCACCGAGGTTATAGATCACGTCCGCTGTGCTGACCGCATCCATGCCGCCTTCGTTGGTGGCATCCACATCCATGGCACCCACACGCGACGCCGCGGTGTGCAGGATCAAAAGCCCGCTTTCGGTACTGGTTGCAATGGCTTGCGCGGCGGCCAGAACAGCTGCGCCGTCGGCCTCTTGCAGTGCGCCCTGCCCGACAATAACCAGTGAGGCTTTGCCCTTGATCTCATCATCGCCTCCCATATCGACAACCTTTTGCAAGGCTGCACGATCGTCGCCGACGTGGTGATAGTCATAAGTCAGATCGACAAGAGGGCCGACCAGAGCCACCTCAGCCCCATGCGCCCAAGCCTTGCGGATGCGCGCATTCAGAACCGGTGCCTCATCCCGCGGATTTGTGCCGATCAGCAAAATACGTTCCGCCGTGTCGATATCCTCAATCGCGGCTGTCCCGGCATAGGCCCCACGGTTGCCGGACGGCAACTTCGCCCCGTCGGTTCGGCATTCTACAACACCGCCCTGCCCCTCAATCATCTGTTTCAGCGCGAAAACAGCTTCGACCGGGGCCAAATCACCCACGATTCCGGCAGGTTTCTCAGCCCCTTTCAGAGCTTCCGCCGCCTTCGTCAGCGCCTCTGGCCAGCTCGCGGGGCGCAATTTACCGTTCTCGCGCACATAGGGCTTGTCCAAACGCTGACGACGCAGACCATCCCAAACGAACCGGGTTTTGTCGCTGATCCACTCTTCGTTCACGCCGTCATGGTTGCGCGGCAGGAAGCGCATCACCTCGCGCCCCTTAGTGTCCACACGGATGTTCGAGCCAAGAGCGTCCATGACATCGATGCTCTCAGTCTTGGTCAGCTCCCAAGGCCGCGCGGTAAAGGCGTACGGCTTAGAGGTCAGTGCCCCAACCGGGCACAGGTCAATGATGTTGCCTTGCAGGTTCGAATCCAGCGTCTGGTTCAGATACGACGTGATCTCGGCATCCTCGCCACGCCCCGTCTGGCCCATCTGGGTGATCCCGGCCACCTCGGTGGTGAACCGTACACACCGGGTGCAACTGATGCAGCGCGTCATCGCAGTGCCAACCAGCGGGCCCAGATCCAGATCATCCACCGCACGCTTTGCTTCCTTGAAGCGCGAGCCCGACAGCCCATAGGCCATCGCCTGATCCTGCAGGTCGCACTCGCCACCCTGATCGCAGATCGGGCAGTCCAGCGGGTGGTTGATGAGCAGAAACTCCATCACGCCTTCACGCGCCTTTTTGACCATGGGCGAGTTTGTCTTGACCTCGGGTGCCTGACCTTCCGGCCCCGGACGCAAGTCGCGCACCTGCATCGCGCAGGAGGCCGCCGGTTTCGGCGGGCCGCCCACAACCTCGACCAGACACATCCGGCAGTTCCCGGCAATCGACAGACGTTCGTGATAGCAGAAGCGCGGCACCTCGACCCCGGCCTCCTCACAAGCCTGGATCAGCGTCATCGCACCATCGACTTCGATTTCCTGCCCGTCGATATTCACTTTGCGGAGGTCAGACATGGTCTAGTTCGCCCTCAAATACACGCCGATGGCGCTGTTTCTTTCGATTTCCGCCTGCCCAAGCGTGCAGAAGGAACTGGGGTTGTCGTAGGACACACCGTGCTGGGCCAGATAAGCCTCGCCCTTGGCGCGCATCCGGTTCTTTTCGGCATCCGATTCCACGTAGGCCCGGATTTCGCTGTCCGAGTACCCCAGATTGTTTGCTGTGGACTTCAGCCCCCACATCACTCCGATCGCCTTCAGTCGACGCCCGCTGATCGACGGGCAGTATTCCGAAATCTCGTTTGCAATCGCGATGTAATAAAGCTCGTCGTCAATCTCCTTGACTTCGCGCAAGGGCGACTTTGCTTCCGCAACGGCCGGAAGCGCAAGCACCAACAGCAGAGCGAGCAGTTTCAAACCAGACATGACAAATCCTTTCGTCTTGGAACCTCCAAAACGATCTGCGCTCGGGGCGCTATTCAATAACATCCCCGATGCCGCTGGTTGATATGCAAAAAACCGCTTCATGGTCGCTGGCAGGTTCCGGCAAAGGTCATTTTATCGTCGGCGATGCGCAGATTTTGCGGTTCGGTCTCGGGCCCGACTTTCCAGTCGATTTTCGAAGTGCCGAAGGCTGCGATACAGAACTTGGTGCCCTCATAGCGCCCAGCTTCGCGCGCGCCATCCAACGAAGCCGACACCCCGTTCACAACCACGGTGAAATCCGCAGGCGCTTTTTTCTTATCAACGGCTTTCGCTTTGGCCCGGAATGGCTTGCCGTCAAAGAGAATTCGGTCGTCGGAGGGCGACACGATTCCACAGGCTGAGACGATCGTCAGCACGCCCAACGCGCCGGCCAATGCCGCGCGTCCTATCCAGAAACTTCTTCCTGCCAACGAAGGGATACCTTTCTTATTCATCAAAATGCCGCCACCAAAGCCATGACGCCCATCAGGACCATGCAGGCCCATCCGATGACGTAAAACACGGATCGCAAACCGCTATGAGGTTTTCCGATTCCACGCATGTGAATAACCAACATGACGATGCGCGCAACCAGGGCCAGCGAGGCAAGCAGGTTCACCCAGAACGGGCTGGCACCCAACAGGATGGCCGCGACTGTGACGGTCAGATAGGCGGGTAGCGTTTCGGTTCCGTTCAGATAGGCCCGGTTCAGTCGATAGGCCTTGTCCGAATAATCCTGATCCGGCGTAGCGCCTGGAGCCAATCCTTTTCCAGCCTTGGCCAGTGCTGAAAACGGCGACAAAAACAGGATGATCACCGTAAAGATCACGAGGGACGCGATGGCGTGTGAATACTCCGCAAAAGTCTCCATGACATTACTCCTTCACCAGAACGCGGCGTGAGATTGGCTCGATGTTACGCACTCCAATCACTCCGCCGCCATTGCTCCCATGCGCCCCGATTTTTGCGCTTTGATACGGTCCTCAATCTCTTCCCGGAAGTTGCGGATCAGGCCCTGGATCGGCCAGGCGGCCGCATCTCCCAAAGCACAGATCGTGTGGCCTTCGACCTGCTTGGTCACGTCAAACAGCATGTCGATCTCTTCCAGTTCGGCCTCGCCCCTTACCAGTCGATCCATCACGCGCATCATCCAGCCCGTGCCTTCACGGCAGGGCGTGCACTGACCGCAGCTTTCATGCTTGTAGAATTTCGACAGACGCCAGATCGCTTTGATGATGTCGGTGGACTTGTCCATCACGATCACCGCCGCTGTTCCAAGCCCCGACCCCAAGTCGTTGCGAAGGTGGTCGAAGTCCATGATCGCGTCGCGCATGTCCTCTCCGCGCACACAAGGCACCGATGAACCACCGGGGATCACCGCCAGCAGGTTATCCCAACCGCCGCGAATACCGCCGCAATGGGTTTCGATCAGCTGCTCGAACGGGATAGACATCGCCTCTTCGACCACACACGGGTTGTTTACGTGGCCCGAGATGGCAAACAGTTTGGTGCCCGCGTTGTTCTGACGGCCAAAGCCTGCAAACCAGTCCGCCCCGCGACGCAGGATCGTCGGCACAACGGCGATGGATTCCACATTGTTCACAGTCGTGGGACAGCCGTAAAGCCCCGCCCCAGCCGGGAACGGAGGTTTCATGCGCGGCATGCCCTTTTTGCCCTCAAGGCTTTCGATCAGGGCGGTTTCCTCACCGCAGATATAGGCCCCGGCCCCGTGATGCAGGAACAGATCGAAATCCCAGCCCGATCCGGCAGCGTTCTTGCCCAGCAAGCCCGCGTCATAAGCCTCATCAATTGCCGCCTGCAGCGCCTCACGTTCGCGGATGTACTCGCCACGCAGGTAGATGTAGCAGGTATGCGCATTCATCGCGAAAGACGCGATCAAACAGCCTTCGATCAACGTATGCGGATCATGACGCATTATCTCACGGTCTTTACAGGTTCCCGGCTCGGATTCGTCTGCGTTTACGACCAGATAGGCCGGACGCCCATCGCTTTCCTTGGGCATGAACGACCATTTCAGACCGGTTGGGAAACCCGCACCACCGCGTCCGCGAAGGCCCGAGTCCTTCATCGTCTGGATGATCCAGTCGCGCCCGTTCCCGATCAGGCCAGCGGTGCCGTCCCAATGCCCGCGGGACTGCGCGCCTTTCAAACTGCGCTCATGCATCCCGTAGATGTTGGTAAAGATCCTGTCCTGATCCTTCAGCATCGTGTCTAACCTTCAGCTGTCCTGACGCATGCGCCAGAGTTGAAAAATGTTCACGCCCGCATAGATAAACCCCGCCAGAGCGGCGAAATCAAACAGCAGCGCATAGCGCCCCGGCAATCCTAGCGCGGGGCCGATGAACAGCGACATGGCAAGCCACAGCAGCATGGTCACGGCGATGACCACCCCGATATGTCGGCCCTTGCGGGCTATGGCCTGTTCTTTTTCCTTGTCCATCTCACCTTGATACCCCGGATGGGCACCGCAATATTAGTCTTCGTAAGTACCGTCTTCCTTGGCACGTTTGGCGAACTCGGTTTCCTCACCCGCCGCTAGTTTACCAGCCTGTTCGATCCAGCCATCGCGTTCGATCCGCCCCTTGAACTTCAGACGGGCATCAACCCAGGCCACCTGTTCCGGTGTCCATTTCGCGATCTGGTCGTAGTGGTAAAAGCCCAGTTCGTTCAGCGTCTCTTCCAGCTTCGGCCCAACACCTTTCAGCAGCTTGAGGTCATCCGGCTGGCCGCCCCGAGCCTCGCTTAGCGTTTCGGGTTGTTCTTCCTTAGCCTTTGCCTCCTCCGCCTGTTTTACGGCGGGTTTCGCGGGTTGAGGGGCTTTTGGCGGGTTCGGGGCCGCCTTGGACGCCGCTGCCTTGCCATCTTGGCCGAGCCAAGGCGTCAGGATCGGCACTTCGGTGCCGTCGATGCGCTTGACCGTATCGCCCAAATCGGTCGCCAGTTCGACACTAGCGTTATACTGAGGCTTACCGGCTTCATATTCGTTCAGGCTGCTGAGCCCCTTCAATGGCTCTGCCGCGTAACGCCCGTTCTGCGGGCCCGGAACCGGCACTTTTCCCGCCACCAGATCGTCGATGATCTTACCAAAACTCTCGGCGGTCAGGTCCTCGTAGTAATCCTTGCCGATCTGCGCCATCGGCGCATTGGTGCAGGAGCCAAGGCATTCGACCTCTTCCCAGCTCAGTTTGCCGTCGGCTGACAGCGCATGCGGCTTGGCCGCGATCTTTTCCTTGCAGACCGCAATCAGATCCTCGGCCCCGCAGATCATGCACGACGTCGTGCCGCAGACCTGAATATGCGCAACTGAACCAACCGGTTGCAGTTGGAACATGAAGTAGAACGACGCAACCTCGAGCACGCGGATATAGGCCATGCCCAGCATGTCGGCGACGGATTCAATCGCCGGACGGCTCAGCCAGCCCTCCTGTTCCTGTGCACGCCACAGCAGCGGGATGACCGCACTGGCCTGACGCCCTTCGGGATATTTCGTAATCTGCGCTTCGGCCCACTGCTGATTTGCAGCGGTGAAGGCAAAGTTCTCGGGTTGTTCGGGGTGCAGACGGCGCAGCATTAGCAGGCATCTCCAATCACGATAATATAGGGATCTTCTTGATGCGCACGGCCGTCAGCGATCAGCCGGTCTATCAGGACCGGAGTTTCGGTCTCGGTGAAACCAGCAGGCCGTAGTTTGATCTCGGCCTCCTCTTCCCCCATGCGGCACCCGTTTAGGCGAACGAACTCATACAACGCATCTACACGACCCTCGGCATCCTCCGCCGCCAGACCATGTGCGCCACAAATCGCCGGAGCAATCTCAAAAACCGAGCC
This sequence comes from Ruegeria sp. CE8, assembly GCF_056537465.1. Classification (NCBI taxonomy): domain Bacteria; kingdom Pseudomonadati; phylum Pseudomonadota; class Alphaproteobacteria; order Rhodobacterales; family Roseobacteraceae; genus Ruegeria; species Ruegeria sp. CE8. The sequence continues at coordinate 87,333 of NZ_JBQFRP010000002.1, forward strand.
ATCCAAGCCAGCCAGCCCTTGTTCGGCCCAGCCATTGATCACAGCGCTGACATCCTCTGGAGTCAATCCTCGCGAAGAGAACGCGTTTTCGGCATTCGCTGTATGTAGTCGACAACCGCTTTCACGCATCACCTCCAATACCTTAGCAGTGGGGTGCTGCGCGGCGGCAACGCCCGCCGCGTTGAAGGCAGCAGCAATACTCAGGATCAGAACGGCCTTGGTCACCGGTCAATCTCCCCGAACACAACATCCATCGTCCCGATAATCGCGGCGACGTCGGCCAGTTGGTGGCCCCTAGCGACATGATCCATGGCTTGCAGATGCAAATAACCCGGGGCACGCAGTTTGGCCCGGTAAGGTTTGTTGGTGCCGTCGGCGACCAGATAGACGCCGAATTCGCCCTTGGGGGCCTCGACGGCGGCATAGACCTCGCCCGCAGGGACGTGGAAGCCTTCGGTGTACAGCTTGAAGTGATGGATCAGACTTTCCATCGAGGTCTTCATGTCCGAGCGTTTCGGCGGGGTGATCTTGCCACGGGCCAGAACGTCACCGGGGCATTCACGGATTTTGGAAATGGCCTGACGGATGATCAGCAGCGACTGGCGCATCTCTTCCATGCGGACGAGATAGCGATCATAGCAGTCGCCATTCTTGCCTACGGGGATCTGGAATTCGAACTCGTCATAGCATTCATAGGGCTGCGCGCGACGCAGGTCCCATGCCAGACCCGATCCACGCACCATCACGCCCGAGAAGCCGTATTTCTGGATGTCATCCTCGGTCACCACGCCAATATCGGCGTTGCGTTGTTTGAAGATGCGGTTTTCGGTCAGCAGACCGTCGATATCATCCAGAACGGCTGGGAATTCATGGCTCCATGCCTCGATATCGTCCAGCAGTTCCGGCGGCAGGTCCTGATGCACACCCCCGGGGCGGAAATAAGCGGCGTGCAGGCGCGCACCACAGGCACGCTCGTAAAACACCATCAGCTTTTCGCGTTCCTCGAACCCCCACAGAGGCGGGGTCAGCGCGCCCACGTCCATCGCCTGCGTGGTCACGTTCAGCAGGTGGTTCAGGATGCGCCCGATCTCGGAATACAGAACCCGGATCAGTGAGCCCCGGCGCGGCACCTCGACACCGGTCAACTTTTCGATGGCCAGACACCAGGCATGTTCCTGGTTCATCGGCGCCACATAGTCGAGACGGTCGAAATACGGCAGGTTTTGCAGATACGTCCGGCTTTCCATCAGCTTTTCGGTGCCACGGTGCAGCAGACCAATATGCGGATCGCAGCGTTCGACGATCTCGCCGTCCAGCTCAAGCACCAGACGCAGAACCCCATGCGCCGCAGGGTGTTGCGGGCCGAAGTTAATGTTGAAATTGCGGATCTTCTGTTCTCCGCTCAGCGCGTCCGTGCTGCCGTCATCGTATCTTGAGCCGTCCATCAACGCCCCCGTTTCTTTTTCGCTTCGGCCCGAACCCGGACCTTTTCCGCCTCAGCCGCCTTTGCCGCGGCCCCTGCCAGCAGCACCCCCAGCGCGCCCAAAACGATCAATTCGCCTATCATGTCAGCGGCGCTCCATCTCTTGCAGCTTCATGGCCATCATCCACAGCAGGACGATCACGACTGGAGAGATGATGCATGCAAACGCCCAGTTCTTGTTGATCCCGAAATGCGGCAGCAGCTTGATCATCGGAACGACCGTTGCCACCACCAAAACTATCCAGATCAGGAACTCGAACATGATTAGGTCTCCTGTTTCTCATCCCCGGGCAGAATGTAATTCGCCCCTTCCCATGGGGACATAAAATCAAACTGACGGTATTCCTGAACAAGGCTGACCGGTTCGTAGACCACACGCTTTTGCGCCTCGTCGTATCGCACTTCGGTATAGCCGGTGGTCGGGAAGTCCTTGCGCAACGGATAGCCGCGGAACCCATAGTCGGTCAGGATGCGCCGCAGATCCGGGTGGCCGGAAAACAGAATGCCGAACATGTCGAACACCTCGCGCTCAAACCAGTTGGCCGAGGGGTGCACATCAACGATCGAGGGCACCATGTCTTCTTCACGGATCGAGACCCGCAGACGGATGCGCTGGTTCTGGTACATCGACAGGAAGTGATAAACCACGTCGAATCGCTTGGCGCGTTCGGGGTAATCGACACCAGTGATATCCACGAGGGTCGTGAACTTGCAGTTCTGGTCGGACTTCAGAAATTCAATGAATTCCACGACGTTCGACAGGGCAACATCCACGTTCAACTCACCGTGGGTCACATCCCATGACAACACGCAGTCTGCCCGCTTCAGTTCCAGCTGCGCGCCGAGTTCCTTGAGTGCTTCGCTCATCAGCTCTCTCCTCAGCGTACGATTGTGCCGGTGCGGCGGATTTTACGTTGCAACTGCATCAGACCATACAGCAGTGCTTCGGCAGTCGGAGGGCAGCCGGGCACATAAATGTCCACCGGAACGACACGGTCACAGCCGCGCACAACAGAATAGGAATAGTGATAATAACCACCGCCATTCGCGCAGGAGCCCATCGAAACGACATAGCGCGGCTCGGGCATTTGGTCGTAAACCTTGCGCAGCGCCGGAGCCATTTTGTTGGTAAGTGTGCCCGCCACGATCATCACGTCAGACTGACGGGGCGACGCACGCGGCGCGATGCCAAACCGTTCAGCATCATAGCGCGGCATTGAGGTGTGCATCATTTCAACCGCGCAGCAGGCCAGACCAAAGGTCATCCAGTGCAGCGAACCGGTGCGGGCCCAGTTGATAATGTCCTCGGTAGAGGTCAGCAGAAACCCTTTGTCCTGCAACTCGGCGTTCAGGGCTTGGGTGGCGACTTCTTTGTCGACGCCAGCGGTGTTTGCGCCCGTCATCACTCCCATTCCAGGGCCCCCTTCTTCCATTCATAGGCAAAGCCGATAGTCAGAACGCCCAGGAACACCATCATGGACCAGAACCCCACGTCGCTGATGTCCTTGAAGCCGACGGCCCACGGGAACAGGAAGGCAATTTCCAGATCGAAGATGATAAAGAGAATCGAGACCAGATAGAACCGGACATCGAATTTCATCCGCGCATCGTCGAAGGCGTTGAAACCACATTCATATGCGCTGACTTTTTCGGGGTCGGGATTACGGACCGCCAGAACGACAGCAGCCAGAATCAGGACGATTCCAAGGCCTACAGCTACGGCCAGAAACACCAGAATCGGGAGGTACTCCCGCAATAGGTCTTCCACGTACAGCTCCTTTCCTGCGCGTACCCTGAACGGGAGCGCCGTCAATTGGCGTGTTGACTGGACATTCTCTATCCGCGCGGGGTCAGAGGGTCAACCGAACAGAAACGCGCAGGCGACTAATATTCGTCCAGGCGCAGCCGCTGGCAGATGCTTTGCACATCCAGTCGCAAACGCTTCGCAAGTAGCGCCTAAACCTAACTAATCCATGCAGGTTTTCGTTTTTCGAAGAATGCGCCGATTCCCTCTTTGGCCTCGTCGGTTTCCCACCTCTCAACCAGTTGGCGGATCGTGTGATCGATAACGGCATCGTCAATGCATGGCCCCAGCTGCCGAACCAGTTGTTTTGCGGATGCAACCGCCCCCGGCGCACAGGAAAGGTAGGGCAAGACTTCCGCCTCGATCGCGTCGCCAAGACCATCGGCGGGCACAGTTTTGGCCAGCAGTCCGAGTTCCACTGCTTCAGCTGCATCGAACAGCCGAGCAGACATGAACACGCGTCGCGCGCGGGCTTCGCCCATGCGAGCGATGACATAGGGACCAATCGTCGCGGGGATCAAACCCAGCTTGGTTTCCGTCAGTCCCATTTTGACCGTATCGACACCAACCGCCATATCACAGACCGATGCCATCCCGACGCCGCCGCCAAACGCATTGCCCTGTATCGCGCCGATCAGAGGCTTGGGCAGTGAGTTCAGCGCCTGCAGCATTTCCGCAAGCTTGCGCGCTTCGACAAATCGCGTTTCGGGGTCGGCTGCCATTTGCGCCTGCATCCAGCCCAGATCGCCTCCCGCGCAAAAGCTCTTGCCCGCACCGGTTAGCACAACTACCCGCACAGCATTATCAGCCCCAAGCTGACCAGCCGCCTGTGTCAACTCGGTGATCATCTGCGCCGACATGGCGTTGTGCTTTTCCGCGCGATCCAAAGTCAGGGTGGCCACACCGCGGGCGTCCGCGGTCACCGAAATCGTTTCGAACATGACTGCTCCTTACTCCGACCGCATGGCGCGCGCCATCTGCGCGGCCTCTTCGATGACGTCCCGGTCAATCCCGGTCTGATATCCAAGCCTTTCCAAATGGGCGACGACGGCCTCGGTGGCCACGTTCCCTGCAGCTCCGGGCGCGTAAGGACAGCCACCCAACCCACCGACAGCACTGTCAAAAACCCGAACGCCAAGCGCCAGCGCAGCGTCGATATTGTCAATCGCCCGCCCGTTGGTGTCATGGAAGTGACCTGCCAAGCGGGTCATCGGCACACGCTCACGCACCGCCAGCAGCATATGGGCGATGGTGTCGGGTGTCCCCTGCCCGATCGTGTCCCCCAACGAGACCTCGTAGCATCCCAGCGAGAACAGCCGGTCCGCGATCTCAGCCACTTTTTCAGGCGGAGTTGGACCGTCGTAGGGACAATCGGTGACGCAGGACACATAGCCACGCACCGGCAGGTCAATATGGCGCGCGGCTTCTAAGATCGGCGTAAAGCGCTCAATAGACTCCTCGATGGTAGCGTTGATGTTTGCCTTCGAAAATCCTTCGGAGGCGGAAGCGAACACCGCAATTTCGTCCGCTTTGGCCGCTAGCGCGTCCTCGTAGCCCCGCATGTTTGGTGTCAGCCCAGCATAGCGCACTCCATCGGCCCGCTTAATCCCCGCCAACACATCCGCGCTGCCTGCCATTTGCGGCACCCATTTGGGTGAAACAAAGCTGGCCACTTCGATACGGTTGAAACCGGCCCGACTGAGGCAATCAACCAGAGCCACCTTTTCGGAGACTGGTATTTCTCGCTTTTCGTTCTGCAATCCGTCTCGCGGACCCACCTCAAAGATTTCGACCCGATCACCCATGGCTGTGCCCTTTTCTGATTGCCGTATTCAAACCGACTGTGCCACGTTGCGCGGAAACGGGACAGATCATTCCTCCTCCAGCCGGACCAGAGCGGCGCCGGCCTCGACCTGAGCCCCCGCGCCCGTCAGCACCTCGGCAACGACACCATCGCGCGCGGCCAACAGGGAATGCTCCATCTTCATCGCTTCCAGAATTGCCAGCCGGTCGCCTTCTTGCACCGCTTGCCCCACTTCGGCAAAGACCGCTTTGACCAGACCTGGCATGGGGGCTTCGATCACATTAGTATCGCCGGCAGCACTGGAATCCCGATCCAACGGGTCAACGATATCAATGGCTTGCCCATAGTTCCGGAATACCGTGATCCGAGAACTCGAGATGGAAACGCGTGGCATCGCCTCGCCACCGATAGTCCATCCACCTGCACTACGCTCGGACAGGATGGTCTCGCCGCCCACCTGCCAAAGCTGTCGGTTTGGGCCCTCGACCTGCACATCCAGATCGATGACGTCCTCAGAACGCAACTGAACGGCCCGATGCAGCGGGGCCCAAAGCGAAAATCCCGTTTCCTCACCGGTATCGACCAGATCCAATGCCGTCATGGCGGCAGCAACCATGGATGTCGCCGGGATTGGGGTCTCCTGAACCAGAGCGCCCAGATCGCGCCCGATCAAACCTGTATCCACATCACCAGCGGCGAATCCCTCGTGCCTGGTTAGCGCGCCAAGAAAGCTGAGGTTCGTCACTGTTCCCGCGACTTCGGTGCCTTGCAGAGCGCGATGCAACTGCTCCAGCGCGACGGCACGCGTGGGGCCGTGGACGATCACCTTGGCGATCATCGGGTCGTACCAGGGGCTGATTGTATCGCCTGCTCGCACGCCGCTGTCGGCGCGACAATCCGCCGGGAACCGCAGATGTGTCAGCGTACCAGTCGCTGGCAGAAAGCCTTTCGGCACATCCTCGGCGTACAGGCGCGCCTCGAACGCATGGCCCGAAATCGACAGGTCCTCCTGACGCTTCGGCAGCGTCTCGCCTGATGCAACACGCAACTGCCATTCCACCAGATCCACGCCGGTAATCGCCTCTGTTACCGGATGCTCCACTTGAAGGCGCGTGTTCATCTCCATGAACCAGAACCGGTCCGGGCGCAGGCCGTCCGAGGCATCCACAATGAACTCAACCGTCCCCGCGCCCTTGTAACCGATTGCCTCGGCTGCGCGCACGCCCGCCTGCCCCATCGCCTCGCGCATCTCAGGTGTCATGCCGGGGGCCGGGGCTTCTTCGATCACCTTCTGGTGCCGACGCTGCAGCGAACAATCCCGCTCAAACAGATGCACAGCATGAGCGCCGTCGCCGAACACCTGCACCTCGATATGGCGCGGCTTGGCGACAAACTTTTCGACCAGCACCGCATCATTGCCAAACGCGGTCCGCGCCTCACCCCGGGCACTGTCCAACGCCGAGGCAAAATCCTCCGGACGCTCGACCAACCGCATGCCCTTGCCGCCTCCGCCTGCAACGGCCTTTATCAAAACCGGGTATCCGATCGTGTCAGCCGCACCGGCCAAATGCTCAGGGTCCTGATTGTCGCCGTGATATCCCGGCACGACAGGCACCCCTGCCTTATCCATCAAAACCTTTGCGGCGTCCTTCAGGCCCATCTTGCGGATCGCATCTGCCGACGGGCCGATGAAGGTCAGGTCAGCGGCCTCGACCGCATCCACGAAATCGGGGTTCTCGGACAGAAAGCCGTAACCGGGATGGATCGCCTGCGCGCCTGTGTCCAGCGCCGCCTGAATGATCACATCGCCCTTCAAATAGCTTTCGGCCGGAGCTGCGCCGCCGATATGGACCGCCTCATCCGCCATCTGTACATGCTTCGCCGAGGCATCAGCGTCTGAATATACAGCAACGCAGGACACGCCCATTTTCTGAGCCGTTTCCATGACCCGGCAGGCAATCTCACCCCGGTTCGCAATCAGGATTTTGTTGAACATCTTTTAACCCTCAACCGCCAGATCTTCGATTAGGCGGAACCGTTCGCACAACAGTTCCATCTCTGGATCGAATCCACCATTACGCTCAAAGTACCGGTGATGATCTTCGCGCCATCCCTCAAGCGTTTCATTTTCGCCCTCGGCCAACGCAAAATCCTCGGTCATATCGCAGAAACGACAGACCGAAACCTCGACGGTTTCAATGACCAAAGCAGGACTTCCATCCCATTCCAAAGCGATGTCGCGGCGCCCAACGACCGGTGTTTCGGGGCTGCCATCCAGATAGTCCCTCAGCGCACCACAGGTTGCCGTTTTCCGGCCTGCTCGCACCAGTGAAAGCAACTCGGCACTCATCTTTGCGCTGTCGCCGAATTTGAAGGTTTGTGCGCCGGGATACAGGGTCAATACTTTTCGCATTGTCATGTTCATCACATCCTGAACACGCCGAAACGTGTCTCCTCGATCGGGGCGTTCAATGCGGCGCTCAGCGAAAGAGCCAGCACATCGCGGCTTTTGCGCGGGTCAATGATGCCGTCGTCCCACAGGCGGGCTGACGCGTAGAGCGGGTGCGACTGCTCCTCAAACATCTCCAGTGTCGGGCGCTTGAATTCGGCCTCTTCTTCGGCCGACCACGTGCCGCCCTGTCGTTCGATCCCGTCGCGTTTGACAGTGGCCAGCACGCCCGCCGCCTGTTCGCCGCCCATGACCGAGATCCGCGAGTTCGGCCAGGTCCACAGGAACCGTGGCTGATAGGCACGACCGGCCATGCCGTAGTTTCCGGCACCGAACGAACCACCGACGAGCATGGTGATCTTGGGAACCGATGTCGTGGCCACCGCCGTCACCATTTTGGCCCCATGCCGCGCGATGCCTTCGTTTTCGTATTTCCGACCGACCATGAACCCGGTGATGTTTTGCAGGAACACCAGCGGGATCTTGCGCTGCGAACATAGCTCGACAAAATGCGCGCCCTTCTGCGCGGCCTCCGAAAACAGCACGCCGTTATTGGCAATGATCCCAACCGGGCAACCTTTGACATGAGCAAAGCCGGTCACCAGCGTCTCACCGAACCGGGGCTTGAACTCATCGAAGCGCGAGCCATCGACCAGACGCGCGATTACCTCGCGGATATCGTAAGGCGTACGAAGATCGGCAGGGACGACGCCCAGGATTTCCTCGGGGTCATAGGCGGGGTCTTCGGGGCTGGCCCAATCCACTGTCTGCGGCTTGCGCAGGTTCAATGAACCAACCGCCCGACGCGCCAACGCCAGAGCATGTGCATCGTCTTCGGCCAGATAATCCGCCACACCGGACAGGCGGGTATGAACATCGCCACCCCCCAAATCTTCGGCGCTAACTACCTCACCGGTTGCCGCTTTGACCAAAGGCGGTCCGGCGAGAAAGATCGTGCCCTGCTCTTTCACGATAATCGTCACGTCCGACATCGCTGGCACATAAGCCCCACCCGCCGTGCACGACCCCATGACCACGGCGATCTGAGGGATGCCCTTCGCGCTCATCCGCGCCTGATTGTAGAAGATGCGGCCGAAGTGGTCGCGGTCGGGAAAGACCTCATCCTGATTGGGCAGGTTGGCGCCGCCACTATCGACCAGATAGATGCAGGGCAGATTGTTTTCCTCAGCGATCTCCTGCGCGCGCAGGTGCTTCTTGACCGACATCGGGTAATAGGTGCCGCCCTTCACGGTGGCATCGTTACACACCACCATGACCTCTTGTCCCTGCACCCTGCCAATGCCCGCGACAACACCGGCACTCGGGGCAGCATCGCCATACATCCCATGCGCCGCCGTTGCACCGATTTCCAGAAACGGAGACCCCGGATCGAGCAGGTTTGCCACGCGGCGACGCGGCAGCATCTTGCCGCGCGATTCATGCCGCGCACGGGACTTCTCGCCTCCGCCCATGCGAGCCGCTTCGGCAGCGGCAGAGATTTGTGCCAGCGCGTCGAGGTGAGCAGATCGGTTTGCCTTGAAGCCCTCGGAGGCGGGCATGGCTTTGGATGTGAGTTTCATTCCATATTCCCCAAATCGCGCAGTTCCAACGCACGTTCAGCAGTTTCGACCAAATAGCAGTTTGCGGCTACGATCGTTCGGATCGTCCCGCCTGACCACAAGCTATATTGCAGCCCGCACTCAGCATCCCGGAAACTGATCCACGCCCGCTGGACATCTCGCAATTGGTTTTCCAGTTCTGGGTCCTGTTCAGCTAATTCTGAGCGACGTAGCTTGTATTGTTCATTGAGAAGCGCATCCCAAACCGCAGTTTCTGCCTGAATACACTGAGATATCCCAATCGTCGTGTCATTCCCCGGCGAAGCCTGACAAGCGTTTGCTGCTTGTCCTGTGCACTCGGGTACATTCGTCCCCGTCTGCTCCTGGGAAAAACACTGCCGGATGTAGGCGTCATCCACTGAAGCTTGCTGGGCAAAAGTAACTGTCGGAACGAACACTAACAAGATTAACGAACGTATCATTTAATAACTTCCCCCGCCGCCCGCGCCTTCAATTCCTTGCGGATCACCTTACCCGTCACTGTCATCGGCAATTCCTCCAGAAACGTCACTTCGCGTGGGTAGGAGTAATGCGCCAGACGGTCCTTGACCCAACCCTGCAACTCGACTTCCGTCGCCTGTGCCTCAGGTTTCAACACCACATAGGCCTTCACGATCTCGGTCCGCATGGGGTCGGGCTTGCCGACCACACCGACCGTCGCCACCGCCGGGTGGGTTAGCAGGCAATCCTCGATCTCGGCCGGGCCGACGCGGTAGCCGGCTGAGGTGATCACATCGTCATCGCGACCAACAAAGCGCAGATAGTCGCCCTCCCACACGCCTCGGTCGCCGGTAATCAGCCACTCGCCGCGAAACTTCTCAGCAGTCGCCTCAGGGCGTTTCCAGTATTCCAGAAGCATCGAGGCGGAGCCTCGCCGGATCGCCACGTCACCCTCTTCGTCGGTCGGAGTGCCGTCTTCGTCGATCACCGCAACCTCGTGCCCCGGCACCGGTTTACCGATGCAGCCGGGCTGTACCGGGAAGTCTTCCGAGCAGGAGGAGACGACCATGTTGCATTCGGTCTGCCCGTAAAACTCGTTGATCGTCAAGCCAAACGCCCGCTGACCCCAGGCCAGCATCTCGGCCCCCAGGGGCTCACCCCCCGAGGCAACAGACCGCAACCCCGGAATGGACTGATCCGCCGCCTTGAGCATTCGCAACGCAGTTGGAGGGAAAAATACGTTCCGCACTCCGCCACGCGCGATCACGTCTGCGCAGGCCTCGGGAGTGAATTTGTCCAGGCGCGCGGCAGCGACCGGGATGCCCAGTGCGAGACCGGGCATAAGAACGTCAAACAGCCCTCCGATCCAGGCCCAATCGGCGGGTGTCCACAGACAGTCTCCTTCGCGCAGGTTGTTGTGGCTGATCGAGACGCCCGGCAGGTGCCCGGTCAGAACCCTATGGCCATGCAACGCGCCCTTTGGGCTGCCTGTCGTACCGGACGTATAGATCAGGACCGCCGGGTCCTCGGGGCCGGTGTCGGCGAAGGGCACCGGATCACCTTCCTCGCCTATCTGATCGACCATCAACGGCTCGGCCAGATCCCCCAGCAGCGCAGCACCTTCCGGGTCGGTCAGAACGACCCGCGCCCCGGCATCGCCCACACGAGATCGAAGGGCGTCTTGCTTGAACAGTTTGAACAAAGGCACCGAGATCGCGCCGATTTTCCAGATCGCCAGATGTGACGCCGCGCACCAGGTCGACTGGCTGAGCAGAACGCCTACCCGGTCGCCCGGCTGCACCTTTTTCAACAACGCGCGCGCAAGCCCGTCCGTCATTTCTGCGAGCCGCCGATAGGTGACGCGCTCCTCGCCTGCCCCGGTCAGATCAATCAACGCGACCCGCTCGGGCGCGTGGGCCAGACACTGACGCGCCATGTTCAGACGTGACGGAACATCCCAGCCACCCGCTGGGCGCAAGCCCGGTATGCGATTAGCGTCTACCACACCGGAAGTTCCTTATTTTTCTGAACTTTGTCGCTGAAGCTCCCAACGGATCCGTCACACAGATTTGATGCAGATCAGAGTGAACGCACCTTGCGGCTGTCAAAGCGGTTTCATCAACAAAACCAAAGGCAAGAACATGCAAAAGAAACTCGCCGCTTTGACCCTTTCCACCGCGCTGGTGGCGCTTGCCGCCCCCGCACTTGCCCAGTCGCAGGGTGACTGGACCGTCGGTGTCGGTGTCGGTTACCTCGACCCCAAATCCGACAATGGCACGCTGGCCGGACAAAAGGCCGAGATCGACTCGGACACCCGCCCGATCTTCACCGCCGAGTACTTCATCCGTGACAATCTGGGTATCGAGCTGCTGGCGGCAACGCCGTTCAAACACAACGTCACCCTGGGCGGAAGCGTCGACGCCGGCAGCGTCAAGCACCTGCCGCCCACACTGTCGCTGAACTATCACTTCGCGACCAACAGCGCGTGGAAACCTTATGTCGGCGCCGGTCTGAACTACACGATCTTCTTCGACGAGAAATCCCCGCTGGGCGACCTGAAAGTCGACAACTCCTTTGGTGTCTCGTTGCAGGCCGGTCTGGACTACATGGTCTCTGACAATGGCGCTGTTCGTCTGAACGTCCGCTGGTTCGACATCGACTCGGACGTCAAGCTGAACGGAACGAAAATCGGCAAAGCCGAAATCGATCCCTTCCTTGTCGGCGTATCCTACGTCCATAAGTTCTGATCCTTTACCGGAAAGCGCCCCGCAGTTACCTCGTCTGCGGGGCGTTTTTGTCTCAGAGCATCTCGTTCATCAGTTCGCGCCCGATCAGCATCCGGCGGATTTCGCTGGTGCCCGCGCCGATTTCCATCAGCTTGGCATCACGGAAGATTCGACTGACCGCCGAGTCCGCCAGGAACCCTGCCCCGCCCATCGCCTGCACGGCCTGATGCGCCTGCGACATCGCCTGCTCCGAGGCATATAGGCAGCACGCCGCCGCGTCCTGACGGGTCACATCTCCCCGGTCACATGCCTTGGCAACCTCATATACATAGGCCCGGGCAGAGTTCATCGCGGTGTACATATCCGCGATCTTGCCTTGCATCAGTTGGAAGCTGCCGATGGGTTTTCCGAACTGCTTGCGCTCGGCCAGATACGGCATGATCTCATCCAGACACGCAGCCATGATCCCTGTCCCGATCCCGGCCAGAACCACGCGCTCGTAATCCAGCCCGGACATCAGAACAGCGACGCCCTTGCCCTCTTCGCCCAGCACGTTTTCGAAAGGCACTTCGACATCTTCAAAGATCAACTCGGCGGTGTTTGACCCGCGCATCCCCAACTTATCGAAATGAGGAGAGGTCGAGAAACCCTTCATTTCTTTCTCGATCAGGAAGGCCGTAATGCCCTTTGACCCAGCCTCCGGATCCGTCTTGGCATAGACCACCAGAGTATCTGCGTCCGGCCCGTTGGTGATCCAGTACTTGTTGCCATTCAAACGATAGTGGTCGTTGCGCTTTTCAGCGCGTAGCTTCATCGACACAACGTCGGACCCTGCCGAGGCTTCGGACATGGCCAGCGCTCCGACATGTTCGCCGGAGACAAGACGCGGCAGATACTTCGCCTTCTGCTCGTCATTGCCGTTTAGTTTGATCTGATTGACGCACAAGTTCGAATGCGCGCCGTATGAAAGAGAAACCGAGGCCGACGCCCGCGCGACTTCCTCAACTGCGACGGTATGGGCCAAATAGGACATGCCTGCCCCACCATACTCTTCAGGAACCGTGATTCCGAGCATACCCAGATCACCCATCTCTTTCCAAAGCTCATTTGGAAACGCGTTTGAGGAATCGACTTCGCCCGCCATTGGCTTGACCCGCTCCTGCGCCCAACGATGCACCATTTCGCGCAGGGCGTTCACGTCCTCACCCAGATCAAATTGCATGGTCGCCGTGAACATAAGCGATCTCCTCTTTCGCATTAATGAACAGTTGTTCAATAAATAGCAGCGAATCTAAATCGGGTCAACGACGGCATCCCAAAAACAAACCGCCGCCCCAACCGGGGCGGCGGCCTCAGAAAAAAGCGTGCGCGTCTCGCGCACTCCATGGGATTACGACTGGTAGACGGCGCTAACCTCGGCCCGGATGATCCGCGCGATAAGGCTACAATCCTCTAGCGAAAAGGTCAGTGGAACGCGCATATCCACGATCCCGGCTAGGATTCGATCACTTTTTGGCATCGGCGCGCTTTCCGCGTACCGCCAGCTGTCGTAGCGCGACGTGAACCCGCTCGGCTCCGCTCCACCGAACCACTTGAGCTCAACCCCACGCGCCGCACACCGGCGGATCACCTCGTTCACCCGTTCAGGCGACCAATCCAACAGCAGGAACTGAATCGAAGACCCGACAAAAGTCTCGTCTTTGGGGCGCTCGACGATAGTCAGCCCTGGCGTTTCGCGCAGGCCATTCTCAATCTCAAAGTAGCGCTCGTTCCAACGCTGTACTTGTTGGTCCAGATCCCGCAATTGTGGCCGCAGGATCGCAGCGCGGAGGTTGTCCATCCGTCCCGATACGTTGGGCGTATGATACTTAATCCGTTCAAACACCTCGGGCCCCGGCGCGGCAAGATGACGTTCGTAGAGCATATACGACCCCGACAACATCGTTGCCTTAGCCGCCAACTCCTCGTCATCGGTAATCAGCAACCCGCCCTCACCCGAATTGACGTGCTTGTAGGTCTGGCACGAGTAGCACCCGATGGCACCCTGCCGCCCGGACAATTGCCCGCGCCACGCGGCTCCCATCGTATGGGCACAATCTTCGATCACGATCACACCAGCGGCGTCGCACATCTGCATCAGCCGATCCATATCGCACAAATGACCGCGCATATGGCTGAGCATCAGAACGCGCGCCTGATCCAGCTTGGACTCGAGATCGTCCAGATCAATCGTCAGATCCTCGGTCACGCCTACAAAAACCGGGCGCGCGTTGACCGAGGCGATAGACCCAGGCACAGGTGCCAAAGTGAACGCATTTGTCAGAACCGGATCGCCCGGTTTTACGCCTACGGCCCGCAATGCAGTGGCCAACGCATATCCGCCCGACGACACAGCCAGACAGTATTTCGCCCCCATTTGGGCAGCAAATTCCTGTTCCAAAAGCGCCGTTTCACCCAACTCTCCGGGCACAACGTTGTAGCGGTGCAAACGCCCGTGCCGCAAAACGGCCAGGGCGGCCTCAACCGCCTCTTCGGGGATGGGTTCCTGTTGGGTAAAACTGCCGGTGAATGTCTCTGTCATGGGATTGTTCTGGTCCTGCAAGACGGTTGGGTCAAGAGTTTACGCGGCCACGCCGATCAACTCTGCCACCAATCCCGGCAGGTCATCGAAATGGTGAAGCAACGCTTCGGGTTCCAACTCGGCCATATCGGCACCAGACGGGCCAAACGTAACCAGTACCGAGGGCACACCTGCAGCACGGGCCGTGTTCCGATCCGTGTCGGAATCGCCGATCAGTACACATAGATCAGGGTGCCCCCCTGCCCGGCGGGCGGCTTCGCGCAGTGGTTCCGGATCGGGTTTGCGCACGGGCAGCGTGTCCGCACCGACCAGCGAGGCAAACTGATCGCGTACCCCCATTTGGGTAAGCAACTGATGCGCCAGCGCTTCGGGTTTGTTGGTGCAAATACCAACGCCGTAGCCCGCAGTCCTCAACCCCTCAACCGCATTCAGCGCACCGGGATAGAACTGCGTATGCGTATCGATGTCTTCCGAGTATGCGTCCAGCAGCATCGGATAGTAGGCCTGAACGGTCGCATCATCGTAGGCACCGACCCTTTTCAGACCATGCGTCAGCATCATCCGCCCCCCGCGCAGAGCAATTGCCGCGTCCTCACCGTGAACCAGTACGTCGCCGTGCCCCATATGGCGGAAACAGTGGTTGGCCGCGGCCAGAAGATCGCCGGATGTATCGGCCAAAGTCCCGTCCAGATCGAAGATTACCGTACGCATATTGCCTCCTAATTCGGCGGGTCTTCGCCATAAGTGTTGCAAACGGCAATCTTGTTTGATGCCCGTACCGCTTGCGCCTTTGAACTCAGCGGATAAAACGGGCCGCGAAAAAACACAAAGAGAAATCGATTTCATGAGTATTGCCCTCGTCATCCTTGCCGCCGGAAAAGGCACCAGGATGAATTCGGACACCCCAAAAGTTTTACACCCGATTGCCCAAACCCCGATGCTGGTTCACGCGATGCGCGCTGGTGCCGTTCTGTCCCCCGAACGGACCGTTATTGTCACCGGTCACGGGTCTGAGGCTGTTGCCAAGGTCGCCACTGCCGAGGATGAAGCAGCCCAGATCGTTGTTCAGGAAGAACAGCTGGGAACGGCGCATGCCGTTGCTCAGGCGCGCGATGCGCTTGAAGATTTCGAAGGCGATGTCATCGTCCTTTATGGCGACACTCCGTTTATCGACCCCAGAACGTTGGAACGCATGATCGAAGCGCGTGCATCCTTCGATTTGGTCATGCTTGGTTTTGATATTGCTGAAGTTCAGCCGCGCTATGGCCGGTTGATCATGGACGGTGACAAGCTTGTCGAAATCGTCGAATACAAAGACGCGACCGAAGAACAGCGCGCCATTCGCTTCACCAATAGCGGTCTTCTGGCCTGCGATTCCAAACTGCTGTTCGAACTGATTGATGCGGTCAGCAACAACAACGCATCGGGTGAATACTACCTGACGGAAATCGTGGCACTGGCCAACGCGCGCGGACTGACTGCAACCGCGATCAAGTGCGACGAGGCCGAGACGCTGGGCGTGGATTCTCGTGCAGACCTCGCAGCAGCGGACGCCGAATTCCAGACTCGGGCACGTAACGAGCTTTTGGCTTTGGGTGTAACGCTGATGGCACCGGAAACGGTTTACTTGTCCGCAGACACAATCATTGGGCGCGACACAGTGATTGAACCCAATGTCGTATTTGGCCCCGGTGTTACTGTTGAAAGTGGCGCGACGATTCGGGCGTTTTCCCATTTGGAAGGCTGTCACGTCAGCCGCGGTGCCATCGTCGGACCCTATGCGCGCCTGCGTCCGGGAACCGAACTGGCCGAAAACACGCGTATCGGCAACTTTGTCGAGATCAAGAACGCCGAAATCGCCGAAGGCGCCAAGGTCAATCACCTGAGCTATATCGGTGACGCTTCTGTAGGTGCCGCCAGCAATATTGGCGCAGGTACGATCACCTGCAACTATGACGGCGTCATGAAGCACAAGACGACCATTGGCGAGAACGTCTTTATCGGGTCGAACACCATGCTGGTGGCCCCGGTATCTGTCGGCAACGGCGCGATGACTGCAACCGGCACTGTGGTGACGCGAGACGTGGATGCGGATGCTTTGGCCGTGGCCCGCGCCAAGCAGGAAAACAAGCCCGGGTATGCAAGCAAACTTTTTGAGATGTTGAAGGCGAAAAAGGCTCGCCGCGACAAAGGAGCTTAATTTTATGTGTGGTATTGTTGGTGTACTGGGCGAGCACGAGGCCGCACCCACCATGGTCGAGGCGTTGAAACGGTTGGAATATCGCGGCTATGACAGTGCCGGGATCGCTACCGTGAATGATGGCGCGCTTGGACGCCGCCGCGCCGTGGGCAAACTGGTCAACCTCAGCGATTTGCTTGTACATGATCCGCTGCCAGGAAAATCCGGCATTGGCCACACCCGCTGGGCCACCCATGGCGTACCGTCAGTGACCAACGCCCACCCGCATCAGGCCGGGCCAGTCGCCGTTGTGCACAACGGAATCGTCGAAAACTATCGCGAGCTGCGCGCCGAACTGGCGGAGTACGGCATCGGGTTCGCAACTGAGACCGATACCGAAACCGTGGCCCTGTTGACTGAGTATTACCTCAGATCCGGTCTTTCCCCGGTTGAGGCGGCATTCAAAACCATCGACCGCCTTGTAGGCGCTTTTGCACTCGCATTCCTGTTCGAGGGTCAGGACGATCTGATTGTCGCAGCGCGCAAGGGCTCTCCTCTGGCGATCGGCCACGGTGATGGTGAGATGTATGTGGGCTCGGACGCAATCGCGCTGGCCCCATTGACCGACCGCATCACCTATCTTGAAGAAGGCGACCGTGCGGTTCTGACACGGAATTCGCTGGAAATCCGCAACGAAGCCGGCGAATTGGCAAACCGCGAAACCCGCCAGATCAACCTGGACGTTTCGCAGACCGAAAAGAATGGCCACAAACACTTCATGGCCAAGGAAATAGCCGAGCAACCCATCGTCATTGCCGACGCGATCAAGTCGTACCTACCCAACGGTAGCGACCAGGTGGTTCTGCCGGGTGCCGATCTGGACTTCACCAAGCTGGACCGACTGACAATGGTGGCCTGTGGCACGGCGTTCTACGCCTGCCTGACCGCCAAGTACTGGTTCGAGCAACTGGCCAAAATACCGGTCGAGGTCGATATCGCCAGCGAATTCCGCTATCGCGAACCTCCGATTCCCGAGCGGACATTGGCCTTGTTTGTCAGTCAGTCGGGCGAGACCGCGGACACTCTGGCCGCTCTGCGGTATTGCGAGGGCAAGGCGGATAAGATCGTTTCTGTGATCAACGTCCCCGAAAGCTCGATCGCCCGCGAGAGCGACATTGAACTGCCCATCCACGCAGGTGTTGAGATCGGCGTTGCCTCGACCAAGGCCTTCACCTGTCAGCTTACCGTGCTGCTGATGATGGCGCTCAAGGCCGCCGCGGATCGAGGCACTTTGACGTCCGAGGAACTGGCCGATCACTATGCGGCGCTACGTGGATTGCCGACGGTTTTAAATACCGCACTGGAACAGAACCAGGCTATCAAAACATCCGCCCAGCGCCTGTCAGAGGCGCGCGACGTCCTGTTCCTGGGCCGGGGGCTGATGTACCCTCTGGCGATGGAAGGGGCGCTGAAACTCAAGGAAATCAGCTATATCCACGCCGAAGGGTACGCATCGGGCGAGCTAAAACACGGCCCCATCGCCCTGATCGACAAGAACATGCCGGTGGTCGTTATGGCCCCGCGCGACACCGTTTTCGACAAAACCGTCTCAAACATGCAAGAGGTAATGGCCCGCAAGGGTAAGGTAATCCTGGTTTCAGACGACGCTGGTATTGCTGAGGCCGAAGATGGCGTCTGGAGTGTCATCAGAATGCCGTACGTTCACCCAAGCCTTGCGCCGATCCTGTACTCGGTGCCAGCCCAGCTGCTGGCTTATCACACGGCGGTGGCCAAGGGCACCGATGTGGACCAGCCGCGTAATCTTGCAAAGTCCGTTACGGTGGAGTGAAGCATGGCCAAGCAATTTTCGAGTTTGGACGACGCGCAGCGCAAGTTCATCGAAGAACAGCATCTGTTCTTCGTTGGCACAGCTGCGCCGGATGGACGGGTCAATATCTCGCCCAAAGGCATGGATTCTCTGCGTGTTCTTGGCCCAAACCGGGTTGCCTGGATGAACCTGACCGGCAGCGGTAACGAGACCGCCGGGCATCTGCTTGAGGTCAACCGTATGACGCTGATGTGGTGCTCGTTCACGACGCGGCCGATGATCTTGCGCACCTATGGCGCAGCGCACACGCTGCACGTGGGTGACGCAGGCTGGGACGAACTGGCCGATCTTTTTCCGAACCACCGCAGCGCCCGGCAGATCTATGATCTTAACATCGATCTGGTTCAGACCTCGTGCGGCTATGCCGTTCCTTTCATGGAGTACCAATCCGAACGGGATACGATGCAAAAGTGGGTCGATGGCAAGTCTGACGAGCAGATCCAATCCTATTGGGTTGAAAAGAACCATCAAACCATAGATGGCAAACCTACGCGTTCCACGACCTGAGCTGCTTGATGCTTGAAACCTATTTGGACCAGATACAGGCCCATTCGGACCCAGATCGCGCTGAACAGATGGCCGCGTATCACAAGATAAAGCGCCCTTATCTGGGCGTGGCTAATCCTATCCTGAACGACCTCACTAAAGCTTGGCGGCAGGAATTAGATGTTGCCGCGCGCGTGGACCTAGCGGATGCGCTGTGGCAGACGAATATCCACGAAGGTCGCCTCGCCGCCGCCAAACTGCTGACGCAGGCCCGCATCCGACCGGACGAGGCTGTGTGGAAGTTATTGCAAAACTGGCTACCCGATTTTGACGCATGGGCCGTTGCGGATCACGCGTGCATGGCGATGCAAAAGCGTTTGTCGGCCGAACCGGCGCGGCTGGATCAGGTGGAAGCCTGGACAACCTCGGATCACATGTGGACGCGACGCGCGGCGCTGGTGGCCACTCTGCCTTGGACCAAGCAAAACCACCCCAAGCCAGACGACCTGACACGCCGGGACCGTATTCTCGGCTGGGCCGCAGGATATGTTTCTGACCGCGACTGGTTTATTCAGAAATCTATCGCCTGGTGGCTGCGCGAACTGTCCAAGCACGACCCGGACCGCGTGATCGCCTTTCTCAATTCGCACGGAGAGACGATGAAGGCCTTTGCGCGAAAAGAGGCCGGGAAGTATTTAAAAAGTCAGTTGGAATAGACTTCCAACTCTACCAGCTCATCAAACGGCAGCAACAGCGCTCGCATTGCATCCAGTGAAAGCCGGCTTCCGCCCCCTGCCGGGCCAGATACCGGAACCAGAGTAATGTAAGCCTGTGCGCCGGTTCTGGGTACGACGACCCGACCTGTGAATTCGGTCTCTACCAAAGGTGTTTCCAACCAGCGACCGGGCGTTGTTGGGTCGCCTAACCCTGCGATTGTGGTCTTTGGCCCGAACCATCCGGCCGCCGTGGCTGCAACTGGCTGCGGCTCTACCACCTCTTCCACGGCATTGGGTTCTGCTTCTTCGGGTGTTTTCTCACCACCAAAGACACGGTCGGTTGTCGACCGCACGGTGTCACATCCCGCCACCAGAATACATAAAGCCAAAAGCGCATATCTCATGGCGCAAGCCTACCGTCCTGCGCGCATCTGTACCAGCGCAAAGCGCAGTTCGCCCTTGCCGCAGAGCGGTTGCAGCTTTACCTATGTCGCATGACTGCTCCACTCATCGACCCATTCGCACGCGCCATCACCTATCTCCGCGTATCCGTCACGGATCGCTGCGATTTCCGCTGTGTCTATTGCATGTCCGAGGACATGACCTTTCTGCCCAAGAAAGACTTGCTGACTCTGGAAGAGTTAGACCGCATGTGCTCGACCTTCGTGAACATGGGCGTTGAAAAGCTCCGCATCACCGGTGGCGAGCCTCTGGTGCGGCGCAACATCATGACTTTCTTCAACTCGATGACCCGTCACCTGGAAAGCGGCGCGCTTAAAGAGCTGACGCTGACCACCAACGGCTCGCAGCTGCATCGCTTTGCCGATGATCTGTACGCTGCCGGGGTACGTCGGGTAAATGTCTCGCTGGACACGCTGGACGAGGACAAATTTGCCAAAGTTACGCGCTGGGGCCGACTGAAGCAGGTGCTGAACGGTATCGACGCCGCCCAAAAGGCTGGCCTGCGGATCAAGATCAATGCCGTGGCCCTGAAAGGCTTCAACGAACCTGAACTGCCCAAGATCACAGAATGGTGCGCCGAGCGTGACATGGACCTGACCTGGATTGAGGTCATGCCGATGGGTGATATTGGCAACGAGGATCGCCTCGACCAGTACTGGTCACTCAAGGATGTCCGTAAAGAATACGAGAACCACTATACTGTGACGGATCTTGCGGAACGCACCGGCGGCCCTGCACGCTATGTACGGCTAGAGGATACGGGCCAAAAGATCGGCTTCATCACGCCGCTTTCACATAACTTCTGTGAAAGCTGCAACAGGGTGCGCCTGACCTGCACCGGTGAGCTGTACATGTGCCTAGGTCAAGAGGATATGGCCGATCTGCGCGGCGCTTTGCGGGATAACCCCTATACCGACCAACCGCTTGAGGACGCTATCCGTTCGGCAATCAACCTCAAACCCAAAGGGCACGATTTCGACTATTCGCGCCAGGCGGTCGACGGCCAGATGAGCCGCCACATGAGCCACACAGGCGGCTGACATGCCAGCCCATTCCGACCGGCCAACGCTGCTGTACCAATTGTATTGCGGCCTGACTTCTGTCGCGGGTCCACTTGTCTGGCGCACGGTTCGCAAAAAACTACAGGCCACGGACGTCCCTGACGCCCGCCAACGGGAGCGTCTTGGCCACGCCAGTCTACCCCGTCCGGTTGGGCGGTTGATCTGGTTCCATGCAGCCAGCGTGGGCGAGACACTGTCTGTCATAAGCCTGATCAAACGTCTGGGCGAGCGCCTGCCTGATGCAGAGTTTCTAATCACCTCCGGCACGCCCACTTCCGCCGCACTGATCGAAAAACGGATGCCGCCGCGCACGCGTCACCAATACCCGCCACTGGATACTGCTGGCCCGGTGCAACGCTTTCTGGACCACTGGTGTCCGGACGCCGGTATCTTTGTTGAAAGCGAAATCTGGCCGCGTCTTATCGTCGAAGCCTCTCGCCGCGATGTTCCACTGGCGCTGCTCAATGCACGTCTGTCCGATCGGTCGGTCGAGGGATGGAAAAAACGCCCCCAAACTGCGCGATTCATCCTGAACCATTTCTCGTTATTCTTGACTCAGAACGACAAGACGGCGGCCAATCTTCTCGACATGGGCGCACGGCCCGACCGGGTGCAACAAGGCACCAACCTCAAAGCGATGTCTGATCCGCTGCCAGTGGATCAAACGACATTGGATGACCTTCGCAACCAGGTTGCCGATCGTCCTGTCTGGATTGCCAGCTCGACCCATGCAGGCGAAGAGGAAACGGTTCTGGCCGCCCATGCCAAGCTGTTGAAACGCTGGCCCGATCTGCTTCTGTTGCTGATCCCCCGTCACCCCGAACGGCGGTCAGAGGTTGCAGCTCTGTTGGAAAACGCCGGCCAATCTGCTGCCTTCCGATCCAAAGGTGACAAGATCACACCGCAAACCCAAGTCTACGTCGCGGACACGCTGGGTGAGACCGGCACGTGGTACGCCTTGTGCCCCATCGTGTTCCTGGGCGGCTCGCTCAAGGAAATCGGCGGTCACAATCCATTTGAACCGGCACAAGCCGGGGCTGCGGTGATCACCGGCCCCGGGTACTACAATTTCGCGGAAACCTTTGCACCTTTGATCGAAAGTGGCGGCGCGACCGAGGTCAACTCTGCCTCGGAGCTTGCGGATGCCGTTGCGATTTGGTTGTCAGACGACGCGGCGCTGAACAAGGCCCGGGCTGGCGCAAAGTCCTGTGTGAACACTCAGAAATCCGCGCTGGATAGTGTGATCGACACATTGTGCGGTACGCTCGATCTCACCTGACCCAGCAAGGATCCGACTTCATCTGGCCAAAAATATCCCGGGGAGCGCGAGGGGCTGGCCCCTCGCTTCCCGACATCACCATCAGGCAGCTGGCATCCGCTGCTCCACAATCTCAGCCCACCAGCTGCACCCAGCCGGAATAGCTTCATCATTGAAATTGTATTCGGGATGATGCACGGCTGCTGTGTCTCCGTTGCCAACCAGAATGTATGCCCCAGGCCGCTCTTCCAGCATAAAGGCAAAATCCTCACCGCCCATGATCAACGGTGCCTCATCGCAGTCACCCGAGACTGAGCGCGCGACATCTGCGGCAAATTCGGTTTGTTCTTCGCTGTTCACCATCACCGGGTAGCCTCGGTAATAGGTCACATCCGCCTCACCTCCAAACGTCGTGGCGATACCATTACAGATTTCATTGATGCGCTTTTCAGCTAGATTGCGCATGTCCTTGCTCATTGTACGGACGGTCCCTTTGATCTTCACCGTTTGTGGGATCACGTTGAACGCGTTTGAAGACGTTTCGAATGACGTTACCGAAACCACAATGCGATCGATCGGGTCTGCGTTCCGCGACGCAATGGTCTGCAAGGCCAAAACAGCCTGCGCGGCCATCACTGTGGTGTCTACTGTCTCATGGGGTTTGGCGGCATGCCCGCCTTTGCCTTCGAAAGTGATATCGAACTGATCCGTGGCTGCGAAAAAGGCACCGGGTCGAATGGCAAAGCTGCCAACGGGGCGGCCCGGCCAGTTGTGCATGCCATAAACCTCTTGAATGCCCCAGCGGTCCATCATCCCGTCTTCACACATTTCGCGCCCGCCGCCACCGCCTTCTTCGGCGGGTTGGAAGATCACGACCACAGTGCCATCGAAGTTTCGTGTCTCGGACAGGTATTTCGCAGCCCCCAACAGCATAGCCGTGTGTCCGTCATGCCCACAGGCGTGCATGGCGCCGTCGGTTTTCGAGGCATAGTCCAGACCCGTCGCCTCATGAATCGGCAGCGCATCCATATCCGCCCGCAGGCCGATCACCTTGCCGCCTGTGTCAGTCTTGCCCTTGATAACGCCAACGACACCGGTACGCCCAATGCCCGTCACGACCTCATCGCAGCCGAACTCTCGCAGCTTATCGGCGACCAGCGCGCTTGTGCGGTGCGTTTCGAACAGGATCTCGGGGTTTTCGTGAATGTCGCGCCGCCATCCGGTGATTTCGCCCTGCAATTCGGCGAAGCGGTTTTTGATCGGCATACTCTTCTCCCAACTTTAGTTTTTCTGGTTCCCTGCTTCGGTACAAGATCGTCGATACTCAATCCAAATCGGCGGGCCGCAGCGCGCCGGACAGCAGGACAATGAATACAGCCAGTGGCAGCAGAACCATGAATGCTAAGCGCAATGTAAGCATCTCTGCCAGAAACCCAATAAGCGGCGGGCCAATCAGCAACCCTCCGTATCCCAAAGTGGCCACGCTGGCGATCGCCTGCCCAGGAGGCACGTTGGGATCGCTCGCTGCCCTGCTGAAAGCCAAAGGCATGATCACCGCATACCCGATCCCCATCAAAGCGAACCCCGCCAGCGCCAGCCCCGCCTCGGCGGCAGACACGACGCAGAATACTCCCAAGGCAGCTGAAACTCCGCCAAAGCGCGCGACTGCGACCGGCCCGAGGCGGGCGATAGCGAAACCACCTGCCAGCCGGACCGCAACCATCGCGACCGAGAACACCGCATATCCCAAAGCCGCGACGCTTTCGGTCGCACCGGTCGCGTCTCGCAGAAAAATAGCGCTCCAATCCGCTACGGCACCTTCACCTAGCGTGCCACACAGGGCCGTGAAACCGACAAGGATTAACGCACCCGAGGGCAATGCAAAAACCTTGCCAGTGGGAGAAACAGCCCGGCGCGATGTCCACGACACCCATGACAGCGACAAGGCCAATCCGACGACAACTCCACCGGCCAGCAAAAAGTGCTGAATCACGGTCAGCCCCATCTGCACAGCCCCAAACCCGCTGAGCGCACCAAGGCCTGCCCCAAGGCTCCACATCGCATGAAACGACGACATGACTGGTTTTTTGTAGGCTTGTTCGACCTCAGCAGCCCAGGCGTTCATGGCGACATCCATCGAGCCGTGAAACGCGCCGAACACAAACAGGAAAGCCGCAAGCGACCAGAACCCTCCGGCCAAGGCCAGCAAAATCAGCGAAAGCGTGTACAGAACGGCGATGACCCGCGTCAACGCCACCGCTCCGAACCGGTCGGTCAGACGCCCGGTGATTGGGAACGAGCATACTGCCCCCGCCGCCATGAACAGCAGACCATAGCCCAGCGCCTCATGGGTCAGGTCCAGCCGATCCCGCACTGCTGGAATGCGAGAAGCCCAGATGCCGAATAGCGCGCCATTCAGAATGAACATGGCGGCCACGGCCCGCCACGCTGCCACGATTCCGATCACGGGAGATCCTTAGATTTAAGCGTCAAACGTGATCGTTCTACAGGCTGAATGCCGTCAGGCAAACACGGATTACTCCAGCCTTTTACGAATTTGCCGGATGGCGAACCAAACACCCAACACCACCGGGACCGTCACCGCCGCTGTCAGCATCCCCTTGCTGATTCCGGCCTTGGTAAGCGGATACAGCAGGTAGCTGACCAGAGACACCGCGTAATAGCTGATGGCGACCACTGATAGTCCCTCGACCGTATGCTGAAGACGCAGGGCAAGATCGGCGCGTCGGTCCATGCTTTCCAGCAGCGCCTGATTCTGGGCGCTGCGCTCGACGTCCACGCGGGTTCGCAACAACTCGCCCGCACGAATGGCCCGGTCGGACAGCGCTTGCAGACGGCGTTCCGTCGACTTCACCGTGCGGATCGCCGGATCATAACGGCGCATCATGAAGTCGGCAAAGTTCTGTCCACCCTGGAACCGTTCCTCGCGCAAGACTTCGATCCGCTGGTTCACGATGGCTTCGTAAGCCCCGGTCGCACCAAAACGGAACGAACACTGGGCCGACAGCGTTTCAAGCTCGATCGAAGTCGACAACAAGTCCTGCAACAGCTTGTCAGGTTGCGCCGAATTGTCGGTCATTTGCCCCATTAGCCGGGTAAGCTGTCCATCCAGTTCCCCGATACGCGGCATAAGCTGTTTCACACGGGCAAATCCAAGCATGGACATTGCCTTGTAGGTTTCGATCTCGCACAGACGCTGAACAATTCGCCCCGTCCTGCGCCGCCCGGTGCCTTCCGTCACGAACATCGCAAAGCGCATATGCCCCGCGGGATCGATCCGGAAATCGCTTGCACAGATGGCAGCATCGTCCAACACGCGGGCCACGGCAAGACTTTCGGGCTCGAACCAGTCCAACAGTTTGGATTTGACGACCTCGTCGCTCTGCCGCTCAACGACGCGCACCATTGCCGACGTAACCCTTTGGCCGGGGCTGGCCATCAGCCAATCCGGTGGGAATACCTCAAAATCAGCAGGGTTGAACGCCCGGTCACTGACATTTTGTGCGATCGCAGTGTAGGTCACGAACTCGGTATGTTGCTCCCATTTCAACCAATGGCGGCCAATCTGCCCCGCGTAATGCGTGGCGTCCGGTTGAGGGTGTTGCGCCCCGTGACGATCCAGAAGATCAATCAAATGAGCCAGATCTTCGCGACGATCTCGCGCAACGGCGGCTTCCGATTTCTTGATCGCCAGAAAGACCACCGTGCAAGGCATCGCTGCCACCGGAAACGGACGGGCGTGCAGTTCATTTGCCAACGCATAGCGCAGCGGATGGTCATCTATCGGTGTCATTTAGGGCTCCGTTTCATCCGAGGCACTATACGACACCTTCAAAATACATCAATTATCTTTTTATTTCATATACTTACGGGGATACGATTGTATACAATACATCTATCTCATTGATTTGGCTGCCACAGCTCGATGGGATTGCCTTCGGGATCGTGAATACGGGCGAACTTACCGACCTCACTGTCCCATTCGGCGCGTGTCTCAACAGCGATCCCGGCGGAGTCCAGCTGCGCAATCATGGCCGCCAGATCATCGACGCGAAAATTGATCATCCACTGCTGCTCGACCCGCCCGAAATACTCGGTATCCTGCGCGAACGGAGCAAACACTGTATACCCTTCGCGCTGCTTCCAGGGCACGGGATCGTAATGATTGACGCCCAGATGCTTTTCATACCACGCACTCAAGGCTTCGGGATCACGGGCACGGAAGAACACCCCCCCAATGCCATTTACTTTCTGCATGACCAAACTCCTGACATTAAATCCCACAAACCAGCGTATCATACTCCGCCTGCTTCATCTGGTTGCAAATACCTTGGGGGTAAGTGGGCAAAGCCCCTTTCCAAACAAAAAAAGAAAAGGGCGCCCGCAGGCGCCCTTTGCAATTTGGTTGTTCCCTTTGATCAGTCGATCATCGGCAGGAGCTTGTCGAGCGACTGTTTTGCGTCACCATAGAACATGCGCGTGTTCTCTTTGAAGAACAGCGGGTTTTCGATGCCCGAATACCCCGTGCCCTGACCGCGCTTGGACACGAACACCTGCTTGGCCTTCCAGCATTCCAGAACCGGCATACCGGCGATGGGGCTGTTGGGGTCTTCCTGCGCCGCAGGGTTCACGATGTCGTTCGAGCCGATGACGATGGCCACATCCGTGTCCGGGAAGTCGTCGTTGATCTCGTCCATTTCCAGCACGATGTCATACGGCACCTTCGCCTCGGCCAGCAGAACGTTCATATGGCCCGGCAGACGACCCGCAACGGGGTGGATCGCAAAGCGCACCTCTTTGCCCTTGGCGCGCAGCTTGCGGACCAGTTCAGAGACCGACTGCTGCGCCTGTGCCACGGCCATGCCGTAACCCGGGATGATAATGACACTGTCCGCGTCGTTTAGAGCCGCGGCGACACCATCGGCATCGATGGCCACCTGCTCGCCTTCAACCGCCATCTGCTCGCCCTGCGGGCCGCCAAAGCCGCCGAGGATCACGCTGACAAAATGCCGGTTCATCGCCTTACACATGATGTAGGACAGGATCGCACCGGACGAGCCCACCAACGCACCGACCACGATCAGCAGGTCGTTGCCCAAGGAGAAGCCAATCGCAGCCGCCGCCCAGCCCGAGTAGCTGTTCAGCATCGAGACGACCACCGGCATGTCGGCACCGCCAATGCCCATGATCAGGTGATAGCCGATGAACAGCGCAGCCAGCGTCATCAGGATCAGCGGGAACAGACCACCGGTCGAGGTGTACCAGACCAGGCAGATCAGCGAGAGACCCGCAGCCGCCGCGTTCAGCGCATGGCCGCCGGGCAGCTTGGTCGCCGCCGATGTGACCTTACCGGCCAGCTTGCCATAAGCCACGACCGAACCGGTAAAGGTGATCGCACCGATGAAGATACCGAGGAACAGTTCGACATGCAGGATAGCCAGTTCGGCCGAGGTCTTCTTGGCGATCAGCTTGGCAAACGCGCCCAGATCGGACAGATCCGCTTCTTTCGCGCTGTCGGCGATCGCCATGACCTGCGCCACGTTGCCGATTTCAAAATGCGCGTTGAAGCCGACGAACACAGCCGCCAGACCAACCAGAGAGTGCATCGCAGCAACAAGCTGCGGCATCTCGGTCATCTGGACGCGCTGCGCCACATACTGACCGATCAGACCGCCACCCGCGATCAGCAGTAGCGACAGCAGCCACAGACCCGAACCGGGGCCAACCAGCGTGGCAAAGACCGCCAGCGCCATACCGACGATGCCGTACCAGACCGCGCGCTTGGCACTTTCCTGGTTCGACAGACCGCCGAGCGAAAGGATGAAAAGGACAGCCGCAACGACGTAGGCGGCAGTAGTGAAGCCAAATTCCATGTGCCCGGCCTCCTTAAGATTTCTGGAACATGGCGAGCATGCGCCGGGTTACGAGGAAGCCGCCGAAGATGTTGATCCCGGCCATGAAGACGGACAGCGCCGCCAGCAGAATGACCAGGAACGACCCCGACCCGATCTGCATCAAGGCCCCAACGATGATGATCGACGAGATCGCGTTGGTGATTGCCATCAGCGGCGTGTGCAGGCTGTGCGAGACGTTCCAGATCACCTGGAAGCCCACAAAGATCGCCAACACAAAGACGATGAAGTGCTGCATGAAGCTGGCCGGAGCGATCAGCCCTACCAACAACATCAGCGCACCACCGACCCCCAAAAGGGTAAACTGCTGCTTGGTTTGCGCCTTGAAGGCTGCGATTTCCTGCGCCTTTTTCTCTTCCGGGGTAAGTTCTTTGACCTCGGGCTTTTTCTGCGCCGCGATCGCCTGCACTTTGGGCGGTGGCGGTGGGAAGGTGATCTCGCCCTCATAGGTCACGGTCGAACCGCGGATCACATCGTCTTCCATGTCGTGATTAACCTGACCGTCCTTCTCGGGCGTCAGGTCGGTCATCATGTGACGGATGTTGGTCGCATAGAGCGACGAAGACTGAGCCGCCATCCGGCTGGGGAAGTCGGTATAACCGATGATGGTCACGCCATTGTCGGTCACGATCTTCTCATCCGGCACGGTCAGCTTGCAGTTGCCGCCTTTTTCCGCCGCCAAATCAACGATGACCGAGCCGGGCTTCATGCTTTCGACCATGTCCTTGGTCCAAAGCTCGGGCGCTTCACGGTTCGGGATAAGCGCGGTGGTGATGACGATGTCCATTTCCGGCGCAAGCTCACGGAACTTGGCCAGCTGGGCGTTACGGAATTCCTCCGACTGGACCGACGCATAACCGCCGGTGGCCGCACCATCCTGCTGGTCTTCTTCGAAGTCCAGATAGACGAACTCAGCCCCCATCGATTCGACCTGCTCGGCCACTTCCGGGCGCACGTCGAACGCATAGGTGATCGCACCCAGCGAGGTCGAGGTTCCGATGGCGGCCAGACCAGCCACACCGGCGCCGACAATCAGCACCTTGGCGGGCGGAACCTTTCCGGCCGCCGTTACCTGACCGGTGAAGAAACGGCCAAAGTTGTTGCCGGCCTCAATCACCGCGCGGTAACCGGCGATATTGGCCATCGACGACAGCGCATCCATTTTCTGCGCGCGCGAGATTCGCGGGACCATCTCCATGGCGATCACGTTCGCGCCTTTGGACTTGGCCAGTTCCATCCCCTCTTCATTCCCGGCCGGGTTGAAGAACGAGATCAGTGTTTTGCCCTTTGTCAGGCGCTTCAGCTCGGTCTCGGTGGGTTGGCGCACCTTGGCAACGATGTCCGCCGTCTTCCACAGTGAGGCAGCGGTTTTTACAATCTCAACGCCCGCGGCTTCGTAGGATGCATCGGAAAAGCCAGCGGCCTCACCAGCGCCTTTCTCGATCAGGCATTCATAGCCCAGTTTCTGCAACTGCACGGCAGAGTCAGGCGTCATCGCGACACGGTTCTCTCCGTCCAGTATCTCTTTTGGTGTGCCTATCTTCACTGGCAGTCCCCCTAATTTTCACTCTGACCGAGCGGGTGGTCGGTATTGTTTGTTAAGCAAACATGTATCTCGCGCAACATTATTTCGCAAGCGCAGCATATTTACGCTGTGTCATTACAACATCACATCATATCCATCGGCGTGTCTGGCGTTCGTATCTGGCAAAATCCGCGCGAAAAGTTCTGCGCAATCGGTCCTCTTCTGGCACGATGAAACGCCGTTCGATCACCCAAACGAAAACCGGAATTAGAACCAGCGAAAGGACTGCATCAAACCGCAGGACCAGCCCTGCTAGGATCAGCACATCACCAACATAGATCGGGTTTCGGCTGCGTTTGAAAATCCCTGACTGCACAAGTGAAGTCGGTGTTTCATGCGGAATGATTGTCGTGCGATGGCGACGGAACTCGGCGATGGCCAACGCGATCAGGATCACTCCGCCGCCAATCAGAATTCCGCTGAGAAGATCGGTAATCCCGCTGTCCAATGACAAACCCATCGGCATATGCCGCGCCTGCAGCCATGCCAGCACGGCAAAGCCCAGCAACCAGACCGGAGGGATATCGATTTTACGCATGTCGGGCTGTCTTTCGTTCCGGCAGTGGTAAAAAATGTCGCTTTTGCCCGATGACCTACCGCTTTTCTGCAGCAATAGCAAAACCCCAGTTGGTCGCAGCAGAAAAACCTTTCTCAACCCAACGCGGTTGCCATCAGGTTCGTCGAACATAGACAGAATCTTTTGGATCAGATAGCCATTTGATCCGGCGAGAACCCACCACATTCACAGGATTATGATGACCGACTTTGCCGCGACCAAAGCCATGTTCGACCTGCCCGAAAATGTCATTTACCTTGACGGAAATTCACTCGGCCCACTGCCCCGCGCTGCCGGAGACCGGGTGAATGACATGATGGTTCAGGAATGGGGGCAGATGCTGATCACCGGCTGGAACAAGGCCGGGTGGATGGGGTTGCCGACGGGCTTGGGTGATCGCGTGGGACGGTTGATTGGGGCCGAACCCGGCAGCGTTGTCATCGGCGATACCCTCTCTATCAAGGTCTATCAGGCCGTGGCCTCGGCGCTGGAACTGTGCCCTGACCGCAAGGTCGTCCTGTCTGACAGCGGGAATTTCCCGTCGGACCTTTATATGGTGGACGGCCTGTTGCGCTCTCTGGGTTCGGATTACGAGCTGCGAGTCGTCGCCCCTGAAGACGTTGCCCAAAACGTGACAGAAGATGTGGCAGTGCTGATGCTGACCGAGGTAGATTATCGCTCGGGCCGCATACACGACATGAAAGCCTTGACCGAACTGGCCCATTCGAATGGTACGATCACGGTTTGGGATCTGGCCCATTCCGCCGGCGCGATTCCCGTCGATCTGGCCGGGTGCAACGCCGACTTCGCCGTCGGTTGCACATATAAATACCTGAATGGTGGCCCCGGAGCGCCCGCGTTCATCTATGTGGCCCCGCGCCTGGCAGACCGGGTGCGCCCTGCACTATCCGGCTGGCTGGGTCACGAATCCCCCTTTGCCTTTGATCTGGATTACCGCCCCGGCAACGGCATCGAGCGGATGCGCGTCGGTACACCTCCGGTCATTCAAATGACCGCCCTGTCTGCTGCGATGGATGTCTGGGACATGGCTGACATGCAAGACGTGCGCGCCAAGTCAGTCGAGCTGACCGAGCTGTTCATCGAGCGGGTCGAGGCCACCTGCCCCGATCTGCATCTGGCCAGCCCGCGCGATCCGTCGAATCGCGGTAGCCAAGTGTCCTTCCGCTTCGCCGATGGATACGCGGCGATGCAGGCCCTGATCGCGCGAGGCGTAATCGGAGATTTCCGCGCGCCCGACATCATGCGTTTCGGCTTCACGCCGCTATACGTTGACGAACAGGATGTTGAACGCGCGGTCGAAATCCTTGCGGATATCATGCAGAACCGTTTGTGGGATGCGCCGGAATATAAGGTTCGGCAACGCGTTACCTAACCTCAAGCGCTGCGCCGATCAGTTTGGAAAACTGCGTGACAAGCGTTTCGTATTCCTGTGCACTGCCGGCGCTTACCTTCAGCCCTTTGAGAGCGGCCGTAATCGTCTTGGCCATCTCCCCCGCCTCAGCGGTCAGGCGGACTCGCCCGGCTTTTTCTTCACGCAAAAGCCACTCGGCATAAAGTCCGGCCAGATCCGCCTCGCCCTTTGACAGGATATCAGAGGCCAGTGATTTGGTGCTATCCAAGACTTCCAGCCCGTGGGGTGAGGCGAGAATGGCGGCGATCCCTTCGGTCTGAGCCTGAACCGCACGGGCAAAAACATCCGGTATGGAGCCGGGTGATCTCAACGCTTCGGCGACGGCTGCGTACTTCTCAACATAGTAAAGCTCGGTCAGTTTGCTGACGATCGCCTCTTTGTTCTTGAAATGCAGATACACGGCCGGACGGGACATCCCGGCGCCCCGCGCTATGTCGTCCATTGAAGTTTTCCGGAACCCATAAGTCGCAAAGGCCTGAAAGGCCGAGGTCAGAATCGCCTGCTGGCGTGTATCGTCTTTTATTTCTGCCATACCTGAAGTCGTGACACTTTCTGTTCATTTTGTCAATTGACATACTGACAAAATTCACCAATTATGTCAGAAACCAGCCACAGCTACGAGAGGTGCGCCATGGCGACCGACTTGAAGATCAACGGAAAGCAACATCAGGTTGACCTGCCCGATGACGTTCCCCTGCTCTGGGTTCTCCGGGACGAGATCGGCCTGACCGGAACCAAATTCGGCTGCGGCGTCGCCGCCTGTGGGGCTTGCACAGTTCACATTGATGGCGAGGCAGTACGCTCGTGCCAGGTGGCGCTGTCGGATGTCTGGGGCGATGTGACCACAATCGAAGGGGTCGGCACTCCGGGCTCGATGGCCGCAATCCAACAGGCCTGGGTCGATCATCAGGTGGCGCAGTGCGGGTATTGCCAGTCGGGCCAGATCATGCAGGCGGCCGCTCTGCTGGCTGAAAATCCTGCCCCTTCGGACGAAGACATTGACGAGGCAATGCAAGGCAACCTGTGCCGCTGTGGGACCTACCCCCGTATCCGTGCTGCAATTCACGACGCAGCATCCAAACTGAAGGAGGCGTAACCGATGGCATCCGTAGGAAAAATCCTCCGCCGCACCTTCCTGATCGGCTCGGCCGCAATCGTGGGTGGGGTGGCTTTTGGCGCTTACTACGTCAGCCGCCCTGCCGCCAACCCACTGAAGCCGGGTGAAGGAGAAACCGCACTCAGCCCCTTTGTTCTGATCGATCAACAAGGCGTCACCCTGTTCGCACCGCGCGCCGAGATGGGGCAAGGTGTCATGACCACGTGGGCCGCTCTGATCGCAGAAGAACTGGATGTGGAACTGGACCAGATCCGCGTCCTGCATGGTCCGGCCGCAGCGGCTTATTACAACTCGGCCCTGATTGGTGAGGGGTTGCCCAACAAAGGCTATGACATCTCGGACTTCCAGCACAATCTGGGTGAGGCTCTGGGCGTTCTTGGCCGAACACTCAGCCTTCAGGTTACGGGCGGGTCGACGTCGATGCGCGACGGGTTCGAACGCATGCGCGAGGCAGGTGCAACTGCACGCGAAACGCTGAAACAAGCCGCAGCTGACCGTCTGGGCGTTGATCGTTCGCAATTGAAGACCGAAAACGGTGCGGTCATCGCACCGGATGGGACACGCATTCCCTATACCGAGCTTGCCGAGGCTGCGGGCCAGATCGAGCCACCCGAAGTTGAGCTGCGCGATCCAACCAACTGGCGTTTGCTGGGACAAAACCTGCCACGCGTGGACGTGGTCGCCAAATCCACCGGCACCGCCGAGTTCGGGATCGATGTTCGCCCCGAAGGTCTGAAATTCGCGTCTGTCCGTATTAACCCGAAGTTAGGCGGAGAGATGAAAGGCTTTGACGCCAGCGCTGCCGAACAGATGCCCGGCGTCGAAAAGGTCGTTGATCTCGGCAATGGCGTTGCTGTGATTGCCAGCAACACATGGCTGGCCATTCAGGCGGTCGAGGCGATTGACGTGGACTGGGGAGACGCCCCCTACCCACCGGAAACTGGCGCAGTTTTCGCCGAGATTGCGAAGGCGTTCGATGCCTCACCGAACTCAACCATGCGTGATGATGGGGATGTAGACACCCTGCCCGAAGGTGCCTCGGAAATCACAGCAGAATACACCGTGCCCTATCTGGCCCACGCCACGATGGAGCCGATGAACGCCACTGCGCTGTTCACGGGCTCGGCGCTGGAACTGTGGTGCGGCAACCAGGCTCCGACACTCATCCAAATGCGCGCGGCCAACACCGCCAATCTGGACAAGGAAGCAGTTCAGATTCACACGACCTATCTTGGCGGCGGCTTCGGTCGCCGGGGTGAGCTGGACTTTGGCGAGATCGCCACCAAGGTCGCGATGGCCATGCCCGGTGTTCCCGTCCAGACCACCTGGAGCCGCGAAGAGGACATGCGCCACGACTACTACCGCCCCGGCGCGATGGCCCGGATGCGCGGTGCAGTCAAAGACGGTCAGGCTGTTCTGATCGACGGCAAAGTTGCGGCTCAGTCGTGCACGCAACAAGCGGTTCAGCGCTATACCGGCATACCCGGCGGAGGACCTGACAAAGTCCTGGTCGAAGGGTTCTTTAACCAGCCCTATGCGGTGCCAAACTATCGCATGAGCGGACACATTGCCGATCTGAACATTCCCGTCGGCTTCTGGCGCTCGGTCGGCAACAGCCATAACGGATTCTTCCACGAGACCTTCATGGACGAAATGGCCCACGCCGCAGGCCGCGACCCGCTGGAGTTTCGACTGGAGTTGGCCGAGGCCGAACACGCGCCCTCCGCAGGATGTCTGCAAGCCGTAAAGGAAATGTCCGGTTGGACCGGAGAAACCCCCGATGGAGTCGGACGCGGTGTGGCGATGACCTACAGCTTTGGCACGCCGGTCGCGCAAGTGATCGAGGTAGTCGACGAAGATGGCGCCATCCGTATCGCCAAAGCCTGGATCGCCTGTGATGTCGGTCTGGCACTGGATCCCGGCACGGTCGAGGCGCAGATGTATGGCGGCATGATCTATGGCTTGTCGGCTGCTGTGATGGGTGAGATCACGTTCGCTGATGGAGAAGTCGAACAATACAACTTCCCCGACTACGACGCCCTGCGGATGCACACCGCGCCGGTGACCGAAGTGAAGATCCTTGAAACCAACCGCCACATGGGCGGTGTGGGCGAACCCGGAACCCCTCCATCGATGCCAGCCCTTGGCAACGCCCTATTTGACCTTACGGGTGAGCGCGCGCGCACCCTGCCTTTGATCAATCAGTTCAATTTGCTGGTTTGATCGCGTTGCGCCGGTCTGGTCCTTCTCTCCCAGACCGGCGCACGAATTACGCGGACCGTTGGGCCAATGGCGCGTCAGACCCTGCGGCCCAGGCGTGCACTGCTGCGCCAAATGCTTTGAACAAGGGGCGCGAGACGGGGTCATTTTCGGCATCCCACTCAGGGTGCCACTGCACCGACAGGGTGAATCCCGGCGCATCCTGAACGTAGATCGCTTCGGGCGTCCCATCAGGCGCGTGACCGTCTATCACCACGCGGTGCCCGACGGTCTTGATCCCCTGCCCGTGCAGCGTGTTCGTCATCACTTCGGTCGCGCCCATCAGACGGTGAAAAACGCCGCCTTCGTTCAATGACACGATATGGCGCAGGGCAAACTTCTCTTCCAAGGTTCCATCGGGGGGCATCCGATGGTTCATGCGGCCCGGCAAATCCCTGATTTCAGGATACAGGGTCCCACCCATCGCCACGTTTACCTCCTGAAACCCGCGGCAGATGCCAAAAAACGGCTGGCCACGCTCGACGCAGGCCCGCACCAGCGGAAGGGTGATCGCGTCGCGCGCCCGGTCAAACTCGCCATGCGCCTCGGTCGCGGGCTCGCCGTATTCCTCGGGGTGAACATTCGGACGCCCACCGGTCAGCAGAAATCCGTCACAAACCTCGAGCAGTTCATCGACGCAGACATAACGCGGATCTGCCGGGAT
Organism: Ruegeria sp. CE8; assembly: GCF_056537465.1. NCBI lineage: Bacteria > Pseudomonadati > Pseudomonadota > Alphaproteobacteria > Rhodobacterales > Roseobacteraceae > Ruegeria > Ruegeria sp. CE8. The sequence goes on from NZ_JBQFRP010000002.1 coordinate 123,335, forward strand.
CAGCAGCGGCAAACAGTTCGACACATTCGCAACCGCGTCCGAATTCATCGTCCCACCGGCATGAGTTGGATATTGATCATTCATCAAGTACGAATTGCCGATGATACCGACGACGGGTCGAGACATTCTGCGTTCCTGTGTTGTTTCCTGTATTCTCAGAAAAACTATCGGCAGCGCAAAAAGCGCGCAATAGCACAAGCCCTGCGTGGCAGCGCAAGTTCTTGTTCAACCATGCACATGTTGGAAGATGTCCGGACCTTACTCTGTTTATAGATCGCTGCAGGAACTTTAGGCGTCGCGCAAACACCTGCAGGGACCGGAGGGCCTTGCAGGCCTTCCGCCCTTCAATGGTTCAGATCTCGCCGGTCAGACCAGCGGCTTCAATCCCGGCCAAGGCCGCAGCAGCATCGTTGTCTGACGTATCACCGGTCACTCCTACGGCTCCGATTACGGCGCCCTTTTTGTCACGCAGCAAAACGCCACCCGGAACCGGCACCACCTGTCCGCCATAGACGCCGTTCACGGCGGCCATGAAATAAGCTTGCGCTTCTGCCCGCTGCATTTGGGCCGTGCCAGCCATGCCCAGCATGACCGAACCGTAGGCCTTGCCGTGCGCAATCGCGAACCGACCGGGTGCCGCGCCATCTTCGCGTTCAAACGCGATCACGTGGCCACCTGCATCCAGCACGACGATCGAAAGTGGTTTGAGTTCCATCTCATGCCCTTTCTCAAGGGCTTTTCGGATGATGGTGCGGGCTTTGCGCAATGAAACTGCCATATCGTATCCTGTTGTTCTTTAAACGTTAAAGGCTGGCTTTCAGTTCCAACCGGCGGGCATGCAGGACCGGCTCGGTATAGCCCGATGGCTGCACGCGCCCCTTGAAGACCAGATCACAGGCCGCTTGGAAAGCAATTCCGTCAAAACCGGGCGCCAACGGGCGATAATCCGGATCATCCGCATTCTGGCGGTCCACCACCGCCGCCATCTTTTGCATCGCGGCCATGGCCTGCTCTTTCGAGATGATGTCGTGATGCAACCAGTTGGCCAACGCCTGAGACGAAATCCGGCAGGTCGCGCGATCTTCCATCAAGCCGATATCGTTGATGTCCGGCACCTTCGAACAGCCAACACCCTGATCGACCCAGCGCACCACATAGCCCAGAATGCCTTGCGCGTTGTTCTCGATCTCACGCGTGACCTCATCATCGCTGAGGTTGCGGCCGCCCAGCAGAGGAATGGTCAGCAGATCGTTCAGCGTACCGCGTGCACCGCCTGCAGCCAGTTCGTCCTGACGGGCGAGTACGTCCACCTTGTGGTAATGCGTTGCGTGCAGGGTCGCTGCGGTCGGCGACGGCACCCAGGCGCAGGTCGCGCCGGATTTCGGGTGGCCGATCTTTTGCTCCAGCATGTCGCCCATCCGGTCGGGCATTGCCCACATGCCCTTGCCGATCTGTGCCTTCCCTTTCAGTCCGCAAGCCAGGCCAATATCGACATTGCGATCCTCGTAGGAGGCAATCCACGGCGTGTTCTTGATGTCCCCCTTGGGCAGCATCGGCCCGGCTTCCATCGAGGTGTGGATTTCATCCCCGGTCCGATCAAGGAAGCCGGTATTGATGAAGGCCACACGCGATTTCGCGGCACGAATACATTCCTTGAGGTTGGCCGAAGTCCGGCGCTCCTCATCCATGATACCCAGCTTCACGGTGTTGCGCGGCAGGCCAAGGATGTCTTCGACCATATCGAAAATCTCAACCGAGAAAGCGACTTCCGCTGGCCCGTGCATTTTGGGCTTCACCACATAGACCGAGCCTGTGACCGAATTCCCACCCTCGCGCTGCAGGTCATGCATAGCGATCAGCGTGGTGCAAAGCGCATCCATCAGCCCTTCGCCGATTTCGTTGCCATCGCCATCCAGAACAGCCGGGTTAGTCATCAGGTGGCCCACGTTGCGGACCAGCATCAGAGATCGGCCTTTGAGAACATCCCATGCGCCATTGGCGGTCGTATAGGTCAGATCGTCAGCCAGTTTACGCGTGAAGGTGGAACCGCCTTTGGTAACCTCTTCGGTCAGGTCGCCCTTCATCAAGCCCAGCCAATTGCCATAGGCTACAACCTTGTCTTCGGCATCGACACAGGCCACCGAGTCCTCACAATCCATAATCGTGGAAAGCGCGGATTCCAGATAAACGTCCGCGATTCCCGCAGGATCGGACGCGCCGATGTTGCTGGACGGGTCGATCACGACCCGGATGTGCAGACCATTATTCTTCAGCAGTACGAAATCTGGGGTCCCGGCCGAACCGCCGTAGCCTACAAAACGCGAAGCATCGGCCAATGCAGGCACCAGCGCGCCCTCTTCGACACGCAGTTCAGATACATCCGCCCATGAACCGCTTACCAATGGCACCGCGTCATCCAGAAATCCTTTTGCCCAGGCAATCACCCGCGCGCCGCGTGCTGCGTCATAGCCGCCTGCCTTGGGCAGATCACCCATCGCATCCGTGCCGTAAAGCGCGTCATACAAGCTGCCCCAGCGCGCATTGGCAGCATTTAGCGCAAATCGGGCATTGGTGATTGGAACAACAAGCTGTGGCCCAGGGATCGAGGCGATCTCGGGGTCGACATTGGCGGTTTCGATCTGGAAATCCGCACCTTCCTCGACCAAATAGCCAATCTCGCGCAGAAACGCCTGATAAGCCTCGGCGTCATGCTCCTGCCCCAGGTGCTCAAGATGCCATGCGTCGACCTTGCCCTGGATATCCTGTCGCTTGGCCAGAAACGCGCGATTCTTGGGGCCCAACTCGGCAACCATGCGCGCAAGACCGTCCCAGAAGGCATCCGCTGTGACACTTGTTCCCGGCAGGACCTGCCCCTCGATAAACTCGGCCAGAACCTTATCCACCTGCAGTCCGCTGCGCGACTGTCTACTGCTCATGTTGTCTCTCCTGGGAATGTGCACGACTGTATGCCGTCAGCATTTAGGGCGAATGTTTCCGATAGGCAACTTGCGTCGCAGCGTCGCGGTTAAAAAGACTTACCAAAATCCGGTTCGGGGCATGCACAGGCAGGTCCGGCACCGCTTGCAGCCAACCGCCACAGCCCATACGTTCGCGCAAACACGAAATGATGCGAGGCCCCTGATGCGCGACGCTGCCCCAACGACAATTTATCTGAAAGACTACACACCCTTTGGGTATCTGGTGGACAGCGTGCATCTGACGTTCGATCTTGCCGCCCACGCGACCCGCGTGACCTCGCGCATCGCATTTCGCCCGAATCCGGATGCCACCGACACGACGTTCTTTCTGCATGGTGAAGAGCTGACACTGATCCGCGCATTGATCGACGGCACGGACATTACGCCCGAGGTCACCGACAAAGGCCTGACAGCCACCGTGCCCGATGCCCCCTTCGTCTGGGAAGCCGAGGTCGAGATCGATCCCGGCAACAACACCGCGCTCGAAGGGCTTTATATGTCGAACGGCATGTACTGCACCCAGTGCGAGGCCGAGGGATTCCGCAAGATCACTTATTACCCTGACCGCCCCGATGTGATGTCAACATTCACCGTGCGCATCAATGGCGACCTTCCGGTGCTGCTCTCCAACGGCAACCCCTCGGGCAAAGGCGAAGGCTGGGCCGAATGGACCGATCCGTGGCCCAAACCCGCCTACTTGTTCGCGCTGGTCGCCGGTGACCTGATCTCTCATCCCGGCCAGTTCACCTCAATGTCGGGCCGAGAGGTCGAACTGAACCTCTGGGTCCGCCCCGGCGATGAGGGCAAATGCGACTTCGGCATGGAGGCGTTGAAGAAGTCCATGAAATGGGACGAGGACGTCTATGGCCGCGAGTACGACCTGGACGTGTTCAACATCGTGGCCGTCGACGATTTCAACATGGGCGCGATGGAGAACAAGGGGCTGAACATCTTCAACTCTTCAGCTGTTTTGGCCAGCCCCGAAACCTCGACCGATGCCAACTTCGAACGCATCGAGGCGATCATCGCGCATGAGTACTTCCACAACTGGACCGGTAACCGGATCACCTGCCGCGACTGGTTCCAGCTGTGCCTGAAGGAAGGCCTGACAGTATTCCGTGACGCGCAATTCACATCCGACATGCGTTCGGCCCCGGTGAAACGCATCCATGACGCCATCGACCTGCGCGCACGGCAATTCCCCGAGGATAATGGGCCTCTGTCCCATCCGGTCCGGCCTGAGAGCTTTCAGGAAATCAACAACTTCTACACCGCAACGGTTTACGAGAAAGGCGCCGAGGTCATCGGCATGTTGAAACGTCTGGTCGGGGATGACGCCTATGCCAAGGCGCTCGACCTGTATTTCGACCGCCACGACGGTCAGGCCTGCACCATCGAAGACTGGATCAAGGTGTTCGAGGATACCACCGGTCGCGACCTGAGCCAGTTCAAGCGCTGGTACAGCCAATCCGGCACACCGCGCGTGACCGTGAGCGAAGACTGGAATGACGGCACCTATACGCTGACCCTTGCCCAGCGCACCGAAGAAACGCCGGGCCAGCCCGAGAAGCTGCCGCAGGTGATCCCCGTTGCCGTCGGCCTGCTTGGCCCCAACGGAGACGAAGTACGCGCAACCGAAGTTTTGGAACTGACCGAAGCCGAGCAGAGCTTCACCTTCACCGGCTTGGCAGCCAAACCTGTGGCCTCGATCCTGCGGGATTTCTCGGCCCCAGTGATCCTCGAGCACGACCACACCGATGCTGAACGCGCATTTCTGCTGGCCCACGACACCGATCCGTTCAACCGTTGGCAGGCGGGGCGGTCACTAGCCCAGGACACGCTGCTGCGCATGATCCTCGAAGACGCTGCGCCGGGCGCCGACTACCTGGACGGGATTCTGGCGGTACTGCGCGACGGTGAACTGGACCCCGCCTATCGGGCCTTGATGCTGGGGCTTCCCACACAGTCCGAGTTGGCCGCTTCTTTGTACGATCGCGGCGAAACGCCCGATCCAATGACGATCTGGACTGCTGTCGAAACGCTGCGGCAGGCAACAGCGCAGCATGTTCAGGACTTGCTGCCACGCCTGCACAGCGAGACCTTGATCGAAGCCGCATACAGCCCTGATGCCGAGCAAGCCGGCAAACGCTCGCTTGGCAGCGCCGCACTGGCTCTGACCTCGCGGTTGGATGGCGGCGCAAGGGCGGCCGAGGAATACAACGCGGCGGGCAACATGACGCTGCAACTGAACGCCCTGTCCTGCCTGCTGCGCGCTGGTAAAGGCGAAGCCGAACTGTCTGCGTTCTACGACCAATGGCAACATGACCGTCTGGTCATGGACAAATGGTTTGGCCTTCAAGTCGCAATGGCGTCCCCCGTTACCACTGCCGACATTGCGCGCGCGCTCACAGAGCACGCTGAATTCAACTGGAAGAACCCCAATAGATTCCGTGCCGTCATGGGCGCTCTGGCAATGAACCACGCTGGTTTCCACCGCGAAGACGGTGCCGGTTATGAACTGCTGGCGGACTGGCTCATCAAGTTGGACCCGGTCAACCCGCAAACCACTGCACGGATGTGTTCGGCGTTCCAAACGTGGAAACGCTATGACGCGGACCGGCAGGACTTGATCCGTGCACAACTGACCCGCATCGCCGAAACGCCAAATCTGTCACGTGACACGACCGAGATGGTTTCTCGTATCCTCAACGCATGACGGACTTCACGTTCACCCGTCAGAACAGGGCGCCGCGCACAGTCGGTGTCCTGATCTGCGTCTATGCGGCGCTCCTTGCCCTTGTGATCCTGTTTGACGCGGCGTGGTGGCTAGTTGGTCTTATGAGCTTGGCCACTTTGCCTGCCCTATGGGACATTGCGCAGAACACCAGCGCCGGGTTGAGCCTGGATCAGGACAAACTGCGGTGGTTTACCGGAACCCGCGAGGCCGAGGTCGAGTGCTCGGACATAGACTACATCCGCTTCGATACCCGGTGGGATTTCTCGGTTCGCGTCTCGCTGGTTCTGGTCTCTGGGAAACGTATTCGATTGCCGGACGAGTCGACCCCACACCACCGCGAATTCGAACAGGTGCTGCAGCAAGCGGGCTTTCGTGTCGAACGTCACCACTTCACCGCATTCTGAAACAATGTTTGCAAAATTTGAAAATTATCTAAGAAAATTTAACGATAGAATCCAAAAAACTTGAATTCGGTATCATTTCCGGCAAAGCTTTCAAGCTAGGTTACTTGGTTTTTTTGTTTCGAGTGTTGCCATGTTCTGGTTTTTTAGGGACCGTTGGTCTCGTTCCCGGTCTTCTTCGCGCCCAACCGCGCCGGATACGCGCCACGCGGATTCTGCTATTGCCGCTGTGTTGCCCGATCAAGGGCAGTTGAACATCCCATTAGCCGATATTCAGGCGCAGGATGAGATTGGGCGGAGTTCTATTGAGCAAGGGCGTTTTCTGGCCAGACAGGACCGATGGACAGAATTGACTGACCTGATGCGCGCTGCGGACGATGCGCGCGACACGGCGCCGGACGGGATGCCAATCGCGGAACTGTTGGCCTTTGGCGCTCGGGCCGATGTGGTCTTGGCCGTCGAGCACGCCCTCTCTGACGCCAAGGCGCTGTCGGAAATTGATGTGCTGAGCGGGATTTCAGAATTGGAAGACGAAATGCGCGCCCACGCCGACGATCCGATGATCGCACTCGTGGTGGCGCTCGCGCATATTGACCTCGCATGGGCGTGGCGGGGCACAACAACGGAAGCAACCCTGCCTACGCTACACCGATCCCGGTGTTCCGCGCATTTCGACCGAGCCGCAGCGATTTTTCCGGAATGCCGCGCGGCCGCGCCGAACAGCCCGATCGTCGCCGCTGCAGGCTGTGCCCTGCTTGCGGGCCAGCGCACGGCCAATACGCGTGTGGCAGATGAATACGAACGGCTGATCGAATTGGACCCACACAACCAGCGGCACATGCGCGCGATGGGCACTCATCTGTTGCCGCGCTGGTTCGGCAGTTATGACGAGCTTGAGGTTCAGGCCCTACGCATGGCGGCCCGCACGCAAGAGCTATGGGGTGCCGGCGGCTATACCTGGGTACAGTTCGACGCGATTGCGCTGGACGAAGAGGCCTGCGCGCGCTTGGATGTCGACTACTTCGTGGAAGGTTTACACGACATTCTGCGCCGGCGTCCGGATCAGCAGACCGTCAATTTACTTTCGGCCTATTGCTCCATCACGATCCAGAAGGGCGCTGGCCGAAACGACAAAGCTGATCAGGTACGCAGCCAAATTCATGAGGCCGCAAACTGGCTGATCCGCGATCACCTGACCGAGTTGCACCCGCTGATTTGGGCCCATGCAGCGAACGGGTTCAATAACAGCGTCCGCATCAGTTCGCCCGAGCGGTTTGCGGCCCGTGGCCAACGTGACGCTTTGCGCGCGATAGCCGATCTGTTCCGTGATGAGCTGCGCAGCGGACTGGACGTGACCTTCACGCCGAAGGGTCTGCACCTGTCCGGGCACTGATTCCCCCTTGCCCCTAGGCCGTGCCGGGCCTAATACGCAGGCTTAGACTTCTGCGGAAATGAGGCGCGCCATGCTCGACCTGACATACGAAATGCCCAAACCCAAAACCATTGCCGGGGCCAAGCACGACTGGGAACTGGTTATCGGGATGGAGGTGCACGCTCAGGTCTCGTCCAATGCCAAGCTGTTTTCGGGCGCATCGACCCGGTTCGGGGCCGAGCCGAACTCGAACGTGGCTTTCGTCGACGCGGCGATGCCGGGGATGCTGCCGGTTATCAACGAGTTCTGCGTGGAACAGGCCGTCCGTACCGGCCTTGGCCTGAAGGCGGATATCAATCTGAAATCGGCCTTTGACCGCAAGAACTACTTCTACCCCGACCTGCCTCAGGGCTATCAGATTTCCCAGCTGTATCACCCCATCGTGGGCGAAGGCGAAGTGCTGGTCGAGATGGGCGACGGCACCGCGCGCATGGTCCGCATCGAACGCATCCACATGGAGCAGGACGCCGGTAAATCGATCCACGACATGGATCCGCATATGTCCTTCGTCGACCTGAACCGCACCGGTGTCTGCCTGATGGAGATCGTCAGCCGCCCCGACATTCGCGGACCCGAAGAGGCCGCCGCCTATATCGCCAAGTTGCGTCAGATCATGCGTTATCTGGGTACCTGCGACGGCAACATGCAGAACGGCAACCTGCGGGCGGACGTGAACGTTTCGATCTGCTTGCCGGGCGCATATGAGAAGTACCAGGAAACGCAGGACTTCTCGCATCTGGGCACCCGCTGCGAGATCAAGAACATGAACTCGATGCGCTTTATCCAGCAGGCGATCGAGGTCGAAGCCCGTCGTCAAATCGCCATCGTAGAAGCCGGAGGCAAGGTCGATCAGGAAACCCGCCTGTACGACCCGGACAAGGGTGAAACCCGCTCAATGCGGTCGAAGGAAGAGGCGCACGACTATCGCTATTTCCCCGACCCCGACCTGCTGCCGCTGGAGATTGAACAGGCATGGGTCGACGACATTGCGGCCAATCTGCCCGAGTTGCCAGACGACAAGAAGGCACGATTCATCAGCGAGTTCGGCCTGACCGACTACGACGCGTCGGTGCTGACCGCTGAGGTGGAATCCGCCGCTTATTTCGAAGAGGTCGCCAAGGGTCGCAACGGTAAGCTGGCCGCGAACTGGGTGATCAACGAACTGTTCGGTCGACTGAAAAAAGAAGACCATGACATCACCGAGTCTCCGGTTACGCCTGCGCAGTTGGGCGGGATCATTGACCTGATCGCCTCAGACGCCATCTCGGGCAAAATCGCAAAGGACCTGTTCGAGATCGTTTACACCGAAGGCGGTGACCCCGCGCAGATCGTCGAAGACCGCGGTATGAAGCAGGTCACGGACACAGGCGCTATCGAAGCCGCGCTGGACGAGATCATCGCCGGCAACCCGGCACAGGTCGAAAAGGCCAAAGTGAACCCGAAACTGGCGGGTTGGTTCGTAGGTCAAGTGATGAAGGCAACCGGCGGCAAGGCCAACCCCAAGGCCGTCAACGAGTTGGTCAGCAAGAAACTGGGATCGTAAGCCTTTCGGATTAAACGACTTCTACGGCAGGTTTCAGGCGTATGGCCTGGACCTTGCCGGTCCCTGCGCAGGGTACGCGCAACAGATGACACAGAATTTGCCCTGCGGGCGAAGATGACTTTTCGAAACCCGGCAACATGTTAGATTGCTTGGGATCGGCAACCAGGAAGATCTGATGCAGCGCTACGAATACAAAGTTGTCCCCGCCCCGCAAAAAGGCACCAAGGCCAAGGGCGTCAAAACCGCCGAAGGGCGGTTTGCTGTGTCAATCGAACAGGTCCTGAACCAGATGGGCCAGGACGGCTGGGAATACCAGCGCGCGGAACTATTGCCCAGCGAGGAGCGCTCGGGCCTGACTACGTCGACCGTGAACTGGCGCAATGTTCTGGTGTTTCGGCGTGAAATCGAGGTCACGTTCACCTCGACGCGCACGGCGGACGAGACCGTTGAGGAGGTTGTCGAGGCGCAGCCGATCCCAGGCCCTGAAGAAGTGCAAGCGCCCGCGCCCATTTCCGAAGAGGTCAAGGACCCTCCACTGACCCTCAAAGCGGCGGACTTGTCCGACACGGGCAAAGACTAGCCATAACCAGCCCGCAAAGCTGGTCCATGGTTCGTCGCGTTTTCAGACCCTTAATCAGAGTTACTCTGCCGCATTCGCGGCCTGGGTGAGATCTTGCGCCAGCATCAGTGCGTTTCCGTCAGGATCGTAAAAGGTCGCGGTGCTTACCATGCCTTCGATGGTTTCCGTTTCACCATCGAACCTAACGCCCGAAGCTTCCAAAGACTTCCGGGCCACTGTGATATCGGACACCCCAAACACCGGCACCGTATTACCCGGCGCGGGCTCTGCCTGTTCGCCCAAACCTAGGGTCACGCCTTCGGTTTTGGTCTTCATCTCGCTCCACCCGGCTTCATCAATGTGGTGGATCAGCTCAAAGCCCAGCTTGGCCTGATACCATTCGGCGCTGGCGTGTCGATCCCGCACGGACATAGCCAGCGTTATCGTGTTTTCCAATGAGACAAGTGGCATAGAACTTTCCTTTGGTTTAAAAATAAAGTAACTATACTTTATGGACATAATGATTCTTGTCAAGCTCACGTCCCGCGCCTGGTCCCTGAATATTCTGGCATTGATGCACGAGGGCCTTCCTGGGCGTCAGGCACCCTTGCTGGCTGCGACAACGGCCAGTCGGACGTCTTTTACCCAAAGTCTTGATCACTTGATTCAGCTGGGATTTCTGGAACGGAACCCCGGTCACGGTCATCCGCTAAGACCCGAATTCCGACTGACTCAGATCGGTGTGCCGATGGCCGAAACCGCCAGCCGGATCGTAAATACCGTGCCGAGTGATATAGAATTCGCTGTGCTACGCCGCAGCTGGACCGCGCCCATTCTGGCGCTGACCGACGTACCGCGACGTTTCTCAGCCCTCAAATCCGGTCTGGTCACAATCTCGGATCGGGCATTGTCAACGTCGCTCCACCGGCTGGAAGAGCAGGAATGGATACAACGAGAAATCGACGCGACGCACCGCCAGCCCTTCCCAACTTATCGCGCGATAAACCGGGGTTTCGCGATCAATCAGGCAATTGCGCTTGCCGCCTGACCAAAGTGCAAGGCTTGCTTAGGAATCAACATCCAGCGCCAGCGCATGAATGCGGGGAACGATATCGCCCAGCGCCTTGTGAACAGCCCGATGGCGGGCAACACGGGACTGCCCTTCGAATGCGCGGCCACGGATACGGACGTTGAAATGGCTTTCACCACCCTCTTGGTACCCGGCATGACCGCGATGGCTTTCGCTGTCATCCACGACCTCCAGCTCGCGCGGTTCAAACGCGGCCTGTAGGCGGGATCGGATTTCGTCGGTCACAGTCATTTTTTCGCTCAGCGGCAAAAAATTTTGCCGCCCCCCTCTTCTACTTTCGGCTGCTTAGATTAAACTGCTGCCTCCGAGTCGAAAAGATGTGTTCGTAAGGATCAGAGCATGACGAAATCAGACCCCTTCGGATTCGATATGTCCGTTTCCAGCGCCAAGAAAAAGAACCCGCGCGGGCGTCGGGGGATGTCGGGCGCATCTGAAACCTCAGTGCGAATCTGTGACCATGAGGGCTGCAACGAGCCGGGTAAGTTCCGCGCGCCCAAGGCACCCGATGTTCTGGATGATTTCTTCTGGTTCTGCCAGCAGCACGTGCGCGAGTATAACCAAAAGTGGAACTTCTTCGACGGCACCACCGAGGCCGAGCTGAACGCCCAACGCTCCAAGGACAAAGTGTGGGAACGCGAGACCAAGCCCATGGGCGACCCTGAGGCGCGCGCCTGGGCCCGTCTGGGCATCGAGGACCCGCATCAGGTGCTTGGCGCGAACAGCACCCAGAACAAGGGCCGCACCTCTGGCGGCGGCGGTCGTCGTCTGCCCCCGACCGAGCGTCGTGCAATCGAGATTCTGGAAGCCAACGACAGCTGGACCAAGGCCGAAGTGCGCAAAGCCTACAAGAAGCTGATCAAGGTGCTGCACCCGGATATGAACGGCGGCGATCGCTCGCAGGAAGAGCAGTTGCAAGAGGTCGTCTGGGCCTGGGATCAGATCAAGGACAGCCGGAACTTCAAGTAATCGGGTTACTGCGTCAGCATACTACTTAACGCCTCGGTCTCGGGGCGTTTCAAACAACGAATACGTGTCTGTTTCCAGTTGGATGCAGGGCCACGCAGTTCGGGAAAAAGCTCACGAAGCTCTTCTACATCTTCACGATCGAAAGACAAAAGGGCCATATCGCCTAGAAATAGGCTTTCCGTTGGCAAACCATGCGACATCAATATCGCGTGGCGGCTGCACGCAATGTGGTAGTATGTGACCGTTTCATCGGATTGTATCTGACGAATTGTTTTATCATTAACCAGATGAATTGCTGCGGCGAAGACCTTCGGCTCTCCAAACAACAATTCCGCGCGCCACCCTTCCATAACAATCCGGTGTTGGGGTGACACATATAGATCGCGGGTTGGTAAGCCGTCTCCCATCGCTCCCTTCTGAATGCAAACTGGCCGCAAGTGTGGATTTCGCTTCAACGTTTCCGCGCTTAGGGTCTTTTCACCAATCCACAGAATAGGCAGCAATTCACCGCTGGACACGCGAACCTTGTCCCCCACCGACAGTTCTTCGACCGGGCAGTCACCTTTTTCGGTCTCCATCAAAGTCCCCTTCACGAAACACGGCACAGTTCCGGCAGGAAGGTCCACCGTTACTATGAGCGAGTCATTGTTACCGTTTCCAGGACCAGTCGATGCGAATATTTCGACGGTGAGCTGCGTGTTCAGGGGTATGTCCGCACCCGGCGTAAGTTCGACGGTCAAAACGCCGGTCGGAGAAATTGACACAGTGTAATCAGAAGGGTCCAACCCGCCTGTCCCCGTAACAACCACAGTCCATGAAGCCCCGGCTTTCGTAGCGGTGTACTGCTGCATAACGGAGGTCGATCCACCGGGAATCGCGATCGAAGACGGGCCTAAAATTGTAAGTGACATGCGAACCCTTGGAACCTAACTACAAACAGAAACACTTGGCACACTGTACAAGATGCACATTAACTCAAAATTAACATCTAAATGTTAGAATTTGATTTTTTTGCATTGGCGATGTTCTGCATTCCCTTTCGATGTCTGCATTCAGTCGCTTTGGGGTGGGGTGTTTGCTCAATCTGTTACAATTTGCCGTTACGCCCTATCTAATGGGCCGAACCTTTGGCCCATACCCAACCAGAGATCTGCCCGACTTGGGCCTGTGGCCCAGCGCCAGCGGTTGGCGGCACCATGCGGCCTTTGGATTGTTCCGCCTGTTTTGCGGCGCGACAGTGGTTTTTGCCCTTTGCGAGGCCTGGGTCAACGGCTGGGATATTGGGTGCGTTATGTGATCGGCGTTCCCATCATGGTGCTGTCCTTCGGGATCACCCTCTGGGGTTATCGATTTCTGGGCCTCGACAACACCTATTGCGAGAGCGACGGGCTGGTGACCGGCGGCATGTACGCCTATTCGCACAACCCGCAATATGTGACATCGGTTCTGGCCACTGTGGATCTGGGTATTGCTAGCGGATCCTGGGTGACCCTCGGATTGGCCGCGTTGGTGTTCGTTATCTACTTTCTATTCGTCTTGAACGAAGAACGCTGGTTGCTGCAGGAATACGGCCGTGCGTTCCAGGAGTACATGCATTCCACCCCTCGGTTCGTTGATGAACGCAGCCTGATCCGGGCCAGTGACGCGATCCTCGAACAACCATCTGCGTGCGTCGATAAGGCCAGTTTCAAAGAAACATCCGCCTAAGTCCCTACGCGCGCGGCTTTCCCTTGCCCTTGCCCGCAATATGTTGCACCACACACGGGTTCAAACCCGGCAATGCGGGCCAAAGGATAAGGACAAGGCGAATGGCTGACGGATCGATCGATATCAACGCAAAACCCACCGAAGATATTTCGGTCCGTGACGTGTTCGGTATTGATACCGACATGGCGATCAAGGGCTTTGCAGACCGCAGCGACCGTGTGCCTGCCATCGATCCGACCTACAAGTTCGACCCCGAGACCACGCTGGCGATTCTGGCAGGCTTTTCCCACAACCGCCGGGTGATGATCCAAGGATATCACGGCACGGGTAAGTCGACCCACATCGAACAGGTTGCCGCCCGCCTGAACTGGCCCGCCGTGCGGGTGAACCTCGACAGCCACATCAGCCGGATCGACCTGATTGGTAAAGATGCCATCAAGCTGCGTGACGGCAAGCAAGTCACCGAATTCCACGAGGGCATCCTGCCCTGGGCCCTGCGGAACCCCGTCGCCATCGTGTTCGACGAATACGACGCAGGCCGCGCGGACGTGATGTTCGTGATCCAGCGGGTGCTGGAGCATGATGGTAAGCTGACCCTGCTGGACCAGAACGAGATCATCACGCCGAACCCGAACTTCCGCCTGTTCGCCACCGCGAACACGGTCGGTCTGGGCGACACCACCGGCCTGTATCACGGCACGCAACAGATCAACCAGGCGCAAATGGACCGTTGGTCGCTGGTTTCTACGCTGAACTACCTCAGCCACGACGCCGAGACGATGATCGTTCTGTCCAAGGCACCGCACTACAACACCGAGAAGGGTCGCAAGACCGTCAGCCAGATGGTCACAGTCGCCGACCTGACCCGGACCGCCTTCATGAACGGCGACCTGTCCACCGTCATGAGCCCGCGAACCGTGATCAACTGGGCCCAGAACGCCGAGATCTTCCGCGACGTCGGCTATGCCTTCCGCCTGTCTTTCCTGAACAAATGTGACGAGCTGGAGCGCCAAACGGTCGCCGAGTTCTATCAGCGCTGCTTCGACGAAGAACTGCCGGAAAGCGCTGCGAGCGTGAGCTTGGGGTGATGAACGCCACACATTATTCTTTGTCGCTGACGCGGGATAGCGTAGCAGCAGGGGATGATGTGTCCGCACCTAATCGCGCTATTCTTATTGTTCCTGCACCAACGACGGGCTTTGATCTATGCAAAGCCATTCAGTCGCGGAATTACTTGGCGCGCATTTCAGGAGGTATGGCGACTTGGGTGGTTGAAGTGGATGAGGTACCTGTCGGTGTCATTGCCCAGCAATGGAAGACGCCGAAATCCATTGTCTTGAACCTGAAACCAAGCCAGAATTCTCAAGTTCACTGCAGATACCTGCTGCAACGGGACCCAGATGCTGTCTTCGCCGAATACTCTGATCCGGATTTGGGAAAACCAAAATGAGTAAACCAAACGACAACCCCGCCGATCCGTTCAAAAAGGCCTTGGCCGAGGCGACGAAGGTCATGGCTGACGATCCCGAACTGTCGGTGAGCTATACCGTCGACCCATCCGGTCTGTCGGGTGAATCGATGCGTCTGCCGCAGGTTTCTCGCCGTATGACCCGCGAAGAGGTTCTGTTGGCGCGCGGAACGGCGGATGCTCTGGCGTTGCAGCGCAAGTACCATGACGATGCGACACACGCGCGCTATGCCCCTCCGGGCGATATGGCGCGGGATTTGTATGAGGCGATGGAGGTTGCCCGATGCGAGGCGATGGGCGCACGGGATATGCCCGGCACCGCCTCGAACATCGACGTAAAGATCGGGCACGAGGCGCTGCGCCGTGGGTACGACCAGTGCAAACAACCCGCAGATGCCCCGTTGTCGGTGGCCGCCGGTTATCTGATCCGCCATCTGGCCACCGGACGGGATTTGCCGCCCGCAGCTGAGAACATCATGAACCTGTGGCGTGGATTCATCGAAGAACAGGCCGGAGGTACGCTGGACAACCTGCAAGAGATCCTCTCGGATCAGGCTGAATTCGCCAAATTCGCACGGCAGGTGATCAAGGATCTGGGGTACGGCGACCAGCTGGGTGAAGACCCGGATGAACTGGATGAAGATCAGGAAGATCAGGCCGAAGACGACGCCGAAGAACAGCCCGATCCCGACAGCACCGGTCAGGATGATCAGGACGAACAAGAGGCCGACGCGACCCCTGAACAAACTCAGGAAGAGCAGCAGGACCAGTCTCAGGCTCAGGTCTCGATGGACGAGATGGCCGAGGATGAGATGGGTGATGAGGCTGAGATGCCGGAAGGCGAGGCCCCGATGGAGCCGCCTGCCCCGCCGCCAGCGTCTGAGGCCGACCCGGACTACAAGGTCTATCTGAGCACCTACGACGAAGAGATCGCGGCCGAGGATCTGGCAGAACCTGCCGAACTGGAACGGCTGCGGGCCTATCTGGATCAGCAGCTGGAGCCGCTGAAAGGTGCCGTCAGTCGTCTGGCGAATAAGCTGCAACGCCGGTTGCAGGCACAGCAGAACCGGTCTTGGGAGTTCGACCGCGAGGAGGGTATCCTCGATGCCGGTCGTCTGGCACGTGTGGTTGCCAACCCGACTACTCCGTTGAGCTTCAAGGTCGAAAAAGACACCGAGTTCCGCGATACAGTTGTGACGCTGCTGCTGGACAATTCAGGCTCGATGCGCGGACGTCCGATCTCGATCGCTGCTATCTGTGCCGATGTTCTGGCCCGGACGCTGGAACGCTGCAACGTGAAGGTCGAGATTCTGGGATTTACCACACGGGCATGGAAAGGCGGTCAGGCACGTGAAGCGTGGCTGAACGATGGCCGCCCGCAGCAGCCAGGGCGTCTGAACGACCTCCGCCACATCATTTACAAAGGGGCGGATGCCCCGTGGCGCCGCGCACGACCCAATCTGGGTCTGATGATGAAAGAGGGCCTGCTGAAAGAGAACATCGACGGTGAAGCTTTGGAATGGGCGCACCGCCGGATGCTGGCGCGGCGAGAACAGCGCAAGATTCTGATGGTGATCTCGGATGGTGCGCCGGTCGATGATTCAACTTTGAGCGTCAACCCCGCTAATTATCTGGAAAAACACCTGCGCGACGTGATCGCCATGGTCGAAAAGCGCAAGATGGTCGAGCTTCTCGCCATCGGGATCGGCCACGACGTGACCCGTTATTATGACCGCGCTGTGACGATCACGGATGTCGAGCAGTTGGCGGGCGCAATGACCGAGCAGTTGGCGGCTCTATTCGACAGTGACCCCCGTGCCCGGGCCCGTGTGATGGGTATGAAAAAGGCCAGCTGAAGCTGGCCTTGCCTCCGGCAGGAGTATTTCAGAAAAGATGAAGGGGTAAGACCCGTCTGAGAGAGGTATGAGATGTTTCAGTCCTTTGCCGTGACAGCGCGCCCGGAACAGGGACCACCCCGGCTGGCCGCCCTGCGGGCCGAAATGGCGCAGGAAGGGGTCGACGGGTTTCTGATCCCGCGCGCGGACGCGCACCAAGGTGAGTACGTAGCACCACGGGATGAGCGACTGGCATGGCTGACCGGGTTTACCGGCTCGGCAGGGTTTTGCGCGGCCTTAACGGATACTGCCGGCGTATTCATCGACGGGCGCTATCGCACGCAGGTCAAGGCACAGGTCGCGGCCGAGTTCACGCCGGTGCCATGGCCCGAAACCAGCCTGAGTATGTGGCTGAAAGAGCAACTGCCCAACGGTGGCAAGGTTGCCTTTGATCCTTGGCTGCATGCGGCTGGCCAGATTTCCAGCACACAAAAAGAGTTGAACGGAAGCGGCATCGAACTGTTGCGCAGCGCCAATCTAGTGGATCGGGTCTGGCCGGATCAGCCGGATCCTCCGCTTAACCCGGTCAAGCCGCATCCGATTGAATTTTCCGGCGAAACAGCCGCAAGCAAAACCGCGCGGTTGGCCGACGACTTGCAGCAGAACGGATGTACTGCGGCGGTCATTACTCTGCCGGATTCGATCATGTGGCTCCTGAATATTCGAGGGTCGGATATCGGGTACAACCCGGTTGCGCATGGGTTCGCCATTCTGCATGCGGATGGGCGGGTCGACCTATTCATGGACGCGCAAAAACTGGCTGGGCTGAACGACCATCTCGGAAGTCAGGTGCAGGTCCATAAACCTCAGGCATTTCTGGGCGTGGTCGCTGAACTGGAAGGAACCGTTCAAGTCGATCTTGGAACGCTGCCCCAGGCCGTCGCGGACGTGTTGGGCGGCAAGATGCTGGACCGGGGCGATCCCTGCGCCTTGCCCAAAGCGCGCAAGAACCCGGCTGAAATCGCAGGCAGCGCCGAGGCGCATCTGCGCGACGCCGTGGCCGTCATCGAAACACTTTGCTGGCTGGACGCACAGGTCCCTGGCGCTCTGACCGAAGTGGAGGTGGTCACGCAGCTTGAGGAGAACCGCCGGCGGGACAACGCCTTGCAGGATATCTCGTTCGACACGATTGCCGGCACCGGGCCCAATGGCGCGATCATGCATTACCGGGTGACTGAGGAGACAGACAGCCGGCTGGAGGATGGGCATCTGCTGGTTCTGGACAGCGGCGGGCAGTATCTCGATGGCACGACCGACATCACCCGCACCATCGCGATCGGGGGCGTGGGTGATGAGGAAAAAGCGTGTTTCACGCGCGTTCTGAAAGGGATGATCAATATGTCCATGCTACGCTGGCCTGTTGGGTTGGCCGGGCGGGACATTGAATGCATCGCACGGGCTCCTCTTTGGCTGGCGGGTCAGGATTTCAATCACGGGGTTGGCCATGGGGTCGGCGCGTATCTGAGCGTCCACGAAGGGCCGCAGCGCCTGTCGAAGGTCAGCAATGTGCCGCTGGAACCGGGCATGATCCTGTCCAATGAGCCGGGATACTACCGCGAGGGTGCCTTTGGTATTCGGATCGAAAACCTTGTTGTGGTGCAAGAGGCCCCGGCCCTGCCCAGCGGGGATGACGAGCGCGCAATGCTGAATTGGCGAACCCTGACCTACGTTCCGATTGACCGGCGGCTTATAGTAGTCGATATGCTTACGCAGGAAGAACGAGCGTGGCTGAATGCCTATCACCGCGACGTTGCGGAAAAAGTCCGTCCAAGGCTGGGCGTTGACGCTCAACTGTGGTTGGATGCCGCAACTGCACCGATCTGACACTGAACTGTCACATAAACTGGGCAGAGGAGTGATCCGAAGAATAAGACGAGGGAAGAAGCAGAGATGACTGAGATAACGATCCGTAAGGCAGCTGGTAAATGGAGTGTTCGTTCCGGCGGCGCCGTTCTTGGAGAGAGCATGAACGCACTGGAACTGTTGGAAGGTGATCTGGAACCGGTGATATACTTCCCTCGCGCCGATATCGGGATGGCCTTTCTGGACCGTACGGAGAAGGTCACACATTGCCCGCATAAAGGGGATGCGACGCACTACTCTATCGCAAACAAATCTTCGGTGACCGAAAACGCAGCCTGGAGCTATGAAGACCCTGTTCCGGCGATGGCCGAAATCAAGGACCACGTCGCGTTCTATCGCGTCGACTCCGTGAAGGTCGAGCAGATCTAAGGATAGATCCGGCCTCAGATTCCCTCTCTTACCCGTTCGGTTCTGGCCACGTCGTGGCTCACACGGCCGTAGGCCTGCGCCATGGACGTCAGGGTGTGTGGCGGGCAGCCAGTTTCAGTCAGGCAAGAGGCATCGATGACCCGAGCCTGGCCCTGAAAGGCGGTTTCAACCGTCTGGTCCACAGGTTCGTTTCGGGCACCGATTGTCAAATTGTGATAGTGGAACCCCTGTCCGGGCGCCGTGACTCCCAGTTTGTTGCGCACTCTGTGTGACGCGAGCCAATCAAGAAAGCACAGTAGACGGTCATCCTGTTCCGGTGCGGGGACATGGGTTACCTCGATGCGGTCTTGTTGTGGCTGGTGGCGAAATTTCACAAATGTTTTGGGCGTCCAGTTCCGGAGGGGTTGCACGAAAACAATAAAACGACCCATACGCCAACCGCGTAAGCGCGGACCCAGACCCAACATCGTCACCAAGCTGACCGGCGCTTGTGACACGGCGTAAACGGAGGCAAAGAGATCGCATTTACCATCGTTTTTGCGTTTGAGCGTCATCGCATTGAAGTTTCCCCGGTTCGTATAATTCCGCGGCGACCCCAGAGCCCGCCTCAGCCCCAGACAGTTGATGGTGTAAGGCGCGTGATCCTGAAAGCCGATCTCCGCAATCTGTGGCAGACTATGTGCAAGCAGCGTTGCAGTTCCCAGAACCCCTGCCGCCAGAAACACGCGGCGCGCCTGAATTCGCGTGCTGTCATTCAATTCCAAGCACAAACAGTTTTTCTCGTTTTCGAAGCAGTGAACGCCGCCTGCCACCGGCCGGACCGGGTCGGCCGCTGTTGTCTGTATACGCATTCTGAGGTCCTCCAAAATAGACACGAAAGAATACGTTTAGATTGAAAAAATTTACTTGCGTGGCCCGGCGACGCACCACCTGCAAAGTGTCGGATCACCTCTGAAACACAACGCTGGCCGTCTTGGACAGGAAACAAATCCCCGATGAGCAGGAGGTTTTCCTCTGATAGGGTCACACTGTATCTCCGGGTTCAAGATCAGGCGGCAGTTCCATGCCGCAAGCCCGCGATGGTACCAGCTACTCTTGAAACAGGGGATGCAAAGCGAGATGCAGAAAGAGCATTGAACCGTGCCCCTGTTAACCTGAGATCTTGTTCAAAATTAATTCAGTGCAGTTGTGCCGCTCAAGTTTCTGAAACTTTGCAGGTCCCGCCTCCCACACGGGAGAAACTAAAATCGCTATGTACTTGTGAAAATACCGTGGCAGACCTTACCCATATTAACGATTTTTCTGGGTTTGGATCAAGAAAACAGGAAAATCAGAACGATCTTGGCCCGCGCATTTCACGTAGAAAACCAGCAATAATCGGCCCCAAACCCAAGGCTTTTAACCTTGTTCGGCGGTTCGGCGGATTCTGTTAAACGTTACGACAACATCCGGCGCGACCGGTCTCAAGTGCGTTCACGGCGCGTTCACGAGGCTGTTTCATGCATTTGAAGCACCAAGCGTGCACAATGTTTCCGAACACCGCCAGAGGATGCCATGTCGATTACCCGTCGCAGTTTCGCCGGATCGCTGAGCGTCGGGATCATACTGCCCGGCGCGCTGTCCGCCCAGCAGGATCGTGTGCTGGAGGCCGTGCGATCCACCTTGTTCGGAAGTGCCTCAGAGTTTGAGCAAGGTATGGCCTTTCTGACAGAACGCGGCAATCCGGACGTTGTCCCAGCCCTGCTGACTGGTATGCGATTTGGCAGGCGTCGCAGTGACGAGATCGCGCGCGTTATGCGCTCTTTGACCGGAGAGGACATCGGCGCAGACTGGTTTGACTGGATGCTGTGGCAGGAAAAGAACCCGCAGATTGTGCCCCACCCGTCTCTGATTCCGTTCAAGCGCGAAGTGCTGCTTGGGATCGATGGAAACTTCGACGATTTTCTACGCCCGGAATACCTGCAGCCTGACAAGATGAAAATCCGTCTGGAAGAAATCGCCTGGGGCGGTGTGCGAAAGGACGGCATCCCCTCACTGGACAATCCTGGGCTGATCCCCGCTGCGCGTGCTGATTACCTCAAGGACGATGACCTGGTCTTTGGCGTGTCGATCAACGGAGACGAACGGGCCTATCCGCTACGGATCATGGGCTGGCATGAGATGTTCAATGAGGTGATCGGCGGCGTTCCAGTGGCGCTGGCCTATTGTACGCTGTGCGGATCCGGAATTCTGTTCGAAACGCAGGTGCCCGGGCGTGAGAAACCGTTGATCTTTGGCTCATCCGGGTTCCTGTATCGGTCCAACAAGCTGATGTTCGACCGCCAGACACACTCTTTGTGGAACCAATACACAGGCAAGCCGGTTGTTGGCCCCCTGGTCGATAGCGGAATTGAGCTGAAGCAGCGCCCCGTAGTTATTACGACTTGGGAAAGCTGGAGAACATCACACCCCAAAACGCAGGTGCTGTCGCTGAAAACTGGGCACCGGCGGAACTATGGGTCGGGTGTGGTCTATCGCGAATACTTCGCCTCACCCGAGTTGATGTTCCCTGCGCTGGTTGATCAGTCCCATCACCAGCAGAAGGACTATGTCTTCGCCATTCGCCAGTTTGGCGCGGCACGGGCATGGCCTTTGGATTTGTTCAACAAGGCGCGGGTCATCAATGATGCAATTGCCAACCGCCCGCTGGTGCTGATCGGGAACTCGGACAAACGCGCGGTGCGGGCCTATGAGCGTGCGTCACATAAGTTTACTGCGTCAGGGGACGGTTTGGTGGACGAAAAAGGCCGGAAATGGACCATGACCGAAGAAGCACTGATCGGGCCGGATGGCACACGGCTGCCCCGGGTCGCTGGCCATATCTCATACTGGTTCGCGTGGAACAATTACCTTGGCGATGCCGCAACCGTGTACCGGCGTTAGGAATGCTCCTCGGCTGCCGTGGCAGCCAGCGCTCGGTTATAGGCCTTCAGGGCGTCGATGTGATACAGCGCCCCGACCGGAGTTTCACTGCCATCGGCCTCAACGATGACGACTGGAATACAAGGGATGTCATCGCGGTCGAAATAAGGCATCGCGGCCTCAAGCGTATCTCCGGCCTGCACGCAGAGGCCCTGTTCTATCAGTTCCCGGGCCTGCTCATTCGTGATTGAGCGTGTGTCACCAATGGGGCGCATAACCGCCCCGGCGCGCAGCATGGCAAGAAGATAGGCTTGCGGCCCGGCTGCCAGGTGCACATTGCGACGTTCGAGTTGGGTCAGGAAGAACGACCGGTCAACAAGGCGCGAGGCCAAAGCGGTCGACATCGAGACCGAGACCATCACCGCGATCCCGATCTGCCAGTCTCCGGTCAGTTCAAAGACAATCATCGTGGTTGAGATCGGTGCCCCAAGAACGGCAGCCGCCACAGCCCCCATACCTGCAAAAGCATACAGAGTGTGGGTGCCTGACACATCCGGCAGCAAACCCGTTGCGATCAAACCAAAGGCCAGCCCGGTCAACGCCCCGATCATAAGCGAGGGCGAGAACACTCCGCCCCCCATACGCCCGCCCATGGTGATGGCCAAAGCAACTGTTTTGATCACCGCGAACAGGATGGCGACCGTCAAAGTCAAATCCCCGGCCAGGGCGCGGATCGTGGTCTCATACCCCACACCGATGATATGCGGAAACCAGATCGCAAGCAGGCCCAGCATCGCACCGGACACAGCCGGGCGCAGCCAACGCGGCAGGGAAAGACGGCTCTGGATATGATTGCCGATATCCTCGGCAAAAAAGATCGAACGCATCAGCAGTAGGGACACCAGCCCGCAGATCAGGCCGAGGATCAGAAAGGCTGGCAGTTCCACGTAAAATTGCAACGAGCCCGGCGTCTCGAGTACAAACTCGGTCACGTCGCCATATTCCAGCCGGTTGATCACCGTGCCCGCGACCGAGGCGATCACGATCGGCGCAAAGGCATGCACCGCGAAATGGCGCAACACGACTTCAAGCGCGAACAACGCGCCGGCGATGGGTGAATTAAAGCTGGCCGACACAGCAGCGGCCACCGCACACCCCAACAAATCGCGCCCCGTAATGCCATCGGCATGGATACGGTTGCTGACCCAGGTCGATATCACCCCGGCCATATGGACAACTGGCCCCTCTCGCCCCGTCGACCCTCCGGTGCTGAGCGTGATAAGCGAGGCAAAGAAGGATGCGATGCCCGCCTTTTCTTCGACCCTACCATCGGTCACCGCAGAACCCTCGATCACATCTGCAACCGATCGAACACGCCCGTCGTCGGTGAACTTGTGCAGGATGATCCCCACGATCAGTCCGCCGATGATCGGCGTTATCAAAATCAGAAACCAGGGCAATTTCTCGGCATGGCTGTGCAGCAGCAGAATATCGTCGGTGTCATAGACATAGGCCTGCAAGGCTCGGATCGCCTTGCGGAATCCCAGCGCCATGAAACCCGCTGCAATACCGATGGCCAGTGCGATGAACCAGAACTGGATTTGGCTGGGACCGCGTCGAAGCATCACCCGCCAAGCGTCCTTGATCGCGGCCAGAGCCTGATTGAGCTGGTTGCGCAGAACGGTGCGGGTTGATTGCGTCATTGGCCCTCGGGGATCACGTCTTTCCCCTTAGTAAGCCACGGAGCGCCCTTATAAAAGTGGGATCGCGACGGTTTGAATGCAGGAAAGCGGCAGAATGACGTCAGGCATCCAGCAGCGCACGGGCAGCGGCGCGCGCCTCGTCGGTGATGGTGTCGCCTGCGACCATGCGCGCGATCTCGTCCACACGGTCCGGCTCGGCCAACGGCACGACGGTGGACAAGGTTTGCCCATTTGTGACCTGTTTCTGAACGCGCCAATGATGCGCCGCACGGGCGGCCACCTGTGGCGAGTGTGTCACGACCAACACCTGCCCGCCCTGCGCCAGCGAGGCCAGTCGCCGGCCGACTGCATCGGCGGTCGCACCACCGACACCCCGGTCGATTTCATCGAAAATCATCGTGCGGGCACTGTCGTCACCGGTCAGGCAAACCTTGAGCGCCAGCAAAAAGCGGCTGAGTTCACCGCCCGACGCGATCTTGTTCAGCGGACCAGATGGCGCGCCTGGGTTGGTGGCAACGGTAAAGGCCACAGCATCGGCGCCTTCGGGGCCGGGGTCGGCAACAGTGATTTCGGTCTGAAACACTGCGCGCTCCATTTTCAGCGGCGCAAGTTCGGCCATGACAGCCGAATCCAATTGCCCTGCCGCCGTATGACGAAGGGCGCTAAGGTCCGCGGCAGCGTGATTGTAAGCGGTTTGCGCGGCTTCGACGGCAACACGTTGGGCAGCTAGATCCGCATCCCCAGCCTCAAGCCGGTTCAACCGGTCCCGCAAAGTGTCAGCAAATGCACCCAGATCGTCGGGGGCAACATCATGCTTGCGAGCTAGCGCACGGATTGCGAACAGGCGTTCTTCGGCGGCCTCCAATTCTGCAGGATTGAAATCCAGAGCCTGAAGGCAGGCATTCACACCGTCCTGCGCCTCACCCAATTCAATCAGCGCGCGCCCCAAGGCGGCGATGGGGTCCTCAAGCTGACCACCTGCGTTGTCCGAAACCCCTTCGAGCCAGCGCATGGCGTCCGCCATTGCCGCCTCGGCCCCGTTACCGCCTAGCAAATCAAAAGCGCGGGCAACATCATCGCGGATACGTTCGGCCGCCTGCATCATGCGGCGGCGGGCGTCGAGTTCGGCATCCTCGCCCGGTTGCGGGTCGAGTTTATCCAGTTCGGAGACAGAATGGCGCAGAAACTCTTCCTCTGCCCGCATGGCGGCAAGGGCCGCCTCTGTCTCGGTCAGAGCCTTCCGAGCACGGGACATTTCGGACCAGGCCGATCTTACCTTGGCAAGGTGATCCCCTGCCCCGGCATAGTCGTCCAACATTGCTCGGTGGCCGCGCGGGTTCAACAGACCCCGGTCATCATGCTGCCCGTGCAGCTCGATTAGTGTTTCGGACAATGCGCGAAGAACTTCACCCGAACAGCGGCGGTCATTGACCCACGCCGTCTTGCGCCCTTCAGCCGTATTGACGCGGCGCAGGATCAGTGCCTCGCCTCCGGGCAACCCTGCCTCGGCCAGAATGCCATGCGCCGGATGCCCTTCGGGCAGTTCGAACTCGGCCACGACTTCACCCTGTGCAGCGCCCTGACGTACCAACTCGGCCCGTCCACGCCAGCCCAGCACGAACCCCAACGAATCCAACAGGATCGATTTGCCCGCCCCGGTCTCACCAGTCAAAGCGTTCAGACCTGGCTGAAACGTCAGTTCCAGCCGGTCGATGATCAGCATATCGCGGATATCGAGGGCGCGCAGCATCGGGTCTTAGCGTCCCACCCCTTTGGCCATGGCGATTACAACCACTCACCTTTGAGAGTCTGACGGTAAATCGTGCTGAGCCAGTTGTTGCCGCGGCTCTTCAGGTCTAGCCCACGCGACGTCAACAATTTGTAGCCCGCATCATACCATTCAGACGACTGATAGTTGTAACCCAGAATGGCACCAGCCGACTGCGCCTCGTCAACCAGACCCAGCGCCAGATATGCCTCGATCAGACGATAGAGCGCTTCAGCCGTGTGCGACGTAGTCTGGAAATCCTCGACCACAACCCGGAACCGGTTGATGGCGGCGGAATAGTGATCCTGACGCAGGTAATAGCGCCCGATCTCCATTTCCTTGCCTGCCAGATGGTCAAAGGCCAGGTCGAATTTCAGCACCGCAGAGGTCGCATATTCGCTGTCGGGATAAACCTCGATCACCGTTCGCAGCGATTGCAGCGCCTGAAAGGTCAGCCCCTGATCGCGCCCAACCTCGTCAATCTGATCATAATAGCTCAGTGCCAGAAGATACTGCGCATAGGCCGCGTCTTCGTCGGTTGGATAGAAATCAATGTACCGCTGTGCGGCAGCCCTGCTTTCCTCGTAATTCTTGTCCGCATGGTACGAAAACGCCTGCATGATCAGCGCGCGCTTGGCCCAGTCGGAATAGGGATACAGGCGCTCGACCTCCGAGAAATACCACGCCGCATCATCCGAACGATTCTGCGACAGCTCAAACTCGCCGCGCGTGAAAATCTGTTCGGGAGTGAACCCTTCCAGGTTCTGATCGCGGTCTGCGCCTTTGCCAGCGCACGCCGTCAAAACTGCTGTCAGAAGAATCGCGCCTGCGAATCTGACTGCCGCTTTGGTGCCAACCATTCCGCCTATCCTTGTCGTATTACTTGACGGGGTTATGCCCCGGTTTAGGCCATGGTCTAGCACATATAATTCCGGTGCAAAACGCCTTATGCGCCAGTTGGCGGAATTGTCGTCAGAGTTGATCCAATCAGGCGACTTCCGGGATTTCGTCCCAGACCAACCCCTGCCCGGGCAGACGGGCCGCCTGTTCGGGTGTGCACAGGATCGGGCGGACTGCGCCCGGCGTCTCAAACAGTTTGCGCAGCAATGTGTTGGTCATTGCGTGACCCGACTTGTCGCCAGTGAAGTGACCCAGAATTGGGCCGCCCGCTAGATACAGGTCACCCAGTGCATCCAGCATCTTGTGGCGCACGGCTTCATCCGCATGGCGGAAACCACCGGGAGTCAGGACTTCGTCACCCTGAACAACGACAGCATTTTCCAGCGTACCGCCCAGAGCCAAACCATTGTCGCGCATCGCTTCGACGTCGGTGCGGCGGCAGAAGGTCCGACAATCGCTGAGCTCACGCGCGAACGATCCGTTGCGCATGTCCAGACGCTTGGTCTGGCTGCCAATCGCACTGTCCTCAAAGTCGATGTGGAAATCGATGATCAGCCCGTCCGCAGGCGCAATCGATGCGCTGGCACCTTCACGCATAGCAGTCACCGGCTTAAGAACTTCGTAGGCCAGAACGGGGCTGGCCTGACGGCGAACGCCCTTGGCCATGATTCCGCGCACGAAATCGATTGACGAACCGTCCATGATCGGAACTTCGGGACCGTCGATTTCGATCAGAGCGTTATGAACACCACAACCGGCCAGAGCCGCCATGATATGTTCGACAGTGGAAACAGAGACACCCGCGTCGTTGATCAGACGGGTGCAGAGCGGGGTGCGCTCAACCACGTCATAGATCGCAGGGATGAGGGCATTGCCCAGCTCAATATCCGTCCGCTTGAACCAGATGCCGTGACCGGCAGCAGCCGGTTTCAGGACCATCGTCGCAGGCTTGCCGCTGTGCAGCCCGATGCCTGTAAACGTGACCGGAGATTTGAGCGTATGTTGCAAGGTGAACCTCGAAGAGTGGCGTCCGACCTGGTTCGGCCGTGTTGGACACTCAGTTAAGGAAGGCCGCGTCAAGGCTCAACTCACTCTTTGTAACCAAATGAAACATGGGTGTAACAGATCGGCAAATCCCTGCTTACACCCCTTCAAATACCTGTAAAACAAAAGAAAAGGGCCGCCATTTGGCGACCCATTGTAGTCATTTTGTTACCGCGATCAGTTGGCCTGACGGCGCAAAAAGGCGGGGATTTCGATCCGATCCTGCTCGGGGTCTGCTTCTTCCCGCGCAGGTGCCGTAGCGTCAGCTTGGCGCATTACAGGCTGCTGACGCGGCGGTTGGGCCGGTGTGTCGGCCGCATGACCGGTCATCCGGTCGATCAACCGATTGAAGCCAAACCGGGGCCGATCATGCGCCTCTCCCTGCGGTGCAGGGGCCGGTTGAGGGGCTGTGGGACGAACCATCGAGGGGCTCCGCTCGGACTGCGGAACGTTCTGAACGGCGGCCTGCAGTCGCTGCAGTGCCTCGGGCGAAGGTGTACCCGCTGCCGGTTGAGGCTGCGGAGCGACAAAGCTCTCAGGCGCAGTCTCAACCGGTTCGGGGGTCGGCTCAAATTCTGCAACACGCGGCTGGTATGCCGGGGGCGGCAGACCGTCATCATCCTGCTCAACACGCGGCTGGAACTGGGGCTGCGCGGGCTCTTCCGATGTTTCAAACAGTGAGGGTTCGCGGTTCATTTCGGGCTGCGGTGCGTGCTCAACTGTCTCAGCCGCGACCGGTGCTTCTTCTTGTGCAGGCTCTTCAGCCGAAACCGTGCGTGTCAGCGGAGCCGACATCGAGCGGCGCGCAACCGGAACGTCATCGGTTTTCTCGCTGGCGTCGATACCTGTAGCGACGACCGACACGCGCATACCGCCTTCCATCGCGGTATCCAGGGTCGAACCGACGATGATGTTTGCTTCGGGATCTACTTCCTCGCGAATGCGGTTGGCGGCTTCGTCCAGTTCGAACAGGGTCAGGTCGTGCGAGCCGGTGATGTTGATCAATACGCCCTTCGCGCCCTTGAGGCTGATCTCGTCCAGCAGCGGGTTGGCGATGGCTTTTTCGGCAGCCTGAACCGCGCGATCTTCGCCGGTGGCTTCACCAGTACCCATCATCGCTTTGCCCATTTCGTCCATCACTGCGCGAACATCAGCAAAGTCGAGGTTGATCAGGCCCGGACGCACCATCAGGTCGGTCACACCCTTAACGCCTTGATACAGAACGTCGTCTGCCATCGAGAACGCCTCGGTGAAGGTGGTCTTTTCGTTGGCCAGACGGAACAGGTTCTGGTTCGGGATAATGATCAGCGTGTCGACGACCTTTTGCAGCATATCCACGCCGTCTTCGGCCTGACGCATGCGCTTGGCACCTTCGAACTGGAAGGGCTTGGTCACAACACCCACTGTCAGTACGCCCAGCTCACGCGCGGCCTGTGCGATGATCGGCGCAGCCCCCGTGCCGGTGCCACCGCCCATACCAGCAGTAATGAAGCACATATGTGCGCCTGCCAGGTGATCAACGATCTGCTCGATGCTTTCTTCTGCAGCTGCGGCACCAACAGCCGGACGGGCCCCTGCCCCCAAACCTTCGGTGACTTTCACGCCCAACTGAACTCGCGCCGAAGACTGGCTTTGCTGCAGCGCCTGCGCATCTGTGTTGGCGACCACGAAATCGACGCCGTCCAACTGTTTCTCAATCATGTTGTTGACAGCGTTGCCGCCAGCACCACCAACGCCAAATACTGTAATCCGAGGCTTCAGTTCGTCGTGCCCGGGCATCGAAAGATTCAATGTCATGCTCTGTCCGCCTGTTTTATTGACCCGCCAAAGCGGTGTTTTTCTTACCTATCCTGCATCAATCCTACCGTTCGAAACGGCAAACGTCACGCCAAAAATCGCGTGAATCCACAAAATATGGAGGAAATAAGGCGCTGACCGGCAGTATTTCGCAAATACTCCCAGATGTTGCGGAAAGAACTCAATGTAGCACAAAACAGGCGATATACGCGCGGCAACCAACCGACGCTTCACCAAGAAGACTCATAACTGTCGAACTGCGGAAAACTGCTCAGGTCCTGCCGCGGGCCTCTGTCGGGCCATGTGGATATCTTGCGGGATAATCTAGTCGGCTGCAACCCATTTCTTTAACCAATCGGGGCACTTGGACAGTTCAAACCGTCCTCGGTGATACTGCGCACCTCTTGAATTTCAGAATGCGTGAAAGTTGCCAACCGCACCATTAACCGGTCTTCGTGCAGGAACGGCCACCAGCAGACGGGGACACCGTCCTCATCATCGTCATACAGAAAACAGATCTGCCCGTCGGGCGTCGTGATCTGACCATAGACACACCCCCGCCCCACCATCCGCCAAACTGAAAGCGTAGCGCTGAGGAATTCCTCGGTGCCTACCAATTCGCCAGTGGGATAGTCGTGGAACGTGACGGTCTTGCCCTGAACCGCGCTCAGGAACACTTCGGGCGTGATCCGGGTCTGCGCCTGTGCTGCCAGCGGGATCAGCGCCAGCAGCGCGGCAATCCCAGCCTTACCAATTGTCACGGAACCAGCGCACGGCGCGTTTGAACGGGCGCGCAGCATAGGTGTCGACGGGAATTTCGAAATCCCACCATTCGTCCTGCGGGTGCGCCGCAAACAGGCTAAGCCCCACGGCAGATGAGAACCCCGGCCCTGTCGCCGATTGCGGCAGACCATGAACCCGCAGCGGACGCCCTAGGCGAACGCGCTGACCAAGGATGCGCGTGGCAAGGCCATCCAGCCCCATGATCTGACTGCCCCCACCGGTCAGGACGATCTGTTGGCTGGGCATGTGCTCGAACCCTGCCGCATCCAGGCGCACGCGCACTTCTTCGAGGATTTCCTCGACGCGGGGCCGCATGATTCCGATCAGCTCGGCACGGCTGACAGTGCGCCGGTCGTGTTCCCAGTCACCGGTATCACCGCCGATGTCGATCAGGTCGCGGTCATCCGCGCCGGTGGCATGTACGCCACCATTGAATGTTTTGATCCGCTCTGCCACGGAAGCCGGAATGCCCAGCCCCATCGAGATGTCCGAGGTCACGTGATCGCCGCCCATGCGAACACAATCGGCATAGATCATGTGCTTTTTCATGAAGATCGAAACGCTGGTTGTTCCGCCACCCATGTCGATGCAAGCCGCGCCTAGTTCCTGTTCGTCCTCGACCAGCGCAGAAATACCAGACACATAGGCCGAGTTCGCAATCCCGGCCAATTCCAGATCGCACCGCTTGATGCAGCGTACGATGTTCTGGATCGCGATCGCATCGACGGTCAGCATATGCATGTCGACGGCAAGACTCTGCCCCATTTGCCCGCGCGGGTCGATCAGGCCCGAGCGATTGTCGAGCGCGAAGTTCACTGGTTGGGCATGAAGTACCTCGCGCCCCGCCCCGTAATCCGGCACGTCGCAGGCGTTCAGAACGCGGCCAACTTCGGCCTCATTCACGACCTGGCCTTCCAGATCGACCTGCGCGTCAAGACCATAGGACCGCGGGTTGGCGCCCGAGAAACAAGCGATGACGTGATCTACACGGATATCGGCCATCTTCTGCGCCGCCTGCAGCGCAGTACGAATAGCGCGTTCGGTTTCCTGCATGGCGGTGACTTCGCCAAACTGCACCCCGCGCGACCTGGTGGTAGCCGCGCCGATGACCCGAAAGCCGGTCTGACCCGCCATCGAGCCGATGGTGTTGTCCTCGCTCAGCCGACCGGTCCCGTCGAAACGCAGCACTAGGCAGGCAATCTTGGAACTGCCAACGTCAAGAATTGCAACGACACCGCGCTGCATTGCCTGTCTGCGCATCTGCCGCATGGCACGCTGGGACTGATAAAGATCGGTCATCATGGTCTTATTGCTCGCTACCCACTGTCACTTTTGTATTCCACCAGTCTTCGCTGGCGGCTTTGGTCATTCTTATTGTTGGACGCTGCCCAAGGCGCATGTCGACGACTGCCACGTCGCGTTCCAGAAGGTCCTGCACCTCATTCACAGCCAGGACGCGCTCCAACGCACGCACCGGACGTTCGGTCGGCAACATGATGCGCTGGCCCCGGTCCATGACCAGATCCCAGCGACGTTCGCCAATTCGCACCAGCCCGCGCACGCGACCACCCAGGCTGCGGGCGGTTGTCAGCAATTCCAGCGCCTCACCCACATGGCCGTCGGCACCTTCACCGGCGATCAGTGGTAAATTCGGGTGATCCTTACGAGCGGCGATACGTTCCACATGGGCGCCGGTTTCATCCAGCAACTCGATCCCGTTCCGCGTACGCCAGATGATGACAGGCTGACGCTCGACCACATCAACCTGCAGAATACCGCCCGGACGCACGCGTACTGTGGCCGACTTAACTGGATTCAAGCCGATGATTGTATCGCGGATCTGCTCGACATCCAGATCCCAGGAACTGATCGGGAAATCCAGAGGCACGACCTCGCGTATATCTTCGGACAGGTTGGTCCCTGCCCCATCAATGGCCATCAGATTGACCATGAATTCGGGTCGCTGCTGGATCGAGGTTTTGATGTCGGCCACATAGGCCACCACTGCGTCGCGACGCTCCTGCGAACCGAAATAGATGCCGGCCGCCGCACACATTGCAAGTACCGGCAACCCGAACTTCAAACCGCGACGAATTCCCGGTGTCAGCATCCAGCGCTGCAACCGATAGCTGAGGCGCGACGGCGCCGGGTCGAAGCGACCGGCCCCGGCATTGCGGCCAAACAAGCCACGCAATCGCAGCTTGGGTTCGGCACCCGAGCGCGCCCCGGATTCGAAATCCGCGTCCGGACCGGCCAGCTGTTTGGACCGATGAATCACAGGCGCCCGGGTGGCTGTCAGCGGTCGCATGAAGCGTCCCCCACCATCCAGGCGCAAAGCTGTCCGAATGTCATACCCAGATGCGCGGCCTGTTCCGGCACCAGCGACGTTGGCGTCATGCCGGGCTGAGTATTGGTTTCCAGCAGGAACAGCCCATCTGTGCCCATGCTGTCATCCCAACGGAAGTCCGTGCGGCTGACGCCTTTGCATCCCAACGCACTGTGCGCGCGCAATGCGTAATCCATACAACGGTCGAAAATGTCGGCTGGAATGTCGGCAGGCAGGACATGCCACGATCCGCCGGGCTTATACTTGGCGTCGTAATCGTACCAGCCGCCATCGGTCATGATCTCGGTCACCGTCAGGGCACGGTCGTCCATCACTGTGACAGTCAACTCGCGACCAGCGATGTACTTCTCGACCATCACCAGATCGGGCATCTCATCTGACAGTTGCGGCGGGCCATTGGACCCTTCTTGCACGATGTAGATGCCGACGCTGGACCCTTCGTTGTTGGGCTTGGCCACGTAAGGAGGCTCCATCACGTGGACCTTGATAACCTCAACTTTGGGAACGATCACACTTGGAACGACAGGCAGGCCTTCGGCCTCGTAAACCTCTTTGCTGCGCTGCTTGTCCATGGCCAGAGCCGAGGCCAGCACACCGGAGTGCGTGTACGGAATACGCATCCATTCCAGCAGCCCCTGCACACAGCCATCCTCGCCCCAGCGGCCATGCAAGGCGTTGAAAACCACATCCGGCTTGATTTCCAGAAGGCGCGCATAGAGGTCAGGACCTGCGTCCAACTCGACCACTTCAAAGCCTTCTCCCTTTAGGGCGGCTGCGCATTCGCGCCCAGAGCTGAGAGACACCTCGCGTTCTTTCGAGGGTCCGCCCATCAATACCGCCACTTTGGGGTTTGTCCTGCTCGACAGTCCCACTTCGTGCGCCTCAATGTCCCCGGACCTTATGTCGTGGTCCGTACTGCGTTTATGCCTTTGATCCGTCGCCTTAAATTGCCTGTTATTGGTCTGACGGTAAGGGCCTTATTCTGCCAGCGGATCACCGACCCGCATGATTTCCCACTCTAGCGTGATGCCGCTTGTTTCGTAAACCTTTTTTCGCACATCTTCACCCAGACCTTCGAGGTCGGCAGCGGTGGCAGTACCGGTGTTGATCAGGAAATTCGAGTGCTTTTCGCTCATCTGCGCGCCACCCCGTGTTGCGCCACGCATCCCGGCGTTATCGATCACCTTCCAGGCCTTCAGGTCGTGCACATCATCCGCCCGTCCGGTCGAAGAAAATCCGGCCGGATTGCGGAACGTCGAACCGGCACTGCGGTCCTTGGTCGGCTGCGTTTCGTCGCGTTTTTGCAACTGAGCCGACATTCGGGCATGCAACTCTTCGGGATCGCCCGTCGCGCCTTCGAACGTGGCCGAGACCAAAACGGCACCCTCCGGAAGGTCGGACTGTCGATAGCGGAAGTTCAGGTCTTCCGGTGTCAGGTCCGCCAGGTCACCTTTCCGTGTGACGATGGTGGCCTTCCGCAGAACATCCGCAGTATAGCTGCCGTAGCAGCCTGCGTTCATCCGGACCGCACCGCCGACTGAGCCGGGGATCGTGCGCAAAAAGGCCAGATCCACCCCCGCATCCGCCGCTTTGCGCGCCACATGCGCGTCCAGCGCTGCGGCCCCGGCGGTGACGGTGTTGCCCTCAACCGAAATGCCGTTGAACCCGCGCCCCAACCGGATCACAATCGCGCGCAGACCTCCGTCACGGACGATCAGGTTCGATCCAACGCCCATTGGGAACACCGGAACGTCCGCCGGAAGATCACGCAGAAAGGCTTGCAAGTCTGCAATGTCGGCTGGTTGAAACAGGAAATCCGCTGGACCGCCAACGCGGAGCCAGGTCAGGTCGGAAAGGGTTCGGGCCTCAGACAGGCGACCCCGAACAGCAGGCATACCGTTCATGCGTTTGCCCGGTTCGCCAGATTGCGCCCGCCGACACCGCCCATGATGACGGCAAAGAGGAAGGGCAACACGGCACCGGTCAACCAGACGAAGGGACCGAAAGCCTGTTGTTCCTCGCCCGTTTCAACGCCCGCAAGCATCACGATCAGCACCAGACCAGCGGCTGAGGTCAGACCAATCAGCCATAGCAAGGCTTTGGTCCCAACCCAGCGCGCGGCGACCAGGCCGGCGATGCCGCCCAGAACGAGCGCAATGAGCGGCAGATAAGCGAATGTGGCAATGTCGACCATAGGGGCCTCCTGAAAATGGTCGGTTACTTGTTCGTCGTCTTCATGCCCTGCAATTTCGCTTTTGTCCAACGGGTCAGGTAAATCACTGGCCAACGCAGCACAGACATGCCCATCACCAGAACAACCAACCCGATCCACGGGCCGTTCTGCAATGTCACATAGCCGAGAATCGGGATGCCGACGCCAATCAGGATATATGCGCGGGTCCAGTGGTTGTCTTTGCTTGGGATCATTGCCAGCACGTTTGCGACAATTCCCCACAGGGCGGCCAAAGCGATCGACCAGTTCATTCCTCAACCTCGCGCCCCGTCCATCGGCGCCAGTAATAGCGAATGGGGTTGCGGAACATGGATGCAAAGGCCGCAAAGGCCAGCACAGAGAAGAACCAGCCAAAGTCATGGCCCAGCCAGACAATCAGCGCAGGGGCAGAGACGAATAGGACAACGCCCGGCGGGAATTGCAGACGCATTGGCAGCATGGCCACGATCGTCGAGGCCACAACCCACAAGGCAGCGAATACGACCGAATACACCTATTGCCCCTCCAAGGACATTCTCATCTGCGGTTGCGACGCGACACTCTAAAGTTGCATCGCAGCGGAGTCCATGGTGCTACACGGCTTGTTTGTGCTGCAAACGCTCAGGCAACCCATTGGCCCAGGCGCTGATCGTACCGGCCCCAAGGCAGACAACCATGTCACCGGGGCGGGCCTGTTCGCGTACAAGGCGTTCCAGATCGTTTTCGTCCAGCAATGCCCGAGCATGGCGGTGCCCGTGGCGGATCAGGCCCTGCACCAGATCATCGCGGCTGGCCCCCTCGATTGGATCTTCTCCGGCGGCAAAAACATCGGCGATGGCCACGACATCCGCGTCGTTGAAGCAGGTACAGAAATCGTCAAACAAGTTCGACAGGCGCGAGTAACGGTGCGGCTGATGCACGGCGATGACGCGGCCACCGGTTGCCTGACGGGCAGCCTTCAACACAGCCGCGATTTCCACCGGGTGGTGCCCATAGTCGTCGATGATTGTGACGCCATCCACCTCTCCGACCTTTGTGAAGCGTCGATTGACGCCGCCGAAATTGGCGAGCGCATCGCGGATTTCCGACGATTTCATACCAAGATGGCGGGCAACGGCCACGGCAGACAACGCGTTCGAGACGTTGTGATCGCCGGGCATCGGCAGGGTGCAGCCCTTGATCACCTTGTCTTCGTTTTGCAGATGAATGTCGAAATGGGCCACCCCGCCCTTGTAGGTCAGGTTTAGTGCACGCACATCCGCCTGCGCATTGAAGCCATAGGTCCGCACGCGCCGGTCGGTGATCCTGCCCACCAGAGCCTGTACTTCGGCATGATCGGTGCAGCAGACGGCAAGGCCATAGAACGGCAGGTTCGAGACGAACTCGTGAAACCCATCGCGCAGTTGGTCGAAATCGCCCCAATGCTCCATATGCTCGGGGTCGATATTGGTAACGATAGCGATGGTTGCGGGCAGACGGTTGAACGAGCCGTCGGATTCGTCGGCCTCGACCACCATCCATTCGCCCTGCCCCATCCGCGCATTCGAGCCATAGGCGTGGATAATGCCGCCATTGATGACGGTTGGGTCAAAATCACCGGCTACCATCAATTCAGCCATCATCGTCGTGGTCGTGGTTTTGCCATGCGTGCCCGCGATCGCGATATTCGACTTGAGGCGCATTAGCTCCGCCAACATGTCAGCGCGGCGAACCACCGGCAACCCTCGCGCCCGCGCGCCATCAAGTTCCGGGTTACCCGGTTTGATCGCCGTCGACACCACCACAACAGCGGCGTTTTCCAGGTTTTCGGCCCGTTGACCAACAAAGATCTCAGCCCCCAAACCAGCCAGACGATCGGTGATCTTGGACGCCTTCAGGTCCGATCCCTGCACCCGGTAGCCAAGGTTCAACAGCACTTCGGCGATCCCTGACATCCCGATACCACCGATCCCCACGAAATGGATCGATCCTACGTCCTGCGGCAGTTTGGTTGCTGGATTCATGTGGTCTCCTTCTGCGCCAATTGTTCGACAAGAGCGACCAGACGCTCGGTCGCGTCGGGGGCACCGGTCGAGAGGGCGGCATGGGCCATCTTTTGCGCGGCTTCGGGGTTGGTCAGAACTGCGGTGATTTGCTCTGTCAGCGATGGAACGTCAAGCACGTTTTCGGGAATCATGATCGCACCGCCTGCCTGAACCAACCCGCGCGCGTTGGCGGTCTGATGGTCACCCGCGGCAGCGGCAAAGGGGATCAGGATCGATGGCCGCCCGATGACCGAGATATCGGCAACGCTGGACGCACCGGCACGTGAGATGACCAGTTGGGCATCGGACATGCGCCGGGGAACATCATCGAAGAACGGAAGGACTTCGGCACGGATCCCGTGCTCGGCATAGAACGCAGTGACCCGTTCGCCATCCTCGTCGCGCGCCTGATGGGCCACGCGAATATGGTTGCGCAGGTCTTCGGGCAACGCGGCGATAGCACCGGGGACAACGTCGCTGAGAATGCGTGCGCCTTGAGAGCCGCCCATTACCAGAACCGACATCGGGTAATCGCCCGGCGGGATGTAACCGGCGGCCGCGCGATCCAGAACTGCGGCCCGGACGGGGTTTCCGGTATGGATACCGTTGGCACCCTCTGGCAGGTCGGTTGGCCAGGCACCACAGGCCACGATGGCCACGCGCTTGGCGAACAGTTGGTTCACGCGCCCCAGAACACCGTTCTGTTCGTGGATCATACGCGGAACGTTCAGCATCGTTGCTGCCCCCAGCGCCGGGATCGACGGGTACCCACCAAAGCCCACGACCACATCCGGTTTATCCCGCATCATCTGGATCGCAACGTTGGTGACGCCTGCAGCAATTTTGGGTCCGACCATGGCCTTGGCGGCCAGCCCACCGCGCGCAAATGTGGCCGAGGCAACCTCGACAATCTCGGTCGTTTGCGGAAAACCACCAGTATACCGTGCACCGCGCTCATCAGTGGACAAACGGACGCGCCAGCCTTTGTTCAGCATCGCTTCGGCCAGCGCCTGCGCGGGGAACATGTGGCCCCCGGTGCCGCCAGCAGCAATCAACAGGTAAGGTTTCCCCATTATCCTCTTCCGCGCAGAATATCGCCAAGTTCGCCCTGAGGGCGGCTTCGGGTAAAGGCCAGCAACATGCCGACGGCGATGCCACCCGCGATCAGTGATGAACCGCCATAACTGACGAAGGGCAACGTCATACCCTTGGCAGGCAGCAGTCGCACAGCCACACCCATGTTGATCATTGCCTGAACGCCGAACATGCAGGCCAGACCGGTCCCGGCTAGGCGGATAAACATGTCCCTCTCGCGCATCAGTCTCAGCAACGAGCGTACCACGATCAGCGAATAGAGTGCGATGATGATCAGCACCAGGATCAGCCCATATTCCTCGGCCGCGACAGCGATGATGAAATCGGTATGGGCATCAGGCAGAGACCATTTCACCTGCCCTTCGCCCACGCCGACTCCGAACAGGCCGCCCTCGCGGATGGCGTTGGTGGCATAGCCAAGCTGCGTGGTCGGGTCGACCTCCTGGTTCAGAAAGCCGTCGATACGACGCGCAAAGTGTTCCGAATTCGAATAGGCGAACATGCCGCCCAGCACCACGACCCCGGCCATGCCGACCAACAGCAGCATCGGCGCCCCAGCCACGAAGTACATCACGCCCCAGCCGAACAGGATCAGACAGGCCTGTCCGAAATCCGGCTGCAGCACCAGCATCGCCACAATCGCCATACACAGCGCAAAGGACCAAAGCCGCCCCGGCGGGCCGTTGATTTCCTGCGATGCGGCCAGAAGCCACGCTGCGACAACGACAAATCCGGGCTTAAGAAACTCTGACGGTTGCATCGACGCAAACCCCAGCGAATACCAGCGCACCGCCCCTTTTCCGAAATCCGTACCGAAAACAGGCAGGAAAGCCAGCGCCACAAAAGCGGCCAGAAAGCCCAGAACCGCCAGACGCCGCACCAATGTCGGCGACATCATCGAGGTCAGCAGCATCGCAATCAGCGCCAGACCGCCGAACAGCACCTGCCGCTCAACATAGTGGAACGGATCAAACCCGTTGCGCCCGGCCAGCGGCGGCGAAGCAGCCAGTCCCAGCAACAGGCCGATGACAAACAGGATCAGCACGCAGGACATCGTCCAGCGATCAATTGTTCGCCACCACTTTGGAAGAATCGGTTCGCCGCGCTGGTCCTGGACCGCGCCATACACCATCTCAGTCATGAGATACCGCCACTATCTGCCTCGTTAAAACGTCCCGTTTTCGGGATCTGATTGAGAGTCTACAGGGATTTTTGCGTTTGGGCTAGCGGAATGACTGGCGGCCATGGAATTTGGTGGCCGAAAGCTGCCGCCGCAAGTATGGCGACCATTTTCTGATTTACCGGAGGCTTAAGCAACCAAGTCGTAGTGCTTGATCGTTCTGGATTCGACGAGTTCAGCCTCAGCCGGATCAATATGTGGGCTCGTATAGTCGTCTCCGATGAAGGCTTTCAATGCATCCAAGCTGCTCCAGACCATGACAAAGCTGAACTCGCGAGGCGTTTCCTTGCGTGGAGCCCCCGGTAGAACTTGAACGATCCCGTCCGTATTTTGCATCAGGGGAATCGCCGTCTCGTGAAAGAACTTTGAGAACTCAGCCTCTCTACCGGGCCGAACTGTGACTTGGAAATTCGCATGATCATCTGGGCGTCCTCCTATGCAACGGGCGCGACTGAGGGTCTTGCACGGCAGGAGTCTAGCACAATACCTCCTCGACCCTTCACGCTGACATTCGCTTCCACTTGATATCTCCGCCATTTCCCGCCATGCGCTGCGCATGACTTATGACGCGATCATCCTAGGTGCCGGCGCGGCCGGTATGATGTGCGCCGCGCATTGTGGCGGGCGGGTGCTGGTGATCGATCACGCGAAGGCGCCTGGTGAGAAAATCCGCATTTCAGGCGGAGGTCGCTGCAATTTCACCAACATGTATGCGGCGCCCGGAAACTTCCTGTCCCAGAACCCGCATTTCTGCAAATCCGCACTGGCACGGTACACGCAATGGGATTTCGTAGATCTTGTCGGACGTCACGGCATCGCGTGGCATGAGAAAACGCTGGGCCAGTTGTTTTGTGACGGGTCGTCGAAGCAGATCATTCAGATGCTGTTGTCCGAGATGGAGCGCGTCGGGGCAGATTTATGGGTGAGAACCGAGCTGAAAGACCTGCGCAAAACTGACGCGGGGTTTGCACTGGAAGTCGAACGCGAGGGCCAGCGCCTGAAACTGACCTGCGCCAACCTCGTGCTGGCCACTGGTGGCAAATCCATCCCCAAGATGGGCGCGACCGGACTGGCCTATGAAATCGCGAAGCAATTCGGGCTGCGCCTGACCGAAACGCGGGCCGCGCTTGTGCCATTCACCTTTTCGAACGGACAGTTCAAAGATCTGTCCGGCGTGTCCCTCCCCGCGCGGCTGTCCAATGACCGCACCAGCTTTGACGAAGCCCTGTTGTTCACCCATCGCGGCCTGAGCGGGCCATCGGTTCTGCAACTGTCTTCTTACTGGCGGGAAGGTGAAACGATCCGGGTTAACCTGATCCCCGACCTTCCTTTGTTCGACGTGCTGCGGGATCAGCGGCAAAGTGGCGGGCGTAAAGCGCTGACAACTGAACTGGCACGCCATGTTCCGGCAAGGCTGGTGGAATACCTGAGCAAGCACATCTCAATGCAAGGCAATCTGGCTGATCAGTCCGATGCCGCGCTGACGGACCTGATTAGTGCCCTTTCGAACTGGCAACTGACCCCGTCAGGCACCGAGGGCTATCGCACAGCCGAAGTGACGCTGGGCGGGATCAATACCGATGACCTGTCATCCAAAACAATGGAGACCAGGGATATCCCTGGCCTCTTTGCGATTGGCGAAGCGGTGGATGTCACCGGCTGGTTGGGCGGGTACAACTTCCAGTGGGCTTGGTCCTCGGGCCACGCCGCGGGAACTGCAATCGCGGCTAAAGCTTAACCGACGACGTTGTAACCACGACCGCGCATACAGTTGCGGACGATCACTTCCTGGTTCTGGGTGTTTTGCAGCGCGCTGGCTCCGGCACCGATCAGCGCACCGGCTGCGGCTGTACGTCCCAGATCGCTTGCGCTGTCGTCGATAATGGCTTTGGTTCCCGCAGCACCAACGGCACCGACGGCTGCCGCTCCTGCCGTTCTGCTGTTCAAAGTTGGCTGCGACCTTGCCAGAGCCTGACACTGCGCCAGATCCGCATTGTAGTTCGGGCTCACCGGACCGTCGATGACCGGCTGATAATTCGCACCGATATTTGTGCATGCCCCCACGACCAGAATGGCGGGCAGGATCAGAGAGAGTTTACGGTATGGCATAGTCATGACCTCGTGTTGAATTTGCAGGCAAGCAAAACCAATAAACATGGCGCGTCAAGCTGATAGCGCCTCAGTTTGGCCCAACCGGCGGTCTATTGCAAACGGCTATTCCGGCAGCCTCTGCCGGACCTGCTCAACGAAATCCTCTCCACGCTTTTCGAAATTGTCATACTGGTCGAAACTGGCGGCCGCCGGGGCAAGCAGGACGGTTTCACCGGGTTGGGCGTCCTTCATGGCTTGCTCGACAGCCTCGGACATCGTGGTGCACACCTGCGCGTCTGCCTCAAGCTGCATGGCGAAGTTCGCCGCCTCGCGCCCTATGACATAAGCTTTGATGACCTGATCCGACGCGCCGTTCAGGGAGGCCAGCCCGCCCTCTTTTTCAAGCCCTCCGCAAATCCAGCGGATTTGCTTGAATGCACTCAAGGCTTTGAGGGCACTGTCGACATTCGTCGCCTTGGAGTCATTCACGTAGGTGACACCGCCCGATTCGGCTATGATCTGACTGCGATGTGGCAAGCCCGGATAGCTATGCAGCGCGCCTTCGATCACACGCGGCGCCAACCCCAGCGCGCGGCAGGCAGCATAGGCGGCGCAGGCGTTCTGATGGTTATGCGCGCCAGGCAGCCCCTTGATCCCGCGCAGGTCAATCGATCCGGCCTGCCGCGCCTTGCGGTACTCCGACAAAAAGCCCTTGCGGGCAAAGACCTGCCATCCCGGGCCGGTCAGCTTACGTGCGACTGAAACGCGGATCACCCGGTCATCCGCAGGACCTTCAGCCAGTTGACCTGCCAGAAATGCCCCCTCTTTCTCGTCGACACCGATCACCGCCCGATCCGGTCCACCTTCTGAAAACAACCGGCGCTTGGCGGCGAAATAGCCCCCCATACCGCCATGCCGATCCAGATGGTCTGGCGAAAGGTTGGTGAAAACGGCCACATCCGGTGTCAGCGCCCGGGCCAGTTCGGTCTGATAGCTGGACAGCTCCAGCACTACGACGGATCCGTCACCGCCCGGATCTATATCCAGCACACCGCGGCCGATATTGCCCGCCAATTGGGCCTCACGCCCGGCCTCGGTCAGGATATGATGGATCAGCGCCGCCGTAGTCGATTTCCCGTTCGACCCGGTCACCGCGATCACGCGCGGCGGGGTGTCATAGTTGTTCCACTCTGGCCCAGCGAAGGAGCGGAAGAACAATCCTATGTCATTGTCAACCGGAACACCGGCCTCAAGCGCGGCTGCAACGACTGGATTCGGATCAGGATAGAGATGCGGAATGCCCGGCGAGACGATCAGCGAGGCGATATCATCAAACGCCCCATGACGTCGCAGATCGGCGCAGGTGAACCCTTCGGCCTCAGCCTTTTCACGCGCGGCGGGGTTGTCATCCCAGCACACCGGCTCGGCCTTGCCCGCCAGCAACGCACGCGCCGTGGCCAGCCCCGACCGGCCAAGCCCCAGAACCGCAACCTTCTGCCCTGAAAACCCTTTGACCGGGATCATTCTGCCCACCCTTTTTTGACTTTGGATTGGCCGCCACACTGCACCGAAGAATTCCCGGATGGCAAGGGCGGCAAAAGGCTCGCGCGACAGCGCGAGCCGGGCCCAACAGGTGGCAGGTGGACCGCAGGTCCGCCGAACCTGGCGGGAGCGTTACCGAACTTTCAGGGTCGCCAGACCGATCATCGCCAGGATCAGAGAGATGATCCAGAACCGGATCACGATGGTCGGCTCGGCCCAGCCCTTTTTTTCATAGTGGTGATGGATTGGTGCCATCAGGAACACGCGGCGCCCAGTGCGCTTGAAGTACAGGACCTGAATGATCACGCTCAACGCCTCGACCACGAACAGGCCACCCACTACGGCCAGCACCAGTTCGTGCTTGGTGGCCACCGCAATCGCCCCGAGCGCACCGCCCAGTGCCAGCGATCCGGTGTCACCCATGAACACCGCTGCGGGCGGAGCGTTGTACCAAAGGAAACCAAGGCCGGCGCCAAACAGTGCCGAAGTAAAAATGAAAATCTCCCCCGTTCCGGGCACGTAATGCACGTCCAGGTATTCGGTAAAGTCGACCCGTCCCACGGCATAGGCAATCACGCCCAACGTCGAGGCCGCGATCATCGCGGGCATGATGGCCAGACCGTCCAGACCATCCGTCAGGTTCACCGCATTGGCCGCCCCGACGATCACAACAATCGAGAACGGAATGTAAAAGATCCCGAGATTGATCAGAGTATCCTTGAAGATCGGCAACGCCAGTTGGTTCTGCAGCCCTTCGGGGTGGTGCAACGTGGCCCACAATGCCGCCAGAACTGCGATGATGACGCCCAGCGCCAACCGCATTCTGCCTGAAACGCCCTTGGTGTTCTGCTTTGAGACCTTGGCATAGTCATCCGCGAACCCAATCGCAGCGTAGGCCAACGTCACAAACAGAACCATCCAGACATAGGGATTGTCCCACCGCGCCCAGACAAGGGTCGATGTTACAAGCGCGCCCACGATCAGCAATCCGCCCATAGTAGGCGTACCGGCCTTCGAGAAATGCCCCTCCGGGCCATCATCCCGGATCGGCTGACCCTTGCCCTGCTTTTT
The DNA here is from genome assembly GCF_056537465.1 of Ruegeria sp. CE8. Classification (NCBI taxonomy): domain Bacteria; kingdom Pseudomonadati; phylum Pseudomonadota; class Alphaproteobacteria; order Rhodobacterales; family Roseobacteraceae; genus Ruegeria; species Ruegeria sp. CE8. The sequence continues at coordinate 166,801 of NZ_JBQFRP010000002.1, forward strand.
CCGCAGTACGTTGATCAGCGGTTTACCGAAGAGAAAGCCAAAAATCAGCGCGGTAAGAAAGGCGCCGCCTGCGCGGAACGTAATATACCGGAAGAGGTTGAAAAAATCTCCTCCGTCCGACAGGGCGGTCAACCAATAGAGCATTACAAAACCTTTCTCACACAGGGGTCGCGGGCGCGGTCATCGATCAAGCGCGCCCCCTTGCCCCATTTTACGCAAACCGTCAACAATCTGTGCCAGCGCCATGCTCAGCGATCCCTTGGCCAGCACCGTATCGCCCGCATCAATCAGCTCGGGCAGATGTTCAACCATCTCGGCGCTGGTCTCGGACCACAGCCCACGTTTTTCAGCCGGAAGCGCACCGTGCAGCGCCTTCATCAACGGGCCGACGCAATGCACCTGATCGACACGTTCCATAGCGGCGATATCTGCCATCGCCGCATGCATAGCAACTTCATCGGCCCCCAACTCTTTCATATCGCCCAAAAAAGCGATGCGGCGCGTACCCTTTGCGGCCGCAAGAACGTCCAGCGCGGCCTCCATCGAAGTTGGGTTCGCGTTATAGCTGTCGTCCAGCAGTTCGATCTGACTGCCATCTGCCAAGGCGATCTGTTCGCGCACACCGCGCCCCTTGACCGGCGACCATCCGCCGAGGCTGGCGATCGCCTTGTCCAGATCAACGCCCAATTCGACGCAGGCCGCCAAAGCTCCCAAAGCATTCATGGCGAAATGGGTCCCTGCGGACTGCACATCAAACGAGATCGGTTTTCCTGCAATCGACGCCGTCGCATGCACCGAGTCGGCATCTTGAGCCACACTGGTCAGCGTGAAGTCCGCTGCGTCGCAGCCGAACTCGACCGGTTTTGCACCGAGTTTCTGCGCGCTGGCCCGCAGGATATCTGCGTGTTCGATGTCTGCATTAACAATAGCCGCGCCACCTTGCGCCAACCCGTCAAAGATCGCCGCTTTTTCGTGCGCGATACCCGCTACCGAGTCGAAGGCTTCGAGGTGCACGGCCGCCACCGTTGTCACAAGCGCCACGTGCGGTCTGGCCTGAATTGCCAGCGGACCGATTTCGCCGGGGTGGTTCATACCGATTTCGATCACTGCAAATTCGGTGTCGCTTGGCATCCGAGCAAGAGTCAGCGGCACGCCCCAATGGTTGTTGTAACTGGCGACGCTGGCATGGGTTTTGCCTTGCGTTTCCAGAATGGTCGCCAGCATTTCCTTGGTCGAAGTCTTGCCGACACTGCCGGTCACGCCAACCACCCGCGCGCCGGTTCTGGCCCGAGCGGCCTGACCGAGCGCCTCCAGCCCCGTTTGCACATCCTCGACAATCAGCAAAGGCGCATCCTCAGACACGCCTTCGGGAATACGGGACACCAAAGCCGCCCCGGCCCCTTTTTCCAAAGCCTGCGCGACGAAATCGTGCCCGTCCCGCGCGGCCTTGAGCGCAACGAACAAGTCGCCCGGCTGAATGGTGCGGGTGTCAATCGAGACACCATTGACCACCCAATCGGTCGTGGCACGCCCGCCGGTGGCTTCGGCGGCCTCAGCTGCAGTCCAGAGCGTCATGCGACCCTCCCGTCCAAAGCAGCCACGCTGATGCTGGCTTGCTCGGCGTCGTCGAAGGGCAGGACCTGATCACCGACGATCTGGCCGGTTTCGTGTCCCTTGCCCGCGATCAACAGCGCGTCCCCCGGCTGAAGGGCGTCAATGCCACGCAGGATCGCTTCGGCACGGTCGCCGACTTCCGTCGCGGCTGGCGCACCCTCCATCACGGCGGCCCGGATCGTCGCCGGGTCCTCACTGCGAGGGTTGTCGTCGGTGACAAAGACCACATCAGCATTGTCAGCGGCAGCTTTGCCCATCAGAGGGCGCTTTGTCGCATCGCGATCTCCACCCGCACCAACGATGGCAATAAGGCGACCCATCACGTGCGGTCGCAGCGCCTTGAGCGCCGTAGCCACCGCGTCGGGCGTGTGGGCGTAGTCCACAAATACTGCCGCGCCATTATCGCGAGTTGCGGCCAATTGCATACGACCACGGACAGTTGTCAGGTGCGGCAAGGTTTCGAACACACGTTCCGGCTCCTCACCCGCTGCAATTACCAAACCGCAAGCCAGCAGGATGTTCTCGGCCTGAAACCCACCAATCAGGTTCAGACGGGTTTGAAAAACCTTGCCCTGCCAGGAAAACCGCAGGTCCTGACCCGTTGCATCAAAGCGTTGGTTGATGAGACAAAGATCGGCGTCGCCCACTCCAACAGTCAGCACGTCCTGACCGCGTGCATTTGCAATCTGACAAACCTGAGCGCCCTTGGGATCGCTCATATTGACCACGGCCGTACCGTCCTGCGGCAAAACCCGATCAAACAGACCCGCCTTGGCGTCAAAATACGCCTCGAACGTCTCGTGGTAATCCAGATGGTCCTGTGTGAAGTTCGAAAAGCCGGCAGCCACAAGATGCACACCATCCAGTCGGCGTTGTTCGAGACCGTGCGATGACGCCTCCATCGCCGCACGGGTCACGCCGTTTTCGGCGGCCTCGGACAGGCAGCGATGCAGGGTAATCGGCTCGGGCGTCGTATGAGCCAGCGGCGCCGTCCAAGCACCCTCGACACCGGTTGTGCCAAGATTGACAGCGGCGTGCCCTAGTTCGGTCCAGATCTGGCGCACAAAAGTTGCGACGGATGTTTTGCCATTGGTTCCCGTAACGGCCACGATAGTCTGAGGCTGCGCGCCGAACCACAACGCGGCGCATCCGGCCAACGCCTGACGTGGGTCTTCGACCACGATTAGCGCTGCATCTGACCCCGCGAGTTCCTCGGAGGCAATCTCGGCCCCTTCGGCATCCGTCAGGACCGCAGCAGCACCCATGCGCAGAGCAAATTGAATGAATTCACCACCATGAACGCGCGTACCGGGAAGTGCCGCGAACAGGTAACCGTCTTTGACCTCTCGGCTGTCGACCGCCAGACCGGTGATGTCTGGATTAACACCCCCTCGCGCGGTCAGGGCCAGTTGGCTGAGTTTCTTTGTCCTTGTGCCCATGACCCACCTCTTGCCGGACAGCCTAATTTGAGGTCAGCGTTATAGCAGCGCGCGCATCAGGCTCAAGCCGGGGACGCAAGCCCAGCAAGGGAGCGATGCGACCGATCAATTCCGCCGCGACAGGAACCGCCGTCCAGCCTGCCGTACGCCGCTTTTCGCCATACGCAACAATGGATGGCTCGTCCAAAGTCACGATCAGGACGTATTTGGGATCATAGGCGGGAAACAGCGTAGCGAACGTCGCAATGACCTTGTCATCATAGTAGCCACCGCGCGGCTTGGGCTTGTCTGCGGTTCCGGTCTTGCCGGCCACCTCATAGCCCTTCACGTCGCCAAAGCTGGCGGTACCATCGGTCACCACACGGCGCAGCATGTTCTGCGCTTGCGTTGCGGCATTTTCCGACATTACGCGGGGCCCGTACTGCGCGCCGTTCTTGCGCAGGATCGTGGGGCTGACGTAATGCCCGCCATTGGCAATCGCCGCGTATCCGGCGGCTAGATGCATCGGGCTGGTCGAAAGGCCGTGACCATAAGAAATCGTAACGGTACTCAGCTCGCCCCAATTCTTGGGCTTCAATGGCTCGCCGCCCTTAGCTTCAACGATCTCGAACGGTGTCGGATCGAACATGCCCAGAGATTGCAGGAAATCCTGCTGCCGCTGCGCGCCAATCTGCAATGCCAGACGGCCAGTGCCTCGGTTCGAACTGTGAACGATCACGTCTGAGACGCTGATCTTGCCATAATTCTTGCCGTTGAACTCACCGATCGGGAAACGGCCGATCTTCATCGGCCCGGACGTGTCGATGATGGTGTTCGAGTTCACCAGCCCCAACTGAACCGCTTGTGCGGCCGTGAAAATCTTGAACACGGAGCCAAGCTCGTAGACACCCTGCACATAGCGGTTGAACAACGGGCTGTCTGAAGGGTCAAAGCCCGAGGTCGGCGGGCGTGGGCGGTCATTTGGATCGAAGGACGGCAGTGACGCCGCTGAAATGACCTCACCTGTATGCGCGTTCATAAGGACAGCCGAAGCGCCCTTGGCGTTCATGATCTTCATGCCACCGTACAGCACCTGCTCGACCGCGGCCTGAATGGTCAGGTCCAACGACAGTTGCAGGGGTTTATTGCCATTGGCGGGGTCACGCAGATAGTCGTCGAACTGCTTTTCAACGCCTGCCACGCCGATAACCTCGGCGGCGCTGACGCCTTCGCGCCCGAAACTCGAGCCACCCAGAATATGCGCAGCCAGACGGCCATTCGGATACAGCCGCATCTCACGCGGACCGAACAGAATGCCGGGATCGCCGATATCATGCACGGCTTGCTTTTGCTCAGGCGAGATGCGCTTTTTGATCCAAAGAAACTTGCGATTTCCGGTGAAGTCCTTGACCAGACGCTCTTTTTCCAAATCGGGGAAGATCGCCACAAGCTGGTCGGCTGCGGCGACCGGGTCAATCATTAGCGGCGGTTGAGCATAAACGGAGTAGGTGTCCAGATTGGTCGCCAGAATGCGCCCCTCGCGGTCGACGATGTTGGCGCGCTGCATGGCAATCGCGGCACCGGGGGCCGAGGCCAGAGGCTCCTGCGCTTCGGACGTGGCCAGCATGCCCATGCGAACGCCGACCACTGAGAAAGCGCAGAAAAAGAACAGACCGAGCACCAGCAAACGACCTTCGGCGCGAGCACGAGCCCGGTCCTTCATGTCTTCGTGGCGTTTGCGGATATTCTCACGCTCAATCGTCTTGGGGTTCTCACCGCGGGCGCGGGCATCAAGGATTCGGGCCAGCGGGCGAAGCGGCGTCCGGGTCATGGGATCTGCACCTCGCCCAGCGCCTGAATATCGGTAATGGCCTGCAACTCAATCGGGTCGACGATCGGCAGATCCGGGTCCTCGGCATAGGCGATCTGGTCGGCGCGGCCGAACTGCTCGGCCCGCAGGGGCAACAGACCCATCCGCTCGAAATTCAGGTCCGCCAGTTCACGCAGCCGATCAGGACGGTTCAGATACGCCCATTCAGCGTTCAACACCGCTAGCCGTACCTGCGCCATGCCAATTTCTCGCTGCAGCTTCTGCGTTTCCTTCACCACTTGCTGAGTGCGGTAGTTTTCCTGATAGGCCCACAGCGCAAGTCCGAACACGGACAGAGCAGTCAACACATACAAAACACTCTTCATTTTGCCCTTCCCCCTAATTGAGGCATCCCAAGTGCGCGGGCATCAATTTCCCCCGCCGGTGCCTCGGTCCGAATTGCGACACGCAGCTTGGCCGAGCGCGCGCGCGGATTCTCTTGCAATTCCTGTTCATCAGGACCCACCGCCTTGCGGGTCTTGAGCGTGAACTGCGGCTGTTCCTGTTCCAGCTCGGGCGCATAACGGTTGGCCCGGCCCGTCTTGCCAGCACGTGACTGAAAGAACCGTTTCACCATCCGGTCCTCAATGGAATGAAACGTCACCACGGCCAGCTGCCCGCCTGGCTTCAGAGCGCGTTCAGCCGCCATAAGGCCCTGATACAGCTCTTCATATTCGGCGTTCACCGCAATCCGTAGGCCCTGAAAGCTGCGCGTTGCGGGGTGCGATTGCCCCGGCTTGGGTCGAGGCAGGCAGGATTCGATGATCTCGGCCAGCCGTAGCGTCGTGGTGATCGGCGCCTCGGTGCGGGCTTTGACAATGGCCTTAGCAATGCGGCGACTGGCCCGCTCTTCGCCAAAGTGAAACAGGATGTCGGCCAGTTGGGCCTCGGTCGCCGAGTTGACCAGATCGGCTGCGCTTTCACCTTCCTGGCTCATGCGCATGTCCAGTGGGCCGTCTTTCATAAAGGAAAACCCGCGTTCAGCCTGATCCAGCTGCATCGACGACACGCCAAGATCCAGAACAACGCCATCCAGGTCCTGCGCATATTCATCCATGCGCGAGAACACACCCGGTTGCATCACCAAACGGTCGCCGTAGCCTCCGGCCCATTCGGCCGCCATTTCAAAAGCCAGCGGATCGCGGTCCACACCAATGACTTTGTCGGCCCCTGCCTCCAGCAGTCCGCGCGTATAGCCACCTGCACCGAACGTGCCGTCCAGCCAGCTCCCCGAAACCGGTGCAACCGCGGCCAACAAAGGCCGCAGCAGAACAGGAACATGGGGTTTGTCGGAAGGGGTTTCAGCGCCGGCCATGCCGTTACGCATCCCCGGTGCCATCAAGGAACTCCAGAGGATCAAAGTCCTCGGGCTGTTCGTCCAGCCACTCCTCAGCAGCGGCCAGTTCTTCGGATTCGTAGGTTTCCGGCTTCCAGATCTGGAACGTGTCACCAGCCGCGATAAAAAACGCCTCGTTCTCGAGGCCGATCTTGCTGCGCAGCTTGGCGGGCAACACGAGACGACCTGTTTCGTCTACCGTGGTCGGGAAAGACTGACCATGGAACATGCGCTGCAGCATCTTCCGCTGCATTGACCCGCGGGGCAGCGCATCGATCTTGGAGTCCACCTCTTCAATCGCCTGCATGGTATAACATTCAAGAAATTTGCGACGATGATCGCCGTACACTATCACAAGCTCGGGACTGTCACCAGATTGCCAGTTCGGGTCCGAGGCCTCCAGCACACGGCGAAACGAGGCCGGGATCGAAACCCTGCCCTTCGTATCCACCTTGTGATGGCTTTCGCCTCTAAACCTGCGCGCCAAGACGACTGTCCCTTTCGCTTGCGCCCCACCCAATTATCTCGCCCCCCGGGATGAAAAACGGCGGGTTGATCTGCTGCCACTGATCAACCCGCCGCATTGACCCGCTGTGCGGGATGTCCAGCTGCGCGCGCCACCTGGGGGGATGTCTGCTCGCCCGCGCGCCGGATCTCTTGATTGATGAAAGCGAGATGCCTGTATGAAACCTGTTTTTGTTGTTTCGGGGTCGTTTGGCGCCCCATGTGCCTCGTCCTCATCGGATGAATAAGGGATGCCATGGGAATTTATGGAAATCAATAGGAATTTTTACGACACACGTGAAGGAATCGCAATCTAACCGAGCTAAAATCAAAAGAAAACCACTTTACCGGCACTATCCATGGACGGATGAAGGTGTAATAACACTAAATATGCCAAAATAGTGGCAACACCCAAACTGTCCCACAAATTCCCAGAAAAAATTCGGCCGGGCGGAAAATTTCGTCAAACGAAGGTTAATCAGCGCGAATTTCCGACGAATCACCCATCATCAACCAAAACAAAAAGGGTGCAACTCCACCCGCTCCCAATCTGCGCCCATGAATTCCCATAACGTCGAAACCGCATGCTGGCCGAAACGTACTCTGCGGAATTGATACATATAGCGCACAAACTTTGGCGAACTCCGCTCAAAAATCGCGCAACCCTCAAAACCTGAAATATCAGGGTGAAACTTGCCGCAAGGGAAGCGATTGCTGAAAGCCTTGTTTTACAGGGGTTTCCAAAACCTGGTCAGCAACCAGTTGATATCTATGCATTTGCTGCATAGCGGCATTGATCACGCGAAGTATTGTGCAATTGCAGCATTTGCCTATTTTCAGTCTCAAGCAAACGCCGGAACACACCGGCACGAACAAACTATCGAGTAAAGCAAATGGCTGTAGCAACACATAACACCGCACTCAAAGGTGCACCGGTAACCGGCCTGGCTTCGTTGATTGAGGCGGCAAAGACTCGGTTCGCGCGTTATCGTATTTACCGCCAGACAGTTAACGAACTGTCTGAGCTGTCGAACCGGGAACTGGCTGATCTGGGGCTTCACCGCTCGATGATCCGTCGCCTGGCCCAGCAAGCGGCTGAAGACCACGTCGCGCGTTAAGCGCACAGAAACAACGAGATCAGGTCCTTCCTCCTCCCTTTAGGACCTGTATTTCAGCGGCGACATCTCTCCTCCTCCCTGATGTCGTCGCACCTTATACCGGCCCTGAACGCCGGAACGTGACACACCGGGTACTCCTCCTCCCTTTCCCGGTGTTGAAAGCGCGCGGCGACGTCTCTCCTCCTCCCTGACGTCGCCGCGTCTTCCTCATACCGGGATCAAACCCGGGTTCGGATACATCAGGGCTCTCCTCCTCCCTGCCTTGGTGTTGAAAAGAACGGCGGTTCCCTCTCCTCCTCCCTGGGAACCGCCGTTTTTCGTTTTTTTGCACAGGGCGTGTAAGCTGGGCGGGTGAACCGACAATCAGGAGCACCCCATGGCCGCGTATTTTATCGCTCAGATTTCCATTCATGATCCGGACGGATATCAGAAGTATCTCGAGGGGTTTTTCCCGATCTTTGATCGGCATGGCGGACGTTTGTTGACCGTTTCATCAAAGCCCGTCGAAGTGATCGAAGGGACTTGGGCTGAGGATGGAATCGTCTTGATGGAATTCCCCGACGTCGCCGCCGCAACTGCGTGGAAAGACGACCCGGACTACATCGAACTTGCTAAGATCCGGCAGAAAACGGCAACGGCCAATTTGGTTCTAGTCGAAGGCCTTTGATCGTCAGAACGGCACATCATCTTTAGATGACAAGAATCTGGAGACGACTTTTTTCGTCCCCGCCTTGTCGAAATCCACCTCGACCTTGTCTCCTTCTATGCCGATCACCGCGCCGTAGCCGAATTTCTGGTGAAACACGCGCTCGCCCAGTGTGAAACTGGCCACCGCCGTCGCGTCGATTACCGTATTCCGGCTTTCGCGCGGTTGAGACATACCATATTGCCCCTGCCGCGCCTGCATCCGCTTCCAACCTGGGGAGTTATAAACATTGGCCTCGGCCGCGCGGGTTTCGATGCTGGCCGCGGGCTGACCCCCGCCATACAGGCCCGGAGGGGTCAGTACCTCAACGTGATCTTCTGGCAGTTCGTCAATAAATCGGGACGGCATGGCGTTCTGCCATTGCCCAAATACGCGCCGATTGGCGGCAAATGAGATCGTACAGACCTCTTCCGCGCGGGTGATGCCCACATAGGCCAGCCGTCGTTCTTCCTCGAGGCCTTTGAGTCCCGATTCGTCCATCGACCTTTGCGATGGGAAAAGCCCATCCTCCCATCCCGGCAGGAACACGGCTGGGAACTCCAACCCTTTGGCCGCATGCAATGTCATGATCGAGACCTTGGCCCCGTCGCTCTCTTGCTCGTTGTCCATCACCAGGCTGACATGCTCCAGAAATCCTTGCAGGTTCTCGAAATTATCCAGCTGGTTAACCAGTTCCTTGAGGTTCTCCAGCCTGCCGGGCGCTTCGGGCGTCTTTTCGTTCTGCCAGTGCGCGGTATAGCCGGATTCGTCCAGAATGATCTGGGCCAACTCAATATGTGAGACTTCGGGTTCACCAAACCGCAACGGCGCAGAGCCATCATCGATCACTGTATCGTCGTCAAATTCGATCCGTGGCCCACGAGTCATCGCATTCCACCGCGCCAACCCATCGATCAGCTCGCGCAGTGCCTTGCCGCCCTTGCCTTTGATCAGTCCGCTATCGACCGCAATCCGCGCGCCATCGACCAGAGACACGCCGTTTTCCCGCGCGGTCATCTGAATCGTCTGTTGCGCCTTGTCGCCGAGGCCGCGTTTCGGGGTGTTCACAATCCGCTCGAATGCCAGATCGTCACCGGGGCTGACCACCAGCCGGAAATAGGCCATGGCATCGCGGATCTCCATCCGCTCATAGAATCGGGGGCCACCGATCACCTTGTAAGGCAGGCCAATGGTCAGGAACCGATCCTCGAACGCGCGCATCTGGTGCGAAGCCCGCACCAGAATCGCGATCTCGTCCAGCCCGATGGGCCGCACACCGCGCGTGCCGCCCTGCATCGCATCGATTTCCTCGCCGATCCAGCGGGCTTCTTCCTCGCCATCCCAATGGCCGATCAGACGGACCTTTTCGCCCTCTTCCGCGTCGGTCCACAGCTCTTTGCCCAAGCGGCTTTCATTGCCGCGGATCACATTCGACGCAGCAGCCAGAATATGTGGAGTCGAGCGGTAATTCTGCTCCAGCCGCACCACATACGCTCCGGGAAAGTCCTTTTCGAACCGAAGGATATTGCCCACTTCGGCCCCGCGCCAGCCATAGATCGACTGGTCGTCATCCCCCACACAACAGATGTTCTTGTGCGCCCCGGCCAGCAGTCGCAGCCACAGGTATTGGGCGACGTTGGTATCCTGATATTCGTCCACCAGAATATAGCGGAGCCAGCGTTGGTATTGCTCCAGAACGTCCTGATGGGTCTGGAAAATCGTGACCATGTGCAGCAGCAGGTCACCGAAATCCACCGCGTTCAGTTCGCGCAGGCGGGTCTGGTACTGGGCATAAAGCTCAATACCCTTGTTGTTGTAGGCCCCGGCATCCGCCGCAGGCACCTTATCGGGCGTCAGCGCGCGGTTTTTCCAATCATCGATGATCCCCGCCAGCATCCGCGCGGGCCACCGCTTGTCGTCGATATTGGCGGCCTGGATCAACTGCTTGAGCAAACGCAGCTGATCATCCGTATCCAGAATGGTGAAATTCGATTTAATACCGGCCAGCTCTGCGTGCCGTCGCAGCAGCTTTACGCAGATCGAGTGGAAGGTACCCAACCAAGGCATACCTTCAGCCGGTTGACTCAACAATCGACCCACGCGCTCTTTCATCTCGCGCGCGGCTTTATTGGTAAAGGTTACCGACAGAATCTCATTTGGGCGGGCGCGTCCGGTGCTTAACAAATGCGCGATGCGCGCCGTCAGGGCCTTGGTCTTGCCGGTTCCTGCCCCCGCCAACATCAGGACAGGGCCATCCAGCCGCTCAACCGCGTCGCGCTGCGCCGGGTTCAGTTCGTCCAGATAGGGCGTAGAACGCGCAGCCATGGCGCGCGCGGACAGGGATGCGCCCTCGAAGGCGTCCATTTCGTCGAAACTGCTCATCCGCCCAAACTACGCCGGATAAGCGCTGAGGGAAAGAGTTTGTTCACGCCTTGTTCACATAGATTTACATGAGTGATTGCAGCCAATTCTAATTATTGCGCCCCGCGTTGACGCAACCACATTAACCAGCTGTAAAACTCTGACGTCAATGATCGCTTCACTGCTGTGGGAGCGTGAAGATATGAAGAAAGCAAGGCCGGGGGCCGTACATCATCGGCTGAAATGGATCGGAATCAGCATGTTGCTGATTACTCTGGCCATCGGATGCGGCTGGGGGATATACAAATTGCCTGCGCCGCTGGTCGACAGAATGTTAAAGATCGACATTCTGAAACAGGCCGAGTTGTGGAAGCGAAGGGTCGTTTTGCATCTGGATGACCCCGCACACGCACTGGAAACCGGTTTGATCGACGCACATGATGCTGAGTTTCTGAACTCGATGCCCGAAGCATCGGACGTCTATCGCTTTAAACTGTTCGACACCAATGGACGTGTCACCTGGTCGACTCGCCCGGAAGAAATCGGCAGCGTCGAATCCCGTGACTTCTTTCGCAGCGACGTCGCCAGAGGAATGGTCCACTACATTCAGGAAGTTGTTCCCCTGTCAGAGATCGATGGCCTGGATCTGCATACCGGCAACATACAGAATGCGATGCAGCATCACGTGGCCGAGATTTTCATGCCGGTCACCAAGAACGGGCGTTTTATAGGTGCCATCGAATTCTTCACGGATTTCTCCGACCTGCGCACCACGTTTGTTTCGCGGCTTAGAATTTCACTGGCAATTCTGAGCGGCATCGCCCTGCTCGCACTGGGCGCTGTATCGTTTGCGGCATACCGGACCAACCGCTTTCAGGTGCGTGCGTTGCACAAGCAGTCCGCGAAAGAGCGCGAGTTGATGGATGAACAGCTGCGTCTGGCTCGTGAAGTGCGACTGCTCGGTGAGTTGAACGAATGGCTGCAGTCCAGCCGCTCATTGGATGAGCTGTTCGACATGGTCTCGCGCTTTATGACGCATATCCTGCCCGAAGCTGAGGGCAGCGTATATGTATACTCGAACTCGCGCGATGTGCTGGATGGGTGTGCCAGTTGGAACGGCGGGTCCCACAAGGCACACATCCACCCCGAGGGGTGCTGGGGCCTGCGGCGCGGTCGGACCTATGAATTCGGCGCATCCGAGATCGACTTTGTCTGTGAACACGCAGAGCCGCATGACGGTCGGCCTTATTTCTGCTTTCCCATTCTCGCGCATGGCGAAACGGTTGGCCTGCTGCATTTGCGGGCGATTGAAGGGACAGACGAAGCGTTTCACGCAAGCAAAAAACTGGCCCAACTCTGCGCCGAACAGATCAGCATGGCGATTGCAAATGTGCGGATGCGCGATCAATTGCACGACCAATCCGTCCGAGATCCCCTGACCGGGCTGTTCAATCGCCGCCATATGATAGAAACGCTGCGGAAATCCATCGGCCGCAGCCAGCAGACCGGTGCGCCACTGAGCCTGATTGCCGTAGACGTGGATCATTTCAAAAAGTTCAATGACACGCACGGTCATGACGCCGGCGACATGGTGCTGCGCGCAGTCGGCGCCGCTCTGGAACAGGGCTGCGACCGGGACGAGGTTGCCTGCCGCATCGGCGGCGAAGAATTCATGCTGATCCTGCCGGACAACACCTCGGAGGACGCAATTACCCGGGCTGAAAGCCTGCGGCAGGCGGTTGAGGCCGTGTCGGTTCGCTATGGCGAAAAATCCCTTCCCCGCATCACGATCTCGGTGGGAGTATCCCACTACCCGGCGCATGGAACCATGCCGCAAGACCTGATGCGCGCGGCGGATGATGCGCTGTACGCAGCCAAGGACAAAGGGCGCAACCAAGTTCGGGTTGCTGGCAGCGACACGGCTCCGGTGACTGAGCTGAAACTGCCGGTCAAATCGGTCGGTGGGCCGTCAACGACTTAAAATCCTTGCCGAATCGCGCTTCAGGTCTGATCAATCCTTATGGATCTTCACAGCCGCTATCCCGGCATTGCCGACCTGAAACGCCGCGCCAAGCGCCGGATACCCCATTTTGTCTGGGAATACCTGGACAGCGGAACCGGGGTTGAGGCAACGCTGCATCGTAATCGCAAAGGTTTGGATCGCGTCGGCTTCATGCCCTCGATCCTGCACGGACCGATGGAGTTTAACACCTCAACCGAGTTTCTGGGCCAGACTTACCCGCTGCCTTTCGGTATTGCTCCGATCGGCATGGCTGGCTTGATCTGGCCCGACGCAGAAGGGCATCTGGCCCGCGCGGCGGCCAAAGCCGGGTTGCCCTTTGCGCTGTCAAACGTCGCCAGCCAAAGCCCCGAGGACGTTGCGCCTCATCTTGGCGAAAACGCCTGGTTTCAGCTGTATCCCCCCAAAGACCCGGACATTCGCAAAGACCTTTTGAATCGGGTCCGGGACGCAGGTTTTACGACACTTGTCATGACAGCGGACGTCCCGGTTGCGTCTCGGCGCGAACGCCAAACGCGCTCGGGCCTGACCAATCCGCCGAAACTGACCCCGCGGCTGTTGGCTCAGATCGCGCGACGGCCTGCGTGGGCGATAGGAATGGCACGCAGCGGCCCGCCGCGGATGAGGACGCTGGACAAGTACACGGACAACTCCAGCAATTTGCCCCCGACAGCGCATGTCGGTTACCTGCTGCGTACATCGCCTGACATGGACTATGTGCACTGGTTGCGCGACGCATGGGACGGCCCGCTGGTGGTCAAAGGCGTATTGTGCCCCGAAGATGCCACGCCACTGCAAAAAGCCGGGGTCGATGCCATCTGGGTTTCGAATCACGGCGGGCGTCAGTTCGACGGCGCTCCTGCCAGCATCGAAGCCCTGCCGGCCATTCGCGCGGCCACCGACCTGCCTCTGATTTTCGATAGCGGGATCGAGGGAGGCCTGGATATCCTGCGCGCCAGGGCTCTTGGGGCCGATTTTGTGATGCTGGGGCGGGGTTTTATGTACGGATTGGGCGCACTGGGCCCTCAGGGTCCTGCCCATGTGATCGATATTTTGCAGCAGGATTTGCTGGCGAATATGGGCCAATTGGGGGCTGAGACGTTGAATCACTTGCCCCCCATCACACCGCTTGTTGATGCCGCAGTGCAGCGTTAAAAGACAAATAGCGTTACCAGAAGGCGTTTGCGAGCGTTAACATGCCGGTTCTACCCAGAACGACTGATATACGTGCGCGTATTGTCCGCCTATCAACACGGCCAAACAAGTAGGACCGGGACCCAACATGACCGACTTCAAAAAGATCCTGATAGCCAATCGCGGCGAGATCGCCATTCGCGTGATGCGCGCGGCCAACGAGATGGGCAAACACACAGTTGCCGTCTTTGCCGAGGAAGACAAACTCGGTCTGCACCGGTTCAAGGCGGATGAAGCCTATCGCATTGGCGAGGGGATGGGGCCGGTTGCGGCGTATCTGTCGATTGACGAGATCATTCGCGTTGCCAAGGAATGTGGCGCGGATGCCATCCACCCTGGATATGGCCTGCTGTCGGAAAATCCGGACTTTGTGGACGCCTGCGTTCAGAACGGCATCACCTTCATTGGCCCCAAGGCTGAAACCATGCGCGCACTTGGCGATAAGGCCAGCGCGCGGCGCGTGGCCATCGCGGCCGGAGTGCCGGTGATCCCCGCAACCGAGGTGCTGGGCGACGACATGGACGCGATCCGGGCTGAGGCCAAAGAGATCGGCTATCCTCTGATGCTCAAGGCCTCATGGGGCGGCGGCGGACGCGGTATGCGCCCGATCCACTCGGAAGACGAGTTGGAAGAAAAAGTTCTGGAAGGCCGCCGCGAGGCTGAAGCCGCTTTCGGCAACGGCGAGGGCTATCTGGAAAAGATGATCATCCGTGCTCGCCACGTTGAGGTTCAAATCCTCGGCGACAAGCACGGTGAGATTTATCACCTCTACGAACGCGACTGCTCGGTCCAGCGCCGGAACCAGAAGGTCGTGGAACGCGCCCCTGCCCCGTATCTGTCCGAAGAACAGCGTGCCGAGATTTGTGAGCTGGGCCGCAAGATTTGCGCCCATGTGAACTATGAATGTGCAGGCACCGTCGAATTTCTGATGGATATGGAGACGGGCAAGTTCTACTTCATCGAAGTGAACCCGCGCGTGCAGGTGGAACACACTGTCACCGAAGAAGTCACCGGCATCGACATCGTTCAGGCGCAAATTCTGATTGCCGAGGGCAAGACCCTTGCCGAAGCCACCGGTGCCGCCAGCCAAGCGGATGTGCATCTGACCGGCCACGCGTTGCAGACCCGGATCACCACCGAGGACCCGCAGAACAACTTTATCCCTGACTACGGCCGTATCACCGCCTATCGTTCGGCCACCGGAATGGGCATTCGTCTGGACGGCGGCACAGCCTATGCGGGCGGGGTGATCACGCGTTATTATGACTCGCTGCTGACCAAGGTGACCGCCAAGGCTCCGACTCCTCAGGCCGCCATCGCGCGGATGGACCGCGCCCTGCGCGAGTTCCGCATTCGCGGCGTCAGCACCAATATCGACTTTGTTATCAACCTGCTGAAGCACCCGACCTTCCTATCGAACGAATACACAACCAAATTCATCGACACGACGCCGGACCTGTTCGCCTTCAAACGCCGCCGCGACCGGGGCACCAAGGTCCTGACCTATATCGCCGACATCACGGTGAACGGGCACCCCGAGACCAAGGACCGCCCGGAACCGCGCGCCGATCTGAAAGAGGCCAAGGCACCCACACCAAAGGCCGAGCCGCGGATGGGTACCCGCAACCTGCTGGAGCAAAAAGGCCCGCAAGCCGTCGCCGACTGGATGAAGGCGCAGCGTCAGTTGCTGATCACCGACACCACCATGCGGGATGGCCACCAGTCGCTGCTGGCGACCCGGATGCGGTCTATCGACATGATCAAGGTGGCGCCGACCTATGCGGCCAACCTGCCGCAGTTGTTCTCGGTCGAATGCTGGGGTGGCGCGACCTTCGACGTGGCTTACCGCTTTTTGCAGGAATGCCCGTGGCAGCGTCTGCGCGACCTGCGCGAAGCGATGCCGAACCTGATGACCCAGATGCTGCTGCGCGGTGCAAACGGGGTTGGCTATACCAACTATCCCGACAACGTGGTGCAAGAGTTTGTTCGTCAGGCGTCGAAAAACATCGACGTATTCCGCGTATTCGACTCGCTGAACTGGGTCGAGAACATGCGCGTGGCGATGGATGCGGTCGTCGAGAATGGCAAAATCTGTGAGGGCACCGTCTGTTATACCGGTGACATTCTGGACCCGGATCGCGCCAAGTACGACCTGAAATACTATGTCGGCATGGCCAAGGAACTGCGTGATGCAGGTGCGCATGTTCTGGGCCTGAAGGATATGGCAGGCCTGCTGAAACCGGCATCGGCCAAGATTCTGATCCGCGCGCTGAAAGAAGAGGTCGGCCTGCCGATCCACTTCCACACCCACGACACAGCCGGTATCGCCAGCGCCACCATTCTGGCCGCGTCCGAGGCGGGCGTGGACGCGGTGGATTGCGCGATGGACAGCTTCTCGGGCAACACCTCACAAGCAACGCTGGGCACTGTGGTCGAAGCGCTGCGCCATACCGAACGTGACACCGGTCTGGACATCAAGGCGATCCGCGAGATCAGCGATTACTTCGAGGCGGTGCGCGGCCAGTACGCGGCCTTCGAATCCAGCCTTCAGGCCCCGGCGTCCGAGGTCTATCTGCACGAGATGCCCGGCGGTCAGTTCACCAACCTCAAGGCGCAGGCACGCTCGCTGGGGCTGGAAGAACGCTGGCACGAAGTGGCGCAGATGTATGCCGACGTGAACCAGATGTTCGGTGACATCGTGAAGGTGACACCGTCGTCCAAGGTTGTCGGTGACATGGCGCTGATGATGGTCAGCCAGAACATGACCCGCGAGCAGGTCGAAGATCCGACTACGGATGTGGCCTTCCCCGACTCGGTCGTGGATATGATGCGCGGTAATCTGGGTCAGCCTCCGGGCGGGTTCCCCGACACGATCATCAAAAAGGTGCTGAAGGACGAGACCCCCAACACCGATCGTCCGGGCAAGGACGTGCCACCGGTTGATCTTGAAGCAACGCGCGCCGACCTGTCCAAACAGCTTGAAGGCAAAGAGATCGATGATGAGGATCTGAACGGCTACCTCATGTATCCGAAGGTTTTCCTGGATTACATGGGCCGTCACCGGACTTATGGCCCGGTGCGCACCCTGCCCACGCGGACTTTCTTCTATGGCATGGAACCCGGCGAAGAGATCACCGCCGAGATCGATCCGGGCAAGACGCTGGAAATCCGCTGTCAGGCCATCGGTGAGACCGACGAGAACGGCGAAGTTCGCGTGTTCTTCGAACTCAACGGCCAGCCCCGCGTCATCCGCGTTCCGAACCGTCTGGTGACCTCGACCACACAGGCCCGCCCAAAGGCCGAGGCAGGCAACGCCAACCACATCGGCGCACCCATGCCGGGTGTAGTGGCCACGGTTGCGGTGTCGGCCGGACAGGAGGTCAAGGAAGGTGATCTGCTGCTGACCATCGAAGCGATGAAGATGGAAACCGGCATCCACGCCGAGCGTGACGCGACGGTCAAAGCCATCCACGTCCAGCCCGGCGGCCAGATTGACGCAAAGGACCTACTGGTCGAACTGGAATAAACGACCTAACCTTCTAGGGTTACAAGGGCCGCTCGGGCAACCGGGCGGCCTGTTTTTTTGGACCTGAGAGGAGCAGACCATGCTGTCCATCACCCCAGTCTATGCCGCATTGCTGGCACTTCTATACGTCGCGCTGAGTGTGCGGGTCATCATGCAGCGCCGCAGCGACAAGATTTCTTACGGCGATGGCGGCAATACCGACATGCTCAAGGTGATGCGGACGCATTCCAACTTTGCCGAATACGCGCCGTTCGCACTGTTACTGATCGCGATGGTCGAACTTCAGGGCGCGGCGGCCTGGCTGGTCAATCTGCTGGGGCTGGGTATTCTGGCCGGGCGCGTGCTGCACGCCTACGGATTTGGCCGCAAACCGCAGATCGTCATCCTACGCCAGATCGGCATGTCCCTGACTTTTGCCGTCCTCATCATTGCCGCGATCGCAAGCCTTTTGCTGGCGCTGTGAACCGGTTGGCGGGGCTCAACCCACCAGAACCCGCGTTTCGATTCGGGGGGCATCCGTGAAAAACGATTCAGCCTCCCCCACCCTGTCTTTGTCTTTTCCGGGTAACGCGGTTGCCAGCAAAATCATCACGGCCAGTGCCACCAGCTTCAAGTCCGTAAAACATGTCATTTATTCACCTCCACCGTTCTTATTCTTGGTTGCTCTGGTTCCTGAACGGTTAAGGGGCACGTTTCCGTCGCAAATAATTTTCCTCTTTTTTGTTTTTTCCGCTTGCAGCCCTGCGTGGGAATTTATACATCCCTCCTCACTCAACGGCGCGGGCGTAGCTCAGGGGTAGAGCATAACCTTGCCAAGGTTAGGGTCGGGCGTTCGAATCGCCTCGCCCGCTCCATTGAGAGGTCGCAAGACCGAAACATATGTATCTGATGCGGGCGTAGCTCAGGGGTAGAGCATAACCTTGCCAAGGTTAGGGTCGGGCGTTCGAATCGCCTCGCCCGCTCCAGATACCAAGCTCTCCAAACCTACTGGTTCTTTCGGTGTTGTTGCGGCATCCTCGGGTTGCACGCAATCACTAGGAGACGCGCCCATGCCGGAATACGTAATTCGCTCTTTAACAGCGGATGAGGTCCAGACGGCCGTCGACTGGGCAGGTCAGGAAGGCTGGAACCCCGGCCTGCATGACGCTGTTTGTTTCCGCAGCTCTGACCCCGAGGGCTTTAAGGGCGGGTTTCTGGATGGCCGGATGATCGCGTCGGCCTCGGCCGTGAATTACGACGATAACTATGCGTTCTTAGGCTTTTATATCGTGCATCCCGACTACCGCGGATCGGGCTACGGGCTTCAGGTGGCCGAGGCGGTCAAGGCGCATTGCGAAGACCGAAACATGGGCATGGACGGCGTTGTCGAGCAGCAGGACAACTATCGCAAGTTCGGATTCGAACTTGCTTATGACAACTACCGTTTCTCAGGCACGGTCGGCGGGATCCTGGACCAGTTGGGCCGGTCGCCACACAGCCAGATCACGCCCCTCGGCGCCCTGACGGATGAGCTGAGAGCTTATGACCGTGGTCTGTTCCCTGCCCCCCGCGATACGTTCCTGCATGCCTGGCTGGACGCGCCCAATCACCACTCTCGGATTTTCAAACAAGATGAGCAAATCAAAGGCTATGCAACGCTGCGTCGGTGTTTGGCCGGGTACAAGGTCGGACCATTGTTCGCGGACACGCCCGAGATCGCGCAGGCCCTTTTGGTGTCGCTGTTGACGACCCTTCCCGACGACCAGATGGATGCAGAGGTCTTTATCGACATGCCCAACCCCAACACGCAAGCTATGGCTATGGCGCAACAGTTGGGATTGACCAAAGTATTCGAAACCGGGCGTATGTATTCCAGCCACGCGCCGGACATCGACTTGGATCGCATCTATGGCATTACGACATTTGAGTTGGGATGACTTTCTATCCCTTGGACTGATTTCTAATGATCAGAGACTTTTGAGACATGGCGGGAGCCAACCAAAAACGATTGCTGCTTGAGATGTTTGAGAATCTCCCCGGCCTGACCTTCATGATTCTTCTTCGCACGACCGCTGACTTGCGGCTGGCAGGATGGCTTGGAACGGTCCTGGCCGCGATGGTCTGCGTCGCCTATGCACCAAAGTCTCTGCGACCTCAGCCAATCCTGCTTGGCATCAACATCTTCATGGTCGTGGTCACGCCTCTGATTGAATGTCTGGTTTACGCAGGCCACGGCAGTATCGCGTCAGTACTGATCGGGAACATTCCCACGCTTGTCTTAATAAGTGTGTTCACAACGGGCCTAGTTTTCACCGTGTTCACAAAGAATGGATTTTTGAACTATCCGACCGACAGCCAAAGGGAAAAATGCAAGCATTCTGCCGTTCTGCTGGGCATTTGCGTCCTCGGTGCGGTTTAGTCGCAATTGGCCGGAGACAACTACCTTGTCTCACTTGGCGCACCCTTGATGGTGCTATTCGGATTGCACCAGTTGCTCCGTGCGGGAGCAACTGATCGACCAACGCGCAACGGCGCGATTCTGGCGTGCGCTTCGCCGCAAAGCTCCGCGCCTGATGCCTCTGTCTAACTCAGAACGCTTTGAAGGTCATGGTGGTCAAGGACCGCTCTATATTCGGAATCACCAGCAGATTTTCGTTGATGAAATGGCCGACATCGTCGGTCTCGGGGATGTAGAGCTTGAGCAGCAGGTCATATTCACCGCTGGTCGAGTAAAGTTCCGAGTGGATCTCGCGCAGCGCGATATCTTCAGCGACCTTATAAGTGGTGCCGGGTTTGCAGCGGATCTGGATAAAAACGCAGGTGGACATGATTTGGACCTGTTGATTGAGTTTCCGGCAGGCTGGCATGGCACGACACCGGGCGCAATCCCCTGCAACAGATTGCAGCTATTGCGACGGTTGGTCTGGATATGCCGGACAATCCCCGTCTATAAGCGCGCCTGTAGCAAAAGGAATTCGCCCATGCGCAGCGCAAAGATCAGCCGTCAAACCGCCGAGACCGAGATCTCGGTCGAGGTCAATCTGGACGGCTCTGGCCAGTATGACAATCAGACCGGCGTTGGCTTCTTTGACCACATGCTGGATCAGCTTGCGCGCCATTCGCTGATCGACATGACGATCCGCGCCAAGGGCGATTACCACATCGACGACCACCACACGGTCGAGGACACCGGCATCGCGCTGGGTCAGGCATTGACGCAGGCCCTGGGCGACAAAAAGGGCATCCGTCGCTATGGCGAGTGCCACCTGCCCATGGATGACGCTCAGGTGCGTTGCGCGCTGGACTTGTCGGGCCGTCCGTTCCTGATCTGGAACGTTGACCTGCCGACCCCCAAGATCGGCACCTTCGACACAGAACTGGTGCGCGAGTTCTTTCAGGCGCTCAGCACTCATGGGGGCATCACGCTGCACATCGACCAATTGCACGGGTTCAACAGCCACCACATTGCCGAGGCCGCTTTCAAGGCGGTCGCCCGCGCTTTGCGTCTGGCGATCGAAACCGACCCGCGCAAGGCCGATGCGATCCCGTCCACGAAGGGCGCACTATAAATGCTGACGGCTATTATCGACTACGAAAGCGGCAACCTGCACTCGGCCGAAAAGGCGTTTCAACGCATGGCGCGTGAGGTGAATGCGGGTAAGGTTGTTGTAACCTCGGACGCGGACGTCGTTGCGCGTGCGGATCGGCTGGTGCTGCCCGGTGACGGCGCTTTTCCCGCCTGTGCGGCCGAGTTGCGTGGTCACAAAGGCATTTACGACGCGATGGTCGAAGCAGTCGAGCAAAAGGGCCGCCCCTTTCTGGGCATCTGCGTGGGCATGCAGCTGATGGCCACGAAGGGTCATGAGTACACCGAGACCGATGGTCTGGGCTGGGTTGCAGGCGATGTGGTGCGGATCGAACCATTAGACAACGCGCTGAAAGTGCCCCATATGGGCTGGAACGATCTGGTTCTGGAAAGCGACCACCCGGTCTTTACCGGCGTGCAATCAGGCGACCACGCCTATTTCGTGCACTCATACCATTTCCGGGTCAGCGACCCGTCGCAACGGCTGGCTTATGTGGATTATGGACAGGAGGTCACGGCCGTGATTGGCCGCGACACGATGGTTGGAATGCAGTTTCACCCTGAAAAGAGTCAGGATGTGGGGCTGCGCATGATCGGAAATTTCCTGACCTGGACCCCGTGACGGTTTACTGAACGCGAGTCCAGGTCTGCCCGCGGCAAATAATCCCACCAGCGACACAGCCTTTGACGGTCAGTGTGTTCTGATTGTCCAGAGACATTTTCGAGCTGTAGGTCTTGTCGCGGTCCGGTGCCCAGATCTTGCCGTCATCGTAGCTGCCGCCGCCATCCGGAACCATGTCCCAGATAATCTGTTTGCCAAGATTCTCGTAATTCAGCTGCTGATTGCCCTGCCCATCAAAGGCCGAGTCGATCGTGCCGCAAATGGCGCTGCCGCAGGGCGCTATCGAGACGTGCAGATAGCCGCCGGTGTCGCCCGGCTCTGTCTTCCACAGGCCATCAACCGGGTCGGCAACCGCTGCGCTGGCTGCCATGGCTGCAAACGCCGTTGCAAGTGTGAGTTTCTTCATGATCTCCTCCCTGTTTTGCCCTCACTCTGGCCCGGTGGTCGGCCTCGGGCAAGATTGACTTTGCGTCGCGTTGCATCCCCTGCCTTGCTTGTGCGATATCCCGCGCGAACAGTTTTGATATAGGGCCGCCTGACATGATCCTCTACCCCGCCATCGACCTCAAAGACGGCCAGGCCGTGCGCCTGCTGCGCGGTGAAATGGACAAGGCCACCGTTTTCAACGAGGACCCGGCCGCGCAGGCGCGGGCCTTTGTCGAGGCAGGGTGCGAGTGGCTGCACTTGGTTGACCTGAACGGCGCGTTCGCGGGCGAGCCGGTCAACGCAGCTCCGGTCGAGGCCATCCTGAAGGAGTGCAATGTGCCCGCACAGCTCGGCGGCGGCATTCGTGACATGGCCACGATAGAAACATGGATCACCAAAGGCCTTGCGCGTGTGATCTTGGGCACCGTAGCAGTCGAGAATCCTGATCTTGTGCGTGAAGCGGCCAAGGCGTTTCCGGGCAAGGTGGCCGTCGGCATCGACGCGCGTAATGGCATGGTTGCTACAAAAGGCTGGGCTGAAGAAACGGACGTTCAGGTCACGGACCTGGCCCGCAGCTTTGAAGACGCGGGTGTTGCGGCCATCATCTACACTGATATCAACCGCGACGGGGCGATGCAGGGTCCGAATATCGAAGCCACTGCAGCTTTGGCGCGTGCGGTTTCAATTCCTGTCGTTGCGTCGGGCGGTGTCAGCTCATTGGACGACTTGATCGCACTGCGTGATTGCGGCGTCGAACTGAACGGTGCGATTTCAGGACGCGCACTGTATGATGGCGCGCTTGATCTGGCAGAAGCTCTGAAAGCTCTGAACAAGTAAGGCTGTGCGCCTGCGGCGTTCCCGCAGGCGCAAGCATTTGGATTATTGCGCTGCGACCGAGGTCAGTTTAGCCAACGCGCCACGCATCTTTTCGATGACAGGCGATTTCTCGACCTCGTCTAGCTCGTCCATCGTTTCCTTGGGGTCTTCATAGGCCAACCAGACCTGCCCGATTTCATCTTCGTATGCCTGTACCTTTAGCGGCAGGAACAGCCCCGCACGCGGATCGATCTGCATTGCGGGCGTTCCCAGCGCGGGGTTGCCAAAGATCAGAACCTGGTTAGCAGGAATGGTCAGCCCGACTTTTTCCGCACCCGCTGCGTGATCAACCCGAGCGAAGACTGTCGCGCCCGCATTGCCAACGGCAGCTTCCAAAGCGTCCATCGCCTCTTGCACTGACTTATCCGTGTTTACCTTAATGATGTCGTCGGCCA
Organism: Ruegeria sp. CE8; assembly: GCF_056537465.1. Lineage (NCBI taxonomy): Bacteria > Pseudomonadati > Pseudomonadota > Alphaproteobacteria > Rhodobacterales > Roseobacteraceae > Ruegeria > Ruegeria sp. CE8. The sequence goes on from NZ_JBQFRP010000002.1 coordinate 190,331, forward strand.
TGGCAGACAGCGCCCCTCCGAAAGTCAGAATTGTTGCCAGTATCAGTTTTTGCATATCGGATTTCCTTCTGTAATTTTCACCCTCATTTTCACAGCTTTACACGATCCTACAATCACATCTCCGGCATCGGCGGGGCTTTGCCACCGGCCAGGCATCACCTAAAGGCATCACTCAGCGAACCGTTTTGCAATTGGGAACAATACTCGACCCTGACAGGTATTTTGCGCACATTGGCCCTAACTTGGTCTCATTTCTTGGTTAGCTGTCGTACCAACGAGAGCGAGCAGGGATTTCAGACATGAGTATTTCAAGCACAGAATTGTCGAACAGTTCTTGGTTCAGAATTGGCGTAGTGTTCAGTTTCTGCACGACTATTTTCGTCAGTGCCTGCCTCTTGTTTTTCGTGCAACCGCTATTTGCCAAGCTCGTTCTGCCACAAATAGGCGGTGCACCAGCGGTTTGGACAACTGCAATGTTGTTTTTCCAAGTGGTTCTGATCGTGGGCTACATTTACGCCCATTTTCTGACAAAATGGCTGCCGTTGCGCTGGCAACTCGTTACACATTTGGCATTTTGGTTGGTCGCTCTGACGTTCCTGCCGCTTTCGATCAGCGAAAGCTGGAGTTATGATGCGTCCAACTCAACCGCACTGCAAACCCTTGAATTGTTTGCCTTGGGTGTCGGCTTGCCGTTTGCAGTTCTGTCTGCCAACGCGCCTTTGTTACAAGCATGGTATGCGCGTTCGGGAGGCCCTTCTGCAGACGACCCCTACTTTCTCTATAGCGCCAGCAATGTGGGGTCATTGCTGGCACTGCTGGCTTTCCCGCTGTTGGCCGATCCCTTTTGGGGCGCCCGAGAAACCAGCAATCTGTGGTTCCTTGGGTTCGTAGTTTTTGGCGGACTGCTTTTGATAAGCGGCCTTGTGGCCATCCGCGGATCAGGCGGATCACTTGGTCCAGTCGCCGCAAATATCTCATACAGCAGTCCAAAATTGAGGCAGATTGCAACCTGGGTTGTTATCGCCTTCATCCCGTCATCTTTGATGCTCTCCTTTACGACGAAGGTCAGCACAGATTTGGGATCGATTCCGCTAATCTGGGTTGTACCTCTGGCGACTTACATTCTGTCGTTTGTTTTTGCTTTCGCCAAATGGAAGAAGTTGAGCGCAGAAAGCTTGCGTATCCCAATGATCCTGGCGTTGGCCGTGGGTGTTGTACTGTTGTCCAACCTGATCAAGCAGCACTCTGCGCCCGTTATCATCCTAATCTACGTTCCCGTGCTATTCGTAATCGCCCTTTATGCGCACAGGTTGCTGTACGAAATGCGACCACCGGCAGAGCAATTGACCGTGTTCTACATTGCCCTTTCAGTAGGAGGAGCAATTGGTGGGCTGTTCAACTCGATCGTGGCACCTTTTGCATTCGTTCACGAAATCGAAGCGCAGCTGACGCTTATATTTGCGGGTGGATTACTGTTGCTGACAAAGGCCTCATTTACGCCGCGAAATCTGGCAATAGGCCTGTTGGGGAGTTACCCACTGCTCGTCATTTTTGGTGTGTTCGGCGATATCAAACCACTTGGAGAAGGGGTCTTGCGCTTGGTCGTCGCAACCGCAGTTTTGGTCACCATACTGATCCTGTTTCGAAACAGTCCGACACGTATTGCCGTACTTGTTATGGTTCTCATGCTGCCAGCCATCGCGCCCAAGGATAACGCTATTTTTCAAGACCGAAGCTTCTTTGGCACTCACACAGTTTATTCCTCCACAGGATACCGGATTTACCAGAATGGAACGACGTTGCATGGCTGGCAGCGAGTAGAGGACTTCGGCAAGCGACCAACCCCTTTGTCCTATTACCACCCAGAAGGTCCAATGGCTCAGGTAATCACGTCAGAATTCGGACGTCAGTCCGATAGCATTGGCATCGTCGGTCTGGGTACCGGAGCTCTGGCCTGCTACAAGCTGCCGTCTCAGCAGTGGGTCTTCTTCGAAATCGACGCCATGGTCGACAGTGTAGCGCGAGATCCGTCGATGTTCACCTACATCTCGGAATGTGCACCAACATCCGAAACTTACCTTGGTGATGCGCGGATCGTATTGGCACAAAATCCCTTCGCGTTCGATATTCTGGTACTGGACGCATACAGTTCAGATGCAATTCCGCTGCATCTCATCACAAAAGAAGCCGTCGAGATGTATGTAGAACGTCTGACTGATGACGGGGTTTTGGTGTTTCACGTCTCAAACCGATACTATGATCTGACGCCCCCCCTGGCACGCATTGCGGATACTCTTGGGCTATTTGCCGCCTATCAGTTTCAGGAAATCGAGAATGAGCAAAGCATTCGTACTGGCGCATCGTCATCCGATGTTGTCATTATCAGTCCGGACAAGTCCAGAATTGATAGTTTTGTCGAGAACGGACAGTGGCAATTGGTCGTTTCAGGCAACGCTGAGCCATGGACTGACGACAAAGCAAACCTTTTGTCTGCGCTCAAGCTGCTTAAAGACGAGGACACTTCGAACTAACGTTTTCTCGAGCCTCCCGCACACATTGGCGCCTCCATCTGGTTTGGGGGCGCACAGCCATTGGCCCAGCCGTTTCTTTCGACGTGCTTCATCGCTACTGGCATCGACGAGGGTTTGGCGTTAGAGGTGCGCCAGCAAAGGACGCCGACATGCTGAAAACCCGCATCATTCCCTGTCTGGATGTCGCCGATGGCCGCGTGGTCAAAGGTGTGAACTTCGTAGGCCTGCGCGATGCAGGTGACCCGGTAGAATCGGCCAAGGCCTATGATGCCGCAGGCGCTGATGAAATCTGTTTTCTGGACATCCATGCCACGCATGAAAATCGCGGCACCATGTTCGATGTGGTTCAGCGCACGGCTGAGCAGTGCTTTGTGCCGCTAACCGTCGGCGGAGGCGTTCGTACCAAAGATGATGTGCGTGCACTGCTATTGGCCGGCGCTGACAAGGTCAGTTTCAACTCGGCTGCCGTGGCCAATCCGGATGTCGTCGCCGAAGCAGCGGACCAGTTCGGCAGCCAGTGCATCGTCTGCGCCATCGACGCCAAGACCGTCAGCCCCGGCAAATGGGAAATCTTCACCCACGGTGGCCGCAAACCCACCGGAATCGACGCCGTCGAGTTTGCCAAAACGGTCGTCGGCAAGGGCGCCGGAGAGATTCTGCTGACATCAATGGACCGCGACGGCACCAAGGCCGGGTTCAACTTGCCGCTAACCCGTGCGATCTCGGATGCGGTGGACGTTCCTGTAATTGCTTCCGGCGGCGTCGGCAATCTGGACCATCTGGTCGAAGGCGTTACGGAAGGCGGTGCAAGCGCAGTTTTGGCCGCGTCAATTTTCCACTTCGGCGAGTACTCTATTCGCGAGGCCAAGGAACACATGGCCGCCGCAGGTATTCCGATGAGGCTGACATGAACATCCTGCACGATCTGGCCGCAACGATTGAAGCCCGCAAAGGAACCGACCCCGACTCCAGCTGGACTGCAAAACTTCTGGCGAAAGGTCCGGAAAAATGCGCCGAGAAATTCGGCGAGGAAGCAATCGAAGCGATCATCGAAGCCGTCAAAGGCGATCGGGAAAAACTGACGTCTGAGGCTGCTGATGTGCTCTATCACCTGCTGGTCATGCTTGCCGCGCGGGATGTGGCGCTGGACGATGTGCTTGCCGAACTGGCCCACCGCCAAGGGACCAGTGGAATCGCTGAAAAAGCGTCTCGCCCCAAGGGTTAAACGCGCGGGTTCCGTCCTGCCACCCTGCCCTGTATAGTCAGGGATCAGTGTGACACGGAGCGAGGGACGCGGGAATGACCAGGGCTTTGGCCTTCGTAATGGCTTTGCTTTCCATTTTGACGATTGCCGCCTGTTCTGCGCCACCGCGAGCCACCGGTGATGAGGTTCAAAGGCTGGCGACAGAAATCCGCAGCCTTGGTCCTGATATCGACCCGGAAGAGGCAGACCGTGCCGCGCGTATTGCTTATTCCTACACTGCGCAGCTGGTGCAGGAATATGAAATCACCGATCCGCCGTTGATCCACAATGCCAAGGTAAACAAGGGCCTGCGGCCGCGTGGATTGTGCTGGCATTGGGCCGAGGACATCGAGCGCCGACTGAAGCAGGAAGACTTCGAGACGTTGGAATTGCATCGGGCGATCGCCAACGCTGACAACCCGTTTCGAATCGACCACAGCACCGCCATTATCAGCCGCAAGGGCGAGACGATGTATGACGGCGTGGTTCTGGACCCATGGCGTTATGGCGGGGTTTTGTATTGGTCACCGCTTGTTGAAGACACCCGATACGAGTGGGTGCCGCGCGAAGTTGTTCTGGAAAAACGCCGCCTTGAACAGGTGGCTCGGCTGAAGCCTCTGCCCGGTTCGTAAGCGATCACAGCTTGGACGAAATCACACCCGTGGCGAACCCACCCATGCGAAGCTCACCGAACAGCCTCTGATATTCGATTTTGGGACACCGGTTCATTACCACGTCAACGCCGCGCGCCTGCGCTTTGGCCGCCGCCTCGGGGTGCTCAACGCCGATCTGCATCCAAATCGTTCGCAGGTTCGGAAATGTGGAAAGGGCTTCGTCGACAATTGGTGGGACAGCCTCAGATCGACGAAAAATATCCACCATATCAACAGGTTCAGAGATATCCCCTAGTGACGCGCGAACTGTTTGACCAAACAACTCGGCCCCGGCGTGTCCTGGGTTCACAGGAATGACCTTATACCCTTTCAGCGACAGATATCGCGCAACGTAGTAACTGGGCCGTACGGGATTCATCGAAACGCCAACCACGGCAATAACCTTGGTGCTGCGCAGGATGTCTTTCAGGATGCTGTCCGTGTAATCCGTCATGGGCACACCCTAGACGGGGCGCGGAAAAGAAAAAAGCGCTCAGGTCGAACCTGAGCGCCAGTTGTTGGAACGAGGGACAGTGAAATGACCCGCGGCAGTTCCGTTCCGCGGTCACTGTGACATTTAAGCATGGGATCTGAGAAAAAAAGAGGTGTTTCGCATTTTTGTGATGACAGGCCGAAAATAGCGGAAAGTCGCCTATTGATGATACAGCACAACCGGCCAGTGTTCCTCGGCCATTTGAATGTACTCAGCGCGGTCATCGTTCCACAACCGCTCGATCTCGGGCGAATGTGTCAGGTACAACCGACCGTCAACCACATCCCACAGCATCGGATCCGTGCTGATCAACTCACCTTGAGCCATTGCATAAGCGCAGTATCCGCCAAACTGAGGCGCATAGGCGCGCGGATTGCTTTCGAACAGATCACGGTTCTCGGCAGACGCAAAATGCCACTCGGCGCCTTTCCAAATGACGGAGTATTCCGGTAGCCCCCGGACCGGGGTTCCACCTCTGAAATACGAGACCGGGTCATAACCGGCCATGACCGCGCCATCCGTCTCAAAATAAACAGGCATGTCCTGCGCGTGAGCGGCAGGAAGAAACGCAGCGGCGGCTATTGCACCAATAATGATTCGTCTGGTTGGCATCGCGTGTTCACGGTTACAAAATCAGGGTATCAAGATGCAATCTTTTGTCGCACGGAACACCCCTATTAACGTGGTTGTGAACGCTTGTGTCGCACCAGCCCCCTGTCAATCGAAGATATCTTCAACAACATCCCAAGCTTCGTCGAAGACGCGCGCAAAAACGCCCTTTTTCTTCTTTTTCTTTTTCTGGGGCGTAGGCTTGTAGGTGTCGCGCTTCGCCTTGCCTTCGGTCAGCTTGTGCTTTGGGACCATTTTGAGGTCGTGCAAAGGCGCTCCGCAGCTGGAGCAACTGAGTTCATGACGTTGCTTCCCCTTCAGAACCAACGCTGCGCGCGTTCCGCAGTAACAGCAGGTAGCGATTTTGGACGGGCTGGAAATGGGACTCTCCTGTCTATCGATGCCTTGAAGCATATAAGGCAATTGCGGCAGCATTTGAGACGTTGAGCGAACCAAAACCTCCGGCTGCGTCGATTTTCACCAGTTGATCAACGGTTTCCTTGGTCTTTTGCCGCAACCCCGGCCCTTCGGCGCCCAGCACCAGCGCCACAGGTTGGTCCAGCTTGCCGCCCAACGCGGTTTCGATAGTTGCTTCTGCTTCCCCGTCCAGGCCCAAAACCAGAAAGCCCATATTCTGCAATTCGACGACCGCATCCGCCAGATTGCGCACACGTAAATAAGGCTGACGCTCCAACGCACCACTTGCCGTTTTTGCCAACGCGCCCGTTTCCGGTGCCGAATGATGGCGTGTTCCGATCACCGCGCTGGCCCCCAGCACTTCGGCCGAACGTAGAATCGCCCCAACGTTATGCGGGTCGGTAACACGGTCCAGCAGGATGACGCGCGGATGCGCGCGCCCGATGCAGTTCTCAGCCAACCCACCCCAATCCAACGGTTTGACCTCAAGCGCAGCACCTTGGTGAACCGAGCCCGGGTCAATCGGCGCGGTGAATTTGCGCGGGTCGACCATTTCAGTCTCAATCCCTGCAAATTCAATGGCTTCCGACAGCTTATCCCGCGCGTTACGCGTCACGATCAGATGGAGTTTTTGCCTTTTCGGGTTCATCAACGCGTCCCGAACGGCATGCAAACCGAACAGCCACACAGTTTCGGACGCGGCAGCTTTGCGCGCCTGTTCCTTTTCAACGACCCACTTAGGTTTCTTCATTTCTTGGGCCTCCGGGCCGGGATTTCGGTTTCCTGCGTCAAAGCGAAATTTTCCTGTTGACGCTCCTTCAAGGCGCTAGTAATCACGCCTCCACGTCAGGTGCAACGCCTGACAGTGGGCGACAGGCCGCAAGGTGTGGCAGGGGACTGTAACTCCCTCGCGGAGACGCACGCCTGGTTCGATTCCAGGGTCGCCCACCACTTCTTCAAGCAATTGAAAGACTTGGTGTGTTTTTCTTACGAGAAAAGCGCTCGCTATCCAATCCACGGTTTGCACGGACCATTTTGCCAAAGCTCGTTGCAATCGTTCTCCATGAATTTCCCCCAAATTGAAGTCAAAAGCTGGATTTGCCGCAAGCGCGCGGACCGATGCTGAGCCGCGGACTAAACATCAGCTTGGAATCAAAAGCAGACAAGTTGCCGGGGATGAGGCCATCTGATCGGAGCGGTTGCAGCGTCACATGGACGCGCGCACCTAGTTCCGAGACAAACCGCTTTCCACTAATTGGGCAGGCAATCCCATTCTTGTGCGACTTTCTCACCTCTGACGGCCAACAGCGTCCCGAACTGATTCATCACAGCCTCGCTTTGGGTCGGGCGCAGCAACGCGATATCGCCGGCGGCGACGGCGGCCATAACTGGTCCGGTCCAGACCTCTTGGTTGCTGGACCGGCCAAACACTCTGGAATAGCCGAAGCCATCGGGAAAGACTGGTTCAGCCAGAAAGTGTCCACCGAATACCGCAATATCCGTTTTGTTCCTTGGTAAAAAATCCAGGCCAGGCAGGGCGTTTGCGGGCATCGTTTTGAGGATTGGCGTGGCGATGAACGCCGCTGGCTGAAATGCTTGCGTTGAAGCGTGGTCGAAATCGCCGGGCTTGACCAGAACCGAACCGAAAGCGACCTCGTTTGCCGCGCCATTTGCGAGGTAGGATTGAAAGGTCAGGCTGCCGCCCGTGTTCAAGCACATGCCGGACCCGGCGTTTGGCAACGCGGACACAGCCGCGTTAAACGCGTCAGAGCTGGTCCTCGCCGCCCGCTTGCGCAGAATACCCGGTAGCCTGGCCAGATGCGCCTCGTACCCCATAACCCCGGCAAGCTGGCCGTTAGGATGTGCGGCGATACGTTGTGCGACCTCTGACACGCGCTCGGGCCGAATTCCACCACGGTGCAGGCCGATATCAAGTTCAAGCGAGAATCGCAGACACAGCTGCCGGTCTGAAGCCAGAGCCAGATACTCTCCAAGTCGCGCCGGAGTGTCGATCAACCATTGGACGCGCTTGGCGGCATCTGGATTCGACGACAGCAGGCTCGCGGCAGAGCTGACGGGCAATGGCTTACCGATCAGATGATCCGTCTCGGGCTCAGCCGTCAAAAGCGCCTGAAGCATCGGCTTGGAAAACGTCATCAGGCCAGAGGCTGGGATTTGCGCTCGAATGTGATCCAGCAATGGCAGGCAGGGCAACGACTTGGCGACCAGACGGCGCGCCAGCCCTGTGTCCGCGCTGCCCTGCGCCACGGCGCAATTGGCATCCAGCAGATCCAAATCCACAACGAATACGGGCTTGTCCACACCATGTGACCGCAGAGTATCAGACAGGTTTTTCAGATAGGTCTCATTCATGGCCGAAACAGCCTGGCAAGCGCGGGGGTCAGGAACTTACCTGTCGGATCAAGCTGTTCTCGCAATTCACAAAACCGGTCAAAGTCCGGGTAGAGCGCGGACAGCTCTTTATGGGTCAAGTTGTGCAGTTTGCCCCAATGCGGTCGGCCCCCGGCTTCGACAAAAAGCGGTTCGAGTGCTTCGAAATATGCCTGGTGATCCTCAGCCGCGTCGGTGTGGACGGCAATGGATATGCGCGGCCCGCCCTGAAACGGCGACAAGCAGGCCGTGTCTCCTGCCGTCTGACGAACCTCAATCGGGAAATAGATGTCCTTGTGGTCTCGGTGCAGGCGACTCAGAACCACTTGCAGCACGTCACCGGCTACGTCAGGCGGCAGATGATACTCCATTTCCTTGAACGGGATACGCCGATCGCTGCACAGGACACGCCAGCTTTCGCCGACATAGTCTTCGTCGGATTGAGCAAGTGTCAGCAGTTTCAGGATCGCTGCGCGCAAGCCTTCGCTGACCCGTCCCGCAGCGCGCGCCAGTTTCAGCACTTTCACGGCGATCATATCCAGATCAAGCGGCGCTTTGCCTTCAGGTGCCTCGGTCAAGGCGTGTCGCAGTTCCACAGTCTTTCCCGTAAACGGGATATAGAAAAACTCGAAATTCCGATTGTCCGCCCATTTCTGGTGCATCGTGGCCAAGCTTTCTTCGACCGATGCCAACTGTACCTGGCGACGCAAGTTGTATTTCGGTACGACCGAGATTTCCGCCTCGGTCAAAACCCCCAACATGCCCAGCGTGACCTGCGCCATCTCAAGCGCAATATCGTTGGTGGACAGGATATCCCCATCCGCACCGACCAACTTGGCTGCGGTGATTTCCGCCGCCAAGCACGGAAGCCCGCGACCGGTTCCATGGGTCGCGGTCGCAACTGCACCCGCCAAGGATTGTGCGTTGATATCCCCGAGGTTGCGGAAAGCCAGCCCCTGATCCGCCAGCGCCGGAGACAGATCACGCAACCGCGCATTGGCGTTGACCCAGATACGGTCCTCGGTCACTTCACCCAGCGTGGGCAGGTCGAGCCCCGAAAGGTCCAGTATCCGGTCTCCGCCGGCGACAATCGGTGTGAACGAATGACCGGCGCCCAAAACGCGCATGGATTGGGGCTGCGCAACCGCCTGCTGCAGTTCCGCAATTGTCGACGGTCGCGCGATTGGTGTGTCGGCGCGCTGGTTTCCGGCCCAGTTGGTCCACATGTGAGTTCTCCTCCGAGTGAGAGGATTGCAGCACATGTGACACGAAACAAGTCAGGAAAACAGAAGCTTACCCTACGGGAGCTTTGTCAGGCCGCAGCCACCCGTTGCGCTGTGACGCGGTCGAACCATGCGGTGATACTTACAAGATCTGACTCGATCTGTTCCGCGGCCCCGCCAGTGAATTCGTCGAATTTTTCTTTGTTCAGACCGTTCACACCAACCAACACAGGAATGTCCTGAGCCAATGCCTCGGCGATCACAGGTCGAAATCCGCGCCCGTCAGCCTCATGCTTGCCGAATTTGTTGATGATCAGCAGATGCGGGGCATCGGCCAAAGATGCGGTCACATATCCCACGGCTTGTTCCAGTGCGGCCGGGTCCAGACGACATCCGCGCGACTGTTCGCCCAGGGACTGTGAGATCCGAATGGTCTCTCCTTCCGGCAAGACCCGGACATCCATGTCGCATTTGCTGCTGTCGGCGCACTCAGTGTTGGTTTGCACCACGCCTGCCAGGCTCGCACCTTTTGACAGCAGGTGCTCGGCAACCGCGCTCAGCAGCCGGTCGGTTGCGCCGCGATCAGTGGTGGTGACATAGGCCAGATACATCGAAGGACCCCTTGGTACAAAATTGTGACATTCCAGATAGCACGCAAGTGCCTGCCCGACCACTCCCCTGCGTTAAGGCAACGGAGAAAGTCCGATTACAGATGCGTGCAGGTGAAGCAGAACCATAAAGATGGCGATGGAGGTCAGCCAGACCCAACGGCGCGGCCACGGGCGCGGCGCGCGCAGTGAAAACCTCGCCGTATTGCGGGACAGGCGCGTCCATTCCATGCCCATCTCACGCTCTTTTCTGCGGTCGATCAAAGCCATACCCAGTGCGGCAAAGCCCGCAAAAAGACCAAACAGGATAACGTGGGACAGGCTGCCATTGGCCAGCAAATGCGCACCGGCCCACAGCATCAACGCGGCAAGTATCGGATGGCGAGTGGTGCGAAGGAGGCCGGGGTTTTCCGGATCGAACGCGCGATGCCCCAGCCCACCAAAGGAAAACGGGTTTTGGATGGACAGGCCTGCGACAGCCAGCCAGCACACGACCGGCATCACCAACAGAGGTGCCCAGCGAAAGATACCGAGTGGCGGGATGACCTCGACATAGGGCGCTTGTGCCGCTGCCACGATCAACCAGGCAAGTACCAGCAGCGACAATGCGGAATACGCCGCAAAGTAACCTCTGCGCCCCAAGGATTCGATCAGCCGCCCGCGTACTCCGGGACGCACGGGTATGGCGTGACTGACAAGAAATGTGATCAGTGCTGCGAGGAAAAAGGCCCAACCGGTCATAGTATTCTCCGAACGTGTTCGCCGGGGTTTAACGCCCTGTCCCGACATGGTCCTTGTCCGAAATCAAGTGCAGGCAAAGGGGCGACCGCGCCGCCCCTGCCCTGTTTACAGTCCCAGCGCCTTGCGCTGTTCTTCGGCAAACCCCTGGACGATACGGTCGGCAACCAGCGCAAGGATGGCCATTGCAGCCCCGGCAGAGATCCCCAGACCTACATCTGCCTGCCCCAATGCCAGATAGATCGACTGACCAAGACCGGTGGTTCCGATCAAAGCGGCGATCACCAGCATGGCGAAGGCGTAGAGGATGGTTTGGTTCAGCCCCAGCAAGATGGTTGGCGCGGCATAGGGCGCGCGCACATCGCGCATGATCTGCCACTCGGTCGCACCGCTGGAGATTGCAGCCTCCATCATCTCATCCGGCGTGTTCACCAAGCCGTGCCGCGTGTAACGGACCATCGGAACGATTGCATAAGCACAGATCGCCAGAAAGGCCGAGAACTCGCCGATCTGAAACACCATCAACACCGGGATCAGGAAGACGAACAGAGGGATCGTCTGCAACATGTCACAAATCGGACGGACGATTTTCCAAACCGGCGACCAAACCGCGCTGGCCAATCCGATCAGCCCGCCGACTACGGCGCAGGAAAACACTGCAGCACCGCTGAGATAAAGCGACAAAAGCGCTCTTTCCCAAAGGCCCGATACAAGAATGGTGCACAGCAGCCCCACCGACAGCACCGCCAACCGCCAACCGCCCGCAACATAGCTTAGCGCAGCAGCGCCGGTCAGAACGAAAGGCCATGGCAGGTTCGAGATGCCGGTTTCGAGCATGCCGATCAGGATTAGCACGACTAAACCTCCGGTCAGGTGACCACGCCACGCCATCAGCGCGGCGATGACACCTGCGGCGGCGAAGAGGCCGTAGCTCATGCCTGCTGTCCACTGGAAACCCCATGTGAACGGCAGAACAGCTTGGTCCAATCCGATCCGCAACGGCAGTAGCACATAGAACAATGAGTTGTTCTTGAGCGCGTCCAGCCATGGGCCATTGGTCTGCGTAAAGGCGGTCAGGCCACTGTCCACAGCCTCGGCCACCGGGTCCAAAAGGGTCAACTCGGACGGGTTCGGCAGCCATGCCCAGAAGGCGGCGGTGAACAAGGCGGTGAAACCCAACACCGCCCAGACGACCCGTTGATCAAACCGTTTGCGCTCGGTCGCCAGCGTGCCGCTCATCCGGTCGATCACCACAGCAAAGACAACGATAACCAGACCAGCCAGCAGCGACTCGCCAAACTGGGCCTTGCGCATGGTCAGCAGGACTTCCCAGCCGATGTCGTTGAAGCCACCGATAACGGCGGCGATGATGACCATCGACAGTGCGGCCATAAGACATTGGTTGACACCCACCATGATCTGTGTGGCCGCTGCCGGGATTTCGACCTGAAACAGCTGCTGAAACCGGGTACCGCCGGACATGATGGCGGCCTCTTTGATCTCGGGCTCGACCCGTTCCAGACCCAGCATCGCGTTACGGGCCATTGGCGGGGCTGCATAAATGGCCGAGGCGATCAAGCCTACCACCGGGCCAAAGCCGAACAGAAGCAACAGCGGTGTCAGATAAGCAAAGGTCGGAACCGTCTGCATCACGTCCAGAACCGCCTGAACAAAGGACTTCACGCGCGGAACTTCGTTCGCAAGGATGCCGATGGCACCACCCACGATCAACGCGACGGGCACCGAAACAGCGACCAGAGCCAGTGTATTCATACTCTCGGCCCAGTAGCCCGAAGCCAGCACGAAACAGAGGCCAAAGAAGCCAAGCGCCGCCATCGGCAAGCCGCCCAGATACCAGCCCAGCGCCGTCACCAGACCAATAAGGATGGGCCAAGGCGTATTTCCCAACACGAAATTGGCCGCGTTCATGGGATAGGCCATCAGGTCGGAAAACAACCGCATCGCTGGTTTGATGCCGTTCAGAAACCAGTCCAGAAACGCTCCAACCCATTGTGTCGCGGGCAGTTCCCACGCTGCGGGCCACTTGACCAGCCACGGCGCGACATCTTCCAGCGCCAAGCAAATGGCTCCGACAACAACGGTGATCAGTGCGGCCTTAGCACCTATTGTAAGATGCGACACCTGTTGCGATGGGATATCCGTGACGGCGGTCATGTCTCGTCCACCTGCAAGGCCGCGGCCAGGTCCGACGGATGAACCGTCCCGACAATGTTGCCAGCCTCATCGCGCACCGGCACGGGCTCATATAGCTCCATGCAATGCGCCAGTGCGGCGTCCAAAGTCATTGATGTGGTCAGGCCCGGATCGTCCGGCCCACGTTGGTCGTCATCCCGCATGACCGAAGCGACCTTGGCGTGCTGGCCCTTCGCCACGTCCTTCGAAAACTCTCGGACATAGTCGTCGACCGGGCGCAGGACAATATCAGTAGGCGTACCGATCTGCACAATCTTGCCATCCCGCATAATGGCGATGCGGTCGGCTAATTTCAGGGCTTCTTGTATATCGTGAGTGATGAAGACGATAGATTTCTTGAGCGTCGCCTGAATGCGCAGGAATTCGTCCTGCAACTGGCGGCGGATCAGAGGGTCTAGGGCCGAAAACGGTTCATCTAGAAACCAGATATCGGGGTTTACGGCCAAGGACCGCGCGATCCCCACGCGCTGACGCTGACCACCGGAAAGCTGACGGGGAAAGCTGTCCTCACGCCCCTCCAGTCCGACAAGCGTGATGACTTCTTGCGCACGAGCCAGACGTTCCTTTTTGCCAACGCCCTGCACGCGCAGCGGGTAAGCCACGTTCTCGGCAACCGTCATATGTGGAAAAAGGCCGAAATGCTGGAACACCATGCCCAGCTTTTTGCGCCGCAATTCGGTTAGCGCTTTTTTCGATGCGCCAATGACGTTTTCACCATCGACCCGAATTTCCCCACCCGTTCCCGGCAGCAACTGAGAAATACAGCGGATCAGCGTGGATTTACCCGACCCCGACAACCCCATGATGACGAAAAGCTCGCCTTCTTTGACTTCGAAATTTGCGTCCTGAACGGCAGGGATGAACCCGTGTTCGCGCAGATCGGCGGCGGCTTTGTCCGCGTCATTCCCTGACCGAGACAGCGCGTCGGTCAGGGCTTTGTCTGCGCCTTGGCCAAAGACCTGCCAGAGATTCTGGCAGGCGATGGCTGGCGTATTCGCGTCAGTCACTTATGCGAACTCACTGCGTTGCCGCGTCGACAACCGGACGCCACTTGTCTTCGTTCTCGGCCATCCAAGCGGCGACGACCTCTTCGACCTGACCGCCGTCAACGTCGATCGCACCCATCATCGGCTGCTGGTCTTCGACCGCCAGCTGATAGTTGGACAGGATTTCAAAGGCGGCTGGCCATTTGTCTTCCATGCCGTTCCAGCTGGCCTTGAAGATGCGCGAAGGCGAGAAATCGCAGTCGTTCACAGCGTTCGGGTTCGGCCCCCATGCCGGATCGTTAAAGCATGCTTCCTCGCCCGCGGGCAGGTCAACGAACTGCACGTCATAGGCCGACATCGCCCAATGAGGCTGCCAGAAGGTGATCAGCAAAGGCGACTTGCGCTCGGTCGAGGCGCGCAGCTCGGCGATCAGAGCACCTTCGGAACCGGCAGGAACCGCCTTGAACGGAAGCTCAAGACCAACCATGCGGTCCGCGCCCGGTGTACCCCAATCGGCAGGGTAGTCAACCAGACGCCCACCTGGCAAAGTTTCAGCAGTTGCAAAGACTTGCGCGCAGTCCTTCAGCGCTTCCCATGCGGGCAAACCCGGGCACAGTTCGGCCACATGCGCCGGATAGGCGATGCCTTCTTTGGCGTCCAGCCCCAGATCGCCGATCTCGACGACGGTGCCTTCGTCGATCTTCTTGGCGTATTCGTCCGAAACGTTGGACGACCAGATTTCAAGCGTAGCTGTGATGTCGCCGTCCGCGATCGCCTGGAACTGGTTCATCATACCGGCGGTGACGTATTCGACATTGTAGCCCGCAGCCTTCAGCATCTCGCCCGCCACGTGGGTTGTCACGTGCTGACCAGTCCATTCGTTGATCGCCAGTTTTATCGGTTCGTCCACGGCGCCCATTTCGGCGGCATAAGCGGAACCGGCTACCATCATAGCCAAGAGGCTGACACTGAGTTTTTTCATCGACATTCTCCCTGTCTTATTTGTGTACCGTCCGCCTCGGCGCAAACTCTCGCGCCGGTAGGTTCGTCGGACGACAATACCATGTCGCAACATGCACAATTTTAGCCGCAAAAGGGAAGTGAACACTTTGAACCAAGGCGGAATTTTTCACCTCGGACCAAGCTGCAAGTCCCCACCCGCTGCCTTGTGCCGAACACCCGCGCCGCCCGTGTTTTCACCTTTTTCGACGCGGGACATTGATTGACGAGTCAATCACAAACCCGAATCCCCTGTTTTGTCGAGCATTTCTTTCTGCAAACGCCGATTTTTCTGCAGAGTCCCAATCACGACGGCACTAAAAACCCAAAAATGCGCCTGTTTTGAGATCTTGCAACCCACCGCCCGTCGGGCAAACCTGACCGCGGAGGACACAACAGATGCGCCACTTTGAAGAGATATTCACCATTGCAGCCGATCGCCACGGCGGTCCAGCTGCCTTGGAGGCAAAACTGAACAAACCCAAAAGCCCGACCGAGCTTGCGGCCCTGCCAGACGATCGCTGGCTTTCGATCATCACCAAATGCGTCTTTCAGGCCGGGTTCAACTGGAAGGTCATCGAAAACAAATGGGACGGTTTTGAGGCCGCCTTTGATAGGTTCGATGTCGAGCGCTGCGCCTTCATGGATGATGAAAAATTCGACGCTTTGCTTCAGGACAAGCGTATCGTCCGGAATGGAACCAAGATCGCCACGGTTCGCGACAATGCTGCCTTTCTGCTGGAGTTGCGCGAAGAAGGCGGCGCGGGTCAGGTTCTGGGCGGCTGGCCGTCGACCGACTACATCGGGCTTTTGGCGATGTTGGCCAAGCGCGGATCACGCCTGGGTGGGGCCTCGGCCCAGTATGCGATGCGTTTTGCCCGGCGGGACAGCTTTATCCTCTCGCAAGACGTGACTGCGCGATTGGTTGCCGAAGGAGTGGTCGACAAGACTCCGACCTCGAAAAGAGCGATGGCGGCGGTTCAAGAGGCCTTCAATACGTGGATGGATCAATCCAATCGTTCGCTGACAGAAATCAGCCGTGTGTTGGCGATGAGCCTGTGAAAACGGGTTGCAGCGCGGGGCCTTCGCATTAGGCTTGAACTATGGTCCTTCGCATTTTGATGACGCTTCTCTTTCTGTTTGCCGCCTGCGGTCGTCCGCTGACGGATCAGGAACGCGACTTTGCCAGTGTTGTCCAGGGGGAAACACTGAACTTGGATCGCGTGCGTCTGGTTGAGGGTGCTCCGGTCGCGCCAATCACGTTCTACCGCAAAGACCGCCCACGCCTGGCCTGCCGGGAACGTATTCTTCCCCCAACCGAAGAAGGGATCGTCACCGCAAAACCGGCTGCTGTTGCCTTGTTCAACAAGATCTATTTCACAGAGGAATGGTATCTTGAGGACTATATGTCCGACTTTCCAGAGCAAATGGACCTGATTTCCGCGATGTTGCTGGCGCACGAATTGACCCATGTCTGGCAATGGCAGAATCGCAAGACCACCGGATACCACCCCCTACGCGCAGCTGCCGAGCATGGCGGGAACAAGGACCCCTATCAGTTCGATCTGAAGAAATCGCCGGACTTTCTGTCCTATGGGTTCGAGCAACAGGGGGCGATTGTCGAAGAATATGTTTGCTGCCGGGCGCTGGATCCGGCCGCACCGCGAACGCAAAGGCTTCACGAAATGCTGGGTACACATTTCGATCTGTCGCCCCTGCCGGGCGCAGAACGGGAACGTGCCGTTGTCATCCCCTGGAGCGGGGCCAAGGTCGAGGGTATCTGCCGCTAAGGCCAAGTTTCATTGAAGCGTTTGCAGATATGCCACCAGGTCCACAATCGGCTGACTGGTCAGGATCGGCTGGCCATCAGGTGTTTTCATCGAGGTGTCTTGCCCCTCGAAATAGGGGCCATAGACGGGCATCGGGCTACCGTGACTGACCAACGGGTCGCGCCCGTCGATACGCGCCACGACGCGGGCCGTTGGGAAAACGCCATCCTCTCCGGCAAGTTGCGTCAGATCAGTGGGTTGAATGATCAGCACACCAGCCATTGGACCGTGCCCGGTTGCATCAATCCCATGGCACGTGGCGCAATAATGCCCATACAACTCGGCACCTGTTTCCACGTTCTGCGCCACGGCCTGAGACGCCACAGTGGCCAACCCCAAGCAAATAGTCCGGTACAAGGGCCTGATCATCGCATCCTCCTGTCTCGATTGACATTTGCAGGCTTGCCCGTCGGACAGCTTGGCGCAATGATCCAGATCAACGAACCGGGCGCAGAGGATACAGGCAATGACTCAATACGCAGCGATCATGTTGGCAGCCGGGATCGGTGTCCCGATTCTGGCGGCGCTGAATGCGGCTCTGGGCAAGCTGATCGGGTCGCCCACCACTGCAGCGGTGATCCTGTTTGCCATCGCGTTCATCGCTTCGGCGCTGGTCATGCTGCTGTTTCCGGGCATGGAGGCTTTGTCGAAGGTGGGCCAAGCGCCGAAACACCTGCTTTTGGCCGGCGTCTTGATTGCGTTCTACGTTCTGTCCATCACACATGTCGCGCCACATTTCGGCGTCGGCAACGCAGTGTTCTTTGTTTTGCTGGGGCAACTGATCAGCACGGCGGCCATTGATCACTTTGGCCTGTTTGGCGCTCAGATCACGCCGCTGACCTGGATCCGCGCCGGGGGCATCGCAGTGATGGCCGTCGGGGTCGCCATTACTCAACTGGCCTGAGCATACCCGCTTCAAGCCGCAGCTTTCGGTCCATCCGCGCCGCAAGGTCCATGTTGTGCGTCGCGATCAGCGCCGAAAGCCCCTCGTCCCGGACCAGCGCCATCAGGGCATCAAACACCTGATCAGACGTTTCAGGGTCCAGATTGCCAGTCGGTTCATCCGCCAACAGAATGCGCGGCTCGTTGGCCAAGGCCCGACAAAAAGCCACCCGCTGCTGCTCGCCACCTGACAACGCGGCAGGGCGGTGGTCCGCGCGTGCTGCGACGCCAACACGGTCCAACAACGTCATTGCCCTTGCTTGCGCGGTTTTCTCGGAGATACCGTTGGCCAGTTGCGGCAGAGTGATGTTTTCGAGCGCGGTGAATTCAGGCAGCAAGTGGTGGAACTGGTACACAAACCCCACATCCTGCCGCCGCAGAGCGGTACGCGTCCTGTCGCCCCTGCCCGCCACATTCTGACCCGAAATCTCCACCGACCCGTTGTCCGGAGTGTCCAGCAACCCAGCGATGTGCAACAGCGTCGACTTACCTGCACCGGACGGCGCCACCAAGGCCACCGCCTCGCCAGCGCGAAGTTCCAAGTCGACACCGCGTAACACCTGAACCTCGCCGGGTGTGCCTTTAAGATAGGTTTTGGTCAGGCCATCCAACCGCATCGTCACATCATTCATAGCGCAGCGCCTCAACCGGATTCATCCGCGCCGCGCGACGGGCGGGGAAATAGGTGACAAAGAAGGACAGCCCCAGCGACAATCCGATTGCCTTGAGAACGTCTGTCAGGTGCAACTCAGCCGGCAGGGAATAAATACCGCGAATGGACGGGTCCCATACTCCACCACCCATAACATAGTTCACGAACGAGAAAATCGGATCGATATAGATTGCAAACAGACAACCCAGGATCACCCCGATCGCCGTGCCGATGATCCCGGTGAATGCCCCACAGATGAAAAAGACCCGCAGAACGGAACCTTCGCTCAACCCGATGGTGCGGAGGATGCCAATGTCCCGCCCCTTGTTCTTGACCAGCATGATCAGGCCGGAAACGATATTCATCGCGGCGATCAAGACAAGGATCGACAGGATGATGAACATCACATTGTCCTCAACTTCCAGCGCCCGCAGGAACCCGCCCGAGGCGTCCTTCCATGTCCAGATCTGACTGCGCGGGCCCGCAGCCTCGAGGATCGGGATCAGGACGGGATTCATCTCCTCGGGTCGTTCGACCATCACTTCGATTTCGTCAGCTACACCTTCGCGATTGAAAAAGGCCTGGGCCTGTTCGAACGGCATGTAAACGCGGGTCCGGTCGATGTCATATCGCCCCGCTGAGAAAACGTAGACTACGCGATAAGCGTTTACGCGCGGGGAAGTACCAAAGGCGGTCTTTACTCCGTTGGGTGATGTCAGTTTGACCGTGTCACCAACTGTCGCACCAATGCTGCGGGCCACACCAGACCCGATGGCAATCACATCTTCGCCGTTCTGAAACTGAGACAGGTCACCGACAGCCTGTTCGCTTTCCGCTACGCCCGGCAGATCACGCAGGTCGTCGGGTTGAATACCAAACACCTCGACCCCGCTGCTGCGGTCGCGATTGGTGATCAGGACCTGGCCTTTGACCAGAGGGGCTGCACGTTCCACACCGGGAACCTGCGCAATTCGGGTAGTCATTTCTTCGTAGTCCGCGATCCTACGGTCCACGCGCCCCTGTGCGTCAAACTCGCCAGCAGAATAGACCGTCACATGCGCGTTGGCGCCCAGAATGGTGCCCACAAATTCAGACCGGAACCCCGATCTGACGGCCAAAGTGGCAATCAGCGCAAAAACGGCCAACGTGATCCCGACAAGGGAAATCCACGTCATAACGCTGACGCCACCCTCGGCGCGACGGGCGCGCAGGTAACGCCAGGCGATTTTCCATTCAAAGGGGGCAAAGGGCGGGGGTGTTTTGGCCATGCTTGTTCCGGTTGCTTTGTTGACGCGACCCTTTCGGCATTTCACCAGATGGTCAACCCGGTAGTCGGCCCCGTCGGTCCCGCCGTGCGGATTAGCACCTGTTCTCCGCCTCACGGGTCGGGGCCGCCTGGTCCGGTCCCGCTGGAAATCGCGAAGGCCAGGCAGTGCATCGCGCCATGTCATAGACGCAAGAGCTGCAATTTTCAGGCGATTGCCTTCATGGATGGTGGTCTTAGGTCAGAGATTTCCACCTTGTCCAATTCACGTCAAAGCTCGGAATCTGCGAATCAGTCGTGCCCTGGGTCGAACATGCATTCGAACTAAAAGGAGATCGCCCGCCAACCGAATACACCATCGGTTGTGACGCTCTTCACAGACAGCTGGATATTGTTTCATGTATGAAGTCAATGTGAGCACGGCGAGGCAAACTGAACTCAAAATGCAACATTTTAGACGCAACTTTATTTCGCTTTTTGCTTATTTTTGGAAATTTTGTCACCCTTATTACGGGGGAATACATTTTTAGAGCGGGGGTCGCTCATGAGTATTCGAATTGAATCAGAACTACCGGACACTATTTCGGTCCGACAAATATCAACAGAACTGGATTGTGAATCCGCAGCCTTGCTGCGTGCAACGATACTTCCGATCTTTGCCAGCGCTGCAAGCTGGGCGGGTCTGACGGGCATCCTGAACGACAAGGGTTATGGTCTTGTCTTCCGGGATGGACGGATGTGCATCACGGACAACCTGACCGGAGACCGGGTTTGCGGACTGCGCTTTCTGGGCCTTGAATTCAAGGAACTGGTCCGGAGGTTAGGACGTCCGATCGTGGTCGCGCGAGGTCAGCAAGCTGACGGAGACATTCTGACAGCCCGTCCGACGGCGGGCCGCGCCTAGTAGCTGCGCCAGAACTGAACAGACCGGCGCATGGTCTTCCACAAGCTGTGGCGTGCGGCTGCTTTGATTGCGTCCGATGTACCGGGCTTTAACAATCGTTCCAGGATCAAAGGCGCGGGCATGTGGCCGCGCCGGAAGAACCGGAAGAAGTCTTCCGGCGTCAGGTCGTGGGCCGCTTTGAACCCTTCGTAGTATTTCATCCAGACACGGGCGTAATCTTCGGCGGTTATTACAATGTCGCTGGTCACTCCCCTGCCCCAGAACATGGAAATCGGGTCGTCCGTGCGTTCGCTTTGATACCCTTCGGTCAATAACCGCAACATCAGATCGTAATCGGCAGCAACGCGAAACTGCGTGTCGTGCCCGCCCAGAGCGAGGAACACATCCCGTTTCAACAGCACTGAATTATGGCAGAATGGCATCCGCTGCAGGATCGCTGTCAGCGACATCCGCTTTTCTCGGGTTTCCGATCCGTCCTCGTACCGCCGCAAGGTCGAGCCATAGAGGAAATCCGGCCGGGTTGCCTCAAGCCGATCGGCGACGGTGTTCAAGATGTCATCGGACGCCAAGGAATCATCCGAGTTCAGGAACAGCAGGTATTCCCCGTGTGCGGCCTGCGCCCCCTTGTTCATGGCATCATACAAACCAGAATCCGGTTCGCTGATCAGACGGGTGCGTGGAGCATCCGCAGTCAATTCCTGCAGAAACTCCACAGTCCCATCGGTCGAAGCGCCGTCCTGAATAATGTGCTCAGCCCGGACACAGCCCTGGCGCGCCATGCAATCGATCACCTCGCGAAAGCTATCCTGCCGCCCTTGCGACAGCAGGTTGTAGGTCGCAGTGATGACCGAGATCAGCGGCGCGCCGATTGGGTCAGCCGATGCGCTCATAGATCTCGGCGATCTTGGTGACGGCGGCCTCGGGGCTCAGCTCTTCGCTTTCGCCGGTGCGACGGCTTGTCAGTTCAACCACCCCGTTCTTCAGACCGCGCGGACCAACCGTGATGCGCCATGGCAGACCGATCAGGTCCATGGTGGCGAACTTGCCCCCGGCCCTTTCGTTGCGATCATCGTAAAGCGGCTCGAGCCCCAGAGCAGTCAGCGCGCCGTAGATCTTGTCGCAGGCTGCGTCGGCCTCGTCATCACCCTGTTTCAGGTTGACGATCCCGCAATGGAACGGAGTTACGCCTTCCGGCCAGATGATACCTTTGTCGTCATGGCTGGCCTCGATGATCGCGCCGACCAGACGGCTGACGCCGATACCGTGGCTGCCCATGTGAACCGGCGTCGGCTTGCCATCCGGGCCTTGAACAGTTGCGCCCATGGCCTCGGAATACTTGGTACCGAAATAGAAGATCTGGCCAACCTCGATCCCGCGCGCCACGCGGCGACGCTCTTCCGGGATCTGGTTGAACAGCACCTCGTCATGAGTTTCATCTGTACGAGCATATTTCGAAGTGAATTCTTCCAGGATCGCCTGACACTGCGCGCGGTCATCATAATCGATCTGACGATCACCAAAGGTCAAGTCGGTGACTGCACTGTCGTAAAACACCTCGGACTCACCGGTATCGGCCAGCACGAGGAATTCGTGCGTATTGTCGCCACCGATGGGGCCGGAGTCGGCGCGCATTGGCAGGGCCTGCAGGCCCATACGCTCATAGGTGCGCAGATAAGTGACCAGATGACGGTTATAGGCGTGCAGCGCATCCTCTTTGGTCAGGTCGAAATTGTATCCGTCCTTCATATAGAACTCACGACCACGCATCACGCCGAAGCGGGGGCGGATCTCATCGCGGAATTTCCACTGGATCTGGTAAAGCGTCAACGGCAGGTCCTTGTAGCTGTTGACGTGGCCGCGGAAGATGTCGGTCACCAGTTCTTCGGCGGTCGGCGTGAACAGCATATCGCGGTCATGCCGGTCTTTCATACGCAGCATTTCCTGACCGTAGTCATCATAGCGACCGGATTCGCGCCACAGGTCCGCCGATTGAATGATGGGCATCTGGATCGCAATATGGCCAGCGCGCGCCTGCTCTTCATGGATGATGTTTTCCAGCTTGCGCAGAACCTTGAAGCCCAGCGGAAGCCACGAATAGATCCCGGCAGACGCTTGCTTGATCATCCCGGCACGCAGCATCAGCCGGTGGCTGACGATCTGGGCCTCGGAGGGGTTTTCCTTGAGAACGGGCAGAAAGTAACGGCTGAGGCGCATTTTGAACCTTTAAAGGTGAATTCGGACTTCAAAGGTCATTATTCCAAAGCCCCGCTGGGGGCAATCGGCCAATGGTAATTTTGCGACCCCAAGTCAGTCGGATTTTTGATTGACCCGCCAGTCAGGGTTTTCAATTGTGACTGAAATGTAAATTCCAGGGGGCACCCATGCAGACCATTCAGGAACCCGCTCGTCATATCCCTGTCGTCCACCAAACGGACGTTCTGGTCGTAGGCTCCGGCCCCGCCGGATTGGCCGCCGCGTTGGCAGCCGCGCGCGCGGGGGCCGAGGTGTCTCTGGTCGACCGGTTCGGCTGCATGGGTGGCAACATCACCGCCGTTGGCGTCGAAGGATTCGCCTGGTACCGGCACGAACAAACGGTCGAGGCCGGCGGTATTGGTATGGAGTTCGAAAACCGCGCCAAGGAAATGGGCGCTGCTGTGCCCGAAAGCCAGTCGCTGAGTTATGAGTTGGACAGCGAAGGGTTCAAACTGGTTGCCGACAAACTGGTCGAAGAGGCAGGCGTCCACCCGATGCTGCACCGGCAGTTCGTCGCTCCGATCATGGAGGGCGACCGGATCACCGGCATCATCACAGAGTCCAAGGCAGGGCGCGAGGCGATTTTGGCCAAGGTCGTGATCGACGCCACCGGAGACGCAGACGTCGCCCACCGCGCAGGTGCGCCGACCCACAAAACTGCCCGCGAAGACATGATGGCGGCCTCGGTCATGTTCCATCTGGCCGGTGTCGACAAGCGCGCCTTTATGGAGGGCGTAAAGGCCGACCCGCAAACCTATAAAGATTGGGGCGGTGGCGGCGAGTGGAACATTGAGACCTCGGGCAAAGAGGACGATATGTTCTCACCCTTCGTGCACAAGCCCTTCCAGCAGGCCATTGATGAGGGGTTGATCCCACCGCATCTGAACACCATCGCAGGCACATGGGGCGCGATGCACGATACGGGTGAACTGACCTATATGAACCTCATCCATCTGGCCGAGGTCGACGGCACAGACCCCGATAGCCTGACACGGGGCGAGATTGAGGGCCGCCGTCAGTCGATGCTTGCCATTGAGGCGCTGCGCCGGTTCATGCCCGGTTGTGAAAACGCACGGCTGCGGAACTTTGGGATGACTATCGGCATCCGCGACACCCGCAAGATCGACGCAGTCTACAACATGACCGAAGATGACGCTCGCCATCAGGGCCGGTTCGAGGATACGATCGGCATTTACCCCGAATTCATCGATGGATATGGCATCCTGATCCTGCCGACCACCGGGCGGTACATGCAGGTGCCCTATCGCTCGATGTTGCCCAAAGGTGTCAAAGGGCTGCTGGTCGCTGGCCGCTCGCACGGTGCGGATAGGGTTGCCCACGCAGCGACACGTAACATGGCCTGCTGCGCGGTCATGGGTCAGGGCGCGGGTATCGCAGCGGCGCTGTCGCTGAAAAGCAATCAGGAGCTGCACAAGCTGAACCTTGCCCCAGTCCATGCAGAGCTGGACCGCCAAGGCGTGAGGATTCACTGATGCAAACAATTCCTACGATCGACATTTCTCCGCTCAACGACGCTTCGCACCCGGATCACGGTGCTACGGTCCGGAGAATCCTTGATGCGTGCACCGATATCGGATTCCTGTCCATCACCGGCACCGGTGTTTCGCAGGAAACCGTCGATGAGGTGCGTGCCAAGGCTCGGGCGATCTTTGACATCGGCGAACAGAGCAAGTGGGATCAGGCCATCACCCGCGACAACTATCGCGGTTACATTCCGATGGGGTTTTTCACTCCAAACGACGGCTCGGGCAAAGCGGACAAATACGAAGGCTACAAGCTGCATTTCGATGTGCCCGAGGAAGCCTCGGTGCGTCAGGACTGCGCGCTCTATGGCCCGAACCTCTGGCCGAACGAAGTGCCCGAGGCGCGGGATGTTATTCTGGATTATTGGGTGCAACTGGACCGGGTGACGGACTTGCTGTTGGGCGCACTGGAGATCGGTCTGGACCTGAAGCCGAACGTCTTGAGTGACGCCTTCGTCACACCAATGACCAACATGACGTTGCTGCACTACCCTCCGCAGGCTCCGGACGAGGAAGGGTTCGGCATTCATCCGCACAAAGACACGGACGCTCTGACCATCATCGCGCCGGACCCTGTCGGTGGACTTGAGGTACAAACCCGCGACGGCGGCTGGATCACTCCGGATTGTCCGCCCGGCGGGTTTGTCGTCAATATCGGTGACATGCTCGAATTGTGGTCGGGCGGCCGGTTGAAATCCACACCCCATCGGGTGGTCAACACATCAGGCAAAGAGCGCTACTCTTTCCCCTATTTCGCGGTTCCACGTCACGACGTTGTCGTAGCGCCGCTGCTGACACCTGTGCCCGGTTTTGACCGGCCGTCAGTTCACTGCGGGCATTGGTCGGCCGAAATCTGGCGCACCAACTGGCCGGACGAAACCGCCACCGCCGACACCCCGGAGCTTGGCACTCTAAGCTCCTGAGGTCTGGAAAACCCCACGCATGAACCGCTTGCATCACAGGGCCGCATAAGCCAAGAACACCGGTAAAAGCCAAGAACAAGGGGACACGCATGGCCTTGCCGGTAAAGGATCAACTCAGATACTGGGGCATTGCCGCTGCAATTTTTGTGCTTTGCTTGTGGGCACTTGGAGACGTTCTGCTGCCGTTCGTGATCGGCGGCGCCATCGCCTATTTCCTTGATCCGGTTGCGGACCGGCTGGAAAACCTCGGTCTGTCACGCATGGCGGCCACCGCGATCATCACAGTTGTCGGCATCCTGAGTTTTGCCCTGATGATCCTGATGGTGGTGCCAGCCCTGATCACTCAGTTGATCGAGCTGGTCGAGGTCATGCCCAGCCTGTTCCAACAACTGCGCGGCTTCATTGAACAACAGTTTCCATCCCTTTTGGATCGCGAGTCCAATTCGCATCAGGCTCTGGTGTCGCTGGGCGAGACGCTGAAATCCAAGACAGGCGACGTTCTGCAATCCGTTGCAGCCTCGGTAGGGTCCGCGATCAATGTGGTCGTTCTGCTGGTTATCGTTCCGGTCGTGGCCGTCTACATGCTGCTGGATTGGGATCGCATGATCGCCCGCATCGGAGAGCTGCTGCCGCGCGACCACGCCCCCACGATCAAACGTCTGGCCGGAGAAATTGACGCCGTTCTGGCCTCATTCGTTCGCGGCATGGGCACTGTCTGCCTGATCCTCGGCACGTACTACGCCGTGGCGCTGATGGCTGTCGGCCTGCAATTCGGATTGATTGTCGGATTTATTGCCGGGCTGGTCACGTTCATCCCTTACCTCGGGGCGCTTATCGGCGGCACGCTGGCCATCGGTCTGGCTCTGTTCCAGTTCTGGGGAGATTGGGCGTATATTGGTCTGGTTGCCGGTATCTTTGCGCTGGGTCAAGTGGCCGAGGGCAATTTCCTGACGCCGAAACTTGTTGGAAACTCAGTTGGCCTGCACCCTGTCTGGTTGCTGCTGGCCCTGTCGGTCTTTGGAGCGTTGTTCGGCTTTGTCGGGATGCTGGTTGCCGTTCCCGTCGCTGCGGCACTGGGCGTGATCGCGCGGTTTGGTACATCGGTCTACCTCGATAGCCGCCTGTATACTGGCCTTGAAAGCGCGGACCGGGAAGATTCCTAATGGCCCTTCAACTGAGCTTTGACCTTCCGGCCAAGACGGCGCTGGGGCGTGAGGATTTTTTTGTATCGCCTGCGAATGCCTTGGCCGTCGCAATGATCTCGGCCACCTCCTGGCCGGGCAACAAACTGGTACTGAGCGGCCCCGCCGGCGCAGGAAAAACCCATCTGGCCCATGTCTGGGCGGCGGAAACCGGTGGGCGGATCATTCAGGCCTCAGACGTCAGATACGACGATGTCCCCAGCCTCGCTGGTACCGCGGTGGCGGTGGAAGACGTACCGATGGTCGCTGGTGATCCCGAACAGCAAAAGACGCTGTTTCACCTGCACAACCTTGTGCTGGCAGAAGGAAACGCCCTGCTGATGACCGGACGGCTTGCGCCCAAATTCTGGCAATTGCCATTGCCGGACTTGCAAAGCCGGATCGAAGGCGCGCATCATGTGGCGCTTGATCCACCGGATGACGCCCTGCTGGGTGCGGTTTTGGCCAAGCTGTTCGTGGACCGGCAATTGAACCCCAGCCCCGACGTGATCGCCTATCTGGTCAAACATATGGACCGGCGCTTTGAAACGGCGGCGAGCGTCGTGGCGCAACTTGACCAGCTTGCCCTGTCGGAGAAACGCGACATAACCCGTGCGCTGGCAGTGCGTGTTCTGAACGCGGATTTGGACGATGTCTAATCTGGTAATTGACCCGCAACCGGTCATCTCGCATTCTGCACCCGGAATACCTGGAAGTGACATGGATCAGACTGTCGAAACCGAAATCCCTGACTGGGGGCCGTTCGGCAAGCCCCTCTTCGACGATCCCGAAGCGCGAGCCTTGTCGCGCGTGGGCGTGGTCGATGTCGGATCGAACTCGGTCCGGATGGTCATCTTTGACGGCGCGGCGCGATCACCGGCTTACTTCTACAATGAAAAGGTGATGTGCGAGCTGGGTGCTGGCTTGTCGGATACCGGGCACCTCAACCCGCTTGGCCGCAAACGCGCACTGGCGGCGTTGCGACGGTTTGCCCGGCTGTCTGACGATCTGGGCCTGCCCGGCTTGCATGTCGTTGCAACTGCCGCGGTACGCGAAGCCAAGGACGGCCCTGAGTTTTGCGACGAGGTCAAAGCCGAAACCGGCCTGACCGTTTCCGTCGTCAACGGCGACGAAGAGGCCCGCCTGTCGGCGCAGGGTGTCTTGCTGGGCTGGCCCGGCGCGTATGGTCTGATCTGCGACATCGGCGGGTCATCCATGGAACTTGCCGAAATTGGAGACGGTGATGTCGGGCGGCGTGTGACCTCGGCGCTGGGTCCCCTGAAACTGCGGGACATCAAAGGCGGACGTCGGGCGCGCAAGGCTCACATCAAAGCCACGATGGAGAATCTGCGCGATCAGATGGGGCCGCAACGCGACCGGCTGTTCCTTGTGGGCGGTAGTTGGCGAGCCTTTGCGCGACTGGACATGCTGCGCCGGGGGTATCCCCTGAACGTACTGCATGAATACCGCATGACCACAAAACAGGTGCGCGAGACCATCAAGCTCATTGAAAAGGGTGATCCGGATAAGCTGCGCAGTCAGGCCGGGGTGTCAGGGTCACGGATGGCACTGATGCCCTATGCGATGGACGTCCTGGCGCGATTGATCCGCACGTTCAAACCCAAGGATATCGCAATCTCAAGCTATGGTATCCGCGAAGGGTTGCTGTATGAGCAGATGCCGCAGAACCTGCGAGACTGCGACCCGCTGATCGAGGCAAGCAGATTTTCCGAAGCCAAGGATTCCCGTTTACCCGGCTTTGGCAAACACCTGTTCGATTTCGTCATGCCGCTGTTCAAGTCTGCCCCGCCCGCGCGTGTGCGCCTGGTGAAAGCGGCCTGCCTTTTGCATGATGTCAGTTGGCGTGCCCATCCCGACTATCGGGCCGAGGTCTGCTTTGACAACGTGACGCGCGCCAATCTGGGTGGCCTGAAACACTCGGAGCGGGTCTTTATCGGGCTGGCGTTGCAACACCGATACCGAAACAAGCGCGAAGGCAACCGATTTGCCCCGCTCTACGAACTGCTAGACGAGAAAGACCAGAAACAGGCCGAGATATTGGGTAAGGCGATGCGGTTTGGTGCCATGTTGTGGATGAAAAACGACGCCAAAATGGGAACGTTGAAATTCTATCCCAAAAAGCGGCAGCTTGAGCTGTTTCTGCCCACTGCGGCAAGCCCCTTGTTCAGCGAGGTCGCCGTGGCGCGGTTGAATTCACTGGCCAGCGCACTGAAATCAGAGACCCGCGTCATCATCCGGGACTAAACCTCAGATTTCGATCTCGCCCTCGGGCGCGCTTTCAGGCAATTCCGGCTGCACATCGGGGTCCTGAGGGGGCTTCTTTCGAATAATGATATCACCGTTGGGTAAGATCTCGGGCGCTTCATAGGCGCTCCAATCCTGAATTTCACCCGCCAGATCGGCCAAGGCGGGCCCCATTTCCGCGATAAATGACTGCATGGCCGGGCCGAATTGGTCCGCAAGCCCAAGAAGATCTTCCAGAGCGGGTTCCATCTCTTGCCGCAGGCCCTCAAAGAACAACTCGGCCCCCTGCTCCATAAGGGATTTGCTCCCCTCTTCCTCGGCAGAGGCAGGATTGACCATAGCCACGGTCAGCGCGCAAATGGGGATGAGATGTTTCATTTCTAAAATATAGAGCACCTGAAACGCGGTTGGAAGATCACAGCTCGATATCCAGAGTTACAGGGAAATGGTCAGACGCCGTAAGCAATGCCTCATGCAACTCCCGCGCGCCACGGCAGGCCGGATCGCGAAATGGATGCCAAATGCGCCAATCCGGGCGACGCCCCTTTAACCCGTCGCTGATCATGATGTAGTCCAACAACGCCTCAAGGTACCCGCGATCTTCCGCGCGATAAAAACGCGCCGTCGAAGGGCGGTCGCCCGTTTCTGATCCGAAAGCCGTTTCCGCGTGGGGATCGAATAATCCTGATTGCAACAGAATTTCGACCGATGAGCGACCGAACAGGTTCTCGAATTCGTCCAGCCCCGGACCGTCGTTCAGATCACCCAGCAAGATCACCTGTTCACCATCCGCAAGATGTGCTTTGACCCGTCTGCCCAGCCAGATGGCTTGCGCCAACTGTTTCCGGCGATTGGCGATCGAGATACGGATCGCCTCATCTCGGGATTCCGCCCCATGAGGCGCTTTTGACTTCAGATGCGCGCCGATAAGGCGGAACCGTTCGCCCTCTTTGGTTTCGGCGGCCAGTTCCATCGGCGGCTTGGAAAACTGCACCTGATCCTCGGTCGCGTCGATATCAAGGTCGATATGAAAATCCTGATCGAAACGCGGGGCCCTTTGGCCTCCGTCTTTTGGATCCTGTCGCACTTTCAGAACGCGCGGATCGTATAGCAAGGCCAGTTCCTGATGCGTCTCATTGGCAAATCCCATCACAGCTTCGCTGGTACGCAGATCGAAAGCCTCGGCATAGTTTTGCAATGCCCGGACAGTGTTCTGAGATTTGCCAGTGTTTGGTGCTTCGACCACCAGCACAGCATCGGCATCGATCGCGGTAAGTACCTTGGCGATGGCCTCAATCTGCTGTGCTTTGGTGACATCGTGGCGCCCCGACCAACTGTCATCCACGATCAGTTCGTCATGACGGTCAAACAGATTGGCAAACCATTCGATGTTGTAGGTCGCCAGACGCATGCCTCAGGCCCGCGCGCCGTTGATTTCGTCCCAGGCGCGGTTGATGTCGATCATCTTTTTCTCGGCCAATCGAACGGCCTCTTCGGGGACACCACGCGCCAGCATCGCATCGGGGTGCGTTTCACGCACAAGTTGCCGCCAAACCTTGCGGATATCGGTCAGCGGCATGTCGCGCGGAACCCCAAGCACCGTATAGGGATCATTGGGCGCATCGGGCACGAAGCGCGCGCGCAGAGCCATGAACTGGGCATCGGTCTGGCCGAAAATCCGGCTGACCTCTTCGAGAAACTCGTTTTCGTTGGGATGATAAAACCCATCCGCCATCGCAATGTGGAATAACCCCTCCATCAAGTCGCAAAGTGTGGTGCTGTCCTCTGAGAACATACGTGCGATCTTGCGGGCATAGTCCTGATAGCCTGCGACGTCCGTGCGGGCCATGTTGAACACACGCGCGGCACCTTCTTCATCTTCGCGGGCGATCTGGAAAACGTCGCGAAATGCCGTGACCTCATCCCGCGTCACCTGGCCATCCGCCTTGGCCATTTTTGCGCCCAGCGCGATCACAGCGATGGTGAACGCCACGGACCGTTCAGGCGGCGAGCGCAGTTTTTCGAAGACAGCGGTCAGGCTTTCGCCCTGTGCAAGCGCGCTTAGCGCATCGGATATTCTGATCCAGATCGACATGCGCGCACCCTAGCGCCCCAAATCGCGCATGTCAGGTGCGACCAATCCGTCCTGGGCAAGAATTTTCTGCATCAGGACAAGGTCTAACCGTTTTCCCCACTTGAACCCGACCTCGGGCATGCGGCCAACTTCCGAAAAACCCAAGGCTGCGTGAAAAGAAACAGCATCCGGATTGGCAGAGGAAATACCAGCCACCAACACATGCACACCTTGTGCCCGTGCTGTCGCCTCGAGCTCCGTCATCAAAGCACGACCTGCGCCCTGCCCACGAGCCTCGGGTGCCAATTGGATCGTGTGCTCACTGCACTGCGCATACCCGGGTCCGGAACGAAACTGTGAATAGGTGGCAAACCCAAGAACCTGGCCGTTCGATTCGGCGACAAGATAGGCGGGTCCTCGGGCTTCGATATCGCTGGCAATGCTATCCACACTGCGTTCATCTGTGGTGAACGTCACATGCGTATCGCGGATGATCGCGTTGGTGATCGCGGCGATCTCATTGGCATCTGCGCCCCGGGCTTGCCTGATCCTCATTCCAGCACGCGCGGTCCGTGCGGTGTCTCGAACTCTGCCCGTAACGCAGCCGGGCCGGTATCGAACACCACGATCTCCAAATCACCTAAGAGTCGGGCCAGTTCCAAGGCGTCCGGGTGGAAGACCACAAGGCGCTGCAATCGGCAGCCACTATCCCGCAACATCTTCGCCGGATGCAAGTCTCCGTGCCACTGGATGAGCGCCGGGAACAGATTATCGAAAGGCAAACGACCATTCGGCGGCACCGCCATTTGCCAGCGCAATGCCCCTCGGGCCAGATCAATTGGGTGGCCGGCACCATCCGGGAAAACGGTAAGCGAGGCTTCGATATCCGACACCTGGCAAATCCAATTGGTCAGACGAGGCGAACCATTGAACCGATCAAGATCGAACCATCTGGTTCTTTGCGGGTTCGGAGCTTCCGGATCGATCGCGATTGCCTCAAGGTATAGACCGTCCCGCAGACCCAGCAACCGGTTATACGTCCCGAAGGTTTCGTGTTTGCCGCCGTCCTGCAGCGGCACACCCAACGCCTGTTCGATATGCGCCGATGCCTCTTCCAGCGTTTCGCCGGCAACGGCCAGATGATCCAGTAACACGCGCGCCCCTCCTATGGAAAACGACCAGACCCTAATGGATCTGGTCGCATGTTTTCGTCAAAGACACGGAACCACAAGGTTTTTCATCGAAAAACCCTTGGGCGATGTCAGCCCTTGGCTTCGCCGATAAGACGTAGGATGTCCTGCGCCGCCTCAGGAATGTTGGTGCCCGGACCAAAAATCGCTTTGACGCCGTGGTCGTAGAGGAACTGATAATCCTGCTGAGGGATCACCCCGCCGCAGATCACGATGATATCCTCGGCACCAGCCTTCTTCAGCTCCTCGACCAGTTGCGGCGCAAGCGTCTTGTGCCCTGCCGCCTGAGACGAGATGCCAATAACGTGAACGTCATTGTCCACCGCGTCCTGAGCAGCCTCGGCCGGGGTCTGGAACAGAGGCCCAACGTCCACGTCAAAGCCGATATCGGCAAAGGCTGTGGCAATAACCTTGGCACCCCGGTCGTGACCATCCTGACCCATCTTGACCACCAGCAGGCGGGGGCGACGGCCTTCGGCCTCGGCGAATTCTTCAATGGATTTCTGAATGGCAGCAAAACCTTCATCACCTTCGTAGGCCGCACCATAAACTCCTGCCAGGGTTTTCACCTCGGCGCGGTGACGGCCGAATTCCTTCTCCATTGCCATGCTGATCTCTCCTACGGATGCGCGGGCACGGGCGGCCTCGACGGCGGCGGCCAGCAGGTTTCCACCCTCGCGGGCAGTGGTGGTCAGAGCGTCCAATGCCTGTTGGCAGGCTGCTTCGTCCCGCGTTGCGCGGATACGTTCCAACCGCGCGACCTGAGCTTCGCGCACGGCTACGTTGTCGACGTCCAGAATGTCGATCGGGTCTTCCTGTTCCTTGCGGTACTTGTTGACGCCGACGATCACTTCGTCGCCCCGATCGATCATCGCCTGACGACGAGCGGCGCTTTCTTCAATGCGCAGCTTGGGCATGCCCGAGGCGACGGCCTTGGTCATACCGCCCATCTCCTCGACCTCTTCCATCAAGGCCCAGGCCTTTTCGATCAAATCGTTGGTCAGGCTTTCAACATAGTACGACCCCGCCAACGGATCGACCACATCGGTCACTCCAGTTTCCTCTTGCAGCACTAATTGCGTGTTCCGCGCAATACGGGCAGAAAAATCGGTGGGCAGCGCAATCGCTTCGTCCAGCGCGTTGGTGTGCAGCGACTGCGTACCGCCCAAAACAGCGCTCATCGCCTCATAGGCGGTGCGGATTACGTTGTTATAGGGGTCCTGTTCCTGCAGCGACACGCCCGACGTCTGGCAGTGAGTCCGCAGCATTTTGGAACGTTCGGATTTTGCACCAAAGTCAGTCATCACCCGATGCCACAGCGTGCGTGCGGCGCGCAGCTTGGCGATCTCCATGAAGAAGTTCATGCCGATGGCAAAGAAGAACGACAGACGGCCCGCGAACTTGTCGACGTCCATCCCGGCCTGCGTCGCGGCACGCACATATTCGCGCCCGTCGGCCAATGTATAGGCCAGCTCCTGCACAAGGTTCGCCCCGGCCTCTTGCATGTGATAGCCCGAGATCGAGATCGAGTTGAATTTCGGCATCTCGTTCGAGGTGAATTCAATGATGTCCGAGATGATCTTCATCGACGGCTCAGGCGGGTAGATATAGGTATTGCGCACCATGAATTCTTTCAGAATATCATTCTGAATGGTGCCGGACAGAACGGATTTGTCGTGCCCCTGCTCTTCGCCCGCAACGATGAAACTTGCCAGAATCGGAATCACCGCACCGTTCATCGTCATCGAGACCGATACTTTGTCCAGCGGAATGCCGTCGAACAGGATCTTCATGTCCTCGACACTGTCGATGGCCACGCCAGCCTTGCCCACGTCACCAACCACGCGCGGGTGATCGCTGTCGTAGCCGCGGTGCGTCGCCAGATCGAAAGCAACCGAGACACCTTGCTGGCCTGCCGCCAGGTTTCGGCGATAGAAGGCGTTCGATTCCTCGGCGGTTGAGAAACCGGCATATTGCCGAATGGTCCAGGGACGACCGGCATACATGGTTGCCTTCACCCCACGCGTGAACGGACCGAACCCCGGCAGCGACCCCATATGTGGCAGTTCAGCCGTGTCTTCCTGCGTATAGAGCGGTTTAACGTCGATGCCTTCCAGCGTCTCTTTGGTCAGGTCGTCCAACGGGCGACCGCGCAGCTCTTTCTCGGCCAGCGCTTGCCAGTCTTTCGTATCGGTCATTGCGATTTCCTTTTCTCAATTCGGTTCGCGCCGGGCCGCAGCCCGCGCGTTGTGATGTCCTGAGCCACCCGTTTCGGCGAGGGTGCGCGCACAAATTTGTGCGCCTTATGCATTTCGCCGGTCGCATTCACCGTCGCAGGGGCTATATTCAAACGAACAGGAGGCCCTATGACTCGAACGCTTGCCCTTGTTTTCTCGGCACTATTCCCGCTGTCCGCTTTGGCGGCAGATGGGGCTGCGCCCACTGGTGAAGAATTCGTCCGCCCCGCTGGTGACATCGAGCTGAGCGAATACTTGTGGATCAACCGACCCATCGTCGTTTTTGCCGACACCCCTGCAGACCCGAGGTTCCAGCAACAGATCGATATGCTGCTGGAAGGCGAAGAAGCCATGCGCGATCGGGATGTCGTTGTACTGACCGACACCGACCCATCGGCCCGTTCTCCGATCCGGTCACAGCTGCGTCCACGTGGGTTCCAGATGGTGTTCGTCGACAAGGATGGCGTGGTCAAACTGCGCAAGCCGTCCCCGTGGAGCGTGCGCGAGATCGGCCGTTCCATCGACAAGACGCCCCTGCGTGAGCGCGAAATTCGCGAACGGCGAGAAGGCGGCTGAACGCCTTCGCCACGCCCAAGCCCCTCGGCGCAGAACGCCGGGAAGCTTTGGGTATATGGCGAAAACGGGTTCATGATCACTCAAACTCGATGATCACGTCGTCCACGGCGAGGCTGTCGCCGGGACCTGCGTTTACCTTGGCCACAACACCCTTCTTCTCGGCGCGAAGGATGTTTTCCATCTTCATCGCCTCGACAGTGCAGAGCGCCTGCCCCTCCTGCACTTCCTGTCCGACTTCGACGTCGATCTTCACGATCAGACCGGGCATCGGGCACAGCAGCATTTTCGAAGTATCCGGCGGCAGCTTTTCGGGCATCAGTTTGGCCAGTTCCGCCTGACGCGGACGGCGCACATGCACCTTCATATCCGCGCCCCGGTTGCGGATACGGAACCCGCCCGAGACCTTGCCAACCTTCAGAACCAGCGGGCTGCCATCGACATCCAGCACGGCCAATTGATCACCGGGTGTCCAGTCAGAAGCAACTCGCAGAGTTACACCGTCTTCGAATTTGACGGTTGCACCCTCTCTGTCGGCGTTGACCTGAACCGCGAAATCCTCACCCTGCAGCGTTACAACCCAGCGTTTGCCAACTTTGCGTTCGTGGTTGTCCATGCGACCCGAAACACGGGTCCGGCGGATTTCGGCAACACGGTGCATTGCGGCACAGGACGCTGCGATCCGGCGCAGGTCAG
Organism: Ruegeria sp. CE8; assembly: GCF_056537465.1. NCBI lineage: Bacteria > Pseudomonadati > Pseudomonadota > Alphaproteobacteria > Rhodobacterales > Roseobacteraceae > Ruegeria > Ruegeria sp. CE8. The sequence goes on from NZ_JBQFRP010000002.1 coordinate 225,963, forward strand.
CCTCAGGCAAAGTGACACCGTCGAATCCGTCCGGGTATTCCTCGGCAATGAAGGCCGTGGTCATGTCGCCGCTGACGAACTTCGGGTGATCCATCACTGCGGACAGGAACGGCAGGTTGTGCCCAATGCCCTCGACCTCAAAACTGTCCAGCGCTACGCGCATGGCTTCTATCGCTTGCTCACGGGTCGGAGCCCATGTGCACAGCTTGGCGATCATCGGGTCATAGTACATGCTGATCTCGCCGCCTTCGTAGACGCCGGTGTCGTTGCGCACCGCGTGTTCGCCCTCGGGCGCCTCACCTTGCCATTTGCCATTCACCAGCAGCGGACCGGCGGCGACTTCCTGCGGTGGGCGATAACGGGTCAGACGACCGATCGACGGCAGGAAGTTGCGATAGGGATCTTCCGCGTAAAGGCGGTTTTCGATGGCCCAGCCGGTCAGCGTCACGTCGTCCTGCGAGATCGTCAGTTCTTCACCGGCAGCCACTCGGATCATCTGTTCAACCAGATCGACGCCGGTAATCAGCTCCGTCACCGGGTGCTCCACCTGCAGACGCGTGTTCATCTCGAGGAAGTAGAAGTTCTTTTCGCCATCGACGATAAACTCCACAGTACCCGCGCTGGCGTAGTTCACGGCCTTGGCCAGGGCCACTGCCTGTTCACCCATCGCTTTGCGGGTTTCCGGGTCGAGGAATGGCGACGGCGCCTCTTCTACAACCTTCTGGTTCCGACGCTGGATCGAACATTCACGCTCGCCCAGATAGATGCCGTTGCCATGACTGTCGCACAGAACCTGAATTTCGATGTGGCGCGGCTGAGTCACGAATTTCTCGATAAAGATCCGGTCATCGCCAAAGGAGTTCGCTGCTTCGTTCTTGGACGACTGGAACCCTTCGCGCGCTTCTTCATCGTTCCACGCGATCCGCATGCCTTTACCCCCGCCACCGGCGCTGGCCTTGATCATGACCGGATAGCCGATCTCATTGGAAATCCTGACAGCCTCGTCTGCGTCCTCGATCAGACCCATGTATCCGGGAACGGTCGAAACACCCGCCTCCTGCGCGATTTTTTTCGAGGTGATCTTGTCACCCATGCTTTCAATCGCCCCAACCGGCGGACCCACGAAGGCAACACCTTCGGCGTCCAGAGCCTCGGCGAATTTCGAGTTTTCAGACAGGAAGCCATAGCCGGGGTGCACGGCCTGCGCACCGCTTTGACGAATGGCATCCATGACCTTGTCGATCACGATGTAGGACTGATTTGCAGGCGGAGGCCCGATGTGAACGGCCTCGTCCGCCATGGACACATGCAACGCGTTCTTGTCCGCGTCCGAATAAATGGCGACGGTGCCGATACCCATCTTGCGGGCGGTCTTGATGACCCGGCAGGCGATTTCGCCCCGATTGGCGATCAGGATCTTGTTGAACATGGAACGTCCTTTGTCTTGGTGTTCTGAAAACGCAAAACGCCGCCGCAGAGAGCGTTCTCCACGACGGCGTTTCGCGCGATGACGGTCGGGGCGAAGCGCGCCCCGAAAAACCTGGTGTTACCTACAGTTGTTCTGCGTCTTGCAATACAAGACGTTGCCCGCTGCGCCGACCACCGCTCCAAAGAGCGGGTCGGAGTTGAGAACGGCTGCGCCCACCGCTCCTGCGCCGCCGCCCAGCAGTGCCTGTTCGCCAGTGGAGTCACCACAGGCGGCAAGGCCCGCACAGGTCGCCACTGCAAGGAAGAATTTCGAGATTCGCATGATATCTGCCCCTTTTGGATTCTTGATGCGTTCAGGGGCAGATGTCGGATTCTCGCCGTGTTATTCAATAACAGGCAGACCTGATCGATTTTTTGCGCAAGATTGTGCCGCTTTATGTCTGAAACGTGCGCAAAGAAAAACGCGGACAGGACTTTGCGAAAATCACAAGCCTGCCCGCGGAAGGAAGGGGTACGGAATAGTAGGTGCATGTGCGACGCAGGCAAAGTAGAGCCGCACGGCCCAATCACCATGCACGGTGTGGTTGCGGCTGCAAACCAGGATTCACAGCCTGCGATCTTTCCGGCTGGAATCTGCCCATCCCGTAAAATGTCGCGCAGATTTGCGCCGATCAGGGTCGACGAATATTCATGAACATTCGCCGATAACCCCGTCACATTACTGTTACAAATCGACTTCGATGCCGGGCTTTCTGCGCCTGCCACATCACATTCTGCGGGCGCAAAGAGCGGCAAAAAACCCTGCTGCTTCATGCGATTAAAATGCCGTTTCACTGGACGGTGATGTGAGCCTCTGATTTCTGCAAAACTTCTTGAGATTTTCGGGCGCGCCCGTCCCGTCCTCGTGATTTCCCTCAAATTCCCTTGCGTGAAACGGTGCTCCTGCACACTCGCACACAAGGAAACATCCACATGATTACAAAGAGAAAAACGGCACATTTGCTTGCCGTTTCCGCGCTTGGCCTGACCGGAACCACCGCTTTCGCTCAGGACGCGCAAACTCAAGCCGAGCTCGACGCCTTGCGCGCCCGTGTCGAAGCTTTGGAAGCCGAAAAACCGGGGGCCGGAACCGGTGACCTTCGAATCGGAAACACCACCCTCGATGTCTACGGGTATGTTAAGGCCGACTTTTTCTATGATTTTGATTTCGAGCTTGGGGATCTCGCCGACGCAACCAGAATTGGGGAACCCGCCAATGCGACAAGCGGCACCTTTGGTGCTACTGTGCGTCAGTCGCGCATCGGGCTTCTCACCAGCACACCTTCTGCCATCGGAGATATCTCTGGTCAGTTGGAGGTCGACTTGTTCGCCTCGGGCGGTGCCGCCGAGTTCCGCCTGCGACACGCCAACATCCGCATCGGCGACAACTGGTTGATCGGTCAGTATTGGACCAACTTCCAGCCGCTGGACACCTACCCGACGACCGTCGAATTCAACGGTCCTGTCGGTATCCCCTTCGCCCGCGTTCCGCAGGTGCGCTACACCAACACGATCGGTTCGAACACCACGTTTGCACTTTCGATCGAGGAAAACGTTGGCGGTTCTGACTCGAACGATCCGGTCCTGACCGGGGCCATCGAATTCAACGATGGCAAGTATATCGCCCGGGCTTCGGCTCTGTATGGCAAGGCGCAATCCGGGGATGTTGAAGTGGACCAGACCGGCTTCACTGTCTCGGCTGGTATCCGGCCCTGGGACGGTGGCCTGTTCCAGGTCAACTATGTCGACGGTGAGGCTTTGGGGCCATACCTGATCGCTGCAGGTGACGCTATCGTCAACGGTCAGGCCAATGACGTCGACGGCTTCACTGTGGAATTCCGTCAGGACATCGGCCAGAAATGGAATGTCGGCATTGCCTACGGAGAAGAGGATTACGACCTGCCGACCTCGACCGGAACATTGTCCTTTACCGAAGTTGAGACGGTCCACGTGAACGCCTTTTATCAGGCCACCGACAATCTGACGCTCAGCGCCGAGTACTTCTTTGGCGAGCGGAACGACGCCCCGACCGGACGAACATTTGACGGAAACCGGGTGCAGTTTGCGGCTCAGCTGAATTTCTGAACGCACATACCGGCCCTGCCCCGATGTGGGCAGGGTTCCGGATCGGGAGATCCCCAAACCTTTATGTGCGACAGCTGATTGCACGGTCAGCGCACCCCGTCGAAAATATCGGGAAAAGAAACCCGGCCCACATCCGGATCAATCACCAGCAGCGCATCATAACTGGCTGGATCAAACGGGTCTTCGGCCGGCACGACCTCGCGTTCGAACAGCCAGCTAAGGCGACCTGCATCCAGATTGCCGCGTTCAAAAGGCTGATCGCCGAAATGTGCCCACAGGGCTTCCATGAACGCCGCATCCGCCCGCTTGTCCGCGGGTTTACGATCGCGGAACCTGTCGCGCCGGGTCAGTGGCGTTACGCCTTTAGGGTTGGCCCGGCGAATGGTGAACTGAAAGTCCGTGCCCGGCAGGCGTCCGGGAAACCCGCGATGTTTCAGCATGTCGTCACCTCGCGATTGCCAGGATTTACAGGGATCGGATATCCACATCCGTCACAGGATGATGTCATGGCGCGCACCTCCAAAGCCGCGTAGCTGTTCAGAAACGTTCTGACAGAATGAAAAACCAGTTTCATGGTCAGAGCCCCTCCCAGATACACCGGGATTGTTCCAGCCGGTAGGCTTCAAAAAATTGGGTGGCATCGGGGGATGCGCGGCCAAACTCGATTGGTCGGTCGGATAGGGAAATGACCACGCGTGCAGGATCAAGCTCGTGCTTTGCCACGTACGCAACCGCAAGTGTTTGACACAGATGCTCCATATCGGCCGAGGCAACGTCATACCCGATCCGGCCAACCGTCGAGCCGATTTTCGGCGCAATAAACCGAAACCGAACCCACAGCTCACCGGGGTTGTTGTCCAGCAGAACGTCACTCAAGTGCACGGGTTGGCCAGATGGAACAGGCAGCAGGTTTTCTGTTTCTGCCAATACGGGGGAAACACATCCAATCAGGGAAAGAACAAAGGCGCGATCCCGGACCCACCGTAGGCAGGCTCCTCTCTCCGGGATCGCGCGCGCATGGCTTTTGGCCCGCGCTTTTCTATGTCCTATAAGATAGTTCATTTAGCAGTTGTGGCCTCAAAGTCAATTTTTTCCCCAATCAATCTGCCCTGACCGTTGTTCCAAGACGCCCCGGCCGGGCAGATCAATCGGCGTGTGCCCTTAAAGCGGAATGTTGTCGTGCTTTTTCCACGGGTTCTTCAGCTGCTTGTTGCGCAAGCTGGCAAAAGCCCGGGATACACGACGGCGGGTCGATTGCGGCATGATCACCTCATCGATAAAGCCACGCTCGGCTGCGACGAACGGGTTCGCAAACCGGTCCTCGTAATCCTGAGTGTGCTTTGCGATCTTCTCGGCATCGCCAAGGTCGGCACGGTGGATGATCTCGGTCGCGCCTTTCGCGCCCATCACGGCGATCTCGGCCGTGGGCCAAGCATAGTTGAAATCGCCGCGCAGGTGCTTCGACGCCATAACATCATATGCACCACCATAAGCCTTGCGGGTGATGACAGTGACTTTTGGAACCGTCGCTTCGCCATATGCAAACAATAGTTTGGCGCCGTGTTTAATAACTCCGCCGTATTCCTGCGATGTCCCCGGCAGGAAGCCCGGCACATCCACCAATGTCAGGATCGGGATTTCGAAACAGTCGCAAAAGCGCACGAAGCGCGCCGCTTTGCGAGAGCTGTCGATGTCCAGACAACCGGCCAGAACCATCGGCTGGTTTGCCACAACGCCTACTGTCTGCCCCTCAAGCCGGATGAACCCTGTGATGATGTTCTTGGCGTAGTCTTCCTGAATCTCGTAGAAGTCGCCCTCATCCGCCACCTTGGTGATGAGCTCCTTCATGTCGTAGGGCGTGTTCGGGTTGTCGGGAATCAGCGTATCCAGCGAGGTTTCGATCCGGTCGGGCTCATCAAAGAACGGACGCACCGGAGGTTTCTCACGGTTGTTGAGCGGCAGGAAATCAACAAGACGACGCACTTCTGCCAACGCTTCGACGTCATTTTCAAATGCGCCATCGGCGACCGAAGACTTTTTGGTGTGGGTCGATGCGCCGCCCAGCTCTTCGGCGGTGACAACCTCGTTGGTGACGGTCTTAACCACATCGGGGCCAGTCACGAACATGTAGGACGTGTCTTTGACCATGAAGATAAAGTCGGTCATCGCAGGGCTGTAAACCGCGCCGCCAGCACAGGGGCCCATAATCACGCTGATCTGCGGAACCACGCCCGATGCCATGATATTGCGTTGGAACACTTCGGCATAACCCGCCAGCGACGCCACGCCTTCCTGGATTCGCGCCCCGCCCGAGTCGTTGATGCCAATCACAGGGGCACCATTCTGGATCGCCATATCCATGATCTTGCAGATTTTCTGCGCATGCGTTTCCGAAAGCGAACCGCCGAACACAGTGAAATCCTGGCTGAACACATAGACCATACGGCCATTGATCGTGCCCCAGCCGGTGACAACTCCGTCGCCCGCAGGTTTCTGATTTTCCATCCCGAAATCGGTGCACCGATGGTTGACGAACATGTCGAACTCTTCAAAGCTGCCTTCGTCCACCAGCAGTTCGATCCGTTCGCGTGCAGTCAATTTGCCCCGCGCGTGTTGCGAGTCGATGCGCCTTTGTCCGCCCCCCAGCCGCGCGTCGTTGCGGCGGTCTTCTAGCTCGGAAAGGATGTCTTTCATAACGATGATCCCCTGTAAAATCTGGCGGGACATTATACGCTGAGGCACCCAGACCAAAGCACCTTTCGGCAAATTTGCAAATCTTTGTCAACTCATGAATTGCATATTGTAAAGTGGCAAATTTTTGCTGCTGATGCCTAAGATGGATGGCATTCCCTGGCGCGGTCACTATACACGTGAACCATGCAGTTTAGTTCTTCGTCGGCGCATCGCTCGCCACCAACTATTACTACGCTTGTTTTGCTGTCGGGATTGTCCGCGCTCAGCCTCAATCTCTTTCTACCCAGCCTTCCCAACATGGCCCTCCACTTTGAGGCCGACTACAAGGTCATGCAACTGTCGATCGCCTTGTATCTGCTGGTGAACGCTGTGCTCCAGATTCTTATCGGCCCAATTGCGGACAAGGCGGGGCGTCGCCCCGTGCTACTTTGGGGGCTGGCCCTGTTTCTGCTGGCCACGCTGGGTTGCATCTATGCCCCCAACGTCGAAATTTTTCTGGTTTTCAGAATGTGCCAGGCAATCGTCGTTGTTGGGATGGTCCTAAGTCGCGCGGCCGTGCGGGACCTCTACGATCAGGATCAGGCGGCCTCGATGATCGGTTATGTAACCATGGGCATGGCCATTGTCCCTATGATCGGCCCTGCAATCGGCGGCTTGCTCGAAGAAAGCTTCGGGTGGAAAGCCAATTTCTGGCTGCCGTTCATCCTTGGCGCACTGACATTGTTGCTGACCTATTCAGATTTTGGCGAGACCTCGGCCAAAAGCGGCAAAACACTGATGCAACAGTTCAGGGAGTACCCCGAACTACTTGGGTCACCACGGTTTTGGGGGTATTCGCTGTCTTCGGCGTTGTCGTCCGGTGCCTTCTTTGCGTATTTGGGCGGGGCTCCATTCATAGGCACCGAACTGTTCGGCCTCAGCGCTGCTGAGGTCGGCATCTACTTTGGCGCGCCCGCAGTCGGATACTTTTTCGGGAATTTCTTCAGTGGTCGCTACTCTGTGCGTTTCGGCGTCAACCGGATGGTGCTGTGGGGATGCTGGATGAATGCGGCGGGCGTCGCACTGTCAGCCGTATTGTTCCTGGCAGGATTCGGAACAGCACTCAGCTTTTTCGGCTTTATGACCTTTGTCGGCATTGGAAACGGGATGACGATACCCAACGCCACGTCCGGAGCCCTGTCGGTTCGACCACATCTGGCCGCCACTGCATCCGGACTGAGCGGCGCGATCATGCTGGGCGGCGGCGCAGGACTAAGCGCCCTCGCCGGAACGTTACTGACCCACGAGACCGGAGCGATGCCCTTGCTGTGGCTGATGATGGCGACCTCAGTTCTGGCCGTCTGCGCGATTTTGTCTGTTATTCGGCGCGAGCGGCAATTGGGCCTTTGACACGGCTTGCCTATGGCGGTTTGCAAAGTTAGCTTACCGAAATAGAAAAGTTGCAAAGGCCCGCTATGGCAACCCAAAAACTCTATGCTGGCGCAAAACTGCGCGAAATGCGCACGCGCCTGACGCTGACCCAAAAAGAATTTGCCGCCAAACTGGGCGTATCACTGCCCTATCTAAACCAGATGGAGAACAACAACCGGCCGATCTCGACCACAGTTGTTCTGGCACTAGCTCAGGAATTCGGCATGGACGTGACCGAGCTGAGCACCGGTGATAGTGAGAGGCTGGTCTCGGACATGCGCGAAGCGCTGGCGGATCCGGTCTTTGACGATGCCATCCCACCACTTGCCGATCTGCGCCTGACGGCCTCGAACGCGCCAGCGCTGGCACGGGCTTTCATCGCGCTACACAGAACCTACCGCCAGACGCACGAGCGGCTGGCTTCGCTGGACGAGGCGTTGGGGCGCGAAGACGCACAGATCCAGGCCAGCCCGTGGGAAGAAGTACGGGACTTTTTCCATTACTGCGACAACTACATCGATGCGGTGGATCGCGCGGCCGAGCGATTTGCGAGCCGCGCCCAGGATGCCGGCGGCATTCGCACAGCCGCCCTGGACAGCCTTTCCGAGCGCGGTATCAGGGTACAGTTTCGGGATATCGAAGAAACCAGGATTTACGATCCCGACGGCAAGACACTGCTGCTTTCCTCTCGGATCGCTCCGCAGACCCAGGTTTTTCAGTTATTGCTGCAGATCGCCCTGATCAGTCAGGACAAGTTGCTTGAGGCGACACTGGACTTTGCCAAGTTTCAAAGCGACGAGGCACGCGCGATTGCCAAGATCGGGCTTGCAAACTACTTCGCAGGGGCGTCGCTGATGCCCTATGCCGAGTTCCTGGCCGCAGCACAGGAATATCGCCACGATCTGGAGCTGCTCAGCAACCGTTTTGGCGCGTCAATCGAACAGGTCGCTCACCGGTTGTCGACGCTGCAACGCCCCGGGGCAAAGGGCATTCCCTTTTTCTTCGTGCGTGTGGATCAGGCCGGGACCATCACCAAAAGACACTCGGCTACACGGCTGCAATTTGCCCGGTTCGGAGGCGCCTGCCCTCTGTGGAACGTCCATCGCGCCTTTGAAACACCCGGCCATTTCCTGCGGCAACTGGCAGAAACACCTGACGGAGTGCAATACATTTCGCTTGCGCGGGATGTGTCAAAGTCCGGCGGCTCGTTCGGTGCACCAGTGCGTCGTTATGCCATTGCACTTGGGTGCGAAGTGCGCCACGCCGAGGCGCTGGTTTACGCCGACAATCTCGATTTCAACAACGCCAGTGCTTATGAGCCGATTGGTATATCCTGCCGCATCTGCGAGCGGCAGAATTGCCACCAACGCTCGGTTCCGCCATTGGAACGGCGTCTAACAATCAACGCCCATACCCGGGGCACCCTGCCCTACGAAGTGACCTGATCTTCACCTGGCCTGAAAATACCTCGGGCGAGGCGCGGCTTGCCGCGACGGGGGCAGAGCCCCCGCCCCATCTCAAGCCTTAGACAAAATCGCCCAGATCTCGTCCTTGAGCGCCGCGCGTTTTTTGCGCAGGTCCGTTTCTGCGAGATCATCCATCGGTTCGACATTGGTTTCGGCCCGATGAACTTCGCGATTCACCTCATGATATTCATCCGCCAGCCGTGCGAAATGCGCATCCGATTGCTTGAGTTGGCTCATCAACTCAACCTTGTCCGGAAACTCTTCGGCCAGTTCATGCGGGGTGTGGGACATTCCTGTTCGCTCCTGAAAATATGTTGGTACGATTCAAGTCTATTTGCCCCAGCTCCGCCCAGCTTTGACGCGGATCAATTCATGCCCATAATCACCGCTGTGCAACTGCCCATTGCGGATTAATCCACGGCCGGTCATTGGCGGCAGGCAATGCATCCTTGCCCAACAGATGGTCCGACATCTTCTCGCCCACCATGATCGACGGGGCGTTCAGATTGCCATTGGTGATTTGCGGGAAGATCGAGCTGTCAGCGACGCGCAGCCCGTCCACTCCGATCACACGCCCCTGAGGATCGACCACAGCGTTTTTGTCGTCGGCGCGGCCCATACGGCAGGTTCCGCAAGGGTGATATGCACTTTCCGCATGCTCAGCGATGAATGCGTTCAACTCTTCGTCCGACTGCACATCCGAACCCGGCTGGATCTCTTTACCAGAGTAGGGTTTGAAGGCGTCTTGCCCGAAGATTTCGCGAGTCAGGCGAATACAGGTGCGGAAATCCTCCCAATCCTCTTCATGACTCATGTAGTTGAACTTGATCACCGGCGCGTCTTCGACTTTCGCGGAGCGAAGGGTAACGGCACCGCGAGAAGGCGAGCGCATCGGCCCGACATGAGCTTGGAACCCATGCCCCTCTGCTGCCGCCTGACCGTCATAGCGAACGGCAATCGGAAGGAAGTGATACTGAATGTCCGGGTATTCCACACCGGGCTTGGACCGGATGAAAGCCGCGCTTTCGAATTGGTTCGACGCGCCCAGGCCGGTCTTCGTGAACAGCCACTGCGCTCCGATCAGGCCTTTGCTGATCAGGTTCCAGTGTTTGTACAGCGTTATGGGCTGCAGGGACGCCTGCTGGATGTACAGCTCAAGATGGTCCTGCAGGTTCGCCCCCACGCCCGGGCGGTCGGCAACAACTTCGATCCCGTGCTCGGCAAGATGGGCTGCGGAACCTATGCCCGACAACATCAGTAGTTTGGGCGAGTTGATTGAAGACGCCGCCAGAACCACTTCGCGCCGGGCGCGGATGACCTCTTTCTTGCCGCCACGGATCAACTCAACCCCGGTCGCGCGGCCATTTTCAATAACGACCCGAGCGGCCAGCCCGCGGACGATATCGCAATTCTCACGCTTGAGCGCAGGCTTCAGGTACGCATTCGCGGCCGACCAGCGCCGCCCCTTCCAGACGGTTTGCTCCATCGGGCCGAAGCCTTCTTGCTTTTCACCGTTATAGTCGCCCGTGACTTCGTAACCAGCCTGCTGGCCTGCGTCGACAAATGCCTGAAACAAGGGGTTTTCACGTGGACCGCGCGAGACATGCAGCGGGCCATCGGTGCCGCGCCATGTCGGATCGCCACCATGGCCGCCGTCATGCCATGTCTCCATACGTTTGTAGTACGGCAGCACATCCGCATAGGACCAGCCATCGGCACCCATCTCGGCCCACGTGTCGAAATCCCGCGCGTGACCACGGACATAGACCATACCGTTGATCGAGGATGATCCGCCAATCACCTTGCCTCGCGGGCAAGCCAGTTGACGGTTGTTCAGATGCGGCTCGGGCTCGGACCGGTAGCCCCAGTCATACATCGGCATGTTCATCGGATAGCTAAGCGCCGCCGGCATCTGGATAAACGGGCCGGCATCGGTGCCGCCATGTTCGATAACCAGAACCGAGGCCCCGGCCTCGCTCAGTCGATATGCCATCGCGCATCCTGCGGATCCTGCGCCTACGATGACGAAATCTGCTTCCATTTTCGGGTCTCCATGACCCGCCGAGCCTATTTGAGGCGCTTTCGGCGGGAGTATTTTCAAAAAGGTGAAGAGGTCACTCGCCGCGCGGGAAGCGGGCGTTTTCCTCTACGACATTCAGATCCATGTGGTTTCGCATGTAGCGCTCGGATGCCTTTTGCAGCGGCTGGTAGTCCCATGGGTAATAGCCACCCTGCCGCAGCGCTTCGTAAACGACCCAGCGGCGCGCCTGACTGGCACGAACATCCGCATCGAACTGATCCAGATCCCAACGCGCCTGAGATTTGGCGCGCAAGGTCTCGAGTGTGCCTGCGTGTTCTGGTTTCTCGGCCAGGTTTTCCAACTCATGCGGGTCGGCCTCCAGATCATACAATTGATCCGGATCCAACTCGCAGCGATTGTATTTCCACTTGCCATAGCGCAGCGAAACCAGCGGTGCGTACGAAGCTTCGGCGGCATACTCCATCTTCACCGGCGCTGTCCGTTCGGTGCCATTGGCCAGCGGCACGAGGTCCTCGCCATCGGTCCATGGCGCGATTTCGGCCATATCCACGCCTGCCAACGCGCCAAGAGTTGGCGTAACGTCGATTGTCGAAACCGGCGTGTCTATACGGCCTGCCGGCATGTCCGGGGCCGAGATCATCAGCGGCACACGCGCCGAGCCTTCGTAGAAGTTCATTTTGAACCAAAGGCCGCGTTCGCCCAGCATGTCGCCGTGGTCCGAGACAAACATGATGATCGCCTCTTGCCGCGTGGTTTCCAGCACTTCGAGTATTTCGCCGATCTTGTCGTCCAGATACGAAATGTTGGCAAAGTAAGCGCGCCGCGATTTGCGGATGTCGTCTTCGGTGATGTCGAAACTGCGCCAGTCATTGGCATCAAAGATACGCTTCGAATGCGGATCCTGATTGTCATAGCCAAGGTCCGCGACCTCGGGCTGCAGATACTCGCAGTCTTCGTATAGATCCCAGTACTTTCGGCGTGCAACGTAGGGGTCATGCGGGTGGGTAAAGCTGACCGTCACACACCAGGGGCGGTCATCCTTGCCGCGGGCCAGATCATAAAGCTTGGCCTTGGCGTTATAGGCAACCTCGTCGTCGTACTCCATCTGGTTCGAGATTTCGGCCACGCCCGCGCCCGTGACCGAGCCCATATTGTGATACCACCAATCGATCCGCTCGCCGGGCTTGCGATAATCCGGCGTCCAGCCGAAATCGGCCGGGTAGATGTCGGTGGTTAGACGATCCTCGAACCCGTGCAACTGGTCGGGGCCGACGAAATGCATCTTGCCCGACAGGCACGTGTAGTAACCCGCCCGACGCAGATGGTGCGCATAGGTTGGGATATCGCTGCGGAATTCGGCGGCGTTGTCATACACACCCGTGCGCGAAGGCAACTGTCCGGACATGAAGCTAGCCCGCCCCGGCGCGCAAAGGGGCGATGCCGTGTATGCATTGGCAAACCGGGTTGACCGCTCGGCCAGCTTTTTCAGGTTCGGAGCGTGAAGCCAGTCAGCGGGACCGTCTGGAAAGAGGGTCCCGTTAAGCTGATCCACCATCAGGATCAGAATGTTCGGTTTTGTCATTTTTCAGCCTCGAGCAGAGTGTTGAGGACACGCATCGCGTGGTTCACGGCCAGTTGCGGTTCTTCGGGTGCGCTGAGTGCGGCGCGGATATACAGCCCGTCGATCAGGGCGATCATGTTCTCGGCCGCCTCGACCGGGTCGCTCAGAAGCGGACGCAACGCGTCGATGAGGTTTGACCGAATGCGCGCCTGATAGATTTGCCACAAGCGCAAAGCGTCATCGTTGGTCTGCGACAACACGTAAAACGTCATCCACGCCGCAATGACATCCGGTGTAAAACAGGACGGTGCGAAACAGGCCCGGATAATGGCCTGCGCTCGCTCTTGCGGAGCAGCGTTTCTGAGTTCACCGCGGGCTTCGGCGGCAAAATCGGACAAGATGCGGCGCATGGCGGCCAGGAATATCTGATCTTTACCACCGAAGTAGTGATGCGCCAGCGCGCTGGACATGCCGGCCCGCTTTGCGATCTGGCTGACGGTTACATCAAGGGATTTTTTCGACCCGAGCTCAGCAATCGTCGCCTTGACGATCGCATCACGACGGATTGGCTCCATTCCGAGTTTCGGCATCGCTATCCCCTCATTACGTATACTGAGAAAACGCTAAGGGGTTTTTATTGACTCGTCAATCAATAACGTTTTGAGCCACGGGAAACAGCTAGAGTTTGGGTGCGATGCTGGGGGTCGTCAAGCTGCTACGGTTCAGCACCGCCTCACGCCAGGCGATGAAGCTGACGGCGCACAGAATCAGACTGCCCCCTGCAACAACCCAAATGTCGACACGTTCGTTGAAAACGATCGCTCCCAGCAATGTGGCCCAGATCAGCTGCAAGAAGGTTACGGGCTGCGTGACCGCGACCGGAGCCGCTTTCAGCGCCAGCGTCATGAAATAATGGCCCGCCGTGGCAAAGCTGGCGACCAGAAACAGCACGCCAAGGTCGCGCAGACTGGGTGGCGTCCAAACGGCAATCGCAAAGGGTATCAACGCCACCGTCACCCATATGGACATATGGGCCACGACAACCGAGGGCGGAAGATCGCGAACAAGGACTTTGGCGATCAAATACGATCCACCCAAAGTCAGCGCTGTGAACAACATCGTGATATGGCCGGCCGAGATTTCCCGGAACCCTGGGCGCAAGATGATCAGAACGCCAATCAGCGCGACGCAAATTGCTGCGATCCTGCGAATTGCCAGGCTTTCCCCCAGGAAAAGGGCGGCCCCCAAAGTTACGTAGACAGGCGTCATGTAGTTCATCGCCGTGACCTCGGCCAACGGGATCTGCGTCATCGAGAAAAACCACATCATCACTGCAAACGCATGGACGACCCCTCGCGATCCGAGAAGGACGATGTGCCTTTGCGTCAGGCGGGTTTCCAGAACCAACCGCAACGCGGGCAACAGAAACACCAATCCGAATGCAAAACGCAAGAACGCCGCTTGAATCGGGTCCATTGTGGAACCGAGCGACTTCACCAAGGCGGTCATGACCACGAAGGACAGACCGGCAGTGAACATCCAGAGCATACCTGCCAGGGGGCGATGTTGGGCGGCTAAAGTTGTCATGTTAACGGTAGAACACCGAAACCCGGCTAGACGCAACCCGTCACATCAACACAAGTTTGGCAGCAATCGCCAGCATGACCAAACCGATAAGAATATCCAGCACTTGCCATGCTCTTGGTCGCGCAAAGATCGGCGAAAGGACGCCAGCCCCGTACCCAAGCGAAAAGAAAAAGACAAAGCTGGAGGTCATGGCGCCCAGAGCAAATGCCATGCGGTCATCATACTGCGCCGAAATCGACCCAATCAGAACAACCGTGTCCAGATACACATGCGGATTGAGCCAGGTGAACGCGAGCACCGTCAGCAGAACCGGTTTCAGGTTGGTGCGGCTGCCCTCACCAATTTCCATCGCAGCGCCGCCGCGCCAGGCCGAATTCAGGCTCCGCAGCCCGTACCATGTCAGGAAGATCGCGCCGCCATAACGCATTACCGTCTCGAACCACGGCAACGCATGCGCCAGCGTTCCAAACCCGGCCACCCCCGCCGCGATCAGAATAGCGTCTGATACCGCACAGGTGAGACACAAGGGAAATACATGCTCACGCCGCAGTCCCTGACGCAAGACAAACGCGTTCTGCGCGCCAATGGCGAGGATAAGGCTGAAACCAAGCGCAAAACCGGCGATCAGAGATGTGAACATGGAGCCTCCTGCGTTCTGAAGCATTGACTACGCGCCCGAAGGCCATCTATCAAATTAAAGATGTTCATCCGAATTAAGAACTGCTAATGCTGCTGGACCCCAACCACCTGTCTGCACTGTCTGCCATTTTGCGCCATGGCAGCTTTGACGCAGCCGCATCCGATCTAGCGGTGACACCATCTGCCATTTCGCAGCGGATCAAAGCGCTTGAAGACCGCGTTGGTGCAAGCCTGATTAATCGGGGAACTCCCTGCACGGCCACTCCGATGGGATTGCGCATAGCGCAGCATGCTGCGGATATCGGACTGCTGGAGGCGGAATTGGCACGCGAACTGACATTGGATCAGACAAGCGGCCCAGCACGCGTTCGCATCGCGGTTCCAGCGGACGTTCTGGCGACGTGGTTCATCGACGCGATAACGCAGGTCGACGGTCTGCTGTTCGATCTGGTCGTCGACGATCAAGACCACTCGGCCGAATGGCTACGACGCGGCGAGGTCAGCGCCGCCGTCACAGTCGGAGGAGACACGATCCCCGGCGCTGACGCCCTCGCCCTTGGTGCCTTGCGGTACATTCCCACGGCCAACCCGGACTTCATGCGCAAGTGGTTCGCTGAGGGCGTGAATGCCCACACATTATCCCGCGCACCCTGCCTGACGTTCAACCACAAAGACGGTCTGCAAAAAGCGTGGATAACCCGGCAAACAGGTCAGCGCCTATCGCCGCCATCGCATTTTCTGCCCTCTTCGCAGGGATTTGTAGAGGCAGCCATTGCCGGATTGGGATGGGGCATGAACCCTGTCGGCCTTGCGCAGGAAGCTTTGGAGGACGGCCGCTTATGCCCCGTTCTGCCAAACGCTCCGCTGGACGTCAGACTGACCTGGCAGGTCGGCCGGGTCCTGTCCACAGCACTTGCCCCCCTGACCGCCGCGGTCAGGCGCACTGCGGCCATCGCCCTTCTTTCCGTCGACACCTGAGATGTCGTTCAAGAGCGCGCAGTTTCCTTGGTATGGGGAAGGACTAAACGGTAACAGGTGATGGCTGCAAATACGCTGGTGGCGACAATGAAGGCGATTGCCCAGGCGACCTCGTGCATATGCGCCACACCCGCCAAGGCGGCAGAGAACAGCACCCCGGAAATCCTGCAAATGCTTTTGACGGCGGCCGCCCCTTTGACCCGCTGGTCCTTGGGGGCGACATCCAGAAAATATAGCTTTCTGGCGCTGCCGATCCCGGTCACCGCCACTGTCACAATGAACAAGGCCACGGCATGCAGGTGCACCTCATGATCCATGCCCAGAAAATGCACCAGCAAAAGTGCAGCCCCGGTGAATGCAACCATCAGGTTCCCGACCACCATCACGGCGCGGTGTGACTTCATGTTTACGAACTGCCACAACGGAGCGGACACCAGATATCCCGATGCCGACGATACGATCATGGCGGTCAGCCCCTTGGCCGAACTGTGATGAGCCTCGGCGGCGATCAGGGCGAAGAAGGGCACGGAAAGCGAAACAACCACAAGCGGCATACGCATAAGCATGTATCGCCGGAACCATGCTTCATCGAACATGGCGGCGATATCGGTAAAGTTCTCGATGAACTTTCGCTTTCTCGCGGGCGGCGGATCGACCCGTTCCTCGGACGGCCCTGCACCCTCTGACATCATGAGGATCGACAAGCCCGACAAAACGAAAAAGGTCACAGACACGGCGATGACTGCGGAATGGCGGGAGAACGGCGGGTTTTCCTTGGTGAATTCATGCACCAGCAGCGCGATACCAATCGCCCCAAGCCCACCGACACCAAGCTGCAGGTAGTGCATGACCATCCGCGATTTGGAGTGCACGTGATCGCCCAGCAGGTCGGTATACATTAGCGACTGGATTTCTTCGATCAGGCCGATCAGGAAGAACGCCGCCACAAAAGCCAATCCGATGATCGGTACAACTCCGGTCGCTGCAACAACCACAGCCATGACGAGGCAAGCGCCAATTGCGATTTCGGTCATTGCGATTGCGCGTTTCTTCCGTTCCCGCGCCGCAATGGGTTGCGCCAGGAACACGTCCGAGATCATGCTGCCGACCATGCGCACTGACACCAAGGCCCCGGCTATGAACATCGGAAGCTCCAACGAGACCGCCAGAAACGGCAAAACGACGGACGGGCTGCCCAAAGTCCAGGCCACCTGAGACAATATGCTCTGCCCGGCCAGGACCGGGACGTTTCTTTTGGACTTGTCCTGAGCGATGTCCGTCACTCGCTTGTCTGTGTTTCTCCGTGCTCTGCGCAGCGTGTTCGCCGCACAGGGTCGAATAATCTAGTCTTTTTAGCTTACTCAGTTCGGCACGACCGGCCAAGAACCCTTTGTGCGCAATGCAAAAAACCCGGCCAGAGGCCGGGCTTTGTTAGCTTTTACTACGATAAGGGTCAGAGCTGCGCCATCACCTCGTCTGACGCTTCGAAATTCGTCGTTACGCGCTGGACGTCATCGTCGTCTTCCAGCGCATCGACCAGCTTCATCAGCTTTTGCATGTCTTCCAGACCCAACTCGGTCGTGGTGGTGGGCTTCCAGACCAGCTTGGTGGATTCCGATTCCCCCAATGCGGTCTCAAGCGCATTCGACACTTCGTTCAGGTCCGTATCGGCACACCAGATGATGTGACCTTCGTCCGCGCTTTCGACATCTTCGGCACCAGCTTCGATAGCCGCTTCAAACACCGTGTCTGCATCGCCTACGGTCGCCGGATAGACCACTTCGCCCTTGCGCTCGAACATGAAACCGACCGAGCCGGTTTCACCCAGGTTGCCGCCGTTCTTGGAAAAGGTCGAACGCACGGTCGAGGCGGTCCGGTTGCGGTTGTCTGTCATCGTCTCGACGATCACCGCCACACCGTTCGGGCCATAGCCCTCATACCGGATTTCTTCGTATTCGTCGCCTTCGCCTGCAACCGATTTCTTGATCGCGCGGTCGATCACATCTTTGGGGACGGAATTCGACTTGGCCTCTTTCACAGCCAAACGCAGACGCGGATTTTTGTCAGGATCAGGGTCGCCCATCTTGGCGGCAACGGTGATCTCTTTCGACAGTTTGGAAAACAGCTTGGACCGCGCGGCGTCCTGACGCCCCTTGCGGTGCTGGATGTTGGCCCATTTGGAATGGCCTGCCATATTGCGTCCTCGTGATAGTGATTGCGTATTCGGCGCTCATATAGACGTTTGCAGGGCTAAGGATCAAGAGAGCGGCTTGCGACAGTCGTCGCGACGGTTATGGTGGCCGCATGACAACAGACCAGATTATTCTATTTTCCCTTTTCGCCACTGTATTTGGAATGCTGCTGTGGGGGAAGTTTCGATATGACCTTGTAGCCTTTACCGCCCTTTTGATCGGCGTTGTGTTGGGTGTTGTACCGGTTGATAACGCTTTTGCCGGGTTCGGACACCCCGCCACCATCATCGTTGCTTTGGTTCTGGTCGTCTCGGCGGGGCTTGTCCGATCGGGGGCCGTCTTTCTGATCACCCGCACGTTGGTTGATGCTTCACGCGGGCTTGGGGCGCATATTGCGCTGATGGGTGGGATTGGCGCGGTTCTGTCGGCCTTTATGAATAACGTGGCCGCGCTGGCGCTGCTGATGCCGGTCGATATCCAAACCGCGCGCAAGGCGGGGCGATCGGTCGGCCTGACCCTGATGCCGCTGAGCTTTGCCACCATTCTGGGTGGTATGGCCACTCTGATCGGAACGCCGCCCAATATCATCATCGCCTCGATCCGGGCAGAGACGTTGGGCGAACCGTTTCGCATGTTCGACTTTGCCCCCGTTGGCGGTCTGGCCGCAATCGCTGGCCTAGCCTTTGTCGCTCTTGTCGGCTGGCGGTTGATCCCTAATCGCGGAACACAAGAGGAGGCCTCAGAAACCCTGGCCGAATACATTGCGGAATTGACCGTCCCGGAGGAATCCCAACAAGTTGGTAAACGTGTCAGCGAGCTTTATGAGGCTGCCGAGAAGTCCGACGTGGCGATCATCGGCCTTATCCGGGATGGCAAACGGCGCTATGGCCGCTCGGCCCATGCGACAATTAAACCGGGTGATGCATTGGTGCTGGAGGCCCGACCTGAGGCGCTGGACGAATTCCGCACGGCGCTGAACCTCGATTTCTCAGATACCCGCCGTCAGGAATTGCTGACCGCCGAGGGGGACGGTCTGGAAGTGGTTGAGGTTGTTGTGCCTTTGAACGCACGTGTCACCGGCCGTACCGCGCAAGGGTTGGGTCTTGCTTGGCGTCAAAGCACTGTTCTGATGGGAATTTCACGTCAAGGTCGACAGATAACCGAACAGGTGCGCAAAACCCAGATTGAGGCGGGCGACATTCTTTTGCTCCTCTGCCCCCGCGATCGCAGCGCCGATGTGACCGAATGGCTGGGGTGTTTGCCACTTGCGGAACGCGGACTGAACGTCACCGCCAATGAAAAGGCCTGGCTGGCCATTGGTCTGTTTGGCGCTGCTGTGCTAGCGGCCAGTGTCGGGCTGATCTACCTGCCCATTGCATTAGGTCTGGTCGTCGTCGCATATGTGCTGACCAAGATCATGCCTATTGCCGATATCTACAACCATATCGAGTGGCCCGTTGTCGTGCTGCTGGGCTCGATGATCCCGCTTGGCAGCGCGTTGGAGACGTCCGGTGGCACGGAACTTATTGCGAATGCGTTGATTCAACTGACCGATGGCCTCCCCGCATGGGCCATTCTGACTGTTCTGATGGTGGTCACCATGACCCTATCGGACGTGTTGAACAATACGGCCACGGCCATCGTCGCAGCGCCAGTCGGTATCCAGATGGCCCGCACGCTCGAGGTGTCGCCCGATCCGTTCCTGATGACGGTCGCCGTGGCTGCCTCGGCCGCGTTCCTGACGCCGATCGGGCACAAGAACAATACGCTGGTCCTGGGGCCCGGAGGGTATCAGTTTGGCGACTATTGGCGCATGGGACTGCCGCTGGAAATCCTGATCATCGCCGTTTCCATTCCGGCCATCCTTGTGTTCTGGCCACTGTGACGGTTAAGAGCCTTATCATGAAACGATTTCTGATCCTGCAATTGCGCCCGGAAACCGATGCTTCGGATGCGGAGTACGCGTCGATTCTGGACAAGACCGGACTGTCACCGGACCAGGCCCATCGGATCCGATTGGACTGTGAGGCTTTGCCCGACGATCTGGATGTCACAGATTACGCCGGGGTGATTGTCGGTGGCGGTCCGGGATGCGTCAGTGACGATCCGGAAACCAAATCAGAAACCGACGCGCGCATTGAAGGGACCATCATGGGGCTGATGCCGCAAATCATCGCGCGGGATCATCCGTTTATGGGCTGCTGCTATGGGTTGGGCATTTTGGCTGCCCATCTTGGCGGTGATGTCAGCAAAGACAGGTACAGTGAACCTGTCGGACCTTCGACCTGCCACTTGACCGAAGACGGGGCGCAAGACCCGCTGACGGCAGGACTGAGCGGAACATTCGACGCCTTCGTCGGTCACAAAGAGGCGGTACAAGCGCTGCCCGACGGGTGCGTTCACCTGCTGGCCTCGGACACCTGCCCGTTTCAGATGATCCGATGGGGGCAGAATGTCTACGCAACGCAGTTCCACCCCGAAGCCGATGCGCGTGATTTTGAGCAACGCATCAACATCTACAAGAACCACGGCTATTTCCCGCCCGAGGATGCCCAGCGTCTGATCGATATCTGCCATGCCGCGGACGTCACGCAACCGGCCGAAATCCTCCGCAGGTTCGCTGAACGCTACAGATGACCTAACGGCGTTATTGCCTGATCCACGACCGCTCGCTTAGGGTGGCCCGAACGGCTTTGGGAGGAGTTGTTCTTGGATTTTCTAATAAATGTCGGCCTGCCGCTGTCGCTGGCCATTATCATGCTGTCCCTTGGCGTCGGGCTCGAAGTCGCTGATTTCCGCCGCGTCCTTAATCGGCGCTACCCATTCGCCATCGGCGCGCTGAGTCAGGTTGTGCTGCTGCCGGTCGCAGCCTTCATCACGGTCAAACTGTTTGCCCTGCCGCCCGAGATCGCGGTCGGCTTCATGATCCTCAGCTTTTGCCCGGGTGGTGTGACCAGCAACATCCTGTCAAAGCTGGCCAAGGGCGACGTCGCCCTTTCAGTCAGTCTGACCGCCGTCATCAGCTTGCTTTCGATGGTGACGGTCCCATTCCTGGCCGCCTGGTCAGTGAGCTACTTTTTGGGCGATGCCGCGCCAGAGGTTTCGATCACGGGGCTGGCAATCGCCATGTTTCTTATTACCACGCTGCCCGTTGCCATCGGAGTAGCACTTCGCAGCTTTGCAACAGGATTTGCAAACAAGATCGAAGCGCTGCTTTCAAAGCTCGCGACCGTCCTTTTCGTGCTTATTGTTCTGGCGGCCCTGGCCGGAAACTGGCAGCTATTCGTCGACAACCTCGGCATCATGGGCGCCGGGTTGATCTCGCTGAACATCGCGTTGTTGCTGATCGGGCTGGGGCTAGCGCGTGCTGCAAATCTATCGTGGAATGAAAGTAAAACGGTCTCAATTGAGACCGGCATACAAAACTCGACGCTTGGGATTACACTGGCCGCGCTGATCACCGGAACGGAAAGCGGGTTCAGCCCGCTGGCCCTGCCCTCGGCCGTGTACGGCATCACGATGTACGCGGTTGCCCTGCCATTTATCCTGTGGTTCCGCCGCCGTTGAAAGGACATGACATGACCAACAATACTGCAGATGCCATCGTTGTGGGGGCCGGTTTGGCCGGGCTGGCAGCCGCCGCCGAGTTGGGAGATCGCGGCAAGAAGGTGATCGTGGTCGATCAGGAGCCTGAACATTTCCTTGGTGGTCAGGCATTCTGGAGCCTCGGTGGGCTGTTCATGGTCGACACGCCCGAGCAGAGGCGGATGGGCATCAAGGACAGTTATGATCTGGCTCTGCGCGACTGGATGGGAAGCGCGCAGTTCGACCGCGACGAAGATGCCTGGCCCCGCAAATGGGCCGAGGCTTACGTAGAATTCGCGGCTGGCGAAATGCGCCCCTGGCTGCACGACATGGGGCTGCGTTGGTTCCCGATCATCGGTTGGGCTGAACGGGGTGGATCATACGCGGATGGTCATGGAAACTCGGTTCCCCGTTTTCATATAACGTGGGGGACCGGTCCGGGCGTACTTGAGCACTTCATCCGCCGCGTACGCGAACACGTCAAAAGCGGTTTGATCGAGTTGAAATTCCGCCATCAAGTCAGCCACATCATCATGCAGAACGGCGCGGCCAAAGGTGTCTCGGGCGAGGTTCTGGCCGATGACACCGCGGCACATGGTGCCAAAACCAACCGCGATGAGGTCGGAGAGTTCGAGTTTTACGCCCCGGCTGTCATCGTTACATCAGGCGGTATTGGCGGAAACTTTGAGATGGTGCGCAAGAACTGGCCGCGTGACCGTCTGGGCCAGCCGCCAAAAGACATGGTCGCTGGCGTGCCGTTCCATGTCGATGGGCGCATGATCGGGATCAGCGAAAAGGCTGGTGGTCACGTCATCAACGGTGATCGGATGTGGCATTACACCGAGGGCGTGCGCAACTGGAACCCGATCTGGCCATCGCACGGCATCCGCATCCTGCCCGGACCAAGTTCCATGTGGTTCGATGCTGAAGGAAACCGGTTGAAGCCGCCGTGCCTGCCTGGCTTTGATACTTTGGGTACGCTGAAGGAAATCCTGAAAACCGGCCATGAATACAGCTGGTTCGTTCTGACCCAGAAGGTGATCAAGAAGGAATTCGCGCTGTCCGGTTCCGAACAGAATCCTGATATGACTGAGGGTGGTTGGAAAGAAGTTCTGTTCCAACGCATTCTGACCGGGTCTAAGGCCACCGCCCCGGTTGAGGCGTTCAAGGAACACGGAGAGGATTTCATCGTCGCGAATACCCTGACCGAACTTGTGAACGGCATGAACCATCTGGGCGAAGGCCTGATCGACGAAGCCCACCTACGCGCTCAGATTGAGGCGCGAGACTCTCAGATCGACAATCCCTTTACCAAGGACGCGCAGATGGCGGCCATTCTGGCGGCGCGCAACTATCGAGGGGACAAGCTGATCCGGACCGCCAAACCCCATAAGTTCCTTGATCCCGCAAACGGTCCGCTGATTGCGGTCAAGCTGCACGTACTGACGCGCAAAACGCTGGGTGGATTGCAGACCAATCTGGACAGTCAGATGGTTGGTGCAGACGGTCAGGTTGTCCCCGGATTATTTGCCGCCGGAGAGGTCGCCGGCTTTGGCGGCGGCGGCTACCACGGCTACAACGCCTTGGAGGGCTCGTTTTTAGGGGGATGCATCTTCTCAGGACGAAATGCAGGGCGGTCGAGGGCCGTCGCATGACGGCCCTCTACGCCCGATTATTGCCGGGCGAGTTGCACGACGGGTTGCCCGGCGCTGTCCAATAACACCAGCGTATCACCTTTGAATGCATATGCGGTCACTCCTTGCAGAGCTTTGAAAAACTGCCGTTCCACCTCATCCAAAGGCGGCGGGCAGGCCATCAGCGTTGCCGCCATATTGTCCGGGAAATCGATCTTGTTGCCAGAGATTTCGGCCTGACCGGAAAAGCGATTGCATCCACCACTGCCCGAAAACGCACCGTCTTGGGCGAAAGAAAGCGACGGGCGCTTTTCAGTCTCAAGCGAGGCCCCATTCAGCCCGGTGGCCATCCAGTTGGTGTCTTCCAGAGTGGCAGAGCCCGCAGGTTGTGCCTTCACCAGAACCAGATCCGTCGTGTTACCGGAACCATTCGTCAGAACCGGATAGGCGGTGTCAGTTGTGAACAACAGCTTGTCGCCCTGAAAAATCGATCCGCGCACCACATAGCGCATCCCCTCCTGAATCAACGCGTCGTCATAACTCAGCTCGAACTGGGCGGGCACACCGGTCAGCGCATAGCGCTTGGCCGACAGGGTCACCGACGGCGCATCCGCGCGCGAGACATCCTGCAATTGCACATAAAGCGTCGCGTCAGGCGGTACCGCGATGCGTTCGCGATACGTAGCTGTGCCTTCGATCGTTCCACCTGCGGCCGCGCCGGTCAATACGACAGCCATGGCTGCAGCCGTCAGCGCAGTGTATCCGGTCTTGAGCATTGGTGTGCTCCTTCTTGTAAATTCACTTATTCAAAACATTGTGTGAGAATCAGAGTTTACAAGGACTTCGCTGGAAAATCAGCGGTTCTGCGCCGACTTCAAAGGGGCCAGATCAAGGGGATCAGCAATGACGCCAACAAACCGACGGTCAGGTTCAGTGGGACACCAACTTTCAGAAAATCCGTGAACCTGTATCCACCGGGACCGTAGACCATCATGTTGGTCTGATACCCGATCGGCGTCGCAAACGACGCCGAGGCCGCGACCATGACCGCCACGACAAGCGGGCGCGGATCAATCCCGACCGCCTGTGCCAACCCGATGGCAATCGGCGTCACCACGACCGCCACCGCGTTGTTCGACACCAGTTCGGTCAAAACAGAGGTCAGCAGGTAGACGGCCCAGATGATCAGGAATGGCGGTAAGGCACTGAGGCCGGGTGCCACAGCTTCGACGATCAGCGAGACAGCTCCGGATTTGTCGAGCGCAGCGCCAATCGCCAGCATCGAAAAGATGAGGGCCAGCAACCGGCCTTCGACAAAGGAAAACGCTTCGTCGGCGTCGATGCAGCGGGTCATTAAAACAACCGCAACTGCCAGAATCGACAGCAGCAGGATTGGTGCTACGCCCAGCGCAGCCAACACGACGATTCCGGCCAGGGATCCGATAGCGATCGGCGCATGGCTGCGGCGGAATGCGCGGGCCGAAGGCTGGGTAACGTCAACCATGTCCATATCGGCTGCAAGCTTTTTGATATCGGCGGGTGAGCCCTCCAAAAGCAGAGTGTCACCGACCCGAACAACCAGATCATCCAGCTGGCGCCCGATGTTCTGGTTCCGCCGATGCACAGCCAGCACATAAACACCATAGCGGCGACGCAACCGCATCGTGCCAAGTGTCCGTCCGACCATACGGCAGCCGGGGGTGATCAGAACCTCGACCGTTTTGGTCTCAACCGCCGAAACCTGATCGACGCGCTTGAGCTCTTTATTTGTCTGCAAGCTCAGCAATTCCGTCATCTCGGTTCGCAGGACCACACGGTCGCCGACCTTCAGGGTAACGCCCTTGAGGTTACGACGCAGCGACTCGTCGCCCCGAACCACGTCGATCAAGCGCACGCCCGGACGTTTGAACAGCTGGACCCCGGTCACTTCGCGCCCGATCAGGTTGCTGTCGGGTGGAATCACGGCCTCGGTAAAGAACTTCAT
Organism: Ruegeria sp. CE8; assembly: GCF_056537465.1. Classification (NCBI taxonomy): domain Bacteria; kingdom Pseudomonadati; phylum Pseudomonadota; class Alphaproteobacteria; order Rhodobacterales; family Roseobacteraceae; genus Ruegeria; species Ruegeria sp. CE8. The sequence continues at coordinate 251,286 of NZ_JBQFRP010000002.1, forward strand.
CTTTGACCGGTCGCTGAGCATGGATGCCATGCTGTCCCGATCTGGCAGCAAACGCGGCGCGATGAAACGCAGGTAGAACATCCCGTAGACCACCACGGCAATGCCCAACGGAGTAACTTCGAAAATCGAAAACGCGGTCATCCCCTGAGCACGGGCGACACCATCGACCAGCAGGTTCGTCGATGTGCCGATCAAGGTCAGCGTTCCGCCCATTATGGCCGCATAGCTGAGCGGGATCAGCAGCTTTGAAGCGGGTACATTCAGGGTTCGGGCAATCTGAACAAAAACCGGGATCATAACGACGACGACAGGCGTGTTCGATACAACTGCCGAGGCCAGGACAACAAATGCCATAAGAGTCGCAATTGCGAGCTTTGGGTTCACCTGCGCCTGTTTCTGAGCCGTCGAGGTAAACGCGTCCAACGCGCCCGTCCGCACCAGGGCTCCCATGATGATAAACATCGCGGCAATGGTCCACGGGGCGGGGTTGGACAGGACAGCCAGCGCGCTTTGGTAGGGCAGAATGCCCGTCACCAGCATCACCGCGACACCGCCGATGGCGACGACTTCGGTCGGATAAACTTCGCGCAGGAACATGATGAACATGCCTGCGACGACCAACAGCGCAAGTATTGCGCTTCCCGTTTCTGTCAGTTGAAGGAATTGCATTCTTGGTATTCAGTCCGAACCCTGGCCTGGCTTACGCGCCCGTCGGGCAGTTTCACGCATTGCGCGCGACAGAGCAAGCCTGACGTGTCCTTATTGCGGACCAGCCGGCTGTAACCGCCCGCCAAGGCGCACCATTTGAACAGATTTGGCCTGCCCATCGCGATCATCTGTTTCAACGAAAACGCCGCTCAGCGTCGCCTCGCCGTTGGCCGGGGTGAACCTTGCCTTCGGCATGCCGGTAATAAACCGGCGCATCGGTTCCAGCTTGTCCATACCAATGACCGAGTCGTAGTCACCGCACATTCCCGCATCCGACAGGTAGGCTGTGCCACCCGGCAGAATCTGCGCGTCCGCAGTCGGAACGTGCGTATGCGTGCCTACCACAAGGCTGGCGCGCTTGTCGCAATAGTGGCCCATAGCCATCTTCTCGGATGTCGCTTCGCAGTGCATATCTACGATGATCGCCTGCGCCTGGCCGCCGCGCGGATGCGATTTCAGAATTGGTTCGATGGCTGAGAACGGGTCGTCGAAGGGACGCTTCATAAAGACCTGCCCCAACACCTGAACCACCAGGACCTTGCGCCCGCCCGGCGCGGTGTACAAACGATGCCCCCTACCCGGCGCTCCTTTGGCGAAATTCACCGGACGCACGATGCGGGGTTCGTTCTCGATGAACTGCAGCATGTCCTTCTGGTCGAACGCATGATCGCCCAACGTCAGGCAATCCGCGCCCGCGTCCAGCAACAGCTTGGCGTGATCCCCGGTCAGACCCATCCCGTTCGAGGCGTTTTCGCCATTGACCACAACAAAATCCAGCCGCCATTCATCGCGCAGACGCGGCAAATGTTGCTGAATGGCCGCGCGTCCGGCGCGGCCCATGACGTCACCCAGAAATAGTATTCTCATGCCTAACCTCCTAAGTGTGGCATCCGGCAAGCACAAGTGCTTAAGGTGGCGCCATGCTTTGTGAAAACGCATTGGACTGGAGACTTTAATGACGCGTTACTACACTCTTTTGGCCGCTATGGCCTTCCTCGCGGCCTGCGATCAGACTGATCAGACTGCGGATCAGCCCGTCGGTCTGGCCAATCCGGCCGCGACCTTCTGCGTAGAGCAAGGCGGGCAGTATGAGATTCAGGATGGTGAGAACGGCCAAACCGGAATCTGCACCTTGCCTGACGGATCCAAGCAAGATGCATGGGAGTATTTCCGCGCCGAAAACATGGGTTAGGCTTTGAAGGTCAGTATCCGGCTTTCCGTAATGACCATGTCCAGCGGCTGATCTGTGTGCTCCAGAGGCAGTCCCACTGCCTCTTGCGCATCAAAAGCAAATCCGATGGCCAGCGTCGGGTGCTTGGCGCGCAACCCTTCCAAGGTGCGATCATAGAAACCGCCCCCATAACCCAGCCTTCCACCATGCGCATCAAAGGCAACCAGCGGCACGATCAAAATCTCAGGATCGAAATAGTCGTCAATCTCGGGAACCATTGCGCCGAACGGGCCATCTTTCAAAACGCCCTCGGGCGTCCAGCGCGAAAACCGCAACGCCTGCCCAGCGGCCTGAATGACCGGCACGCCAACCGGGCCATAGGCTGCGGCTTCGGCCATGGCAGGCAGCGGATCGATTTCGGTTCGGATAGGCATGTAGCCCGACATTGGCACGCCACGATGGCCAGCCAAAACTTCGGACAACCGCCCTGCCGCGCCCGGCAAACGCGCGTCGAACGCCACCTTGCGGCGTGCAAAAGCTGCCTTGCGCGCAGCGGCTTTGATTTCAGTCAGATCGGTCACAGTAGCACCACGCTGGCAAGCCCAAGAAAGATGAAGAACCCCATGACATCCGTTGTGGTGGTCACGAAAGTCCCCGACGCCAGCGCCGGGTCAACGCCCAAACGGTCCAGCAAGACCGGTACTACCGTACCTGCAAAGCCTGCGATGATCATATTCACGACCAAGGCAGACCCGATCACGACACCCAGCATGGGAGAATCGAACCACATCATACCGACCGTCCCCAGAACGATGGCAAAACACAGCCCGTTCAGCATGCCGACCAACAATTCACGCCGGATCACACGCATGACGTTCGCATTGGTCAGGTCGCGAGTCGCCAGCGCGCGCACCGCAACCGTCAGCGACTGCGTTCCCGCGTTGCCACCCATCGACGCGACGATAGGCATCAGGATGGCCAGCGCTACCAGCTGATCAATTGCCGCCTCGAACTGGGAAATCACCAACGAAGCACAGATCGCCGTACACAGGTTCACCGCAAGCCATGGCAGACGGCGCCTACTGGTGGCGGCAACACTGTCGGACAACGAGCTTTCCTCACCCACACCGGCCAGGCGCAGAATGTCTTCTTCGTGTTCTTCATCCAGAACCACCATAGCGTCGTCGATGGTGATGACACCCACAAGCCGCCCGTCCCCATCAACTACCGGAGCGGAAATCAGGTGGTACTGGTTAAAGGCATAGGCAACATCCTCTTCGTCCTGATCGACAGGAATGGTGTGAAATTCCTCTTCGGCGATATCTTGTAGCGGTACGTCCCGCCGGGTGGCCATCAGCTTGCCCAACGTGACCTGCGCCACTGGTTTTAGGCGAGGATCGACCAGAACAACGTGATAGAACTGCTCGGGCAGATCATCATTGGCGCGCATAAAGTCGATGGCCTGTCCTACTGTCCAGTGCTCGGGCGCCAAAACAACTTCGCGCTGCATGAGGCGGCCGGCCGAGTTTTCCGGATAAGACAGCGCCTGTTCCGCCGCAATCCGCTCGGAATCTTCCAGCGCACCAAGAATGGCCTCTTTCTGGGGCTCTTCCAGGTCCTCCAGAAGGTCGACGACGTCGTCGCTTTCCATGTCCCGCACGGCGTCGGCCAGAACGTCGGGGCGCAGGACTCTGATGACCTCTTCCCGGACAGCTTCATCCAGTTCGGACAGGATATCGCCGTCGAATTCCTTGTCGTAAAGACGGATCAAGCGCCCGCGGTCATAGGGATTAATCTGTTCAAGCAGGTCAGCGATATCCGCCGGATGCAGCGGTTCCATCAGTTCGATCAGCTTGTCACGATCATCCACATCAACCGCATAAAGGATCGCGGCAACGGTCCGGCGATCCAGCGCATAGGCGTCTTCTTCGCTGGCTGTCTCGGTCACGGGTTCATCAAAGCCTGTCGTCATGTTGCCCCCGTCTGTTCGCGCATTGACCCCTAATTAGAAGAAGCAGCTACCGGAAAACAATGACAATGCGCCGATTTACCGACAAGTTTCGTCCCCTTATGCTGTTTCGCAGTCCCATACAGGCGGAGATGAATGGAAATGGCGCAAAAAACGCTACTGAAAGGGCGTGTCCTGAGCTTCAACGGATCACCATTCGAAGGTGAGCCGACCGAGGCGGTAACGATCAGCGAAGCGGTGCTGATTGAAGACGGGCGCATCGCTGCCGTTGCAGATGCAGACAGTCTGGTTGCCGCGAATCCGGACGCCAAAGTTGTCGACCATGGCCAGCATGTGATCATGGCCGGTTTCGTGGACGCGCATGTGCACTATCCCCAGACCGCCATGATTGCCAGCTGGGGCAAGCGCCTGATCGACTGGCTGAATACCTACACGTTCCCCGAGGAAATGAAGTTCGGGAACATCGATTATGCCAGTGAGATCGCCAACCGATATCTCAACCTGACGACGGCGCAAGGCACGACAACGATGTGCAGTTTCTGCACCATCCACCCCGAAAGCGTCGACGCCTTCTTCACCGCTGCCCAAAAACGCGGTCAGCGTGTGGTCGCAGGTAAAACCTGTATGGACCGCAACGCGCCCGAAGGGCTGCAGGATACTGCGCAGACGGCCTATGACCAATCGCAGGCTCTGCTGGAAAAATGGCATGGTGTGGATCGGATTTCCTACGCGATCACTCCGCGGTTTTCACCCACCTCAACGCCCGAGCAACTGGAAGCGATGGGCGCCCTATGGGCCGAATACCCTCACTGCCTGATGCAAACCCACCTCAGCGAGCAGACAGACGAAATCGCCTGGGTCCGCGAGTTATTCCCCGACGCGCGGGACTATCTGGACACCTATGAGAAATTCGGCCTGCTGGGTACAAATGGCCTGTATGGCCATGCTATCCACCTTGAAGCGCGCGAACGCGACCGGTTGCGCGAGGTCGACGCCTCTCTGATCCACTGCCCGACCTCAAACACCTTCATCGGTTCCGGTCTATTCGACATGGCCGGGCTAATGTGCGACGGGCATCGGGTGGGTCTGGCGACGGATACTGGTGGCGGCTCCAGCTTCTCGATGCTGCGGACGATGGCGGCGGCTTATGAGATCGGGCAATTGCGCGGAACACCTCTGCACGCGGCTCAACTGCTTTGGCTGGGCACCGTTGGTTCCGCACGTACGTTGCGGATGGACGATAGCATCGGCAACTTGGCAGCTGGGATGGAGGCAGATCTGATCGTTCTCGACCTCGCCTCTACCCCAGCCATCGCTCAGCGTGAAGCCTGCGCCGATGACCTGTGGGAGGCAATATTCCCAACCATCATGATGGGCGACGACCGCGCGATTGCCGAAGTGTGGATCGCCGGTCGTCGCGTGACCACCTAGACCTGCAACGCGCGGGCCAGTTGGTTCTGCCGTTCGATCACGCGGGGCATGTCCAGCGTTGAGACATGCCCATCCCGCACGATTTGGCGCCCCTCAACAAAAAGGTGTTTCACCTTCATCGGGCCGGCCAGCAACAAAGCTGCCGGGTCCCAACTGCCCGCGCTTTCGATGCAGCGTGTGTCCCAAATAGCGATGTCGGCACGCTTTCCCGCCTCTAGCCGCCCACAATCGGGGCGATTCAAGACATCCGCCCCGCCGCGCGTCGCGATCTCCAGCGCTTCTCGGGAAGACATGGCATCCGCACCATTGGCGACACGCTGAAGCAGCATGGACTGACGCGCTTCAAGGATCAGATTGCCAGAGTCATTGCTGGCCGATCCATCGACACCCAACCCGACCGGAACGCCCTGATCGCGCATGGCTCGAACGGGCGCGATACCTGACCCCAATCGGCAGTTGGAACATGGGCAGTGGGCAACACCTGTGCGGGTTCTGGCAAACAAATCGATCTCGGCCCCGTCCAGCTTGACGCAATGGGCATGCCAGACATCTGATCCGGTCCAACCCAAGTCCTCGGCATATTGACCGGGGCGACACCCGAATTGCGCCTGAGAATAGGCAATGTCTTCATCGTTTTCAGCCAGGTGAGTGTGCAGCATCACACCCTTGTCGCGCGCCAGAATCGCTGTGTCGCGCATCAGATCGCGGCTGACGGAAAACGGGGAACAGGGGGCCAACCCAACCCGGCACATTGATCCCTCGGAGGGATCGTGAAACGTGTCGACCACACGGGTCATGTCGTCAAGGATCGCATCTTCGACCTCGACCAGCGCATCTGGCGGCAAACCTCCATCGCTTTCACCGATGCTCATCGCACCGCGCGTCGGGTGGAACCGCATGCCAATCTCGGCCGCGGCGGCAATCGTGTCATCCAGACGCGCGCCGTTCGGGTACAGGTACAGGTGGTCGGAACTGAGCGTGCAGCCGGAAAGCGCCAGTTCAGCCAGACCGATCTGAGCCGACACGAACATCTCTTCCGGGCCAAAGCGCGACCAGATCGGGTACAACGTCTGCAACCATCCGAACAGCAGCGCATCCTGTCCGCCTGGAACCGCCCGCGTCAGCGACTGGTACAGATGGTGGTGCGTGTTCACCAGCCCCGGCGTCACAACGCAACCCGAGGCGTCGTGGACTTCTCCGGCCGTCTTCAGATTGTGACCTATCCGTTTGATCTGCCCGCCTCGGATCAGAATATCAGCGCCCGACAGCTCCTGCCGCGCGTCATCCATCGTCAGAATGGTATCCGCGTTTTTGATAAGGATTTCGGTCATTTCGCCCTCCTGCATCAGCCCGTTTCATGCATGGAGTGCAACGGCTGGCGGAAAACGGGCACAAGAACCAGCCGGGCAAAACTTACCCGACCGATCTATATGCGGCAACCAATATCAGTAGTTGCGCAGGATTTCCAAAGCGGCTGCGTGCAGGTCCGGGTTTGCGGCGGCCAGAGCACGTCCGCCATTGTGGGCCGGACCGCCCTGCCAGTCTGTCACGACGCCACCTGCCGCCTCGATAACGGCGATTGGGGCTTGGATATCATAGGCGTTCAGGCCGGATTCGATGACCAGGTCAACCTGCCCCGCCGCAACCAGCGCATAGGCATAGCAATCCATTCCATAACGGGTCAGTTTTGCTTGACGGGCCACGGCCTCAAACCCCGAACGTTCTTCGGGTGTACCGACCTCAGGGAAGGTGGTGAAGACGATTGACTGATCCAAAGCAGACGTTGAGCGTGTTTGCAAAGCCGCCTTTCCCGTCGGCCCGGTGACTTGCGCGATATCCGCCGAGCCTACAAACCGCTCGCCGATATAGGGCTGATCGATCACACCCATGATCGGGCCGTCAGAAGTACTAAGGGCAATTAGCACACCCCAGGTGGGTGTTCCGCTGATGAACCCTCGGGTGCCGTCAATGGGATCAAGCACCCAGGTGCGGCCGCTGGTGCCTTCGTCACGGCCGAACTCTTCGCCAAAAATGCCGTCGTTGGGCCGATGGCGCGCCAGAACCTCGCGCATTGCCTTTTCGGCGTCGCGGTCGGCGATGGTGACAGGGTCGAACCCGTCATCCAGTTTATTCGAGGTCTGAAGATTGGTTTGTCGGAAAAACGGAAGAATGGCCACGCGTGCCGCGTCGGCCATTTCTTCGGCTACTTCCAGATCGCTTAACGGTGTCTCTTGCATGCGTTACCCGTGCGGCGCGCGCATTGCAGAGTCAACCCGCGAATTTAAGCTACGTCGCTGAGAACCCGAGCCAGTTCGAACAGGCGGCGGCGCTGGTTTTCGGGAATCGCATAATAGGACCGCACAAGGTCCAGAGCTTCCTTGTCCCCCATCAGATCGGCAGGAACCGATTTTTTGCCAGTGCTTTCTTTTTCGGCCTCTTCCAGACCTTCGAAGAAAAAGCTGACGGGGACGTCCAATGCCTCAGCAATATCCCACAGGCGAGACGCGCTGATCCGGTTGGCACCCGTTTCATACTTTTGAATTTGTTGAAACTTAATACCAACTTGCTGAGCCAACTGTTGCTGGGTCATGCCAATCAGCCAGCGGCGATGTCGGACGCGCTTGCCCACATGGACATCGACGTGATGGGTCATTGGTATTCTCCTCTACTACACACAACTACCAAGGGCGCGTGATCTTTGTCATCGCAACACTAGCGAGTCGCGCTTAACCACTCCCTAATTTGGATCATGCCCCCAAAACAGCACCATAGCGCAATATTGCCTCATTTGGGTATTTTTTCAAGAAGGTTGAATCGGTTTCCGGCGACAAAGATTTATGGTTGTGCGATTTCGACCCAACGTTTTGGTGTGCACCAACAACCTATAGCGCACCATGCAACCAACCCCGCCGGGAATTGATTGACAATCCGCAGTTGAAACTAATCTATGCCCCGAAATAAGCACGGAGCGCGATCATGCTGGCATACTCCATTCCAACCGAAGGCGCTGCAGCCCGACTGAGTGAAGTCGCCCTGCCCGAGCCCGGCTCAGGGCAGGTCCGCGTCGCGATCAAGGCGTGCGGACTGAACTTTGCCGACTTGCTGATGCAGAAAGGGACCTATCAAGACACACCGACCGCTCCGTTCACGCTTGGATTGGAAATCGCCGGTGTTGTCGACAAGCTGGGCCCCGGCGTCGCACACCTCAGCCTCGGAGATCGCGTGGCTGTATATTCCGGTCAGGGTGGCCTGGCCGAGTATGGCGTCTTTGATGCGGACCGAGCGATCCCCCTGCCCGATGGGATCGGCTTTGAAGACGCAGCGGCGATCCAGATTGCCTATGGCACCAGTCACATCGCACTGGACCATCGAGCCCGCCTCCAACCGGGCGAAACCCTGTTGGTAACTGGGGCTGCAGGCGGCGTCGGGTTGACAGCTGTCGAGATCGGCAAGCTGATGGGCGCTACCGTGATCGCCCATGCAAGGGGCCAGGACAAACTGGATGTCGCCCGCGCGGCAGGTGCGGATCATTTGATTGACGCGTCCGAAGACTTGCGCGCGCGCGTTAAGGAACTGGGCGGCGCGGATGTCGTCTATGACGCAATCGGCGGGGATGTGTTCAAAGCTGCGTTCCGGGCAACCAACCCGGAAGGGCGGCTGCTGCCAATTGGATTTGCAGGCGGGGACGTTCCGCAAATCCCGGCGAATCATCTGCTGGTGAAAAACCTGACGGTGATTGGGTTCTACATCGGCGGCTACCTGAAGTTTCGGCCCCAGATCGTTCACGACAGTTTTGACACTCTGTTTGGCTGGCTCGCCGAAGGTCGGATCAAGCCGCATATCAGCCATGTGCTTCCATTGGACGAAGTTGAAAAGGGCATGCACCTGCTGCGCGACCGGGTTGCTACTGGCAAAGTCGTGGTGATGCCCTGACAGGCTCTTACCCCACAACAGCCTTCAACGGCGCGCTGCCCAGCATTCGGAAATTCTGACGAACCAAGGCGGCCAGTGCCTCGACAACAGCACCGCGTCCGGCCTCGCCGCCATACAGGTTGATCATGTGCGCTGGCAGATCGGGTAACGCCCCTGCTGCGTCGATCTGTTCAAGATGTGCCGCTTCGGTCCCGTCCAACATGGCGTGAATTGCCAGGTCAGCGCTGACGGTAGCCTCAATGGTGCGGTCGTTCTCCGTTTCGACCGACAGCTCCCACGGGATGCCTGCCGCGTCCAAGGCCGAAATCATCTGAGGCCGAAACACACACCGCCGACCAACAGCCAGAGGGATCGGACGCTTGCGCCACGCCGTCCCACCCGGAGCACCAATCCAGCGCAACGGCAACTCGGCCACGGTTTCAGAACCGTCCCCCGTCGAAGCCTCAGTCGTTAAAATCAGATCGCACTCGCCGCGATTGAACATCTCTTTCAGCTGTAGCGAATAGGACGACACCAATTGCACACGGACCCGCGGGAATTCCGCGTTGAACCGTTGCAGAACCCGGGGAATAGCCGGGTAGACAATGTCATGAGGAACACCCAGAACGACCTCACCTTCGTAAGCCTGGTCCGTGAGCTTGGAAATCACTTCATCATTCAAGGCGATCATGCGCCGGGCGTAGGCCAGCAGTTGTTCACCAGAAGCTGTCAGGGCAATTGTGCGGCCAGTGCGGTCCAACAGCTCCAAACCCAGAAGCTCCTCCAGTCGCTTCAGCTGCATTGAAACGGCGGACTGCGTCAGATGCAGAAACCCAGCGGCCCGCGTCACACCGCCTTGATCCGCAACGGCAACGAATGAACGGAGCGTGGTGATATCCAGATTTCGCATGTTCACAGATCCTTATGTATCACTTCATAAATATTCATTTTCAAAATGTGACATACTGCGCCATATAAATCAAGGAAGTTGATGGAACTAAAGCAAACCATCGAAATTCTATGAAAGGACAATAGATATGACCCAAATTGCACTCAAACAACACTGCAAGCCCCAGCGTCGCTTTTCGTTGTCCTCGCTTTGGGGCGTGCTGGCCCTTCAGCGTCAGCGCCACACGCTTGCAAGGCTGGATGATCGCGCCCTGGAAGACATCGGGATCACCCGTGAACAGGCCGAAGCCGAGGCCGCGCGTTTTGTCTGGGACGCGCCGGAATTCTGGCAAAAGTAACGCCTGCTTGCATCTTTTTACGATGAAAGGCAGTCCGGATCACCGGGCTGCCATTTTTGTTGCGTGTTTTAGCCAGTTTCCGGCGTTAAACCCTTGAAACGCAGCCCGCACTTGCCGATATTTGCGGGGAACGGGGCCTGTATCGGGGCCACGACAAGAACTATGCGAAGGGAGACCCTTAATGGCACAATTTGACACGATCCGGACGGCGACCGGCGCGCGCGCTGCCCAGATTGACGAGGGCCTGCGCGCCCACATGAACAAAGTCTACGGAACGATGTCCGTAGGCATGCTGATCACGTTTGCTGCGGCCTGGGCGATTTCCGGTCTGGCGACCACAACCGATCCGTCGGCGGCAGCCGCGCAAATCAGCGAAAGCAAATATCTGACTTCGTTCGGGTACACCCTGTTTGCTTCGCCCCTGAAGTGGGTGATCATGTTCGCGCCGCTGGCCTTTGTTTTTGGCTTCAGCGCCGGGATTAACCGCCTGTCCGCAGCTGGCGCACAGACTGTGTTCTACCTGTTCGCCGCGGTTATGGGCGTTTCGATCAGCTGGATCTTCCTGGTCTTCACCGGGCAGTCGATCATTCAGGTGTTCCTGATTACAGCAATCGCCTTTGCAGGCTTGTCGCTGTACGGCTACACGACAAAGAAAGACTTGTCCGCAATGGGCACGTTCCTGATCATGGGCGTGATCGGCCTGATCGTAGCCTCGATTGTGAACATCTTTCTGGCTTCTTCGGCTGTCGCCTTTGCCATCTCGGTCATCGGCGTGCTGATCTTTGCTGGTCTGACCGCGTATGACACGCAGAACATCAAAACCACCTACCTGCAAATGGCCCATTCGGGCGATCAGGAATGGCTGGGTAAAGCCGCGATCATGGGCGCACTGAGCCTGTATCTGGACTTCATCAACATGTTCATGTTCCTGCTGCAGCTGTTCGGCAACCGGGAATAACGGCAAATCTTTGTTCGAAACAGAAGGCGGGTCACATCGGCCCGCCTTTTTTGTTGGCTCGCATCACAGGAAATGAAAAAGCCTTCACCAGCGTGGTGAAGGCTTTTGCATACGGTATCCGTTGGCTTGATCAGCTACAGTTCAAAGCCACGGAAAACCCCGAGCTGCGCGACGACGTCCCTTTGCGAAACACTTCACCAGCTGGCAAACACCCGGTGAACTGCTCGGCGTTTTGGCCGAAGGCCGCGCCGATATTGTTGTCCACGCGAGTGCTATTGTTTGCCGTCCGAAGCACGCCGAACAAAGTACCATTCACTTTGACGGTGCTGAGGTACAGGTTTACATCCGAGCCGCTCAGGACGACGGCATTGGTGTCGGTCTGCCCGCCATTGTCGATCGCGACCCGCGCAACTTTCTGCGGCTCGGTTTCTTCTGTGGCCACATTTACAGCGGGCAGAACGGCAAGCTCTGCCGGGATGTTTGTAGTCTGTGGCACAAACGCGACCGCGCCCGGAACGTCCGAGACAGTTCGCGGCTCACCATCAATGCCGGTAAACCCCACACCAGAGCGGTTATAGGGGTCCTCACAGGCCGCAAGGGCGAGCACGGTTATTGTGGATAACAAGATTTTTTTCATGGCGACCAACATTTTGGGACGGTTTGCTGAAGCGTATGGTCAAGGTGCTCTAAAAAGCAACCCGCCGCCCGGACGAATAGCAAAGGCGCTGATGCGCCACTGCAACGGCCAAGTTTTCGGGAACAACCAGGGCGCCACCTGGCAGCGGCCTCAAGTGAAACAAAAAAAGGGTTCCGCTGTTGCGGAACCCTTTTGAACTTGTCCGTGATGGACGGCAGATTACTTAATCTTGCCTTCCTTGTACTCGACATGCTTACGAACGACCGGGTCGTATTTACGAACGGTCATTTTCTCGGTCATTGTGCGAGCGTTCTTTTTGGTCACGTAGAAGTGGCCCGTGCCCGCGGTCGAGTTCAGACGGATCTTGATTGTCGTCGGCTTCGCCATGGTTATCTCCTGCGTCCGGAAAGGCAGGGGCCTTTCGGTTGAATTCCTATGAGCGTGCGCTTTTACGCCTTGCACGCCCCGTGTCAAGGGCTATCGGGCACATGGGTGACTGTTATGGGAACAGACTTGGGCCTACAGGGTTGGCGCGCCCATATACGCGTGTATCTGGTCGCGTTCGGCGTCCGATAGACCCAACGCAGTAGCCAGTTGCCTCAGGTAAGATGCCTCCCGCTGGTTATCCAGACGAATCGCTGCCAATGATGTCGCGTAAACTTGCGTTTTCAGCGGCGCACCGGAATCGGCAGCCAGCCCGATCACATCGATCGGGGCATTCAGTTGGTCCTGAACAAACGCGCGTTCCTCATCGCTGATATCGTCGCCCAACTCGCCGAGAATGGTTTCCTTTTCATGTTCATCCAGCTCTCCGTCCGCCTTGGCCGCCTGGATCATTGCGCGCAGCATCAGCTTGGCCTGCTCCTCCATCACGGCACCACCCGGAGTGCCCTTGAACACTGTTTCCATCATATCCACGGTTTGCTGGCTGCCGGTCTTTGCCGCGCCCTGCATGGCATTCAGCAATCCACCAAGACCAGCGGCTCCGGCCGGGTTCGCCATGCCGAGTTTTCCGATCATTTCCTGCAGTCCTGCTGCGCCGCCTGGCATGCCGAACTGTTCCGCCATCTTGCCAAGCTGATCCATGCCAAAGCCGCCTCCGGCGCCTTCCATCATGTCCTGCAGCCCGGCCATTCCGCCCATTTGTTTGTATTTCTCAATGCCTTTTGCGGCGGCAAATCCAACTGCGACCGAGGCCAATGCTTTCATGAAACTCATAATAATCCTCCCGGTTTTCAAAATGCGTTTCCGCAATTTAACAGATTTCTGTGACGTAATCATTCGCTGCCGCGACGGGCGGCCAATCAGATCACGCGAAAGCCCGCCTCGCGCGCTAATCTAAATTAGGCGATTTTGGCAGGTCGCGGCGTCAGCATGCTTCAATGATCTTACAACAGGCGTATTCCCGCACATGCCTGAACCTAATTTGTATGAAATTCGAATTTGTGATAGTTTCCGCCCTACAAAAAATCCCAAGAAGCCAATTTCGGGCTCGGTCATCGAGGCACCATGAACAGGCAAGCGACTGCGAAAGCAGAGTTTGCATGGTTGATATTGTTTTGGGGGGCATCATGACAGAGTGGACCATCAAGGGCGAAGAGCTGGCCAATTGCAATTGCAACTTTGGTTGCCCGTGCCAGTTCAGCGTACTTCCAACACACGGCAATTGCGAAGCCGTCGTCGTGTTCGACATCGAAAGCGGCCACTACGGAGACACCGATCTGGCCGGAGTGCGAGCTGCGGGAGTATACTACTGGCCGGGTCCGATCCATGAGGGCAAAGGCCAGATGCAACTGATCATCGACGAAAGCGCCAGCGCAGATCAGCGCGCGGCACTTCAGGCCATCATGACGGGCGAAGATACCGATGAGATGGCAACGATGTGGTACGTCTACAGCGCAATGGCGCCGACCAAACACGAAACGCTTTACGTTCCGATTGAGCTGAACTGGGATCGCGACGAGCGCACGGGTTTTGCCAAGGTAATGGGGATATTCGACGTCGAGGTCAGCCCGATTCCGCATATCGTGTCCGGCGCGGCGCACAGGGCTTCGATTCAACTGCCGAACGGGTTCGAGTACCGTCATGCCGAGGCCGCCTCTGGCTCAGCCAAAACACATGGCGGTGAAATCAGCCTGACCTTCGACGCGACCCATGCGCATCTGGCCCATCTGAACATCTCGGGCCATGGTGTCCTGGGCGCCTGATCCGAGGCACATCATGACATCGTACCCCACTCCGCCCCGCACAGGGACGGTCGAGCGGCTGATGCGACATGACCGGGCCATTGTACTTGGCGGCGTGTTCCTGATCGTTCTGGCCTCGGCATGGTACACCATCGCCGGGATCGGCATGAAAATGACAGCGGCCGAGATGACCAGGATGGCAGGTCCGATCGGAGAGCCCATGCTAATGGGCGGTCCACCCGTTTGGGATCTGCAATACGCGATCCTGATCTTTCTCATGTGGTGGGTCATGATGATCGCGATGATGACGCCCAGCGCTGCCCCGACGGTTCTACTGTACTCGGCGATAAAGAAGGTCGGGCGCGAGCGTGCAATGGCAGCGCGCTTCAGCTTTTGTTTCTTAGCGGGTTATCTGATCGCTTGGGCATTTTTCAGCCTTGTTGCAACCGGCTTGCAGTGGGGGTTGGAAAACGTCGGGCTTTCAGATGGTCCAATGATGACAATCCGGTCCAAGGCCTTTGCCGGGTGCGTGCTGATTGCCGCCGGGGCCTATCAGTTGTCTGACCTCAAAACCGCGTGCCTGAAGCACTGCCAGAGCCCTGCCCGGTTCATCGCAGATCACCACCGGCCCGGAGCCTATGGCGCGTTCCGGACCGGAGCCCATCACGGGTTGTACTGCCTGGGCTGCTGCTGGGCATTGATGGCGCTGCTGTTCGTGGGCGGGATCATGAACCTGTACTGGATCGCCGGTATTGCCGTGTACGTGGCGCTGGAAAAGCTACTGCCCGGTGCGCGCTGGCTGCCCGCACTGACGGGAATAGTGCTGATCGCAGCGGGTTTGTGGTTCGCTCTGGACGCAGTTCTGACTGGGTTCTGAGCAAAATTACAGGTCGTGGAGCCGGCCAATTTCATCGTTCCAAAAGCATTGATCCAAGGAGGAAAGATAATGCCTGTTTTCATCACATACGCGTCCTATTCGCAGGAAGGCATCAAAGGAATGTTGAAGAAACCCGCAGATCGCACGGCACCTGTAAAGCAGCTGTTGAAAAAGGTCGGCGGCAAGCTGCTGGCGTTTTACATGACCACCGGGGACAATGACGTTGTGGTCATAAGCGAGGCCCCGGATGGGACTGATGCAGTTGCAATTGGCATGGCCGTTGCCGCGTCCGGCGCTGTTTCAAAGATTGAAACGGTGCGTGCCTGGACGGCGAAAGATTTTGTCGCCGTCACCAAAAAAGCCGCGAAACTGACTGGTGCCTACACGCCGCCGGGCAACTGATCGAGAGATACGCGCGGAGGGCCTGTAAGCCGGATCTTGTTCCGGGGTTGCCCCCTTCGATGACCATTCCTCTAGGCCGCGCATTGCTGCACGGCTCAAGCTGCCAACCCGGTCCCTCTCGGCCAAGACGCGCTTAGCGGTGGTATCGGCTGACGCCGACCTGCCCGCGCGGGGACCCTATTTGGCATTGCTCCCGGTGGGGCTTGCCGTGCCGTCCCTGTTGCCAGAGACGCGGTGGGCTCTTACCCCACCGTTTCACCCTTACCACACGCATGTGGCGGTCTGATTTCTGTGGCGCTTTCCGTCGGGTTGCCCCGCCCGGGCGTTACCCGGCACCGTTGTCTTGTGGAGTCCGGACTTTCCTCTCGGGCTTTCGCCCCAGCGGCCATCCGGCCCTCCGCGCATTTGGGTGCGTATGCTTTGGGCCCGGCGGCGTCAAGGGTCGATGAGGGGGCGAAGAGGCCAACCCCTTCTTGGCCTGCGGCCAGTTCAACCCCGAGGTATTTTTGGCCAGGTGAAGCGCGGATTAGGTTTGTTTGCCCAACGGCGCGAGATCGGCAGGGCGCAACGGGCCTTTGCCCCAGGGTCGATAACGCAGGCGAACAGCGGACAACAGGGTTTCGTCGTCGACATCGGCGCTGAATCCGGCGGCCTTTGCCAAAGCGCGGAACTGATCCGCTGGAGCGTCTCGAGGCCCCTCACGGTTTCCGCGTCGCCCGGCCAGCGCGTTGCGTTCTAGCCGCAACCAGTCAAAGCGGGAGCCCGGATCAAATTTACGGCCTGGGGCCATGTCGGAATGCCCGATTACGCCATTTGGATGAATGTCCCAGCGGTGCATGATCTGGCGCAGCAGCCACTCCAGCACGTTCATTTGTGGCTCGGAGAACGGATGCGTGCCGGTGTTGTCCAGCTCGATGCCGATCGAGCGGGAGTTGATGTCATTCTGCCCATGCCACTCTCCGGCCCCGGCGTGCCAGGCGCGGTCCTCTTCCCGAACCATCTGCCAAAGCGTTCCGTCACCGCCAATCAGGTAATGTGCCGAGACTTCGTGAATCGGGTCGCATAGCCGGTCCAGCGCATCCTGCGCGCTATCCATGGCCGTGTAATGCAGAACGATCAGCGACGGCGTCAGCCCGTCCCTGCGCGGCCCAAAGTTGGGTGATGGATGCCAGATCGGCGTGAGTTGGTCAGTTATTGACGGCACTGCGGAATGCACTGGGATCCCAGCCGCAGGCGTAGCCATCGCCATCAGGGTCCAGCCCATTGCGATCCCGCTGCGGGCCGCCATTGGCCAGAAACTCGATCTGAGCTTGGTCAGGAGATGGGAACTTGGCGCAGTTGCGCTGAGCCTTGGCGTCGAGGTTGAAACCGGCACGGCTGTAGATCTGTGTTCCAACAGGGTTCGAAGTACTCAGAGCATATTGCACGATATTCGGTTGCCCATCCGTGTCGCGCTGCGGAACAGCGGTCGGCGTGACGACCTCGTAGGTCTGGCGATTCTGCTGAATCAGCGCCGCGTCGGATTCAATTGTGCGGCGGCCGGATACGGCCTCAAAATCCTGCTCATCGGAGATCGCGTTGCTGCTGGTCGCAGAAAGCGGGGCCTGAGTGACCGTGCTCTGACCCGATGTGCTGGCCAAAGCGGCAGCTGTTGCCGAGGCGATATCCGCGTTTTCGCCTGTCGGAATTGTACCGGGCGCGCCCAGTTGCTGTTCTGACACTTCAGCCGGGCCAACCAAAGGGTTTCCGGTATACCCCTGCCCCGCCAGTTCAGCTTCGCGCTGTGCCTGGTATTGAGGCGTATTGAAACCTGTACCCTGGACCGGGGCCACCGTGTTGCAGGCGGCCACAAGCCCGATTGCGGGGATCAGAAGCGTAAAGCGCATTCAGCTGCTCCGTCTTAGCTGGTCTTGCCTGATCCGAGGATTACCACCATTTCCCCGGCTTGGCCACAAACCCGGCGGCGCTTTCCAGCGCATAGGCTGTGTTCAGCAGATCGCCTTCTTCCCAAGGACGGCCAATTAGCTGCAGACCAAGCGGCAGACCTTGTTTGTCCAGACCAGCCGGGACCGCGATACCGGGCAGACCGGCCAGGTTTACCGTCACAGTAAAGACGTCGTTCAAATACATCTGAACCGGATCCGCTTCGGTCATTTCACCCAGACCAAAGGCTGCCGATGGAGTCGCCGGGGTCAGGATGGCGTCGACTCCGGCCGCGAACACGTCTTCGAAGTCTTTCTTGATCAATGTACGAACACGGCGCGCGCGGTTGTAATAGGCGTCGTAGAAACCGGCCGACAGCACGTAGGTGCCCACCATGACACGGCGCTGAACCTCGTGGCCGAAGCCTTCTGCGCGGGTTTTCTCGTACATCTCGGTGATGCCGTCGCCCTGCGCCAGCGTAGCGCGGCGGCCATAGCGAACACCGTCATAGCGCGCGAGGTTCGAGGATGCCTCGGCCGGGGCAATCACGTAATACGCGGGCAACGCGTATTTGGTGTGCGGCAGCGAGATATCGTCGATCTCGGCGCCCGCAGCCTTCAGCATCTCGGCCCCTTCGGCCCAGAGCTTTTCAATCTCGGCAGGCATACCCTCCATACGGTATTCCTTGGGGATACCGATTTTCTTGCCCTTGATATCGCCGGTCAGCATCGCCTCGAAATTCGGAACGGCCAGTTCGGCACTCGTCGAATCCTTGGGGTCGTGACCGCACATCGCCTCCAGCATGATGGCCGCGTCGCGCACGTCTTTGGTCATCGGCCCGGCCTGATCCAGCGAGGATGCAAAAGCCACGATACCCCAGCGCGAGCACCGGCCATAGGTCGGCTTGATGCCGGTGATGCCGGTGAAGGCGGCGGGCTGACGGATCGAACCGCCGGTGTCGGTGCCGGTGGCCGCAAGACACAGGTCAGCGGACACGGCCGAGGCCGATCCACCAGACGAACCACCTGGTGTCAATTGCGCATCATCATTGCCACGACGCCATGGGCTGACCGCGTTGCCGTAGACGGAGGTTTCGTTGGACGAGCCCATCGCGAATTCGTCCATGTTCAGCTTGCCCAGCATCACAGCGCCAGCATCGGCCAGTTGCTGGGACACGGTGGATTCGTATTCGGGTTTGAAGCCTTCCAGAATTTTCGAGGCGGCTTGCGAGGGTACGCCTTTGGTGCAGAACAAATCCTTGATGCCGATCGGCAGGCCGCACATCGACGGGGCGTCGCCAGCCTTGATCCGCTCATCCGCAGCCTTGGCGCGTTCTAGCGCGATCTCGGGTGTCTTATGGACAAAAGCGTTCAGCGCGTCGGCCTCATCAATAGCCTTCAGGCAAGATTCGGTCAGTTCAACCGAAGTCACTTCACCCTTACGCAGCGCGTCGCGGGCTTCGGCCAGGCCCAGTTTGTTCAGATCGCTCATGTCTTACTCCACAACTTTGGGAACAGCGAAGAACCCTTCGCGCGCATCAGGGGCGTTGGCCAGAACCTTGTCCTGCTGATTGCCATCGGTGACCACGTCCTCACGACGCTTCAGGCGCATCGGTTCGACCGAGACCATCGGCTCGACGCCTTCGACATCCACTTCGTTGAGTTGCTCGATGAACCCAAGGATGGTGTTGAACTCGGATGCCAACGCCGGTAGCGCGTCATCCTCGACTTTGATCCGGGCCAGTTTGGCCACCTTGGCGGCATTGCTTTGGTCAATCGACATCGGATATCCTCATATGCGTTAGGGGGCATTTACCTGTCTGGTCGTCGGGTCGCAAGACCGCCGAGGCCCCGATTCTGCCTTGGATCTGTCGCGAAGGCCCACAAAGTCCGATCCGGTCATTCAATTCTGCATACCCCCTATGCAAAAAAGTGAACCATTTAGTTCACCTTACCTCTTGAAAAACTGAACTGAACTGTTCACTTCATATGGCATGGCACAGCCTATTAATCGGAGAAAAGCGATGAAAACGTTCATGACCGCCTTTGTATTGGCCACCACAGTTCTTGCAGCGCAGGCCCAGGCAGGCGCTTTTGGCCCAACCATGGACACCCTGACCCGTAGCCTGATGTTCCCCGATCAGGTTTCCGAGCCCGTCACCCAGGATCAGACCAAGCCGGGCAAATAATGTAACCTGCGGCCGGGTCGGTTAAACTGGCGCCGACCCGGCAATTGCTTGCTGCACCCCACATGGCAAACCGTTACGATGGCACGAAATGACCCACCGGGCTGCGCTGCAGACCCAACAAGCCAACGGAGCGGAAGATGAACGCGCGCAAGCAAGCTGTTCTGGACGCAATTGATGCGGCCAACTCACATGACCCCAAGTTAGAAGACGGCCAGCCAGCCGAGCTTTTGTATGGTCAGCGCATGAGCGCCGAGTTGGACCGATTGTTCCCGGATGCATCCGACCCACTGCAGATCGCCGCGCGGGGTCAGCACGTGGAGCGTTGGAAACTGGCGCGTAGCGAGTATCCCGAAGGTCGCGCCGGATACCTTGCCTGGCGCAAGGCGCAGGGCGTCCATCACGCTGACGTCGTAACGGGCTTGATGGAACAGAACGGCTACGACGCCGACGACATCGAAGCCGCCGATCGTATGCTGCGCAAACAGGGCATCAAGCGCGACGATGAGGTTCAGGCGCTTGAAGACGTGATCTGTTTTGTTTTCCTTAAATGGTATTTCGCTCCGTTCGCCGAAAAGCACTCAGCCGAGAAAATCCAGAGCATCGTCGAAAAGACTGCCCGCAAAATGTCAGCCGACGGCCGGGCGCGGGTTTTGTCCGAATTCGACCTGCCCGACCATCTGGCCATCGCGTTTCAAGACTGAGACGCGCGGGCCATATGCCGCCGATAGACCTCGATCATCCAGCCCAGCATGACGGCGTTCAGGATATGCCACATGAAATGCGTGCCCAATGGGATTTGTCCGCAAATCGGTTCGTCCAGCGCGCGAAAGGTGATCGAGGCGATCAGGATCACCGCTCCGATGGCCAGACCACGGGCGGTGTCCGGCACCCGGTGGCGCAGCAAAAACGCATAGATCAGGATCAGCAGCGGTACCGGCGCATAGGCCGCTGATCCACCCAGACCGGGCACAAATTCAAACAGTGGCACCGTCGCTGCGGCATAGGGAATGAACAGCGCCGCCACGAACCCGGCCGTCAGCGGCCGCATGTGCCAGACGTCCCGGTTGATCGCGAAGATATAGACCAGAATGTACAGCAGGATCGGCAGAACGTCCGCCATCGCCGCCCAGGCCTGCGCGTGGGTATGGAACAGGTAACTGCCGACCCCGATGGCGGCGAGAATGAATACCAGCAGCATCGCCAAAGGCATCCCATGCCCGCGCACACGCCGCCACATGACAAAAGCCGCGATCAGAAACGCGGCGTTTGTCACTGCATTTATCGGCTCGGCCCAATAGGCGGGCGACAAGCGCTCGCAATAGCCATCAATTTCCTGAAACCAGTCCATGAACTTTTACATATCCGATGTTAGGTTAAAGCCAACACTTTGTTCGGGAGGACTATTTCATGGATATCATTTGGCTGGGTCACGGCAGCTTTCGCATCGAAACCGGAGGCCAGGTTCTGCTGATCGACCCCTGGCTGACAGGCAACCCAGTCTTGTCCGAGGACCAGCACGATGCCGCCCTTGAAGGCGCGACACATATTCTGTTGACACATACGCATTTCGATCATGTCGCAGATGTCGTCTCGCTGGCCAAACATCTGAACGTTCCGGTGGTCGGTCAATACGACCTGATGGGGTATTGGAGCGAGGCCGAGGGGCTAGAAACCATCGGTTATAACAAAGGCGGAACCGTGAACCTGAACGGGATCAAAGTGTCGATGGTCCCGGCCTCGCACAGCTCGACCTTTTCCACGCCGGACGGGCTGCGCACCGGCGGCAGCGAAGTCGGGTTCATGATCGCCTCGGAAGGGCACATGCTCTATGTCTCGGGCGATACCGACATCATGGCTGATATGGATTGGATGGGGGACTACTACAAACCCGATATCGGCATCCTGTCTGCCGGCGGGCACTTCACGATGGACATGAAAGGCGCGGCGTATGCGGCCAAGCGGTACTTCAACTTCAAGACCGTGATTCCCTGCCACTACAAGACCTTTCCGGTTCTGGAACAATCGGCTCAGGCCCTGATTGACGGTTTGCCGGGTGTGGAGGTCATTGAGCCGGCAGTGATGACGCCGATACGGCTATAAGATATAGTCAAAGTCGTATTTCGAACCAAAATCTTCAAAGAATGGATGATCGCATTGCCACATCTCCGGAATTGGAGGCCATATTACAAAGGTGGGTCTCGGCATTTGGCGCGCGTGATACAGATGTCGTCGTCAATCTGTTTTCAAAGTCCAGTGCTCTGACATATCTGGGATCAGCGGACGACGAGTTCTGGATCGGAGACGCGCTTCGGACCGGGTACAAAGCCTATATCGAGGACGTCCCGAAATTCGTTATCAACGAGTCCAGCATCGTCGCGCATGAAATTGGCTCGGTCGGATGGGCTGTCTGGCGCGCCAAGGTCTACGCGCCGGAAACAGACAAGGCGGTGAATTTTCGTATTTCCTTTGTATTCATTCTTGAAGACGCCGTGTGGCGCATTGTTCAGATCCACAATTCCAATCCCGTTTCGAATATTGAAGCGATGGGGTTCGAATCCAAAAGCTTCGACGACCTGTTGCTGGGCGTGGATCAGGAAGAACTGCAGCAAAGCCCTTCGGGCATAGCGTCGATCATGTTCACCGACATCGCCGACAGCTCGGCCATCGCACAGGCGATCGGTGATCAACTCTGGAACCGGGCCGTCAGGTGTCACTTGGAAAAAGTCGAAGCGCAGATCGATCAAACAGGTGGGAAAATGATAAAATCGCTGGGCGACGGGACAATGTCCGTGTTCCCAACTGCCCGTAGTGCGCTTGAGGCAGCCCAGTCGATCCAGCAAAAATTGCATTCCGACAAAATCGAACCGCGCCTTCGGGCCAGAATCGGCATTCACACAGGCGATGTTCTGGAGACCGACGGGGACTATTTTGGAACGGTGGTAAACAAAGCGGCGCGGATCGCATCTCTGTGCGCCCCGGATGAGATTCGTGTGTCTGACGCCACCAGGATAATGGTTGGAAGCGGAAAACAGTTCTCGTTTTCCGATGCCGCAACGGTCCCGCTGAAAGGCCTGAAGGGAGACCACAAGATCTACAGGCTTGACTGGCAGAAGTGACACCGCTGCACGGCGCCAAGTTCAGGTCGCCCGCCGCTCGGCAAAGAAAGATTTCAGCAGACTTTCGGATTCGCTTGCCGAGAGGCCGTCGTAAACCTCGGGCACATGATGGGCTTGCGGATGCGAAAACACGCGCGCGCCATGAGCCACACCACCAGATTTTGGATCGGAGGCCCCGTAATAAATGCGACGGATACGTGCCGCCGCCAAAGCCGCCGCACACATCGCGCAGGGTTCCAACGTCACATAAAGATCGTGATCAGGCAGACGCTCGGACCCGACTTCGGCGCAGGCCGCTCGCAGTACCAGAATTTCGGCATGGGCGGTGGGATCATTCAGCTCTCGCGTACGATTACCGTCGGCAGATACGACCCTGCCGTCGGCCGAGACGATGACCGCACCCACCGGAACTTCGCCGCGATCCGCCGCCGCGCGCGCCTGTTCCAGCGCGAGTTTCATATGAGATCTGAACTCCATGCCCCTGACTGCCTCAGAAACCAGTCTTTCGCAAGCGGGCGGGATGCGCTATGGCCAGCGGATGAGCAACACCCCTCCTCCCGGCGACCGGATCGCCAAAGTCCTTGCCCGCGCAGGCGTTGCCTCGCGCCGGGAAGCCGAACGCATGATCGAAGCCGGTCGTGTGAGTGTGAATGGCAAGACTATCGACAGCCCCGCGCTGAACGTCACTGCCAAGGACAGGATCACCGTCGACGGCAAACCGGTGTCGGAACCGGAACCTTCGCGCCTTTGGCTGTATCACAAGCCGTCCGGTCTGGTGACAACGACGCGCGACGAAAAGGGCCGCGCGACGATTTTCGACAACCTGCCCGAGGACATGCCCCGCGTCATGAGCGTTGGTCGATTGGACCTGAACTCGGAAGGATTGCTGCTGCTGACCAACGACGGAGGCATCAAGCGCAAGCTTGAACTGCCCGCGACAGGCTGGCTGCGGAAGTACCGCGTGCGAGTGAATGGCCGCCCCAAGGACGAGGATTTCGAACCCTTGCGCAAGGGACTGGTGATTGAGGGCGAACGCTTTCAGCCGATGACCGTCACGCTGGACCGCCAGCAAGGAGCAAACGCCTGGCTTACTATCGGTCTGCGCGAAGGCAAGAACCGCGAAATCCGCCGCGCAATGGAAGACATCGGCTTTGCCGTGAACCGTCTTTTGCGCGTGTCCTATGGCCCCTTTCAGTTGGGAAATCTAAAGCCCGGAGAGGTAGAGGAAATTCGCCGCCGGGTCATGCGGGATCAATTGGGGCTGGACGCCGAACCCGACCCCCCGGCCAAACGACCCGTCCGCCCCCAGAGAAAACGGCCTCCGATCGGCAAGAAACCTCGCAAGTGACGCAGGTTAGGCAACCTTCCCCCTAGCGCCATCGCCTCTCATGGCCTAGATTTCCCTCAGGGGCATCATTGGGGGGCGCCATGTCCGGGACCGGAGTGCAAAAACTGGCCTATATCGTGCTGCTAGCGCTTATGTTGGGCGTGTGCACCGGCGTGCTTGGAGGCTTGTGAGCACATGGCCAAACGCTATGGTGGAAAATTCAGCCCCCAGGGCGACCCGTCGGATCAACCTCCGCGCGGCCAGTATGACGGCGCACGTGTCGAACCGGCCGGGGCACGCGCAAACCTGTTGTTTCTTCCTGCCGTTCCGCTGGTGTTTCTGTCATTGAACGACGGTGCAGTGGGAATGACGATCGGACTGATTGCGGCCGGTGTTCTGACCGCAGCCGCCTTCCTGCTGCGCGAGGGGTTGCGGGCCGAGTCCGCCTATCACGCCCGACGCACAGCTCGACGTCCGGCTTTTCCCAGAAAGATATTCTCCAGCCTGTTGACCGGGCTTGGGATCGGCCTGGCCGCCTATCGCACCGAGTTTCTGGACGCTGCGACAGCGTCCGAGGCCAGTCTGATCGCCCCGATCCTGTTTGGAGTTGTGGCGACCGTCCTGCACTCCGTCTCCTTCGGATTTGACCCGATGAAAGACAAGGGGATGGAAGGCATCGACACCTTTCAGCAAGACCGCGTCGCCCGTGTGGTCGAGGACGCCGAAACCCATTTGTCCGAAATGACGGATGCCGTTAAACGTGCCGGCGACCGCAGGATCGAAGCGCGTGTGGAACGGTTTCAGGATACCGCACGCGACCTTTTCCGCACGGTCGAAGAAGATCCGCGTGACTTGGCAGGAGCACGAAAGTACCTGACGGTTTACCTTCAGGGTGCACGTGACGCGACAATCAAGTTCGCAGATGTTTATTCCCGCACCCGCGATGCAGAGGCTCTGGCAGACTTCTCGTCTTTGCTGGATGACCTTGAACAGAATTTCGCGGCACGTACCCGCAAAATGCTTTTGGATGACCGCAGCGATCTGACGGTCGAGATTGATGTGTTGCGCGAAAGACTGCAACGCGAAGGCGTCCGGTTGGACTGACCGGCCATCATTTGAGAGAGGATTATCCCCATGTCCGATGACATCAAGAACAAGGCGGTCGAAGCTGAAACGCTGGTGCAGGAGGTAACGGCCGTTGCCCTGCCAGACCCCACGGCCGAGGTCGTCTCGCTTGAGGAAGCCGACGAACCTGTTGGCGCTGAAATCCGTAAGCGGATGGCAGAGATCGACATGGAGAACACCAACTCCATCGTTTCCTTTGGGTCCTCTGCACAGGCAGAGCTGCAGGAAATCAGTCAAGCCATGCTGGCGGACGTGCGCAACAAGGATGTGGGCCCCGCCGGTGACAGCTTGCGCAACATCGTGACCACGATCCGCGGGTTTTCGGTCAGCGAACTGGATGTCCGGCGCGAGCGCAGCTGGTGGGAGAAACTGATCGGCAAAGCGGCGCCTTTTGCCAAGTTCACCGCGCAATATGAAGAGGTTCAGGGTCAGATCGACCGGATCACCGACGACCTGTTGTCACACGAACATACGCTGCTGAAAGACATTAAGTCTTTGGATTTGCTCTACGAAAAGACGCTGGGTTTCTATGATGAACTCGCGCTGTACATCGCTGCAGGCGAGGAAAAGCTGACCGAACTGGACAGCCATGATATCCCCGAAAAAGAGGCCGAAGTTCAGGCCGCGCCTGAGGATGAGCAAGTCATGAAAGCACAGGAACTGCGCGACCTGCGCGCTGCGCGCGATGATCTGGAGCGTCGGGTGCATGACCTGAAACTGACCCGCCAGGTGACGATGCAGTCGCTGCCCTCGATCCGGCTGGTGCAGGAAAATGATAAGTCGCTGGTGACCAAGATCAACTCGACACTCGTCAACACAGTGCCTCTGTGGGAGACGCAGTTGGCACAGGCGGTCACCATTCAGCGCAGTGCCGAGGCAGCCTCTGCCGTACGTGACGCAAATGACCTGACGAATGAGTTGCTTACGTCCAACGCTGCCAATCTGCGTCAGTCGAACAAGATGATCCGCGAAGAAATGGAACGCGGCGTCTTTGATATCGAAGCGGTCAAACAGGCCAACGCCGACCTCATCGGAACGATCAACGAAAGTCTGGCGATTGCTGACGAAGGCAAGGCCAAGCGCGCTGCCGCCGAGCAAGAGCTGCAGAAGATGGAAGCCGAACTGCGCGACACGCTGGCCGCTGCCAAGGCCCGCAAGGACGGGGTCGGCGACAACGCTGGAACTGCGGTTTCGAGCTAAAGGCAGGCTGGGCGTGCGATTTTCGAGTGCACTTAAACCCGCGTTGGCGCTTGTATCGCTGCTGGCTTTGGCCAATTGCGATGAGGCACTGACGTCATCCGTTGTTCCGGAACAGCGTCCTGTCGCACCTGCGCCTGAGCCAAACGCTTATGTCCCGCCGTCAGCCGCCAGTCAGGATTTGACGCGGTTTTATGAACGGGTCGAACGTGACTTGCTGACAAGAGGACTGTTACGCACAGACGGAGGTGGTCCGGACACCCCCTACGACGCAGACGATCTGGCCCGAAATTTTGAGGCGATTGCCTTTTACAGCGAATACCCCGACCATGCGGTGGCCGTTGCGTCCCGCCAAACGGACGGGCAGCTGAGCCGTTGGGCGGGGCCTGTGCGGGTCCAAACCGAATTTGGCCCTTCTGTCCTGCCGGCCACCCGCACGCAGGACGTGGCCGAGGTGGAATCGTATTCCGCAAGACTGGCCAGAGTGACAGGGCACCCGATTTCGGTGGTCAGCCGACGGGCTAATTTTTATGTCTTCTTTGCGGGCAAGGACGATAGCGTCTACGTGGTTAGCCGGTTGAAACAGTTGATCCCGAATATCAGCCAGGATTCTCTGGATCTTGTGGCAAACCCGCGCTCCGACATCGATTGCTTTGTTTTTGCTCTGGGCAACAGCTCGGCCCCAAATAAATACGTTCGGGCCGTGACCCTGATCCGGTCTGAACTGCCAGATCTGCTGCGTCGCAGTTGCATTCACGAGGAGATAGCTCAGGGGTTGGGGCTGTCCAACGACAGCCCGGCTGCACGTCCGTCGATCTTCAACGACGATGACGAGTTTGCGCTGCTGACCAGCCATGACGAAAAACTACTGACAATGTTGTACGATCCGCGCTTGGAAACCGGTGTTTCGGTCGACAACGCCCGCCCCGTGGTGCGGATCATTGCACGTGAACTGATGGGCCAGCCGCTCTGAGCCCCGGAAGAGGAGAACCCCAATGGGCATTTTCGATTTTCTGACCGGAGAATTCATCGACGTCATCCACTGGGTCGACGACACCCGCGATACCATGGTCTGGCGCTTCGAACGTGAGGGCCACGCGATCAAATACGGCGCCAAGCTGACTGTGCGCGAAGGTCAGGCTGCGGTCTTTGTCCATGAAGGGCAACTGGCGGACGTTTTCACGCCGGGTCTCTATATGCTTGAGACCAACAACATGCCGATCCTGACGACGCTGCAGCACTGGGACCACGGGTTTCAGTCGCCGTTCAAATCCGAGATCTATTTCGTCAACACGACCCGTTTCAACGATCTGAAATGGGGCACCAAGAACCCGATCATGCTGCGGGACCCCGAATTTGGGCCTACTCGCATCCGCGCCTTCGGCACCTATACGGTCAAGGTCAAGGATCCCGCGAAGTTCCTGATCGAAATCGTCGGCACAGATGGCGAATTCACCATGGATGAGATCAGCTTTCAGATCCGCAACATCATCGTGCAGGAGTTCAGCCGCGTAATCGCAGGTTCTGGTATCCCGGTTCTGGACATGGCGGCCAACACCGCCGATCTGGGCAAGCTGATCGCCGCCGAAGTCTCGCCAGTGCTGGAAGGCTATGGGCTGGAGATGCCCGAGTTCTATATCGAGAATATCTCTCTGCCGCCCGCCGTCGAGGCCGCGCTGGACAAGCGCACCTCAATGGGGCTGGCTGGCGATCTGGGCAAGTTCACGCAATATTCCGCAGCCGAAGCGATGACCGCCGCTGCCAATAACCCCGGTCAGGGGGGTGGCATGGGTGCCGGACTTGGCATGGGTATGGGCATGGCGATGGCGCAGCAGATGTCGAACATGGCAGCGGGTCAACCGAGCGGCCCGTGGGGAGCGCCCGCCCCCGCTGCCCCGCAACCACCAGCGCATGCGGCACCGCCTCCCCCTCCCCCGGTCGAGCATGTCTGGCATATCGCGGTGGATGGACAAACCAGCGGCCCGTTCTCGAAGGCAAAGATGGGGCGCATGGCGACCGAGGGCGAGATCACGCGCGATACCCATGTCTGGACCGCCGGTCAGGATGGCTGGAAGAAGGCCGGGGACGTGCGGGAACTGGCCCAACTGTTCACGATCCTGCCTCCGCCTCCGCCGGGTGCCTGATTTTGGCATAAATGGATGACCAAGGCTCAGCAATGACCGACGAACACCGCTTTCCCTGCGATCAATGCGGCGCGGATTACCGGTTCAACCCCGGCGATGGCACGCTGACCTGCGACCATTGCGGGCATTCGGAAACTATCGGTACCAGCCCATGGGGCGGCGCCAGTTTGAAAGAGCTGGATTTCAATGCAGCGCTGCAAGACAAGCTGCCCGAAGGTGAAATTGAAGAAACCCGCGTTCTGTCCTGTCCGAACTGCGCGGCTCAGGTAGAATTCGACCCAAACACCCACGCGGCGGAATGCCCGTTCTGCGCTACGCCCGTTGTCACTGAAACTGGCGTTAATCGGCATATAAAACCCAAGGGCGTTCTGCCCTTTGCATTGGACGAGCGTTCGGCCCACAAGGCGATGTCGGATTGGCTTGGCAAGCTTTGGTTCGCGCCGAACGGTTTGAAGGAATATGCCCGCAAGGGCCGCAAGATGCAGGGGATATATGTCCCCTACTGGACCTTCGATGCGGATACGCAGTCCAGCTATCAGGGCGAACGTGGCACGGTTTATTACGAAACCCGAACGGTCATGCGCGACGGCAAGCCAATGCAGCAGCGTGTGGCCAAAGTGCGGTGGTCCCCAAAATCCGGCCGGGTTGCGCGGTTTTTTGATGATGTGCTGGTGCTGGCATCTCGGTCCTTACCCAAAAGCTATACGGACGCGTTGGAGCCGTGGGATTTGGCTGCGCTGGAACCATATCAGCCCGAATACCTGGCAGGGTTCCGGGCTGAGGCTTACACAGTTGAGTTGCAGGACGGATACGCCGAGGCCCGTGGGCACATGGCTCGCGTGATCGAACGGGACGTGCGGTTTGATATCGGTGGTGACAGGCAACGTATTCATGCGATCGACACAGATGTGCGGAACGTGACTTTCAAGCATGTCTTGTTGCCTGTCTGGATGGCTGCATACAAATATCGCGGCGCAACTTATCGTTTTGTTGTGAATGGCAGAACAGGTCGAGTTCAGGGTGAGCGCCCGTGGTCCGCAATCAAAATCACCATCGCAGTGGTTCTTGGACTGTTGGTCGCGGCGGGTGTTGGCTATCTTATGGCTACCGGTCAGCAGTAAACACTGTTTCCGTTTAAACGCTTGAACATCCCGGAACCTCACGTCATCCTCCGCCTCGTCAACACGAAGGGGAGGACAGCATGACGCCATCAGATCTGGATCGATTGCTGACCGAGCGGCATTCCTGTCGCGCTTTTCGCCCTGACCCCGTGCCGAAGGCCCAGATCGAGCAGATTTTGACCTGCGCATCGCGTGCGCCAAGCTGGTGCAATGCGCAGCCTTGGAACATCGTGATTACCAGTGGTAGCGAGACCGACGTGTTCCGAAAGGCATTGCAGAATGAGGTCGCGATCGGCGCTCCAGAACCGGACTTGCCGTTCCCGACTGCGTATAATGGCGTCTATCAGGCGCGTCGACGCGAATGCGGCTGGGCGCTGTATGAGGCCGTTGGCGTCGAACGCGGCGACCGGACAGGCTCAACCAGGCAAATGCTTGAAAACTTCAACCTTTTCGGCGCCCCCCATTGCGCAATCGTCTCAAGCCCTAAAGACCTCGGGTCTTATGGTGCAATGGATTGCGGTGGGTTTGTCATGGCCTTCACGCTGGCAGCACAAGCCTTGGGCATTGCCACGATCCCTCAGGCCGCTGTGGCCAGCTATGGCAAATTCCTGCACCGGTATTTCGGCATTCCAGACGACCGTTTGATATTGTGCGCAATATCTTTCGGTTACTCAGATGCAGACCATCCGGCGAATGGGTTTCGGACCAGCCGCGCTGATCTGGGCGAGATTGCCAGCTGGCTGGGTTAATCATGTCATCAAACGGAGAACAAATTTGCGCGCAGTTTTACAAAGGGTGTCTCGGGCCAACGTCTCGGTCGGCGGAAACCAGATCGGGCAAACTGGCCCAGGCTTGATGATCCTGGTCTGCGCCATGCAGGGTGACGACGAACACAAGGCCGACCAACTTGCGGCCAAGGTCTCAAAACTGCGAATTTTCAAGGATGATGCCGGAAAGATGAACCTATCTGTCGTAGATGTCGGCGGCTCGGCTTTGGTGATCAGTCAGTTTACACTCGCCGCCGATACCTCTCGCGGGAACAGACCCGGCTTTTCCGAAGCAGCCCCCCCGGATCAGGGCAAGCACCTTTACGAGGTGTTTTCGCAGCGGCTGCAGGACAAAGGCGTACCGGTCGAAACCGGTGAGTTCGGGGCTGATATGGCAGTGGAATTGGTCAATGACGGGCCGGTTACGATTTGGGTGGAAAGTTGATGGATCAAAGGCAACAGGCAATCCGCATCTGGCAAGCCGGGGTAAACGCGGTTGACGGACAGAGGGCCACGAAGGCTGTTCTGGACGACATCCCGGCACCGGACCAAATCCTGGCAGTCGGTAAAGCGGCAGCAGCCATGGCCCGCGCGGCATTGGAACATTTTGGGCCACGCCCGACACTGGTCGTGACCAAGGACGATCATGGCCGCGACTTGCCGGAAAACGTGGAAGTGATCGAAGCCTCCCACCCTGTGCCCGACGTGCGCAGCCTCGACGGTGGCCGCGCCCTGCGCGAGACGATTGAGGCCATGCCACCCGGTTCGCACGTTTTGCTGCTGGTGTCGGGCGGTGCATCCTCGCTGGCTGAGGATTTGCTTCCGGAAAAAACTCTGGCCGATCTGGAACATTTGAACAAACGGCTTCTGGCCGAGGGTCTGGACATCACTGCGATGAATGCGGAACGCCGCAAGCTGTCGCGGATCAAGGGCGGCGGGCTTCTGTCACATTTTGGGGGGGCAAAAGCGACCGTTCTGGCGATTTCAGACGTTCCGGGTGATGATCTGAATGTCATCGGGTCCGGCATTGGTGCTCTACCTGAAACACATGAGTTTGAGGCGACGACCCAGATCGTCGCGTCCAACGCTCATGCGCGCTCTGCCGCGGTCGATCTTGCACGCGCCCAAGGTTTTCAGGTGCTGGCTGATGAAGAGTGCTTGCACGATGATGTCAAGCGGGTCGCCACGGCGCTGGGGCAACGGCTACGAGACATGGAACCCGGCGCCATGGTTTTCGGCGGTGAACCAACAGTGGTCCTGCCGGACAACCCGGGTCGCGGTGGACGCAACCAAGCACTTGCGCTGGCGCTGGCCCGTGAAATCGCCGGAGTTTCGGAGCTGACCGTGGTCGTCGGTGGAACTGATGGTACCGATGGCCCGACCAATGCAGCCGGAGCGGTGGTTGACGGTGCGACCTGGGGCGATGGAGCCGAGCGTGCCCTGCAACGTGCTGACAGCGGTAGTTTTCTGGACGCTGCTGGCGCATTGTTGGTTACAGGACCCACCGGAACGAATGTGATGGACCTTGTTGTCGCATTAAGGCGTTGATTTGACGATTTTCACGCATACCAAAGCGAAAAAGACCGAGACACTCTTAGAATGACGCGCTCGCCCAATTCGCTATGCGATATCGAAGATTTACCGGATGTCGGCATAGTGATGCCGGATGGGTGTCAACTTTCAGCACGCGTCTGGCGCCCGGTTGACGCCGACGAAAATCCCGTTCCGGCCATTCTTGAGTTCCTCCCCTACCGCAAACGTGACGGCACGGCGCCGCGCGATGCTCTGACCCATCCCTGGTTTGCCAAACGCGGCTATGCCTGCATTCGCGTAGACATGCGCGGTAATGGCGACAGCGAAGGGATGATGGAGGATGAATATACCCAGCAAGAGCTGGATGATGCCGTGTCGACAATTCGATGGCTGGCCGAACAGACGTGGTGTTCCGGGGCGGTTGGCATGATGGGAATCAGTTGGGGTGGTTTCAACGCGCTGCAGGTTGCGGCCCTTCAACCGGCCCCATTGAAAGCAATCATTACACTGTGTTCAACGGCCGACCGATATGCGGACGACATCCACTATAAGGGCGGTTGTCTGCTGAACGAAAATCTAGGCTGGGGCGCGACCATGTGGTCCTATTCGTCCCGAGCCCCCGATCCGGCGCTGCGCCCGAACTGGCGTGAGCTGTGGCTTGAGCGTCTTGAAAACGAACCCTTCCTGCCGTCGGTCTGGCTGCGCCATCAGACACGGGATGCCTATTGGCAACATGGCTCGATCTGCGAAGACTTCAGCGCGATCCGCGCGGCGACCCTGGCCGTTGGCGGTTGGGGCGATGCCTATAAGAACACTGTGCCGTCGTTGGTTGAACAGCTTGATGCCCCGGTGAAGGGTATCGTCGGCCCGTGGGTCCATAAGTATCCGCACTTTGCTGTTCCCGAACCACGAATCGGTTTCTTGCAAGAAGCGCTGCGCTGGTGGGATCACTGGTTGAAAGGTTTGGACACGGGCGTTGAGAACGATCCCGACTATCGAGCCTATCTGATGGACGGGGTCCGCCCGCAGCGGTGGTATGCAGAAAGACCCGGGCGCTGGATTGCCGAACAGACTGGGGCAACGTCACATCTGGCCGACCTAAAACTGGCCCTGTCGGATGACAGGCTTGGCCGGGATGGATCACTGAACAGGCGCGTACGCTCCCCCCAGACCTGCGGAATGGACGGAGGGGAGTATTGCGCCATTTGGCTGGGTCCTGACATGCCGGGGGATCAGCGCGCAGACGATGCGTTGTCCGCTTGTTTCGATGGTTCGCCTTTGTCCGAAGATTTGGACATCGTTGGCGCGCCACGCATTCGGTTGAAGGTCAGCGCTGACCGGCCACAGGCGCAGATCGCGGTGCGGCTGAACCACGTCCACCCGGACGGCGCAGCGACCCGGATTACCTATGGCGTCTTGAACCTGTCGCATCGTGGCGGTCACGCGAATCCAACTCCGCTGGAGCCCGGAAAACCTTATGAAGTTACACTGAACCTGGATCACATCGCCTATCGCGTTCCCAAAGGGCATCGCCTGCGCGTTGCGGTTTCCAGCGCGTACTGGCCATTGATCTGGCCTTCGCCAAAACCTGTCGAGTTACATTTGACGAGCGGCGAGATTTCGATCCCCAACCGGGCGACACCGGGCGGAGACGAGCATGTGTTCCAACCGCCCGAATCCGAAACCCCGCGCGAGGCCACGACATTGCGCGACAGCAGCAATTCGCGGCGTGTGGAAACCGATATGAACTCGGGTGAAACCAGTCTTGTCATCGAAGACGACTTTGGTCTTGTCACTGACGACCACCACGGTTTGACCCATGGCGGGACTGCATATGAACGCTGGACCATTCATCCGGATGACCCGCTATCCGCCCGAGGGTATTGCCACTGGACGCAGGAAATCAGCCGGGACGGAATTGACCTGCACACCGAAACGTCCTGTGAAATGTGGTCCGACCGGGACAACTTTTATTTGCAGGCGAAAATAAGTGCCTTTGAAAACGGAACTTTGGTATTTTCCAAGCAAACGGAGGACACCGTTCAACGCAACCAGATGTGATATTTTGGTTGGCAAAGGTCAGACATTTGTCCTTGCTCGGCAGACCGAAATGCGCCTACCTTGACTCATGCGTCAATAAAAAAGTCCGACAAGGGCTGTAATCCAATCAACTGGGAGACCAATAAATGAACGAACAACTCACTCACATGGCCGGTCAGGTCACAGCGGGCAAACTCACCCGTCGCGAATTCATGGGGAAAGCTGCGGCTCTGGGTGTGTCGGCGGCGATGGCCAGCACCATGTTTGCCGATGCAGCGCGTGCGGCTGGCCCCAAAAAGGGCGGCGACCTGAAGTTCGGCTTGCAGGGTGGTGAATCAACCAACTCGCTGGACCCGGCAACTTACGCAAGCTCGGTTCCTTTCCAGAACGGTAAACAGTTCGGGGACCAGCTTGTGGAGGTTGCACCCGACGGGTCGATCGAACCGCGCCTCGCGGAAGCCGTCGAAGGCAGCGCGGACGCCAAGGTCTGGACGTTCAAGCTGCGCCAGGGCGTCGAGTTCCACAACGGCAAAACCATGACCAGCGAAGACGTGCTGAAGACCATGCAACGCCACTCGAACGAAGACTCCAAGTCCGGTGCCCTGGGCATCATGAAGGGCATTGAGTCGATGAAGGCCGATGGCGACAACTTCCAAGTCACTCTGACTGAACCGAACGCTGACCTTCCCTATCTGATGGCCGATTACCACCTGATCATTCAACCGGACGGCGGCATGGACGATCCGGGTGCGGGTATCGGCACTGGACCATACAAGGTAGAAGTAAACGAGCCCGGTGTACGTCACCTCTACACAAAGTTTGAAAACCACTGGAACCCCGATTTCGGCAACTTCGACAGTGTCGAAGTGATCGTCATTAACGATGCGACCGCGCGTACTGCCGCACTGCAATCTGGTCAGGTTCACGCGATCAACCGCGTTGAACCAAAGGTTGCCGATCTGCTGGGCCGCGCACCGAACCTGACTGTGCATTCGACTGCAGGTCGCGGGCACTACGTGTTCATCATGCACTGCGACACCGCGCCGTTCGACAACAACGAACTACGTCTGGCGCTGAAACACGCAATCAACCGTCAGGACTTGGTCGACAAGGTTCTGCGCGGGTACGGCACGATTGGCAACGACATGCCAATCAATGCGGCATACCCGCTATTTGACGGCTCAATCCCGCAGCGCGAGTTCAGCCTTGAAAAAGCGGCGGAGCATTACCAGAAGTCGGGTCATGACGGGTCGCCGATCATCCTGCGTGTGGCAGATGGTGCCTTCCCAGGTGCTGTGGATGCCGCAGCTCTGTTCCAGCAAAGCGCCGCTCAGGCCGGTATCCCGCTGGAGATCAAACGTGAGCCCAACGACGGTTACTGGTCCGAAGTCTGGAACGTTCAGCCATTCTGCGCCTCCTATTGGGGCGGCCGTCCGGTGCAAGACCAGATGTACGCGACCGCGTACCTGTCGACTGCCGACTGGAACGACACCCGCTTCAAGATTCCGGAATTCGACGAAATGCTGTTCGCGGCACGCGCCGAACTGGACAACGACAAACGTAAGGACATCTACAGCAAGATGGGCATGATGGTCCGCGATCAGGGTGGTCTGATCTGCCCGATGTTCAACGACTTTGTCGAGGGCGTCACCAATCAGCTCGAAGGTTGGGAGAGCGACCCGACCCAAGAGATGATGAATGGCAACATGTCCCGCAAAATGTGGTTCTCCTGATAGGGCCCACAGTTAATGCATCCAATCATCAAACTGGTTTCCCAGCGCCTTGCGCTGGGACTCCTTCTTCTCTTCGGTGCATCGGCTCTGATTTTCGGCCTCACTGAAGCCCTGCCCGGGGACGCTGCGCAAGCGGTCCTGGGTCAAGCTGCAACCCCCGAGGCGCTGGCAAACCTGCGCGAGGAAATGGGCCTCAACCGTCCCGCTTTGACCCGCTATTTCGAATGGCTGGGCGGCATTCTGCAGGGCGATCTGGGTCAGTCACTGACCAACAAACTGGATATTGCAGACTCGATCGGCAATCGTCTGGGCAACACTCTGTTTCTGGCGTTCTGGGCCGCTGTCGTATCGGTTCCGCTTGCCATCTTTCTCGGCCTTCTGGCCGTCCGCTATCGCAATCGCTGGCCGGACAAGCTGATTTCAGCTGTTACCCTGACCACGATTTCCATACCCGAATTCCTGATCGGTTACGTTCTGGTCTATTTCATTGCCGTTAAGCTGGGCATGTTCTCGCCTCTTGCGATGATCAACGACAGCATGTCCTTCGGGCAAAAGCTGAACTCGATCGCTTTGCCGGTCATCGTGCTGACGCTGGTCGTTCTGGCGCATATGATGCGCATGACCCGCGCCGCAATTCTGAACGTGATGCAGTCGGCCTATGTGGAAACGGCCGAACTGAAAGGTCTGAGCAATTTTCAGGTCATTTACCGCCATGCTTTCCCCAACGCGGTCGCGCCCATCGTTAACGTAGTGATGCTGAACCTGGCCTATCTGGTCGTTGGCGTCGTCGTGGTTGAGGTGGTGTTCGTCTATCCCGGCATGGGGCAGTATCTGGTTGATCACGTGACCAAACGTGACGTGCCGGTGGTGCTGGCTTGCGGCGTGATCTTCGCCGCCATCTATATCGGACTGAACATGATTGCGGACATCGTTGCCATTCTGGCCAACCCAAGGCTGAGGCATCCGAAATGAAGAATATCCCAATCTCTGCAATGATCGGGCTGGCATTCACAGCCCTGTACTTCATCATCGCGATTTTTGCGCCTCTGCTGGCCCCATACGGCATGGCCGAAGTCGTTGGCGATGTGTGGGAGCCGTCCAGCTCGCAATTTTGGCTGGGCACTGACAACATTGGCCGCGACCTTCTCAGCCGCATGATCTATGGCGGGCGCACGACGATCTTTATTGCCACTGCTGCCACCATCCTTAGCTTTGTAACAGGTTCGATCCTTGGGTTTCTGGCCGCCGTTCTTGGCGGATGGGCGGATCAGGTCATGTCCCGTGCGGTGGACCTTATCATGTCGATCCCGACGCTGATCTTCGCGCTGGTCGTTCTGGCTATGGTGCCTGTCACCGTGCCCGTCCTGATCATCGTCATGGGTTTGCTGGACTCAACTCGCGTTTATCGTCTGGCTCGTGCTGTGGCCGTGGATATCGCCGTGATGGACTATGTCGAAGCCGCAAAGCTGCGTGGCGAAGGACAATCGTGGATCATCTTCCGGGAAATCCTGCCCAACGCATTGTCGCCGCTGGTCGCTGAACTTGGCCTGCGGTTCATCTTCATGGTTCTGTTTGTCTCAACTCTGTCGTTCTTGGGTCTGGGCGTTCAGCCGCCGCTGGCGGACTGGGGCGGCATCGTGAAGGAAAACAAGGACGGTATCGTTTATGGGATCGGCGCGGCTCTGTACCCCGCAGTGGCCATCGCGACGCTGGCCATCTCGGTCAATCTTGTGGCTGACTGGGTTCTGAACCGTACCACATCGCTGAAAGGAGGCCGGGGATGAGTGATACCCTTCTCAAGGTCCGCGACCTCAAAATCGGCGCGACCGTCTACCCGCCAGGTGAAAAACCCCATGACATCGAAATCGTGCACGGGGTCAGCTTTGACCTCGAGCGCGGCAAGGTGCTGGGTTTGATCGGTGAATCCGGTGCAGGCAAGTCTACCATCGGTCTGGCTTCGATGGCTTATGGCCGAGGTGGTGTGAAAATCACCGGCGGCGAGGTTTGGGTCAATGGGCGCGATATCCTCAAGACGTCGCACAGAGATATCCGAAAACTGCGCGGAGGTGAGGTTACGTACGTGTCTCAATCCGCTGCTGCGTCTTTCAACCCGGCCAAGAAGATCATGGATCAGGTGATCGAGGCTGCGGTTGAACAGAAGAAGTTCAGCCGCAAAGAGGCCGAGGGGCGCGCACGCGAACTGTTCGCCAAGCTGGGTCTGCCCGATCCGGACAATATCGGTGATCGCTATCCGCACCAGGTCTCGGGTGGGCAGCTGCAGCGCTGCATGACCGCGCTGGCGCTATGTCCGGAACCCGATCTGGTGGTGTTCGACGAACCCACCACGGCGCTGGACGTGACCACCCAGATCGACGTTCTGATGGCGATCAAAGAGGCCATTGCCGATACCGGCGTTGCAGCGCTCTACATCACGCACGACCTTGCTGTTGTGGCTCAGGTGAGCGACGACATCATGGTTCTTCGGATGGGGAACACGGTCGAATACGGTCACACCGATCAGATCATCAACAACCCGCAAGAAGAGTACACGCAAGCGCTGGTCTCGGTCCGCTCGATCGAACACGAAGAAAAGAAGCCCACACCAGAACCGGTGCTCAGCGTGGACGGCATCACCGCACGCTACAAGGGACTGAATTTCGACGTGCTTCACAACGTCAATGTCGAGCTTCATCCGGGGCAGACGCTGGCGGTTGTGGGCGAATCCGGCTCGGGCAAATCGACGCTGGCGCGTGTGATCACCGGTCTGCTGCCGCCGCGCGATGGTGAGATTACCTTCGCCGGGCGCAAGCTCAGTGGTGATCTGAAAGGCCGATCCCGCGAAGACCTGCGAGAGTTGCAGATGATTTACCAGATGGCTGACGTGGCGATGAACCCGCGTCAGACCGTTGGTACGATCATAGGGCGACCGCTGGAGTTCTACTTCAACATGCGTGGTGCTGAGAAGCGCAAGCGGATCATTGAGCTGCTGGATGAGATCGAGTTGGGCGAAAAGTTCATCGACCGCTATCCGGCCGAACTGTCCGGTGGTCAGAAACAGCGTGTCTGCATCGCCCGGTCTCTGGCGGCCAAGCCCAAGATGATCATCTGCGATGAGGTCACCTCGGCGCTTGATCCATTGGTTGCGGACGGCATCCTGAAGCTGCTGCTGGACCTGCAAAAGATCGAGGACGTGGCCTATCTGTTCATCACCCACGATCTGGCGACGGTCCGCGCGATCAGCGACAGCATCGCGGTGATGTATCAGGGCCGCGTGGTTCGCTATGGTTCGAAAAGCGAGGTGCTGAGCCCGCCGTTCGACGACTATACCGACCTGCTGCTCAGCTCGGTTCCCGAAATGCATCTGGGCTGGCTGGAAGAGGTCGTCGCCCATCGCAAAATGGAGAGCGCGGGCAACTGATCGCTTCGTGACAATTCGATGAAGAATCAAAATCCCGGCACCTTGTTCGATGACAGGTGTCGGGATTTTGCTATTGGGGGCGCGAACGGGCAGACCCCTGATCGCGAATCCCCTAGGGTCGCCAGAAATATCTAGTCAAAAGGCCAATGACATGGACCGCAAACTACTCCTCATCATCCTGGATGGTGTTCCGTGGCGCAATTTTCGGCGCCTGTTTGGCAATCTCGAAGGCTGGGTTGACAGCGGCGAAGCGCGGGTCTGGAAACTGCGCGCTGTTCTGCCGTCTACATCGGCCAGTTGCTATGCCTCGATCCACACCGGCGTCACTCCCCAGGAGCACGGCTGTACCGGCAACGGCAACGTCTTTCGACTGAGCCACAAGGACGTCTTCAGCCAGGTGCGTGAAGCTGGTGGTGTTACTGGCGCGGTAACGCACAGCTATTGGTCGCAATTCTTCAACCGCCATCCTTTCGACTACGTCCGCGACATTGAATATGACGAGCCCGACAGCGCGACCATCAACCACGGTCGGTTCCACAGCATGACCGGCTACGGCAAGGCCAATCAGATGACCCCTTCAGACGTCGACCTGTTCGGCACGCTGACCAACCTGTGTCTTCGTTTTGGGCTGGATTACGGTATTCTGCACACGTGCACGCTGGACAGTATGGGGCACCGGTTCTTCCATGATTGTGAAGAGATGGACCATGCCTGCTTTGTCATGGACGAGATGCTGGCCCCCTTCATTCCGCGCTGGCGGCAGTTAGGCTATGAGGTCATCGTGACCGCCGACCACGGGCAGGACGAGCGCGGCCACCACGGCGGACGCGGCCCGCTGCAACAGGAAACGGCGCTGTATTACTTCGGAGATGCAGTAGGTCCCGAGGTCGACACAGTGATCGACCAGCTACAGCTTGCGCCTACAATCTTGAACCGCATGGGCGCACCCATTGCCGAGACCATGAAAGCCGCGCCTTTCCTGAAATGACGGGTTAATCGTAGGGCCAGATCTGCTGGCCTAACGCCTCAATGGCGACTGAGATCCGCTCAAAACTGTCTGCCGCGCGTTTCACAGAAATACGCGCGCGCAGATAACCGTGGACGAGGCCTGGTTCGTTGATCCAATGCGCCTGTCCGCCCGCAGCGGCGATGTGGTCGCAATAGCTGGGTCCGTCATCACGCAGCGGGTCGCAATCGGCGGTGACGACTACGGTCGGCGGAAGCCCCGAGAAGTCAACGTCGTGCAGCGGTGCAAAGGTCGGGTCGTCTTTCGGAACATTGCCGCCGCATCGCACTTTTTCGTAGAAAAGGATCTCATCCAGCGTCAAAAGCGGTGCGTGTGCGTGTTCGATATACGAACCCTTCGTGCTGTCGCCACCCAAACCGGGGTAAATCAGAACCTGCCCCAGCACGTTTTTTAGTTGTCCTCGGCCATGATGCGCCACGGCGGCGGCTAGATTGCCCCCAGCGCTGTCGCCTGCAAGGACGATTGGATCGCCGAATTCCTCGACCACCCACTTCGTCGCAGTCCAGCTGTCCTGAAACTGCGCGGGATGGACATGCTCCGGACACAGGCGGTAATCCACGGCGACGACCCGATACCCGGTCTGCGCGCAGATCTCTGCGCAGACGTCATCGTGGCTGTTCAGACCGCCAACAACAAATCCACCACCGTGGAAATAGATGACGGTTCGCGTTGGCTGGCCCGCGATGTAGACGCGGACAGGCACGCCATTTGCCTGCCTGTCCTCAGTTTCTACCCCTTGTGGGCGGGGCTGGCGAAAGTCCGCACACATCGTGTCATACACACGACGCTGATCCTCGATCGAAAGATCGACCGCATTATCCGGATAGCTTTCAGCCGTTCGTTTTATGAACGCCCAAGTTTCTTCATCAATCAGACGTTCATAATCCATGTTCCCTCCCAGTCAGGCAGCCCACTCCCATGGCCGGGTGAACGATCCCAGCACCTTGCTGACATCGTCCTCCGAGGAACCCTTCGCGTCAAGCTGTGCAACAAGCCCGCGCTTCTTATCGTCGATGACCAGCACCACCCGCGCGTCAAGACCCGCCTCTTCCAGCGCGCCATTGTAGATGCGCGTGATCGCCTGTTTGCGAAGCTCTGGCTTAAAGACCTTACCGACGGCGGTCTTGGGCAGCTCGTCTAGAATGGTCATATGCTTGGGTTGCGCCGCTCGTTCGTGAACATGCACGCCGCAATAGTCCATCAGTTCCTTCTCGGTCACCGAAGCGCCCTCGACCAGTTCGACAAAGGCGCAAGGCACCTCGCCCGAGTAGGCGTCGGGCTGACCGATAGCACCGGCAAA
Organism: Ruegeria sp. CE8; assembly: GCF_056537465.1. Classification (NCBI taxonomy): domain Bacteria; kingdom Pseudomonadati; phylum Pseudomonadota; class Alphaproteobacteria; order Rhodobacterales; family Roseobacteraceae; genus Ruegeria; species Ruegeria sp. CE8. The sequence continues at coordinate 292,743 of NZ_JBQFRP010000002.1, forward strand.
GGCCACGGCGTCGTGCCCCAGCAGGGCCTCTTCGATCTCGGCCGGGTCGATGTTGTGACCTCCACGGATGATCAGGTCCTTGGCGCGGCCAGTGATCCAAAGATAGCCGTCCTCGTCAAACCGCCCCAGATCGCCCGTGCGCAGGTACTTGTCGAAGTGGTACAGATCGACGTTCTTATCCGCTTCGGTATAGGTATTGCCCGCGTAGACGCCGGGGTTCGAGATGCAGATCTCACCGATCTCATCCGCGGCGCATTCTACTGGACCGTCCGGGCCATCCTGCAGAATTTTCACGTCCGTATAGGGGAACGGAATACCGATCGAGCCGATCTTCTTTTCCCCGTCCACCGGGTTGCAGGACACCAGACAGGTGGCTTCGGTCAGGCCATAGCCTTCCACGATGGTCACGCCTGTTGCTTCTTCAAATCGCCGGAACAATTCGACTGGCAAAGGCGCCGAGCCGGAGAATGCCGTCTTCACGCTTGAGATATCCGCATCCACCGGGCGCTGCATCTTGGCCGCAATCGCCGTGGGAACGGTGATGATGAAAGTCACCTTCCAGCGTTCGATCAGCTTCCAGAAATTGTCGAACACGCCGTCGCCGCGATATCCCGCCGGTGTCGGGAAGACCACATGTGCGCCGGACGACACCGCGGCCATCATGATCACATGCACCGCAAACACGTGGAACATGGGCAGCGGGCACATGATCACGTCTTCTTCCGAGAACAGCAGCGTGTGGCCGAGCCAGCCATTGTAGATCAGGCCCGAGTATTTGTGCTGCGCAACCTTCGGCATGCCGGTCGTACCGCCAGTGTGGAAATAGCAGGCAACGCGATCTTCTTTGCTGTCCTCAAACGTCAAAGTCGTCGGCTGCTTGGCCAATTCCTTGTTGAAGTTCTTGTAGTCCGCATGCGCCAGATGTTCCTTGTCGCCCATTTTGGGACGCAGGAACGGCACCAGCCAGGATTTTGGCGGCGTCAGATAGCGGTTGAGGTCAATCTCGAGGATGGTTTTGACATTTGGCGCATGGCGAACCGCCTCTTCGACCTTTTGCGCCACATCCGTTTTGGGGAACGACTTGAGCGTAACGACCACTTTGGCGCCGGTTTCGCGCAGAATTGCGGCGATCTGTTCAGGTTCCAGCAGCGGGTTGATCGGGTTCACGATGCCAGCAACCGCACCACCCATCAAAGTAACCAGCGTCTCGTTACAGTTGGGCAGCACGTAGGCCACCACATCCTTTTCACCGATGCCCAATGACCGGAACAGGTTCGCGGCCTGATTGACCTTGCCCAACAGTTGCGACCAAGTCAGAGTTTCGGCCTTGTCCGTCGGGCCCGACAACAATTGAAAGCTGACCGCATTACTGTTCGGAAACTTGCTGGCCGTACGCGACAGCAACTGATGGAAGGTGACCGGAACATCCCGATCCTCCCACGACATTTCCTGCTCAATTCTTGCCTTGTCTTCCAAACCCACAAAGGCCATGTGGCTCCTCCCTTTTATTCTCCCACGTCTTGCGCGGTTTTTTCCATGACAAGATGGAAGCAAAACCCCGCAACTGCAAGCGACGGGTTAGAGGGGCCACGCCCAAAATTGTAGAATTACGCAGCGGCGTGAAACTGACTTCCGCGACGTCAGGCTATTCAGCTGCGACGCCATCGGTGAATTGCAGGCGCGCCAGGCGGGCATACAGACCATCCTGAACAACCAGATCCTCATGGGTGCCCTGCGCCACGATCTGACCGGCCTCCATCACCACGATCCGATCCGCCTTTTTGACGGTCGCCAGACGGTGCGCCACGATCAGCGTGGTCCGACCGGCGCGCATCTGATCGACGGCGCCCTGCACCGCGCGTTCGCTTTCGGCGTCCAGAGCCGAAGTCGCCTCATCCAGCAACAGAACCGGCGCGTCGCGCAGGATCGCGCGGGCAATGGCAATACGTTGTTTCTGACCGCCTGACAACATCACGCCGCGCTCACCGACAAAACTGTCATACCCTTCGGGCAGTTTCGAGATGAACTCGTCAGCAGCAGCCGCACGGGCCGCGGCTTCGACTTCGGCGTCTGTTGCATCCAATCGACCAAACCGGATGTTTTCACGGGCCGAGGCCGCAAAGATGATCGGGTCCTGCGGCACCAGCGCCATGTGCTGCCGGAAATCCGAACGATCGAGGTCGCGCAGATCGACACCATCGAGGCTGACATGACCTGAATCCGGATCATAGAAGCGCTGGATCATCTGGATGACTGTGGTTTTGCCAGCCCCAGACGGCCCGACAAAAGCCACGGTCTCACCGGGTTTGATCGCCAGAGACATATGATCCAGCGCTACAACATCCGGCCGCGCTGGATAGCGGAAAGTGACGTCGTCAACGCGAATCTCGCCACATACCGGCGTCGGCAAAGATTTTGCCTTGGCCGGATCAGTCACGGTGTCTTGCGCGTTCAGCAACTCCACCAACCGCTCGGTCGCGCCTGCGGCGCGTTGCAGCTCGCTCCAGATCTCGGACAGGGCGGCGACAGAGCCGGCCATGATAATCGAATAGATCACGAACTGAATCAGAACACCTTCGGTCATCACGCCGTTGCGGACGTCATTCGCACCCATCCACAGAACGCCGACAATGCCCGAAAACACCAGGAAAATGACGATGACCGTCATCACCGCGCGCGTCTGAATGCGCCGCAGCGAGACTCCATATGAGGTTTCTGTCATGTCTCCGAATTGCTTGCGGCTGGCCTGTTCGTGCGTAAAGGCCTGAACCGTCTGCACCGCGCCGAGCGCTTCGCCCGCGTTGCCGGACGAGGCCGCGATCCAGTCCTGATTTTCGCGGCTGAGTACCCGCAGGCGACGCCCCATCACAAGGATTGGCACCACGACAACAGGAATCAGCAGCAGCACCATGCCCGTCAGCTTGGCCGACGTCAGCAGCATCAGGACCAACCCGCCCGCGAACAAAAGCATATTTCGTAGAGCAATGGAAACCGACGATCCCAGCACGGATTGAATCAGCGTCGTGTCCGTAGTGATACGGCTAAGAACCTCTCCGGTCATGATCCGTTCGTAGAACTCGGGGCTCATCCCGATGACGCGGTCAAACACGGCCTTGCGGATATCCGCCACAACACGCTCACCCAGCCGGGTCACCAACGCATAGCGGATACCCGTCCCCACTGCCAGAACCGCAGCGATGACCAAGGCCGCCAGAAAGTACCAGTCCAACAATTCACCATCTTCGATGCGGAAATTGTCGACCACCCTTCGCACTGCAAGCGGCAGCGTCAGCGTCATGCTGGCTGTCAGAACCAAGGCAAATGTCGCGCCCATCATCAGCAAACGGTAGGGCTTCATAAACGGCCAGAGTGAAGACAAAACGCCTATTTTCCGCGAGCCCGCGCGCTCTTCGGTGGCGCCGGGTGCGGGTTTGCCCTTGGGATTGGCTGAGGCGGAGTTTGCCATATTCGGCCCTTACGTCATGTTCGCACTAAAGTGTAGGCTTCTTGGCGACCGCTGCAGCCGGGGTCAAGAAGCACCAGGTAAAATGGCTGCCCAAAAGGGCCATTTGACGCAGAATTTTGAGGCTGACTTGGAGCGGGCGGCGGGAATCGAACCCGCTTCATCAGCTTGGAAGGCTGAGGTAATAGCCAGTATACGACGCCCGCTCAGCGTTGGTTGGTTTATGCGATGCGTCAGATGCCGTCAAGCGCAGTTCGGACGCAGATTTCAATTTCGTCGCGAACAATAACTTTGCCCTGGCACATACGCGTCCGGGGGTGCCATTTCGCCCGCCTGCGGTGGCCTCAGCCCTGATCCGGCAACCAGTCGCACCCGTCGAAACTTGCTGCTATTCGGATCATTGAACCGTATTCCAAAGCTGCTGGCCGGGCCAACCCGATCAGATGCGCCGGATAGCTGGTGGCCGCAATCAATGCGTCCTGTACCGGTACGCCGACTTTGTTGACGAGTACGCCCACAGCAGTTGTCAGGTCGAGATCCGCACCCGCCAATGTCCCATCCGCCAAGGTCAGCCTGCCATCGGTGCGCGTGATTCTGCGGCCCTCCAAATCGAATTCGCTCTGATCAGTACCCGCGACGGCCATCGCGTCGCTGACCAGGAAAATTCGGCCCGGGGCGGTTTTTCCTACCCAGGCCGCTCGCATGGCGGCAGGGTGTACATGGATGCCGTCTGCGATCAGCCCTGCGGACAGGCCCCCATTGGCCAGTGCAGCACCGACCAAGCCCGGCTCGCGATTGCCCAGTTGGCTCATCGCATTGAACAAATGCGTCACGCACCGGGCACCGGCCGCGGCATACCGCTGGCATGTTTCGAAATCCGCATCGGTATGCCCCAAAGATACGAGAATACCTGCTTCGCTCATCGTCCGGACCTGCTGTTCCGAGACACTTTCAGGGGCCACGGTGACCTTCAGGCGGGGAAGCGCGTCAGAGGCGGCGATCAACGCTTTCATGTCCGCCGCGTCCATCGGGCGGATCAGATCGGCGTCGTGGGCTCCTTTGCGAGCCACTGACAGATGTGGCCCTTCCAGATGCAGTCCGACGACCCCTGGAACCTGTTCCCGAATAGCCTGAATTGCGGCATCTATAGCCGCCCGGGTTTTGTCGGCGCTGTCGGTAATCAATGTGGGCAGCAAGGATGCCACACCCAGCCGCCGGTGAGCACTGGCGATTCTGCGGATCGTTTCAACCGAAGGATCACCATTGAACATGATCCCATCGCCACCGTTAACCTGAAGATCAACGTATCCGGGGCTTAGAATATCGCCGTTTAGATCGATCGTATCGCCTTTTTCGAACAACTCGCCCTCGGGCAGCAGCTGACCTGCCTGCCCTTCACGGAAAACAATCGCGTGGTCGTGCAGCAACCGGTCCCCATCGAAGATCGGCCCATTGCGAATGATCGTGCTGCGCTCTGTCATACCGTCTCTGTCACTTTCTTAAGGTGCCGCGGCGCATCCGGGTCGATCCCGCGCGCGCCAGCGACGGCCTCGACCATACTGTAAAACGACGTAATGGCAGTGATCGGGTCGGTAATCCAGTGATCCGTGCGAACCACCGGCAGGGCCACAGCGCGCGTTACCTTGTCTGTTGTAGCAAAGGCCGCCGCCCCCTTTTCCGCGAGCGCGTCGGCGGCTTCGGCCGTTGCCTGTTCGGCGGCATCCCCAGCAGCAAACGAGATCACCGGGAATCCATCTTCGACAATTGAGACCGGACCATGCAACACTTCGGCAGACGAATAGCTTTCGGCATGGATTTGGCAGGTTTCCTTGATCTTCAGCGCAGCTTCGCCGGAAATTGAGAAAGACGGGCCCCGGCCAAGCGTAAACAGGGAGCGCCCGGTGATCGTGTCAGCCGCAGCTGACCAGTCACATTGTGTCGCCTGCGCCAGGTATTCAGGCAAGGTGTGGATTGCGCCCGTCATTTCGGCATCGCCTTTGATCTCGGCTAAAAGCCATAGCCCGGACACCAGTGATGTCACAAAGGTCTTTGTCGCGGCCACGCTCAGCTCTGGCCCCGCGTGCAGGGGCAGAACTGCGTCTGCCACCTCGGCCAGTCTCGAGCCGGTATTGTTGGTCACCGCAATGGTGGTTGCTCCAGTGTCACGCAACGACCGGGTCAGGCCCACGATATCCGGGCTTTGACCAGACTGGGATACCGACAGGCAAACTGCCCCTTTTGCGCGCAACTCGGCGCCATAGAGCGAACTGACAGACGGCCCGACCGAAGCAACGGGCAGCCCCAACAACAGCTCGCTGGCATATTTGAGGTACGTACAGGCGTGATCAGATGATCCGCGCGCAACCGAGATTAGAAAGCGTGGATCCGCATCCCGCACGCTCTGCGCGGCTTTCTGGATATTGGCGGCACCTTGGCTTAGCAATCTGTCGACGGCATCCGGGATCTCCAGAATTTCCTGACGCATTTTCGATGTTTTCTCGGACATGTGATCCCGGTCCTTCCGGTTATAGGCGCAATTCGGCGACAAAATCGTAGGCGTCGCCGCGATAGAGCGAACGTGTCAATTCCGCGACCCGCCCGTTTTTCAGAAATGAGATGCGCTCGATGTTCAGACCTGCTGCACCTTCAGGGACTTCCAGCAACTCCGCTTCTCGCGCCGCGAGGTTCAGCGCCGAGATCTTTTGCACCGCACGCACCGGGCGATGCCCCAGAGCTTCGAGCACTTCGTAAAGTGATGTCGTCACTTCGATCGGGTTCGGCAGAATATCCAGCGGCAACGCGGCGCGCTCCAGTGCCAGCGGACGCCCTTCCGCTTCGCGCAGTCGATAGATGCGGGATATCTGTTCCCCTTCCGCCAAATTCAGCGCGGTGACCTCTTCGGTTGTTGGCGCAAATACCCCGCGTTCCAGCCATTTTGAGGTGGTCTGCATCCCGCGGCTCGACATATCTTCGGTAAACGACGTCAGGTGCTTCAGCGATTGTTCGACGCGTGGCACACGTTCCCGGATGAACGAGCCTGACCCCTGTCGCTGTTCAATCACGCCTTCCTGCACCAGCTCCTGAATCGCCTTACGAACGGTCACGCGGGACAATTCCGTGATCTCAACGAGCTCCCGCTCGGACGGAAGCGATGAGTTTGGCGCAAGTACGCCTGTGTCGATGCCTTCCTGCAATCTGCGGCGCAACTGCACGTATCGAGGACCATTTTCCGGGGTCAACCATAAGTCAGAACGAAGAAATTCAGCGATGCTCATTTTGGACCTCCTTCGCCAGCGCCAGCGCTCCGGCAAGTGGTTCACCCAATGGGCGTTGAAGTGCAGACTGCATGTCAGCCGGCAGATACTCTGCATAATGAGGCGCGATGCCGCCGGTAAGACAGATTGCCATCTGGTGCCGCCACCCAAGGCGATGGGCCATCTCAGTGACATATGCGGCGCCTGCGTGCATGACGCGTCTGGCAACAACGTCTCCGGAAACCGCTGCAGAGGTCACCTTTGGGGCCAAAGCGCCGAACTCCGTCGGCGCGGCGCCCCCGGCGAAATCAACAATCCCGGCCGCACCGCCGAATTCCGCCATCAACTCTTGCGTCAGAGCGGAAGAAGCCTGAACGTCGTCGACCGCATTCAATGTTTCCGCCAGCGCACGCCGCCCGACCCACTGCGCCGATGCCTCATCCCCCAGAACTGGCCCCCAACCACCGGCAAAACGCATCACGCTGTCTTTCTGCGATGCGATGAAGGATCCAGTGCCGCAATGCACAATCAGACCGTCCTGCTCGCCCAGCGCGCCACGCAGTGCAGCTGGTCGGTCATCCTGAACGCGCGCGCGGACAAGACCCAGAGCCTTCTCTACTCGGCCGGCAATTCGGTCGTCGGTGACCCCGGCCAGGCCAACAAAGGAGGGCAATCGCACAAGGTCCTGCTGCCCAACACCCAGCATTTGCGCCATCTGCGCAAACCCCGCCTGGATCTGCCGGATTGACGCATCGAAATCGGTTGAGACGTTCGCAGCCCCAGTTTCCACAGATTGGATAATACCACTGACTTCGCAAGCAACACGACATCGGGTTCCACCCCCGTCCACGGCAAGCACAGCGCTGTTCAGAGACTCAGTCATGACAATACCATTATAATACCTATTTCGAATTAGAAAGGACGAAGTTAGAGAAATCGGGTCCCATTCTGGCTATTTTCAATTAAACCCTTAAAAATATATGAGGAAAATAAAAATATGGACAAGTGGTATTCAATAGGTATTGTAAACGAAACGCAAAGGAGGGGATTCTTTTGTCGCTGCCGTCGACCGAACAACTGCATCCGGACGCAATCAAGCTGGTCTCGCGGGATCCGCTTGCATCAGCCAAAGCGCTGGCTGAAGGGCAGATCGTCGCCGCAACCGCAGTGCGGAATGCGCTTGAGGCGATCGCGCAAGGAAGCTCAGCCATGGCGCAGACGATCAGTACTGGCGGTACGCTGCACTACGTGGCGGCGGGTTCATCCGGCCTGATGGCCGCCGCCGATGCGCAAGAGTTGGGCGGCACCTTCTCGATCCCCGCGAGCCAACTTCGCATTCACATGGCTGGTGGCCTGCCGACAGGGGTCGAAATGCCCGGAGGCGCAGAAGACGTGGCCGACGGGTTGGAAAGCGCGCTGACTCAGCTGCAGTCAAATGACACTGTGATTGCAGTGTCTGCCAGCGGGTCAACCCCCTACACCCTGACGGCCTGCAACATCGCCCGGGCGCGTGGCGCGACCGTTGTCGGGATTGCCAATAACGCAGGAAGCCCTTTGCTGGAGCATGCCGATATTCCCATTCTGCTGGCGACGCCTCCGGAACTGATCTCAGGTTCGACACGGATGGGCGCGGGAACGGCCCAGAAGATCGCACTCAACATGTTGTCGTCTCTTATGGCGCTGCAATTGGGCCATGTTCACGACGGAATGATGGTCAACCTGCGCGCTGACAATGACAAGCTGCGCGCGCGGGCAACTGGCATCGTCGCCCGGATCGCAAATGTCGACACGGAAACCGCCCGGAACGCGCTGGCTGTGGCCGATGGCGATGTGAAACCTGCGGTGCTGATTGCAGCGCGAGGCATGACGCTGACGGATGCCAAGGCGGCTTTGCGTGCAAACGGAGGCGTCCTCCGGTCCGCGCTGGACCAAGACAACTGACTGCTAACCAACTGGGAGAACAACGATGAAACGCAATAGCCTGAAACTGGCCTTATTGGGTACGACCCTGATGGCGTCAAACGCCTATGCCGAGGACGTGACGCTGACCATCGAAAGCTGGCGCAATGACGATCTGACACTTTGGCAGGAACAGATCATTCCGGCGTTCGAAGCCAAACATCCCGGGATCAAACTGGTTTTCTCTCCATTTGCTCCAACGGAATACGACGCAGCTCTGAACGCCAAGCTCGAAGCAGGTTCCGCCGGGGACATCATAACGTGCCGCCCGTTTGACCGGTCTTTGGGCTTGTACGATGCAGGGCACTTGGCCGATCTATCCGGATTGGATGCAATGTCGAACTTTTCGGACGTGGCCAAATCCGCTTGGCAGACAGATGACGGCGCGGCCACATTCTGCGTTCCGATGGCGTCAGTGATTCATGGCTTTATCTTCAACAAAGACGCGTTCGACGAATTGGGCGTCGAGGTCCCAACGACTGAAGACGAGTTTTTTGCCGCCCTCAAGACATTCAAGCAAGACGGCACCTACATTCCTATGGCCATGGGCACTACTGACCAATGGGAAGCTGCCACGATGGGCTATAACAACATCGGCCCGAATTACTGGAAAGGCGAAGAAGGTCGTCTGGCATTGATCGAAGGGTCGCAAAAACTGACTGACCCACAATGGGTCGCGCCTTACGAGACCCTGGCGAAGTGGAAAGACTACCTTGGGGACGGGTATGAAGCGCAGACCTACCCCGACAGTCAAAACCTGTTCACGCTTGGCCGGGCCGCCATCTATCCAGCCGGCAGCTGGGAGATTTCGGGCTTCAACGCCCAGGCCGATTTTGAGATGGGCGCGTTCAAACCGCCGGTCCGCAACGCGGGTGACACCTGCTACATCTCGGACCACACAGATATCGGGATCGGCATGAACGCCGCCACAGAAAACCGCGAAGCGGCAGAGACGTTCCTGGCGTGGGTCGCAAGCCCAGAATTTGCCGAAATTTTCGGCAACGCCCTGCCCGGATTCTTCCCTCTGTCGAATGCGCCGGTCGACTTGCAAGACCCTTTGGCCAAGGAATTCGTCGGTTGGCGGGATGAGTGTGAATCGACGATCCGCTCGACCTATCAAATTCTGTCGCGCGGCGAGCCCAACCTTGAGCTTGAGACGTGGAACGCATCGGCCAACGTCGTTCGGGGCGCGGAAAGCCCTGCTGACGCCGGTCAGCGCCTGCAAGACGGGCTAGCTAACTGGTATGCTCCGCATCAGTAAATCTTGGCATACCCGGGCGGCGACGATCGCCCGGGTAATCCCGACACCCCTTTGAAAGCGATCCCATGAACCGCCCCCGCTTCCGCTGGCATATCGTCGTGTTTCTTGCACCGGCCGTTTTGATCTACACGGCAGTGATGATCTTTCCGCTGTTCAACACACTGCGTCTGGCACTTTACACCGAGATTGATCAGAACCGCGTCTTCGTTGGATTGCAGAATTTTCAGACGCTGTTTTTCGACCCCATCTGGTCTGAACAGTTTTGGAACGCCCTTGGAAACAACTTCTGGTTCTTCCTGATTCACATGCTGGTTCAGAACCCCATCGGAATCGCTCTGGCCGCCCTGCTCAGCCACCCGCGCCTGCGGTTTGCAGCGCTGTATAGGTCGGCGATCTTCATCCCCACCATCCTGAGTTTTGTGATCGTCGGCTTCGCATGGAAACTGATCCTCTCCCCGATCTGGGGCATCGCCCCGTCGATGCTGGATGCAATTGGGCTCAAGTCGCTATACGCGCCATGGCTGGGGAAAGAGGAATATGCGCTGACCACGCTGGCGCTGATCTCTGTCTGGCAGTTCGTGGGTATCCCGATGATGCTGATCTATGCCGCCCTGCTGACCATCCCGGAAGAAATCCTTGAGGCCGGAGAGATTGACGGCATCACCGGTGCTGCTGCCTTCTGGAAGATCAAACTACCGCTGATCCTACCGTCGATCGGGATCATCTCGATCCTGACTTTCGTTGGCAATTTCAACGCGTTTGACCTGATCTACGCGGCCCAAGGCGCGCTGGCTGGCCCCGATTTCTCGACGGACATTCTGGGCACATTCATGTATCGCACATTCTTCGGCTTCCAGTTGCAACTGGGCGATCCGCATATGGGATCCGCAATCGCCGGGGCGATGTTCGCCATCATCCTCGTCGGTGTGTGTATCTACCTGTTCGGCATCCAGACCCGGATGCGCCGGTATCAACTGTGAGGGTCAAGCGATGAATAAGGCACGTCATAACCCCCTCAACATGTTCGCAATGCACGGCGCGCTGATCCTGTACACACTGATCGCCCTGTTCCCGGTCTTTGTGATCCTGATCAACAGCTTCAAATCCCGCCGAGCGATCTTTCGAGAGCCACTGGCCCTGCCTAATGCAGATAGTTTCTCGATGATTGGCTATGAGACGGTTATGAAGCAAGGCGACTTCTTCCTCTACTTCCAGAACTCGATGATCGTCACCGTCGCGTCTCTGTTTTTTATTTTGCTGTTCGGCGCAATGGCGGCTTATGCGCTGTCTGAGTATCAGTTCCAAGGCAATCTGATCATGGGCCTGTATCTGGCTCTGGGGATCATGATTCCGATCCGGATCGGCACCGTGGCTATCCTTGAGATGATGGTGGCAACCGGGTTGGTGAACTCGCTCTGGGCGCTGATACTGGTGTACACAGCGCAAGGATTACCGCTGGCCGTCTTCATTCTGTCTGAGTTCATGAGGCAGGTGAGCGACGACCTAAAGAATGCCGGGCGTATCGACGGACTGTCGGAATACACGATCTTCTTCAGACTGGTTCTGCCCCTTGTCCGCCCCGCAATGGCAACGGTGGCGGTGTTCAACATGATCCCGATCTGGAACGACCTTTGGTTCCCGTTGATCCTCGCACCTGCCGAGGAGACCAAGACGCTGACGCTGGGCAGCCAGGTCTTCATCGGGCAGTTCGTGACGGACTGGAACGCAGTCCTGTCGGCCCTGTCGATGGCAATCCTGCCGGTGTTGATCCTCTATGTCATCTTCTCTCGCCAGCTGATCCGCGGCATTACATCTGGAGCTGTCAAATGACCCGCGTTCTGATTGCAGGCCTCGGCAATATGGGATTGAGCCACGCGCTGGCTTACAATCACCACCCCGAGGCGCAGATCGTTGGATTGGTGAACCGGTCCGGTCGTGTGGATCACCCAGAACTTGCAGGCTATCCGGTACACTCGGATTTCGCAGCGGCGCTGGTCGAAACGAAACCCGATCTGGTCGTGGTCGCCACCTATTCTGATAGCCATGCAAATTACGCTTGTACCGCCATGGAAGCTGGCGCGCATGTGTTCGTAGAAAAACCGCTTGCGACCAATGTGGCGGACGCCCGGCGCGTGGTCGAGACAGCTACGCGACTGAACCGCAAACTGGTGGTTGGCTATATTCTGCGCCATCACCCCTCGTGGATGCGGTTGATCGAAGAAGCGCGCAATTTGGGTGGACCTTATGTGTTCCGCCTGAACCTGAACCAGCAATCGTCAGGAGCAGAATGGGAGACGCATAAGGCGCTGATGCAGACCACGTCGCCTATCGTCGATTGCGGAGTGCACTACGTCGACGTGATGTGCCAGATCACCGATGCGCAACCCGTCCGGGTGCATGGCATGGGCCTGCGCCTGTCCGATGAGATCGCTGAAGACATGTACAATTACGGACAGTTTCAGGTGGTCTTCCACGACGGCTCGGTCGGCTGGTACGAGGCCGGATGGGGCCCGATGATGTCCGAAACCGCGTTCTTTGTGAAAGACATCGTGTCACCCAACGGATCTGTTTCGATCACCGATGGAAACAAGGGCGCGTCCGCCGACATCGACGGCCATACCAAGGTCGGCGGCCTGCTAATCCATACGCCACAGGGCGACCACTATATCGATATGCCGGACGAACCCGGCCATCAAGAACTCTGCGATGCTGAACAGGCTTACATGCTGCGCGCCATCGCCGACGACATCGACCTGACGCGCCATATGAATGACGCCGTCCAATCCCTCGCCATTTGTCTGGCCGCGGATGAGAGCATCCGCACTGGCCAACCCGTTTCCCTTGAGGAGTCCGCAACATGACTGCCCTGACGCTGAACAACGTGAACAAATCCTTCGGCAATGTGCACGTCCTCAAAGATATCACGCTGGAAGTAGAAGAAGGCGAATTCGTTGTCTTTGTCGGCCCCTCGGGCTGCGGAAAATCCACGCTTCTGCGCGTGATTGCGGGGCTGGAAGACGCATCCTCGGGCGAGATCACCATCGACGGGCAGCAGGTCAATCTGGTGCCACCGTCCAAGCGCGGCATCGCGATGGTGTTTCAAAGCTATGCGCTCTACCCCCATCTCAGCGTGCGTGGAAACATGACCCTTGCGTTGAAGCAAGAGAAGCAGTCAAAGGCGGTAATCGAGGAACGCGTGGCCAATGCCAGCCGCATGCTGAATCTTGAACCCTATTTAGACCGGTACCCGTCGGAGCTTTCCGGCGGTCAGCGTCAGCGCGTCGCCATCGGGCGCGCAATTGTCCGCGAACCGAAATTGTTCCTGTTTGATGAGCCGCTGTCCAATCTGGACGCCGCCTTGCGGATGAACACGCGCATCGAGATCGCCAATCTGCACCGCGCACTGGACGCGTCGATGATCTACGTCACGCATGACCAGACCGAGGCGATGACGCTCGCCGACAAGATCGTCGTGCTACGTGATGGTCGGGTCGAACAGATTGGCAGCCCGATGGAGCTGTACAACAATCCCGCCAACCAATTCGTCGCAGGATTCCTTGGCTCGCCTTCCATGAATTTCCTTCCCGAGGCACTGCTGGAAATAAGCGGAGACAACACAATCGGAATCCGCCCCGAGGACCTGTTTCTGTCGGACGACGGCCCGCTGACTGCGCAGGTCAGCCATGTAGAAAAACTGGGCGGCGACACAAACGTCATTGCCAAAGTGCAAGATCATGATGTGACCGCGCGCCTGTTCGGGCAACACGCGATCTCGGAAGGTCAGGAATTGCGGTTTGCCTACTCTTCAGACAAAGCGTACCGGTTTGACCCGATGGGACAGCGACTGCGTTAGGCAATTGCAATTCGTAGTTACGCTTAGAAATGATTGCGACCATTTTCCAAGAATTACGCTTTGATTTCTCGGATGGGACCTCTGGCCGGGCAAATTGTCCGCATTGACCCCCAACACTAATCTTAAACTTCTCCACAGACCGTCCTAAATCATTCATACAGTCGTTACGAACCTGTCACAAAGGGCCCCTAAAGCGCGTCCATCCACTTTGTTAAGACAGCCAGGAGCTATCCATGAAAGACGTTGATTCGACCAACCTGTCCGCCGACGATTGGGACGAGCTGCATTTCCCGCGCCCCGAAGAAAACGACTTTGACCGCGTTGTTGAAAGCGCCATTTCACGCCGGGGATTTCTGGCTGGAGTGGTCGCCTTTGGCTCTGGCGCCGCTGCCATGGGCACTGGCTTGCTGGGTTCAACTTCGGCTCAGGCTGTCGAAGCCTCGCGTTTCGCTTTCACTCCGATCGCCGCACAGACTGATGGCACCGTCCATGTGCCCGAAGGGTATGAGTGGAAGGTCATGACGCGCTGGGGTGACCCACTGTTCTCGGACGCCGACGGCTATGACATCACCGATGGAGGTCCGGTCGAGAAATCGGATCGTATCTTCGGTGAAAACACCGACGGGATGGAAACTTTCTCGTTCCAGGGTCACGAATTGATCGCGATCAACCACGAATACCCGAACCGCAAGATCAACCTGCCCGCCGCGCAAGATGGCGTTCCGGCCAGCGCCGACGATGTTCTGAAGCTGCAGAACATTCAGGGTGTCACCGTGATGGAAATCACCGAAGGCCCCGACGGCTGGTCCGTCGTCAAAGACAGCCCTTTCAACCGTCGTATCCACCACAACACGCCGATGAAAATAGTGGGTCCCGCCGCTGGTCACGACCTTCTGAAAACCGAAGCCGACCCGACCGGCACCGCGTCTCTGGGCACCATGAACAACTGTGGCGCGGGTAAAACGCCGTGGGGCACATATCTGACATGCGAAGAGAACTTTAACGGCTACTTCGGCTCCAGCGACGAGAACGCCAGCTACGACCAGAAGGTCGCGGACGGTTTCAAGCGTTATGGCGTCAAAGCCGAAAGCTGGAACGGATATGAGCTGTTCGACCCGCGTTTCGACACCTCGAAAAATCCAAACGAACCACACCGCGCGGGCTGGATCGTTGAGATTGACCCGAGCAAGCCGAACAGCACGCCGGTCAAGCACACCGGTCTGGGCCGTTTCAAACACGAAAACGCCGAGGTCACTCTAGCTGCAGATGGCCGCGTGGTTGTCTATATGGGCGACGACGAGCGGGGCGAGTACCTTTATAAGTTCGTCTCGAACGGCACCTACCAGCCAGGAGGCGAGACCGAGAGCCTGCTGAATGACGGAACCCTTTTTGTCGCCAAGTTCAACGACGACATGAAGGGCGAATGGCTGGCTCTGACGTCGGAAACCACCGGCATGGATTCGGCAGAGATTGCGATCTTCACCCGTATGGCAGCCTCAAAAGCTGGCGGCACCACCATGGACCGTCCCGAATGGGTGGCGTCGAGTCCTGTTGCGGTCGAGGCGTATTGCTGCCTGACCAACAACAAGAACCGCGGCGTGAAGCCGAACGCCGGAGGGGATGATACCTCAGTCAACGCCCCCAACCCGCGCGAGGCCAACAAGTACGGTCAGATCGTGCGCTGGCGTCCGGCGAATGATGACCATGCGGCCGAAGGGTTCGATTGGGACCTGTACGTCATGGCAGGCAACCCGACCGTTCATTCGGACGACCGCGCGGGTTCGGAGAACGTGAACGAGGGTAACCTGTTCAACTCGCCGGACGGCATGGTCATCGACTCAACCGGACTGATCTGGATCCAGACAGACGGCAACGACGACAACGAGGGTGACTTTGCAGGGAACGGCAACAACCAGATGCTGGTTGGCGATCCCGTTACCGGCGAAATCGCGCGTTTCATGACCGGCCCGAACGGCTGTGAAGTCACCGGTCTGGCATGGTCCAGCGATCAGCGCACCATGTTCGTCGGCATCCAGCACCCCGGCAGCAACTGGCCGAATGGTGGTACGCCGCGGTCGTCGGTGATAACAATCAAGCGTACTGATAACGGTCTGGTCGGATAAACCGCTGAGAGTCGAAACGCCCCCGACCTTGCGGTTTCGGGGGCGTTTTTTTAGATGTCCTCACCTGGTATGGCAAGTGGCCCACCCGGAGCCATGAGATGCCGTTCAGAAAGCCACGGATTCAGCTCCAACGCCTGAGACAAAGCCTCGCGCGCTTCATCGATGCGCTGAAGCCCCAGCAAGGTCAGTGCGCGACCGCTGATCGCGGCAACATGGTTCGGCGACAGTTCGATGGCCTTGTCCAGATCGGGCAAAGCGGATTGAAAGTCCTGCCGTAAATAGTGGGCAAATGCGCGTTGGTTATACCCTTCGGCGTAAGATGGGCAGTAAGCGATCAACCTGTCGAAGTCTTCAATTGCGCCCAGCAAGTCCCACGCATTTCGACGCGTCATTCCCCGATCAAGCACCGCCTGCGCACTTTCGTCAGGTGCATCCGTCCAAAACTCCCAGAGCTGGTTCGACAAGACGCGCGCGGCTCGTTCGTTTTCGGCATCCTGAATCTGCGCGATAATCGCCGATACGTCGGCGGAATGGTCCGGCGCGACCGGGCAATCTTGGGCGTTGGCCGCAACTGACAGCGCAACGTACAACAAACAAGCTGAAGCAAACTGTTTCATGCAGCAATGGTGACGCGTGTGTGGCTTACGTCAACCCACCCCGTCCAAGGCTCCGGACACTCCGGTCTCTTTCACCGCCTCCATCGCCACGAAAGTCGAGGTGTTTGCAACGTGCGGCAGAGACGAGATTTTCTCGGCCAGAACCGCGCGGTATTCCGACATCGAGCCGGTCCGGATTTTCAACAAATAGTCGAAATTCGAAGCAATCATATGGGCTTGCTCGATTTCGGGCACCTTCCGAACTGCCGCATTGAACTCGGCCAGTGCCTTCTCGCGGGTGTCGGTCAACCGGACTTCGACAAAGGCAACGTGGTCTAGGCCAAGGCGGATCGGGTCAAGCAAAGCGCGGTATCCCGTGATGATCCCTTCGGCTTCAAGTCTCTTCACACGTGCTTGAGTGGGCGACTTGGACAGCCCGATGCGGCGCGCAAGGTCGGCAACGGGTATCCGGCCGTCCTCGGCCAGAATCGCAAGGATTGACCTGTCGAACCGGTCCAGCCCAGGAAAGTCTTTTTGCATCGTAGATGACCTCAAAAACAGGCCTTTCGCCCATCAGTTTCGGAAAATAAGGCAATCGTCCTGATTTTTCGACACTATATTACACAAAAGACCGGAGGACCCATGTCACACAGCCTGCGCACCCTGATTGATGGCCAGACTTACGCCAATCAATCTGACATTCTTGACGCGTTGATCGCCAATGCCGACCTGAGCGAAACCGACCGCACCGCGATCTGCGCGGCTGCGGCACAGTTGGTGCGTGACATCCGGTCCAGCACCTCGCCTGGCATGATGGAGGTGTTTCTTGCCGAATACGGCCTGTCCACGGACGAAGGTGTTGCGCTCATGTGTCTGGCCGAAGCTTTGCTGCGTGTCCCCGATGCCGACACGATCGACGCGCTGATCGAAGACAAGATCGCGCCATCCGATTGGGGCAGGCATCTGGGTCAGTCGTCCTCTTCGCTGGTCAATGCATCCACCTGGGCACTGATGCTGACCGGCAAGGTACTGGACGAAGACAAGACGTCTCCGGTTGGTGCGTTGCGCGGAGCGATCAAACGTCTGGGTGAGCCGGTGATCCGTACAGCCGTCGGACGAGCGATGAAGGAAATGGGCCGCCAGTTCGTGCTGGGCGAAACCATTCAATCCGCCATGAACCGGGCCAAAGGGATGGAGGGCAAGGGCTACACCTATTCCTACGACATGCTCGGTGAAGCCGCCCGGACCGAGGCCGACGCCGCCCGCTATCACTTGTCCTACTCGCGCGCGATCGCGGCAATCGCTGAAGCTTGCATCCACGATGACATCCGCGCCAATCCGGGCATATCGGTCAAACTGTCGGCCCTGCATCCGCGCTATGAATTGGCACAGGAACAGCGCGTGATGGACGAACTTGTGCCACGGCTGCGGGCGTTGTGTCTGCTGGCCAAAGCGGCCGGTATGGGTCTGAATATCGATGCCGAAGAAGCGGACCGCCTGTCCCTGTCCCTGCAAGTGATCGAAGCCGTGATGGCCGAACCCGCCCTTGCTGGGTGGGACGGTTTGGGCATTGTGGTACAGGCGTACGGACCTCGGGCCGGGATCGTTCTGGATACACTGTTTGGCATGGCCGAACGCCACGATCGCAAACTGATGGTTCGGCTTGTGAAGGGTGCCTATTGGGACACCGAGATCAAACGCGCCCAGGTCGAAGGTGTCGACGGATTCCCCGTGTTCACCCGCAAGGCAGCAACAGATATTTCGTACATCGCCAACGCGCGCAAGCTGCTGGGTATGACCGACCGGATCTATCCGCAATTCGCCACGCATAATGCCCACACGGTCAGCGCAATCCTTCATATGGCCGACGGCCAGCCTTTCGAATTCCAGCGCCTGCACGGAATGGGCGAGACGCTGCACCAAATCGTCAAGGACCAGAGCAATACGCGCTGCAGGATTTACGCCCCAGTCGGAGCGCATCGCGATCTCCTGGCTTATCTCGTGCGGCGCTTGCTTGAGAACGGCGCAAACTCTTCCTTCGTAAACCAAATCGTAGATGAGACGGTTCCGCCTGAACACGTCGCAGCCGATCCGTTCCTGTCTATTCAGGATCAGGTGCCATCTTTGCCAACCGGTCCGGAACTGTTTCAACCGGAGCGCCCGAATTCAAAAGGGTTCGACCTGCATCATACACCAACGCTGGACAGGATCGACGCCGCGCGCGATGCATATCGGGCGCACCATTGGTATGCGCAACCGCTTCTGTCCGGGGACGCAAACCCTGAGGAAGACCAGCCGATCACAAACCCGGCTCAACCACAGGACAGGCCGGGTGCCGTCGCCGCTGCCAGCGCGCAGGATGTCGAGCTGGCTCTGGCGACAGCCTCACCGTGGCAGGATCCGCCCGCAGACCGTGCACGCGCCCTCAATGTGGCAGCAGACCTGTACGAAGCGCATTTCGGCGAACTGTTCGCCCTGCTCGCGCGCGAGGCCGGAAAGTCAGTACCCGACGCGGTGGCTGAGCTACGTGAGGCGGTCGATTTCCTGCGCTATTACGCTGCGAACATCCCCCACGCTGAACCCGCAGGCATCTTTACCTGTATCAGCCCTTGGAACTTCCCATTGGCCATTTTCACCGGCCAGATCTCGGCTGCGCTGGCGACGGGAAACGCCGTTTTGGCCAAGCCCGCACCTCAGACACCTCTGATCGCGCATCGAGCGGTTCAGTTGCTGCACGAAGCCGGTGTGCCGCGTGACGCGTTGCAATTGTTGCCCGGTGGGCCAGCTGTTGGCGCAGCGCTGACCTCTGACCCGCGCGTTTCCGGCGTGGCCTTCACAGGGTCGACGGCGACGGCGCTGAGAATTCGGGAGGCAATGGCCGAAAACCTCCACCCGGGCACGCCGCTCATCGCTGAGACGGGTGGACTGAACGCGATGATCGTCGACAGCACCGCCCTGCCCGAACAGGCGGTACAATCCATCATCGAAAGCGCGTTTCAATCTGCGGGCCAAAGGTGTTCCGCGCTGCGCTGCCTCTATGTGCAGGAGGATATCGCAGACGACTTGCTGACAATGCTGACCGGTGCAATGGCGGCTTTGCAGATCGGCGAACCATGGCAGATCTCAACCGATTGCGGTCCGGTCATTGACGACGCCGCGCGGCAGGGCATCGCGGATCACGTATCCAAGGCGCGTGCCGAAGGGCGCGTCCTCAAGGAACTGGCCGTACCCCCCGAAGGCACGTTCATCGCACCAACATTGATCGAGATACCCGGCATTTCTGCGCTGGAGCGCGAAATTTTTGGTCCTGTTCTTCATGTCGCGCGCTTTAAGGCTTCGGAAATCGATCAGGTCATCGCCGCAATCAACGCAACTGGATACGGGCTGACCTTTGGGCTGCACACCCGCATCGACGATCGGGTCCAGCACATCACCGAGGCTGTTCATGCCGGAAATATCTACGTTAACCGCAACCAGATCGGCGCCATTGTGGGATCGCAACCTTTCGGCGGCGAGGGGCTTTCAGGTACAGGGCCGAAGGCCGGCGGGCCGAACTACATGGCCCGGTTCTGCGCGCCAGACCGGCAGCAGTCCAAAGCGCAGTGGGGAAGCACAATGAGCGAGCTGCCAGTTGCTCAGGGCCAACCTACGCCGGTGCAGACCAAATCTTTGCCCGGTCCGACTGGCGAGTCTAACCGGCTGAGTGAATTCCCGCGAACGCCATTGCTGTGCATGGGACCGGGTGCTGAGGCAGCGCAAGCGCAGGCCGAAGCGGTAGAAGCACTGGGCGGCACCGCCATTCGGTCGACAGGCGCACTGGATCTGCACCGGCTGGAAAACGTGACTGGCCTCTCGGGCGTTCTGTGGTGGGGCGACGAAGATACCGCACGCGAGATCGAACGTCATCTCGCCCGCCGCGATGGTCCGATCGTGCCGCTGATCCCCGGCTTGCCGGACCGGGCACGGGTCTTGGGCGAACGCCACGTTTGCGTGGACACGACTGCCGCCGGCGGTAACGCAGCATTGTTGGGAGGTGCGGCGTAACCATACCTTGACGCTGGGCCGGGAAAAGCCCAGCGTCCCCCCCATGTTTCCGATCCGTGATCATAACCCCTCGGGGCGCACGCCATACGTCGTCTACCTGCTGATGGCGTCTAATATCCTGATATTCCTAAGTTATGTTGGAATCATGGATAATGCCCCGCTGATAAGCCGGCTCTATTTCGACTATGCCGTCATTCCGGCACGGATCACCGATGGTTTTGCCTTTGAAACTCTGTTGACCTCGATGTTCCTGCATGGTGGCTGGATGCACTTGGCCGGGAACATGCTGTTCCTCTGGATCTTTGGCGACAACCTCGAAGACGAGATGGGACACGTGCCCTTTCTGCTGTTTTACCTTGTCGCCGGAATCGGCGCAGGCCTGATCCACGTCATAACCGCACCGGGCTCAGTGGTGCCGACCATCGGAGCCTCCGGTGCTATCGCTGGCGTTATGGGCGGCTATCTTCTGATGTTCCCAAAAGCACGCGTGGATATCCTGCTGATCCTGATCGTCTATGTCCGCATATTCACAATCCCCGCCTTCGTAATGCTCGGCGTCTGGCTGGGCATGCAGTTTCTGGGCAGCCTCGCCAGCAATCCGGACGAAGGTGGCGTCGCCTATTGGGCACATACGGGTGGGTTTTTTGTCGGCCTGATCCTGTGTGTTCCCCTTTGGCTAAAGCGTGGCGGGCCCGCGTTCTGGGGCCGCACACATGGGCACCCTCCCCACCCCGAACACGAATACAATCTATCGCAATCAAGGATCCCGCGCGTCCCACGCAAATAGGTGTGCGTCACGTATCTTGTGGTTGAGGAAACGCCCACCGATGACCTACGTGACCTCGTGCGCCGCGGCCAATATCGCCTTGCCAGTTACAGCCGCATACATCGGGGTTCGCGCGCCCGGAGAAAAGCCCAGGATAGGGTTCGTTTTTTCGACCTATTCGGAAACCGTTACTTCTCTCCCACCTGGTGAGCCTCTATCCCGACCATGCATTCTTGCCGCTCTTTAACGAACAAACAAATTAGTTTTTTTGAGCGTCGCTATGATGCGGTGCATTGTGGCTAATGAAGCCGGTCTGGCGTAACGCGCCACGCTCAAAGTAAAAAAGCGCGCCTAGGTCGGGGCGCGCTTGTTCAAAAGATATCCGAAATACCTAGCCTCGGATCACCTTCGCGAACTGGTCAAAGATAGGCTCATTCGAGCAGATCACTTCGCCATCGTCCAAAACGCTGCCTTCAGGGTTCAGCGCCTGAACAAATCCGCCAGCCTCTTTCACGATGATGATGCCGGCGGCAAGATCCCATGCGTTCAGGCGACGCTCCCAGAACCCTTCGTAGCGACCGGCGGCGACATAAGCCATGTCCAGCGCCGCGGCACCCCAGCGGCGCACACCTGCGCAAGCGGGCATCAGGCGGGCCAGATCCTGCAGGGTCGCAGGCAGGTCCGAACGGCCACCAAAGGGCAGACCGGTCGAGAAGATAGACTCGATCATTCGGTGGCGGCCCGAAACGCGGATACGCATGTCGTTCATCCACGCGCCTTCGCCCTTTTCGGCAAAGAACATCTCGTCCTTGGCGGCGTCATAGATCACACCGGCGACGATCTTGCCCTTGTGTTCCAGCGCGATGGAAATCGCCCAATGCGGCAGGCCGTGCAGGAAGTTCGTGGTGCCGTCCAGCGGGTCCACGATCCAGCGGCGGGTCGGGTCTTCACCGTCAATTGAGCCGCCCTCTTCGGCCAGCCAGCCATAGGTGGGGCGTGCGCCCAGCAGTTCCTCTTTCAGGATCGCCTCGGCGGCGATATCGGCTTTGGAGACAAAATCACCTGCGCCTTTCATCGACACCTGCAGGTTCTCGACTTCACGAAAATCCTTGACCAAAGAACGCCCCGCCTTGCGCGCGGCTTTGATCATGATGTTGAGATTTGCACTGCCAACCATTGTCCAAAGGCTCCTGTCCGGTCAAACCGCGCGTATACTGGGGCAATGCGCCCTTGCCAAGAGGAATGATGCGCATAACAGCCCCGCGTTTTTTGCCTATTGCTCTTGCAGCTTGCGCGCCTCGGTTCCGGCCAACTGAATCAGCTCTTGCACAAAGGGTTTTTCCAGGTCCTCGGTGCGCACCGCCGCATAAAGGCTACGGGTGATCCCGTCTTTGGTCAGGGGGCGGGTGACGTAGTCCGAATTGTACTTCACTTCGCGCACAACCCAGTCAGGCAACACCGAAATGCCGCGGTTCGACGCGACGAGCAAAAGGATCACCGCGGTCAGTTCCACCTGCCGGATCGTGGCCGGTTCAACCCGCGCCGGGATCAGCAACTGACTGAATACATCAAGGCGTGTTCGCTCCACCGGATATGTAATCAGGGTCTGTCCCCTGAAGTCCTCGGCCTCGATGTATTCTTTCTGCGCCAGAGGGTGCGACGACGCGGCGACAAAGACGGCGTCATAGTCGAATAGTTCGATGAATTCGATGCCTGGCAGGTCTTCGGGATCGGACGAAACGACCAGATCTACCTCTTCTTTCTGCAGGGCCGGCAGCGCGTCGAAGGCAAGGCCAGGCCGGATATCGACGTCCACATCACCCCAGGATTTCCGGAAAGATTCAAGCACTGGGAACAGCCATTCAAAACAAGCGTGGCATTCGATGGCGATGTGCATCCGCCCCGTTCGCCCGTCTCGCAACGATGAGAATTCTTGTTGCGTCGCCTCGACTTGTGGCAGAATCTGTTCCGCCAAGCGAAGCAATCGCAACCCAGCTGCCGACAGTTTCATCGGCTTCGAGCGGCGCAGGAACAATTCTACCCCGGCCTGATCTTCCAATCCTTTGATCTGATGGCTCAACGCGGATTGTGTGATGTTCAACTGATCCGCCGCGCGGGCAAGCCCACCGCATTCATGGATGGCCTTGATGGTTCGCAAATGGCGGAATTCGATGTGCATTGCAGTGATACTCATGTTGTTCTTGAATATTATGAGTTTGTCTCACAATGTCGAAGCTGGCACAAGGTCCTTGAACCAAACAAGTGAGGCCGAGATGACTAAGCCAGAAATTTCATTCGAGTTCTTCCCGCCCAAGACGCTCGAGGCCTCATTCCGCCTTTGGGACACCGTTCAGACACTTGCCCCGCTCGAACCGCGCTTTGTCTCGGTGACCTACGGCGCAGGCGGCACAACGCGGGAACTGACGCGCGACGCGGTGGCGACCCTGCACAAATCCTCGGGCCTGCCGGTTGCGGCGCATCTGACCTGCGTCGATGCATCCCGTCAGGAAACACTGGAGATTGCGGATACGTTCGCGCGGGCCGGCGTCCAGGACATCGTGGCCCTGCGCGGCGATCCACCCAGCGGTCAGGACCGTTTCGAGCCGCACCCTGACGGGTTTGCCAATTCGGTCGAGTTGATCTCTGCCCTGGCGGAGACTGAGATGTTCAGCATTCGCGTTGGCGCGTATCCCGATATTCACCCCGAGGCGCAAAATGCCCGCACGGATATCGACTGGCTCAAGGCCAAGCTGGATGCAGGCGCGGATGAGGCCCTGACTCAGTTCTTCTTCGAGGCCGAAACTTTCTTCCGGTTCCGTGATGCCTGCGAAAAAGCCGGCATTGATAAGCCCATCGTGCCCGGCATTCTTCCAATCGAGAACTGGAAGGGCGCGCGCAACTTCGCCAAACGCTGTGGTACGCGCATTCCGGCATGGGTCGAACAGGCGTTTGAGAAAGCCATTCGCGACGATCGTGAGGATTTGCTGGCCACAGCGCTGTGTACCGAGTTGTGCTCGGACCTTATCGAGGGCGGTGTGGACAAGCTGCATTTCTATACTCTGAACCGGCCCGAGCTAACGCGCGATGTGTGTTTTGCCCTTGGCATCACGCCACGAGTCGATCTGCAGAATGTCGCCTGATCTGACAAAGGGCCAAAATCACGCCGTTTTTTCGCCTCAAGCTCCAAAAACAATACCTGCACACGAATGAAATTGTTCCTGTAGTTACTTCAATTTCGTGTGGAATTTGACAAATTCACAACCCTCCTGAAACTGGGTTGTGAAGTGTTTTAATGAGTTAGTTGGGTATGGAAACTGCCGAAAAGTTCAGGGCCCGTTCAGACGCGTTGTATGCTCTGGGGTTGGATCAAAGCGCCAGTTCAGATGACATCAGAAATGCGTGGCGGAATATTGCGTTCCACGGCCACCCTGATCAGGCAAACGGTGATAGCACTGGATTTACCCGCGCCAAAGAAGCCTATGACCTTCTGCGCAAGGAAGGGTTGGCGGGCAAAGGCGCAGGGGCGGGAAAACCGCGGCGCCCGAAATTGCGCAGACGCGTGATCACCCTTGAAACTGCGGATATCGACGCCTGCCGCGCACTGCTGAACAAAGCACTGCCAGACAGAAGCGACGAAACCGATACGTCGAAGCCAGATCAGTTGTGCAAATCCGATCACATTCCCGATGCGGTCGGTTTTTTCGGCCGCCACGTGACGTTTTTTGTTTCTACACCGGTCTACCAGGGGGCAAATCGCGTAGCTTTGCCGACATCAGTTCTGGCAGGGTCGCGCCGGACAGAAACCGAAGTGCTGAATTTCCAGTCAAATAACTCTGGCGGCGGCGAGGTTGTCGTTCCCGATGCCATAACGGCCCGGACATTCCCCGGCGCCAAAAGCGTTCGGATTCGTTTCGAAGCCGACCAGCAGATGCGCGACGAATTCTGGTTGGCGCATTAATCATCGCGAAGAAAAGCCCGACTGAGGTCCAGCCGGGCTTTGGTGTCGTGAGTGACCACTTAGTTTGTGACAGGGCCTTCCGAAGTGAATTTCGGGATGACGCTGGTCGATGCGCCATCAGGTTCGATACCGGGCCAGTTGCCTTCGGCGATATTGATGTTGCCAGGAACGTCTTCTTCCCAAAAACCGACAACAACATCGGTGATGTTCAAATACAGCTTGTCATCCACAATGCGCCACAGGTTCGGGTTTGCCGGAACCTTGCCGCCTTTCGACACGCCGTATGCGCAATGCCCGTCATATTGCGGGGCGTAATAGGCCGGGTTTTCCAGGAATTTATCGCGGTTCTCTTCAGTCGAAAACGCCCATGTGGCGCCATTGTACTCTGCGGTGATGTCGGCATTGCCACGCACGCCTTCAGGCTGAGACTGACCGACCGGAACCTGAGCCAGGTCGCGATAAGCGACGACATCGTAACCGGATACGGCATAGCCGGTACCATCCACATACTGATCTCCGGCAAAGGCCGGAGCGGCAAGGGTCAGCGCCGCAGCTACGGTCAGGGCAAAACGTTTCATGGTGGTCAATCCTTTTGTCCTCAGGGTTGTTGATTTGCCCGTATGAGCGGGTCTGAACAGACAATAGGTGATTTCGATTTGATGCGCAGTCCCGCTCGCGGCGCTGTGACGGCGAATGAGAAAACGTGAGATGTCGGATGTGATTTGTTACAAAACGGCCCCTGCGTCGGGGGTTGGACTCGGCGCTTTGCAACATTAGCTGTTGTGACGGACGGACAATTCACCTGCACTTTGCTAAGAAAGGCAAGAAATGAGCGAGCAACCGACCTATACGC
This sequence comes from Ruegeria sp. CE8, assembly GCF_056537465.1. Taxonomy (NCBI): domain Bacteria; kingdom Pseudomonadati; phylum Pseudomonadota; class Alphaproteobacteria; order Rhodobacterales; family Roseobacteraceae; genus Ruegeria; species Ruegeria sp. CE8. The sequence goes on from NZ_JBQFRP010000002.1 coordinate 318,873, forward strand.
CCCCAAAGGTCTGGACATGGGACAGCCAGAGCGGCGGCAGATTCGCCAACATCAACCGCCCGATTGCCGGTGCTACCCACGACAAGGACCTACCGGTCGGACGTCATCCGCTGCAGCTTTATTCACTCGCCACCCCAAACGGCGTAAAAGTGACCGTAATGCTGGAAGAGCTGTTGGCGCTGGGGCACGAAGGCGCTGAGTACAATGCCTGGCTGATCAATATCGGCGAAGGCGATCAGTTCAGCTCGGGATTTGTTGAGGCAAACCCGAACTCAAAAATTCCCGCGCTGTGGGACCGGTCGAGTGATGAGCCGACGCGCGTGTTCGAAAGCGCCTCGATCCTGTTCCACCTGGCCGAGAAGTTCGACGCATTCCTGCCCAAATCGGGTCCGGAACGCACGGAAGTCATGAACTGGGTGTTCTGGCAAATGGGCAGCGCTCCTTATCTGGGCGGCGGCTTTGGCCATTTCTACGCCTATGCTCCGGAAAAATGGGAATACCCGATCAATCGGTTTGCCATGGAAGCCAAACGCCAGCTGGATGTTCTGGACCGTGAACTGGCGAACAAGACGTATATCGCAGGCGAAGACTACACGATCGCCGACATGGCAATCTGGCCGTGGTATGGCCAATTGGTTCTGGGCCGTCTTTACAGCGCGGCAGAATTCCTGGACGTCGAATCCTACAAGAACGTTATGCGTTGGGCCAAAGCCATTGATGCGCGCCCAGCGGTACAGCGTGGGCGGATGGTCAACCGCGCGTTCGGCGAGCCGCATACCCAGCTGCACGAGCGTCACGAGGCCTCAGACTTCGAAACCCGCACGCAGGACAAGCTGGAGGCGGCTGCGGAATAACAACGCAATCGCCCTGCGCTCTACCGGTCGCGGGGCGATTTGTTTTCCACATCCTATTTTAGAATAGGCGGTTTATCGGGATCGCTGCCGGGTATCGTTTGCGTGGCAACGCGCACCTCGGGCTGAGGCAGATCGAAACGCAATCCAACGCGCGCCAGTGACGCGGCAACCGGATCATGCGGAGGAAAAAACCCGACATCCATGGCCCCTGCCTCGATCCCGGAAAATGTCAGCGCCTCGGACGCCGCTTTGGCAAGCGCTGCCTCTGCACCATCGACCGCCCCAACAAAACCCAATAGATGACCAGACCCGCCATCCTCTGCTTTGGTCCCAACCAGATAGGCCGCGTCTGCCAATCCAACCGCCGTGGCAAGCTTTGCGTCCAGCGCGGTCAGCAGATCGTCAGGCAACCCGGCCGGAGCCAGAAACTCCGCGAACCGCTGTTGCACTTCTTCCGGTCCGTGCTGCAACGTCTCAGCCAACCAGCCCAGCGCCTCGGACGGGATCAGCATCGATGACGGGGCGACCTCGAGGTTCAGGCCCAACCCGATCCCCTGCCCCGTCAGCATGGACGACAGCGCCCGCCCGGACAGCGCCACATAGGGCACCGGGCGTCCGGCAAACCGCGCCAGCCGGTCTTCTCGGTCAAAGACCAGCACAAAGCGCCCGTCGGCGACGTCGAACAATTCGGGCGAGATATTCTCGCCCTTCGCCTCTTCGGTCAGCATCAGGAACAATTCGCTGTCAGCCAGCCGTTCGAAAAAACGCAGTCGCGCGGCATCGTCCTGCGGGTTAGCCTCCATCGCGGCGTGGGCGGCATCCAGAGCTGTGGCTTCAGTCATTCAGAACCTCTTGCACCCGGGCGCGCAAATCCGGCAGAAGGTCGGCTTGGAACCACGGGTTTTTCTTCATCCATGCCGTATTCCGCCACGACGGATGAGGCAAGGCAAAGACGCGCGGCGCATGGTCCCGCCAGTTGCGAACGGTTTCCGTGACCGAGGTGCGGGCTTTCAGATGGTATTTGTGAGCATGCCCGCCAACCACAATCGTCAAAGGTATATCCCCAAGCGTTTGCATCACCTTGTCATGCCACGTCTGCCCGCAGACCGGGGGTGGTGGTAAATCTGCTTTGCGCGCATTGTATCCCGGAAAACAGAATGCCATCGGCACGATGGAAACCAGCGAACGGTCGTAAAACACGGCCTCATTGATCCCAAGCCAGTCCCGCAAGCGATCCCCGGACGGATCGGTAAACGGCCGCCCCGATGCATGCACCCGCGCACCAGGCGCCTGGCCCGCAATCAAAATCGGAGTTCCGGACCGAAACCAGACCACCGGGCGCGGTTCGTGCGCAGTCTCTGTCGCGGCAAAGCGATCAACGCAGAGGCGACAGGATGAGATTTCTTTCTGAATTGAATTCATCGGATCGCAAGGATTAGTGCTTCAAACTGGTTGACGGTCAGAGTGAAAGATAGTCAGCGCAGGGCACAGGGCCAACACATGAAAAAGTCACATTGCCAACAGCCAGCTTTTGGATGCATTGATCATGCGCTTCGTTTTTCGACATAATGTGGCCTATATAAACGCGTAGGATAACCGATCATTCGTCGGTGCACTCGGCACAACAAAGGTACAGGCAGCAGGCATCAAATGCTTGAGTTTGAGAACGTCAGTAAGTCCTTCTGGACCGGAACGCGCCGCAAGGTGATCCTGGACAATGTCTCGTTCCGGATCGAGCTGGGCCGCTCGATCGGCATTCTCGCGCCAAATGGAACCGGCAAAACAACGTTGATCAACATGATGGCCGGTCTGGAAAAACCGGACGAGGGCGTGATTCGAAAATCCTGCAAAGTCTCGTTCCCGATGGGCTTTTCCGGTGGCGTTGCGAATAATCTGTCAGCACTGGAAAACGCGCGCTACATCGCCAAAATCTATGGCATGGACCCTGACTATGTCGAAGCCTACTGTAGCTGGCTCTGCAATTTGGGAGAGTACTTCAACCAACCGCTTGCCACGTATTCGTCCGGTATGAAAGGGCGATTTACTTTCGCATTGATGCTGGCGTTGGATTTCGACATGTATCTGATTGACGAGGGTATGCCGGCCTCGACAGATGTCGATTTCAACAGAAAAGCCGGCGACGTCCTTAGGGAAAAGTTGCGCACGACGACTCTGGTGATCGTGTCACACAGTCCTGACGTTCTGGAAAAATTTGCGCGACAGGCGGCTGTTCTTGTAGATGGGCAGCTTCACATGTTCGACACCTTGGAAGAGGCAAAGCAGCTATATGACTACCAAACCCAAGGCTAGAATTTACAACTGGCGCCGCAAGCGTCGCAGCGAAGGCACAGCTGAGGCGCGCGCCGACGCCATTTCGCGCATTCGCAAGGCAACTCAGCCACCTGCTGCGGCCAATGACCCGCAGCCCGGAACCGAACTGGATGCAATCAAGCGCGAGGGGCTGACAGGACGGCAATTGCGCATGGCACGCAGGCTGGCTCAGAAAAACGGTCTTGCAGCAACCTCGGACTACGATGCGGTGCGCCTGCTGCGTAAAAAAGGGATCGACCCGTTTCAGCGCACGAACTTGTTGGACCTGGCTACCGAAAAGAAACGCGCCGAAGATAAGTCTCAAGACAAGATCAAGATCCATTTGCCGCAAACGGTCAACGAGGGCACCCAGACTTTACCGGGCCCCGAGTTGTCGCCAGCGCAACGACGCGAATTCGAAATTGACCAGATACGAAAAGACATCGCGCGACGTCGCCGCCGCAAACTGTTGGCGTTGTTTGCGCGACTGGCCGTTTTCGTGTTCCTGCCCACGCTGATCGTCGGGATTTACTTCTACCGTCTGGCGACACCCATGTATGCCAGCGATTCTGCTTTCTCGATCCTTCAGGCGGACGGCGCCGGCGCATCCTTCGGCGGATTTTTGGCAGGCACGCAGTACGCGACCGCACAGGATTCTGTCGCAACGCAGGAATTTCTGGAATCCAAAGACGCGTTGCTGAGGCTCGAGCGCGATATGGGCTTTGCCGAAATCTTCAAACAGGAGTGGATTGATCCGATCCAGCGGCTCTCACCCGACGCGACACTGGAAGAAACGTACAAGCTGTATAAGCGGATGATTACAATCGGGTACGACCCAAGCGACGGCATCATCCGAATGGAGGTCGCGGCACCGGCGCCGGACATCGCGGTTGCCATCTCGGACCGCCTTCTGTCTTACGCCGAAGAGAGGATCAACGGCCTGTCCGAAGTAAAGCGCGAAGATCAGATGCGCGAAGCTTTGGCCAGTTTCGAAATGGCACAAGAAGAACGAAAAAAAGCGCAGGAAGACCTTATTGAGCTTCAACTGCAAGGCGCTCTTTTGGACCCGGAAAACGTTATTGCCGGCCTTCGCGGCCGCATTAACGGCATTGAAACCCAGTTGCAGGACAAAGAGCTTCAACTTGCCGCGCTGCTGGACAACCTGCGCCCCAATCAGGCGAAGGTCGACGGTGCCCGCGCAGATATTTCACGCCTCGAAGCTGTGCTTGAAGAGCTCAACGCGGAAATGCTGGACGTATCCGCTGGCGAAAACTCGCTGGCCCGCCTGAGTGTGCGGATTCAAATGGCGCAGGCCGATCTTGCCGCACGGGACATGATGATGCAGACGGCAATGCAGCAAATGGAAACCACACGGACCGAGGCAAACCGCAAAGTGCGCTATCTGACCGTGTCGGTGAAGCCGGTGCCAAGTCAGGAACCCACCTATCCGCGCAAGTTCGAAAATACGATTTTGGCTTTTCTGTTGTTTGCTGGTATCTACCTGTTGATCTCGCTTACCGCGTCAGTCCTTCGTGAACAGGTATCCTCGTAAGACACATGAAACATGTAAAAATCTCCGATCTCACGGTCGGCAATGATCTGCCTCTGACGATCATCGCCGGCCCCTGCCAGCTTGAAACCGCAGATCATGCGCAGATGATCGCTGGAAAAATGAAAGAGGCGTGCGACGCCGCAGGTGCGCAGTATGTGTTCAAAGCCTCTTACGACAAAGCCAACCGTACATCTCTGTCCGGAAAGCGCGGAATGGGGATCGACGCCGGGCTGAAGGTTCTGGATGACATCCGCAAGACCATGGGCATTCCGGTGCTGACCGATGTCCACTCCGAAGCCCAATGCTCGATCGCAGCCGAGGCAGTGGATGTCTTGCAAATCCCGGCCTTCTTGTGCCGCCAGACTGACATGTTGCTGGCTGCTGGAAACACGGGTGCTGTTATCAACGTCAAAAAGGGTCAGTTCCTGGCACCTTGGGAAATGCCCAATATCGTGACCAAGATCGAAAGTACCGGGAATACGAATATCCTGCTGACCGAGCGGGGGTCTTCCTTCGGCTATAACACTCTGGTTGCCGATATGCGGTCCCTGCCTCAAATGGCACAGACAGGCTACCCGGTGGTGATGGACGCCACCCACTCCGTTCAGCAACCCGGCGGGCAAGGCGGTTCCTCGGGCGGGCAGAGAGAATTTGCGCCAGTCATGGCTCGGGCAGCCGTTGCTGTCGGCGCGGGTGCGGTCTTTATGGAAACGCATCAGGACCCGGATAACGCCCCATGCGACGGCCCAAACATGATTTACCTGGATCAGATGCCACACCTCGTTGACACATTGATGCGCTTTGATGCATTGGCCAAGGCCAATCCGATTGAGATTTAGTCAAGAGCAATAGTTATGAATAAACCAATCCCCGAGGTGACTCCGAACACCTGGAGCTTTCTGCGCGACCCAATGATCAAACCGACCGGGTTCCGCGAATATGACGCGCGCTGGAAGTACCCCGAAGAGATCAATCTGCCGGGCATGACTGCGCTTGGTTTGGGTTTGGGCACACAAATGCGCAAACGTGGGATCGAGCCGGTGATCGCAGTCGGCAACGACTATCGGGATTACTCGCTCGCGATCAAGAACGCGCTGATCCTCGGGCTGATGCAGGCCGGTATTCAGGTCAAGGATATTGGCCCCGCTCTCAGCCCCATGGCCTATTTTGCGCAGTTCCATCTGGACGTTCCGGCGGTGGCCATGGTCACGGCCAGCCACAATCCAAACGGTTGGACCGGAGTCAAGATGGGCTTTGACCGCCCTCTGACCCATGGCCCGGACGAGATGTCGGAACTGCGGGACATCGTTCTGAACGGTGAAGGCGCAGCCCATGACGGCGGATCGTATGAGTTCGTGGACGGTGTCAAAGAAGCCTACATCGACGATCTGGTCGGCGACTTCAAAATGTCCCGCCCTCTGAAGGTCGTGTGCGCCACCGGCAACGGGACAGCTTCGGCCTTTGCGCCCGAGATTTTCGAACGCATGGGCGTCGAAGTGGTGCCAAGCCATAACCGGCTGGATTACACTTTCCCCAATTACAACCCCAACCCCGAAGCCATGGAAATGCTGCATGACATGGCCGGCTCGGTGAAATTTAGCGGTGCCGATCTGGCTTTGGGGTTTGACGGTGACGGCGACCGTTGCGGTGTTGTGGATGACGAGGGTGAAGAGATTTTTGCCGACAAGGTCGGCGTGATCATGGCTCGCGATCTGGCCAAACTGTATCCCAACTCGACTTTTGTGGCGGACGTCAAATCGACCGGCCTGTTCGCCAGCGATCCCGAATTGCAGGCTCGCGGCGTCAAAGCGGATTACTGGAAAACCGGTCATAGCCACATGAAGCGCCGGGTCAAAGAGATCAACGCGTTGGCCGGGTTTGAGAAGTCGGGCCACTACTTCCTGGCCGAGCCTATCGGGCGCGGTTATGACTGCGGGATGCGCGTCGCGGTTGAGATCTGCAAGCTGATGGACCGCAATCCGGACAAAAGCATGTCGGACCTGCGAAAGGCTTTGCCGAAAACATGGTCGACACCAACGATGTCGCCCTATGCAGCCGATACCGAGAAATACGACATCCTCAAACGGCTGGTCGACAAGTTGGTGGCCAAGGCGGACGCCGGAGACACCTTCGCCGGTCGCGCGATCAAAGAGGTTGTCACCGTCAACGGTGCCCGCGTCATACTGGACAACGGCAGTTGGGGGCTGGTGCGCGCGTCATCGAACACGCCCAATCTTGTGGTGGTTTGCGAAAGCAGCGAAAGCGACGAAGAAATGCGCGCGATCTTTGCCGATATCGATGCTGTCATACGCACCGAGCCGGGCGTCGGCGACTACGATCAGACCATCTAAGCGATACCGCGTTTCGGGGCATCGGCCCCGAAACGCCGATACGGCAGCGCGATTCAGTTACCGCCGAACAGCTTCAACAGTCCCTTATTCACTTCTTCTTCCAGTTTGTTCTTGATGGCGTCTTCGATCTGATCGCTGTCAGTGATCGTCGTATCCAGTTCCTCGCCGACCTTTTCAAAGACCTTTTGCTTGGCTTCATCCTCAAGCTCTTTGGCCTTTCCTTCAGCCGCCGCTTCAATGACCTTGGTCAGGTCCGGCTTGATCGACGGGTTGCTCCACGGCCCAACGATCCGCACCGGCACCGAGATACCGTTGCCCGAATTCGCCCGCAGCGCGACCGGCGTAAACAGATAGTCGATATCGCGATTTCCGATTCCAACCTGACCGGCTCCGTCAGCCCGGAAGTTGTCCAGTGACATCAACAAGTCGTCGTTCCGTAGTATGCCTTGATCCATAGTAAAACTGGCGGTCACGCTGTTAAACACGGTCGTACCCCCTTCGCCCCCACCGCGCCCCATCAGACGGTCCAGATCAAACCCCGAGATCACGCCTTTGCCCACGTCCAGACGCCCCCTGCCGCTCAGCGAGCGCATGATCTGGTCTTCGGTCTGGCCAACCCCGAGGAATTCGAACGACCCCGATCCGGTTCCGGACAGGCGTTCGACACCACCCAAAGCGGAAAGGGCCTGTTGAACGTTGATATCTTCCGCCTTCAGATTCCCGCCGACTGACAGTCCGTTCCGATTGTTGGCGACCACCTGCCCGTTCAAATGCCCCGAGAACAGCGTGGCGGGATTCATCTGCAGTACCGCCCGTGACCGATCAAGGTTGAGCGTCAGGTCGCTCGGCCCCAGTGTAAGCCCCGGCACGGCAATGGAGTTGGCCTTTAGGCGAATTACACCGTTTGCCAAGGCCAGCGCAGACGCATCGATTGGGGTGGTCGACCAGCCTTGGTCAGGCGAAGGCGCCGTGGACGCCCCGCTACTGCCGGCGGCAGGCGCGTCATTAAACCTTGTGAGATCAAGATCCCCGCCATCTAATCGCGCTGTGATTTGCGGCGGGTCAGAAATCACGATATCCGCCTCACCGCTCAGTCGATTATGATCCAGCTTGGCCACCATGTCGCGCAGAGAGACCCGCCCGTCAGTGGTATAGGTCATCTGCGCGGACAAATCAGCCTCGCGCCCAAGTCCCAGCGGCGCCCCTACACCCGCCTGTCCAAAAGCAGCCAGCATGCGTTCCGTATTCGTCGTTTTGGCGTTCAACTTGCCATCCATTTCGCCGGCCAGATTGACGCGACCATCGAAGCTGAACTTTCCTCCGGGCGCAGTCAGGGTCAGCGCGAGCGGCGTTACAACCCCCGATGCATAAGCCGGTAAATCCTGGATTTTGAGATCCACATCAACGTCCCCGCCAGGCACTGCCAATTTCGCCTTCACCTCCAGCGGCGCTGAAACATCAGGCCAACTGGCCGCCAGATCGACATTGGAAAAGTCGAATTTCGTCACACCGTTTTCGATGTAGACCAGGCGCGCATTTGTTAGCTTCAGGTGATCCAGCGTCACTTCGCCCTGCTGCTCTTGCGGTGTCGCGCCTCCTGCAGAGCTTGGGGGAACGGCCGTCGATGCGGGCGCCGAGAGTTCCCAGTTCCCACGACCGTCAGAAAGCTCCAGCCGCAGAACAGGATTATCGGCGATCACCCGCTTGATGCGCAAGTTGCCTGAGATCAGCGCAGCGGCATCGACCCCGACAGCCAGGCTTTCGGCGCTCAGCATTGGTTCCGAGCCAGCCCAGGGCGCGTTTCCAAAGCTCACGGGACCCGTCTCCATGCCCAATACGGGCCAGAATGACAGATTCACATCTCCCGACAGCTTCAGATCACGGCCCGTCTGGGCGCGGACCTGTTCAGCCAGAATCGCGGCCAGCTTGTCGCCAGGCATCAGCAACAGGGCCCCCACGACCAAGCCGAAAACCGCCACCAACAGGAAAAGGATGCGCACTAGCCACTTCATTATCTGCTCTCCGCCTTTTTCATGCGTTTAAAAAATATCATCCAAAGCCTGCGTCGCATTTGCAAGGGGAAGCGTTCCCCACTATATGCCGCGCCATGACCACGAACCCGCCAAACCTCCGCCCCGACCTGGCGCCAGCCGCCCGGATGCCTGAGACGCCACGTTCGAACCAGCCGACAATCGGTATGGTCTCTTTGGGATGTCCCAAGGCCCTTGTCGACAGTGAGCGTATCCTGACCCGCCTTCGTGCCGAAGGGTACGGGATATCTCCGGACTATTCAGGTGCGGATGCCGTGATCGTGAATACTTGCGGGTTCCTCGACAGTGCCAAGGCGGAATCGCTGGACGCGATTGGCGAAGCGCTGGTGGAAAACGGCAAGGTCATCGTGACCGGCTGTCTGGGCGCGGAACCGGATTACATCCGCGAACATCACCCGCGCATCATGGCCGTGACCGGCCCTCATCAATATGAACAGGTGCTGGATGCGGTGCATTCGGCAGTGCCGCCCGATCCTGATCCATTTGTGGACCTGCTGCCCGCAGCAAGTGTTCAACTGACCCCGCGCCACTACAGTTATCTCAAGATTTCCGAGGGCTGTAACCACAAGTGCAAATTCTGCATCATCCCCGACATGCGCGGGAAACTGGCCAGCCGCCCTGCCCACGCCGTGCTGCGCGAAGCTGAAAAGCTGGTCGATAACGGTGTGCGCGAGTTGCTCGTGATCTCGCAGGATACCTCGGCCTATGGGCTGGACCGGAAATACGACGTGAACCCGTGGAAAGACCGCGAAGTCCGCAGCCACATCACCGATCTGGCGCGTGAGTTGGGGCAGTTGGATGCCTGGGTTCGACTGCACTACGTCTATCCCTACCCGCATGTGCGCGAGCTGATCCCTCTGATGGCAGACGCGGGATGCAACATCCTGCCCTATCTGGATATCCCGTTCCAACACGCCCACCCGGACGTATTGAAACGTATGGCCCGCCCCGCAGCTGCCGCCAAAACGCTGGATGAGATCGCTGCATGGCGCGCGACCTGTCCGGATATCACCCTGCGGTCGACCTTCATCGTGGGCTATCCGGGCGAGACGGAGGCCGAGTTTCAGACGCTGCTGGATTGGATGGATGAGGCAAAGCTGGATCGCGTTGGCTGTTTTCAATACGAGAACGTCGACGGTGCGCGCTCGAACAACCTGCCTGATCACGTCCCGGCCGAGGTCAAACAGGACCGCTGGGATCGGTTCATGGAAAAGGCTCAGGCGATTTCCGGGGCAAAGCTGGCCGCAAAGGTCGGCCAGACCATCGATGTGATCGTCGACGAGGTCGACGACGAGGCCGCAACCTGCCGCACCAAGGCTGACGCGCCCGAGATTGACGGCAATCTTTTCATCGACGAAGGGTTCAAAGAATTGAAACCGGGGGACATTGTGTCAGTCGTGGTCGACGAAGCCGGGGAATACGACCTGTGGGGAAAGCTCAACTGATCCCGCCGGGCAGTGTTTCCGTCGCCCAGCTAATCACATCACTGCTGATTAGCAACAAGAAGATCAAACACGCCGTACCCTGTCGAACTAAGCTGATAATTGGAGCGAGCTCCCGTAGTGTCGCGAGTTACTAGGCCAATTCTATTTAGTGTGCCCAAGGATTCTGCAGCCTCGACTGAAATCCGTTGCACGGAAAGAGGTTCACTTAGTTCAACAGAGCCAAAGTTATATTTTTCACCATCCATTACTTCCGCAACTGACTCTACCAATTGCGACCTTGTTAAACTCCCCTTCGCTTTTCCTAGTGCTATCAACACCTGCCTATTCACCACTGAAGGAATGCTATCACCAACTAGCGCACTTGGCAGATCACCTATCCCGCCGTCAGATTTTGAACGTTCCCTTTTCAGTTCTTCTTCTAGCTCTCCACTCACGCTTGCAGCCTTCTCCAGCCTTTCCGCGGCAGCGATCTTCCTTTCCTCTGACTCTCTTTCAAGATCCGCTTTCGCTTGTTCATGTTCCGCATCAATTTGGAGTTTTTGAATTTCGCGCTTGCTAGCTTCGATTTGTTGGAGATTGTGAAGATAGTAATTTGGTCGTATCGCTGCCCAAGCGCTAAAGAGAGTCAACCAAGGCTTGAACAGCCCAATTATGACGCCCAGCGAAATTGGATAAACCAATAGGCTGTAGATACTAGTGTGCAATTCAAAATACCAGATTCTAATTTGAACCGGAAAGTTTGAGAAAAGGAAAAAATACAATGGCTTCCAGTTGATGGCTACAAACACGGCTGTTGCAGAACCCAATATTGGCGATCTGATACGATCATTTAGATTCTCGAAGTACTGTTTTACCAAATCCAACATTCGATACGCGCTTACTTGAAAGTGACTCTCGCATACGTTGATCAGCGCTACAGTTCAATAGCCAGAAATGGGTTTGTCGATTTCGGTTTATTCAACCATCAAACCAACCCCGCCAACACGACCACCCAAGCCAACCCCGCCGCCACTGCCGTTAGCGCCACTGCCGCACTGGCTGCATCCTTTGCTTGACCGGCCAATTCGTGATAATCCGTCGAGGTATGATCCACCGCCCGTTCGATGGCGGTGTTGAACAGTTCAGCCACAAGTACCAGTATCCCCAGCACAAGGATCAGGGCGCGCTCTGCCGTGCCAAGTGGCAGCCAAAACGCCAGCGCGCCTGATATCAGGTTTGCCCAGATCCAGGCACGAAACGAATACTCGCCGCGCCAAGTTGAAGTCAGACCTTGCCAACTCCAACGTGAGCGGTCCTTAAGGTGGGTCAAGAGATTTTTCATCGGCCTTCGTCTTAGTTTTAAGTGGAACTGAAACCGAAACAGAACCTGGTAGGCAAGAAAAAACCGCCCCAAAAAGGCGGCTTAATCAGTCAAGATGTGCGGGCGGCTAAAGCTCAGCCGCCCGCGGAATTCTTATTGTTAGACCGGGTTACAGACGGTCTGACCCGCTTCGGTCGTGGCCAGCGCGGTACCTGCCGGGCAGCTCGGCGTGCCGAACTTGTCGTACTCAGGCGTGATGTAAACCGGCGCAGGCTCTTCCTGCTGCGAGCATGCAGCCAGAACTAGGGCAATTGCGCTAACGGCAGCAAATTTAAGTTTCATGTCCGTCAATCCTCTAAAAATTTTTCATATTGCCCTACTACCTGGGGCCAGTGTCAAAATACGACCTCATTGATATTATTGCAACAAAATCAATCACGGATTTGTGAGAGCGGCGAATCCATGCTGCCGGAACGAAGTTCGAAGCGCGTCCTACACCTCGTGTATTATTGCCCTAAACTTAATCGTCGACGTTAGCCAACTGCGGAGTAGCCACATGTCCGACACGCCAATTATTGCTCAAAAAGGTCCCTTTCCGGTCGATGTGACCGAGGGGAAAAGCTATTTCTGGTGCGCCTGCGGCAGATCCCAACGACAACCTTTTTGCGATGGCTCACATAAGGGATCAGGGTTCGAACCCGTAAAATATACCGCTGAGAGCAACAAGAAGGTGTTCTTTTGCGGCTGCAAGCAAACGGCAAATCCACCGCTGTGCGACGGATCACATTCCAAGCTCTGACTACCTTTTCAAAGCGTTTAATTTTTGTGCGTTTGCACAGAATTCCGGTGCCGATCTGACCTCGGACTGTTGTGCTGACAACCATAATTCGCACTGGCCGCTGCACCCTGCAGCACGGCATCGGGTCACGATTTCTGCGTATTCATCGGCGGAAAGTCGCCCTTCGGCCATCGCTTCACTAAACGACACGTTCATGCATCTGGCCACCGAGCGGGTGAGCCAGAAGTGTTTTTGAACGTCTCCCAGAATATCCCGGGTCATTGGGTTTTCCGACTGTCTTGCTGCTTGAGGTTCGCAAACCGTGTGCGGTTCGGGCAGGTTCGCGGGGCTTCATTGGCGGTTTCATTGTGTTCCAGCCAGTTCTCGCAGGCGCAGGCCCATTCACACCCCTGGCACCGCCGAACCATATCGGCCCAGTCCCGCTGACTTAGGCGACCCTGTTCGTGCCCTGTCACGACGTCTGATCCAACCACCTGCCCCATGCGTAGCACGAGACGGTGATGCTCCATGATCCGCCCTAGTCGTTGCATTCGCTATCCGATGCTGATGTGAGACGGTCAAACAGCTCTTTGTTTTTGCAATACTCCGGTGTTTTCCCATCGTGATCAGATTCTGCCAACAGGCTCTCGCAATGGTCCGGGTTCGAGCAGGCACTGCACCGAATTACGGCGTCAGAAATCTGGTCAATCGTGACCTTTCCGCCGATTGCAGCATCCTCCAGATCGACCCCAACACGGGTTGCCATTTTGTCGACCAGCTCGGCGTGCCGTTTCAGAGTATCTTTGCCGGACATAGCATCCTCTCCCTGTCGCGCAGTTTGAACAGGATAGCGCAGCGGCCCGGGCAGGCCTTTGACTCAGGTCAAGACTCCGCTCCGATATGATCCAGATAGGCGCGGGTGGCATCCTGCACTCGGCGAAAGCGGTCTCCGCCAAGTTTTTTGCCGCCGTACCAACGGGTGACGATGATGACATGCCCGTCCAAACTCGCCCGCTCGAGCATACGCAGGATCACCATTCCGGCGCCGCTTTCCCCGTCATCCGCCTTGAGCGCGCCCGTGGGTAGGACTGCCGCCCACGTGTTGTGCGTGGCTTTGGCATAGCTTTTGTCGGACTTCAGGTCCCGCAGTACCGCATCGACATCATCGCGCGTTTGTACCGGCGCACCCGATACCGCGTATTTCGAACCGCGATCCGTCAGGATCACGCCAAGCCGTATCAATGAGGTCATTGCGTCAGTCCAAGTTGCCGTGCGGTGTCCTGGACTATCTGAACGCGCTTCGCATTTGGCGGGTGTGTTCCAAGAAAGCTATCCCCGGGATCTTGAATCCGGTCGAAGTACTTTGCGCCGATCAACGGATTGTACCCTGCGCGGTAGGTAATGATTGTTCCCAACTGATCCGCTTCCAGTTCGAATTCCTTGATATAGACCTGTGCCCCAACTTTTGCACCCAGCTTCTGCGCCTCTTCAACGCCTGACCCGTCTGCCCCACCCAACCGGGCCAGTTCACCGAAGATCACGGCGCTGTCACGTGCGTTCTGGGACTGTCTGGGGATGTGCCGCAGTATGTGGTGAGCAGCCTCGTGCCCCATCACGAAAGCCAGCTCATCCGCGTTTTCAGCGGATTGGATCATCGAACGGGTGAAGATGATGACCGGCTGATCCTTGTTATCGAGCGTTTGAAACGCATTGGCCGGGGCATTGGGGTTCAGGTCCACCAAAATAGTAAAGTCGCAATTCGGAACATTGGACGCCCGCAGGCATTCCTTTCGCGCCTGTTCACCGACCTGGCGACTGACTTGCTGGAACGCTTCGGCCTCGACCCTGAACCCCTCAGAACCCTGCGTCCATTCTGTCGCGGGTTGAACGCGCAATGTGTTGGCACCGCAGGCCGCCAGAAGCAGGAGGAGAAACAGACAGATCAGACGGCGCATTCATATCCCTTTTGAAACGGTAAGCCCGTTTTTCAAATCATAGCGTGGTGCCACAAGGACCGCCACATCCCGATTGTGGCCGAACGGGTTGCATTGAGATCGCATGCCCTGCACTCTGCCATTATGTTTTCGATTGAGCATGAATTCGACTCGACAGTCATTACTCTGGTGGACGAAGGCCCCAAGCCTTTGCACGAGGATGTCGTCATCAACAGCTTCGCCGAATGTGTGACGCTTGAACAATTGGACCCGCGCACGGATCAGATCCAAAAGATCACCCTGTCCCCAGAACAGGTTCGTGATCTGGCCGCGGCATTGGACTTGCCGGAAGGCGTGTACCAGATCCGGGAAACACCGGGTCAGGGCACATAGACGAATACCTTTTCCCGCGATGTCTGGCCACGCTTTAAGGTTAGCGTGGATGGCGCCACACCCATGGCTGCAGCAAGTATGATGCGAACGGCCTCGTTTGCCTTTCCGTTTTCCGGCGGCGCGGTGACATTGATGCGAATAGCTCCGTTCCGTAAGTTGATTCCATCTATCGCCGCCTTCGGTGTGACTTTGACCTGAATCGCGTCGCCCGGCACGGCGCGCGTTTTCAGATCCGGCACATTGCGCAACTTTGGCTTGGCCATCTTACCCCTCTTTTTCCCAAACACACTTGCACGAATGTCCAGGGAGTGAAATTGATCCCCTGCATCCAGCCGCTTGCTCTTGAAACCCGCCAGATGTTCAACCACATACACAACCGCCCATGTAAAGGAAGTTAACATATGTCCTTGAAAAAACCGGCCGCCCTTGAGTTTCTGAAAACGCGCCGGTCCCGCCCCGCGAAAACGCTGGTAGACCCTGCGCCAACGCGGGAACAGTTGCTGCCCCTTCTGACAACCGCCGCGCGCAGCCCGGATCATGGCAAGCTGGAACCCTGGCGCTTTATCGTGCTGGAAAAAGGCGCGATGCCCCGTTTGGCCAGGTTGACTGAGGAGTGTGGTGCTGCATTGGGAAAGTCGGCGGAAGACATCGCCAAAGCCCGCAGTCAGTTCGACATGGGCCATCTGGCTGTCGCCGTGATCGAAGTGCAAAAACCGTCTGAAAAGGTACCTGGAATCGAGCAGACCTATTCTGCCGGAGCAGTTTGCCTTGCCCTTCTGAACGCCGCACTTGCCGCGGGTTGGGGCGCCAACTGGTTGTCGGGCTGGCAGACACATGACCGGGATTTCTGCCGCCATGCGTTCGGGCTGAAAGATAATGAACGTGTCGCCGGCTTGATCCATATTGCGACCGAGGGTTCAGCGCCTCCGGAACGCCCGCGCCCCGATGTGGCAGCGCTTACCGAATGGGCCTCGGAATGATGATACTGAATGCCTTTTTCGCTGCGCTGGGCCAGATCGGAGATCCAAAGTTCCGGGCTGTCCTGCTACGTGGCGTCGGGCTGACGATCGTGCTTCTGGTCGCTGCCTGCGCGGCGGCAATCTGGCTGATCAACAGGCTGTCGGGTGATGAGATATCCCTGCCCTTTGTCGGCGCGGTTCCCTGGCTGAACGACGTCCTTAATTACTCCGGCATCTTTGTTGTTCTGATTCTACCGGTGTTCCTAATGGTTCCGGTAGCATCCGCTATTACGTCGATGTTTCTTGAAGAGGTCGCGCAGGCCGTTGAGGACAAGCACTACCCCTCTTTGCCCGCTGTACCCGGTATTCCATTCAGCGAAAGCGTGCGCGATGGGCTTAGCTTCATGGGCGTTCTGGTCGTTGCCAACCTGTTCGCCCTGATCCTGTATGCGATCTTTACGCCTCTCGCCCCGTTCATCTTCTGGGGCTTGAACGGCTTCCTGCTGGGGCGCGAGTACTTCACACTTGCAGCGATGCGGCGCGTTGGCCGCGAAGGCGCGCGAAAACTGCGTGCCAAACATACCGCGACTATCTGGCTGGCGGGAACGTTGATGGCAATACCGCTGTCGGTTCCGCTGGTGAACCTCGTGATCCCGATCATAGGGGCCGCCACGTTCACGCATATTTACCACAAACTGTCAGGCTCAATGGCCTGACAGTTAACCTCGCGGCTCCAACTGGTTCAACCAATCGAAGTCGCGCACTGAAATCAAACCTGAAATGATGATCCCCGCGATAATGGCCCAGAGCACCACCGAGATACCGGTGGTGATCCACATCTTTTTCTTCATGTGATGCACTTCCGGCGCGCCCGAATGAGTGCCGGGTACGATGTCCCCCAGATCACCCTGCGTCTTGATGCGGATCGGCAGCACCACAAGCAGGGTCATGAACCAGATCACGGCAAACAGGACCGCAGCAGCAGTAATCGTCATTTCATCCCCTCCGGGGTTTGGTTAAACCTGTTCTAGCTCGACCAGGCAGCCGTTAAAGTCCTTGGGATGCAGGAACAGTACAGGCTTGCCGTGGGCACCGATCTTGGGCTCGCCCGAACCCAGCACGCGCGCGCCAGTTTCCTTCAGGTGATCACGTGCGGCGATGATATCCTCGACTTCGTAGCAGACATGGTGGATGCCGCCTGCGGGGTTCTTTTCCAGAAACCCGTTGATCGGGCTGTCATCGCCCAGCGGATAGAGCAGTTCGATCTTGGTGTTGGGCAGTTCGATGAACACCACGGTCACGCCATGATCGGGTTCGTCCTGCGGGGCACCGACTTTGGCGCCCAGCGCGCTGCGGTATTGCTCGGACGCGGCCTCAAGATCAGGAACGGCAATGGCGACGTGGTTCAGACGACCAATCATGGAACTCTCCTCTGTTCTGCGTTGCAGCGGTTATGGGGGCTGTTCGGGCAAAGGACAAGTGCGCCAAATTGCCGTTAACGCCGTGTTAGCCAGAAGTTCCTAGCGTGAGGCATTTGCTGATTAGGAGTTCTGCCATGGACGATTCGAGCCCCTTCGCCTCCCCCGCGCAGCCGACCGCCACGCGGCCCCTGCTGGGACAAACCATTCTGGTTGTGGAAGACAGTCGCTATGTCTGCGACGCCATCCGGTTGATGTGCCTGCACAGCGGCGCGCGCATCAGACGTGCGGATTGCCTGCAGTCGGCGCGGCGGCACCTGCAGATTTATCGCCCCTCGGTCATCCTTGTGGACATGGGACTGCCTGATGGGTCCGGCGCTGACCTCATTGCTGAGTTGTCCGAAGCCACACTCCGTATCGGGGCCATTCTTGGCATGTCCGGGGATGACCATACGGAACGAACTGCGCTCAGGGCCGGTGCGGACGGCTTTCTGGTCAAACCGCTCAAGTCGTTGGCGTATTTCCAGACATCCATTCTCGAACGCTTGCCCGAAGATCGCCGCCCCAGCAGCCTGCACGCCGTCCGGAACGAAATCATTCGGCCCGACCCAATGGCCTATCAGGACGACATGGCGCACATCGCCGATGTTCTGGCCGGACCAAATGACCAGCGCACACTGGACTACGCGGCGCAATTCCTACGAGGCGTCGCACGAGATGCCGAGGATACGGTTCTGGCCGAAGCTGCGCAAAGGCTCGCCGAGTCCCGCGCCGGGGGCACGCCTGTGACCGCCGTGGCGGCTCAGGTCGCCGGTATCGTACAGAACCGTCTGGAACAGCGCGAGGCGATCTGAGATGGTGACTGCATATTTTGTAACCGCCACGATCCTATGTTTGTGGGTCTACTGGCAAACTCGCGCAACGGCGAGGAATATTCGCACCAGTCGAAAGTCATTGGAAGACCTGTTCAAGTAGGCAACGCTTTCGCGGACTTGGCGCGCATTCAGGTAGGTCGTGGAAATCACCGCGCAGGACGGCTGGCGGACCACCAACCAATTGAAAAACCCGCTGCAGATATTGCAGCGGGTTTTCTTATGCTCAATCCTGAGGGATAATTCTCAGACCCAGTTCCATCAACTGATCCGAGGTCGGATCAGATGGCGCGTCCATCATCAGATCCTCGGCACGCTGGTTCATCGGGAACATCATGACCTCGCGGATATTCGCCTCATCGGCCAGCAGCATCACGATACGGTCGATCCCCGCAGCACAACCACCGTGCGGCGGCGCGCCGTAGTGGAACGCGTTGAAGAGAGCGCCAAAGCGGCTTTTCACTTCATCTTCGCCGTAACCGGCCAGTTCGAAGGCCTTCAGCATGATCTCGGGTTTGTGGTTCCGGATCGCGCCCGAGACCAGCTCATACCCGTTGCAGGCCAGATCGTACTGATAGCCGCGCACGTCCAGCGGATTGCCGTTCAGAGCCTCCATACCACCTTGCGGCATCGAGAATGGGTTATGCTCAAAGTCGATCGCGCCTGTTTCTTCGTCCTGCTCATAGATCGGGAAATCCACGATCCAGGCAAAGGCAAAGCGGTCTTTCTCGGTCAGGTTCAGTTCCTCACCGATCACATCGCGCGCCTTGCCGGCGACCTTTTCAAAGGCTTTCGGCTTGCCACCCAGGAAGAATGCCGCATCACCGACGCCCAGACCCAGCTGCTGACGGATCGCCTCGGTGCGCTCGGGGCCGATGTTCTTGGCCAGCGGACCCGCGGCCTCCATGCCTTCGCCCTGATCACGCCAGAAGATGTAACCCATACCGGGCAGACCTTCCTTCTGAGCAAAGGCGTTCATGCGGTCGCAGAACTTACGGCTACCGCCGGTCGGTGCAGGGATGGCGCGAATTTCGGTACCTTCCTGCTCCAACAGCTTCGCGAAAATCGCGAAGCCAGATCCCCGGAAATGCTCGGAGACAACTTGCATTTTAATAGGGTTGCGCAGGTCGGGCTTGTCGGTGCCGTACCACAGAGCCGAGTCCTTGTAGGAGATCTGCGGCCACTCCTGATCGACCTTGCGGCCACCGCCGAATTCTTCGAAGACACCTGTCAGCACGGGTTGGATGGTGTCGAACACGTCCTGCTGTTCCACAAACGACATCTCGAGGTCGAGCTGGTAGAAATCGGTGGGCGAGCGGTCGGCACGCGGGTCTTCGTCACGGAAGCACGGCGCGATCTGGAAATATTTGTCGAAGCCCGACACCATGATCAGCTGTTTGAACTGCTGCGGGGCCTGAGGCAGAGCGTAGAACTTGCCCGGATGCAGGCGCGACGGCACCAGGAAGTCACGCGCGCCTTCCGGCGACGATGCGGTGATGATCGGCGTCTGGTACTCGCGGAAGCCCTGATCCCACATGCGTTTTCGCATCGAGGCGACAACGTCCGAGCGCAGGGTCATATTCTGCTGCATCGCCTCACGGCGCAGGTCCAGGTAGCGATAGCGCAGACGGGTTTCTTCAGGGTATTCCTGATCGCCGAAGACCATCAGAGGCAACTCGTCAGCGGCACCCAGCACTTCCAATTCGCGCACGTAAACTTCGATCTCGCCGGTGGGCAGCTTCGGGTTCACCAACTCGGGGTCGCGCGCTTTGACGGTGCCGTCGATGCGGATACACCATTCGGAGCGGACTTTCTCCAACTCAGCAAATGCCGCGCTATCGCCGTCGCACAGAACCTGAGTGACGCCGAAATGGTCGCGCAGGTCGATGAACAGGACGCCACCGTGATCTCGTACGCGATGCACCCAACCGGACAGGCGGACGGTTTCACCAACATTGGCGGCGGTCAGTGCGGCGCAGGTGTGGCTGCGATAGGCGTGCATGGATCATATCCCTTCGGGCGCAGAATTCGTCGCGCCGATACACCCTGTCAGGCTTGGAAAGTCAAGGCAGGTCGCGCCGTCAAAACGGCCTTTGAACGTTGCCTGAATAGAAATAGATGCCCAGACCGGCGGCAAAGATGATGTTCCCGGCGATCGCGTGCAGCAGGACCGCATAGAAAAACGACCCGCGCTTGCGGTAGGCCCAGGTGAACAGCAACCCGCCGCCAAAGGTCATGATGGCGACGATCCAACTCCAGTACATGAGGTGAGCCATCGAAAACAGGGACGCGTTCAATAGGTAGGCCGCCCGTCCGTTCGGCAGGATCGCATGATAGCGGCGGAAGAACAGCGACCGAAACAGCAGCTCTTGCGGCAGAGCTGACAATAGCGGGTAGCCAATCCATATCACGGCCAGAAATTCCGGCCTGTAGAGAAGCATGCGAAATGCAGCATCCGGTCGCATCGTCATGACGACCAATGTGCAAAACGCGGTCATGGCAACACTGAAGATGGCGAGTTCGCGCCACGACCAGTTAAGCCAGTTGTATCGCAACTCGGCCCAGGCAAAGCCGGGCGTGAAATGCAGCAGGAGGATACCGATGGCCGTGAAGGTGAACAGCGACGGAAACATCCAGTTGGGGGGGAAGAAGACGGCGATCAGCACCGGCGCAACGATGAAGAACAACCCGAACTCCAACCTCAGCCGCTGGTTATGCGTCGTGGTGTCCGCCCAATCGCTTTGTTTGCTCACAATACCGCCAACTCCGCCCGGATCAGGCCACGCAAGGAATTCCCGACATAGAGTTTTTCCGCGTTTTGCAGATCGGTCAAGGACAAGACGGATTCGGTAACCTGTTTATTATCAAGCAATTCTTCTCGCAGGATCCCCGGGAGCAAACCGCAGGTGAGCTTTGGGGTCAGACGGCTTCCGTCCGTCATGTGCACGAACAGGTTGGTGATTGTTCCTTCGCATAGTTCATCGCGCTCATTTAGAAACAGAAGCTCGTCTATGCCTTTGGGTAGTGATGCGCGGGCTGTATCATATATTACGCGTTTAGTTGTCTTGTGCCTCAGCCAAACATCTGCCGTCGACAGCCGCGTTTCAGCCACAACCAAACGCCAGACCGGAGGGTTATCAGCCAAAGGACCGGTTGTTACATCAATTTGACCATCGCCCGCCAATGTAAGACGACACCTGAGAGGTGATTGGCCAGTCACCCCTTCAAGCTTGGCTATCGCTTGCGCCGCGTCGAACGGCATATCAAAAGCTGCAGCCGATCGTGCCATACGCGCGAGATGCCGTTCCCCGCGAACAAAACCCTCCCCCGGCCGAAAGGCCAGAGTTTCTATCAGGCGGAAGTCAGGGTCAGCTGGTGGGCAAAGCGGGCTTTCCATAACGCTTCCTCGTATTCCGAAGGGGCTGTGCTGTCCCACACAACGCCCCCACCGACGTTCAGGGTGGCTGCGCCTTCTTCGACCATCAGCGTTCGGATCGCCACATTGAACTCCGATCGCCCGTCAGGCGCTGCCCAACCGATAGCGCCGCAATAAACATCGCGCGGCCAGGGCTCCAGATCCGCCAGAATTTCCATCGCCCGGATCTTGGGCGCGCCGGTGATCGAACCGCAGGGGAACAACGCCGTCAGAATGTCTGACAACTCTGCCCCCATATGCAACTGCGCCTGCACCAGTGAGATCATCTGATGCACCGTGGCATAGGTTTCGACCTTGAACAGCTCGGGCACCTTGACCGATCCGGGCAGCGCGACGCGGCTGATATCGTTGCGCAGCAGATCAACGATCATCAGGTTCTCGGCCCTGTTCTTTTCGTCGGTCGACAGGAACGCACGGCGGCGGGCATCCTCTGCCATGTCATCGCTGCGAGGTTGCGTGCCTTTCATCGGACGTGTCTCAATGCGCCGATCCGCATCGGTGCGAAAGAAAAGCTCGGGCGACCGGCTTAGCAGATCCGGCAAATCTTCCTGCTGAACAAGCGCGCCGTGACCCACAGGCTGTCCCTGCGCAAGCGCAGCGTAGAGCGCGGCACTGTTCCCTTCCACGGTCATATCTATCGGAAAGGTCAGGTTGGCCTGATAAATGTCCCCTGCCTCGATGGCGTCATGCACATGCCGAAAGGCGCGCGTGTACCTCGCTTCGTCCCAGCGCGGTTCAAAAAGGGTAACACCACCGGCTACGGCGGGAAGCTCGCGTTGCGCAGGGTGGTCATAAACCCCAAAGCACAACAAAGGCAGTCTGCGTCCGGTTGGCATTCGGTCGGAAAGACGAGGTTCAAGGGCATAGCCCAACTCATAACTGGCATAGCCCGCCAGCCACGCACCGTCAGCGCGCACCTCATCCAGCGCCGCCATCGCCTGGGGCACGTCCTCCGCATTGTCGGCGCGGATCACCTTGACTGGCCGGTCAAAACTGGTTCCTGGCCCGGCCGGCCCCTGATCGAAACGAATACGCACGTGCATCCTCATTTGCCGTGCAGCGCGATATAGAGGATACGGCGGCAAGGGGAAGAGGGGAAAGCGGCAATTTCGTCCTCGTTTCCGATACCTCTTGAACCTTTTCGCGCGGTCCCTATAACGCAGGACAATTTGGGCGCTTGGGGTGCGCCCTGACTCGCGGACAATCGAAGGAACCAGGCCATGCCGAGAAGAACCGACATCCAGTCGATCATGATCATCGGGGCGGGCCCCATTGTTATCGGTCAGGCTTGCGAGTTCGACTATTCCGGCGCTCAGGCCTGCAAGGCGCTGCGGGAAGAAGGATACCGGGTCATACTGGTGAACTCAAACCCTGCAACCATCATGACCGACCCCGGGCTGGCAGACGCGACTTACATCGAACCGATCACGCCCGAAGTTGTCGCCAAGATCATCGAGAAAGAACGCCCTGACGCCCTGTTGCCCACAATGGGCGGCCAGACCGGTCTGAACACCTCGCTGGCGCTGGAAGAGATGGGTGTGCTGGACAAGTTCAATGTCGAAATGATTGGTGCCAAGCGCGACGCCATCGAAATGGCCGAAGACCGCGCCCTGTTCCGCGAGGCGATGGATCGCTTGGGTATCGAAAACCCCAAGGCCGAAATCGTGACTGCGCCCAAGGACGGCACCGGCAAAAAAGACTTGGACGCGGGCGTGGCGCTGGCGCTGGAGACACTTGAAACAGTTGGTCTGCCAGCCATTATCCGTCCTGCCTTCACACTGGGCGGCACTGGCGGCGGCGTGGCGTACAACCGCGAAGATTATATACATATTTGCCGCTCGGGCATGGATGCCTCGCCCGTGGGTCAGATCCTGATCGATGAAAGCCTGCTTGGTTGGAAAGAATACGAGATGGAGGTGGTGCGCGACACCGCTGACAACGCCATTATCGTGTGTTCGATCGAGAATATTGACCCGATGGGCGTGCATACGGGTGACTCGATCACTGTTGCCCCTGCCCTGACTCTCACTGACAAAGAATACCAGATCATGCGCAATCACTCGATTGCCGTGCTGCGCGAAATTGGTGTCGAAACTGGCGGTTCGAACGTGCAGTGGGCGATCAACCCGGTTGATGGCCGGATGGTCGTGATCGAGATGAACCCGCGCGTGTCACGGTCTTCGGCGCTGGCCTCAAAAGCGACCGGTTTCCCGATTGCCAAGATCGCGGCCAAGCTTGCCGTGGGCTACACACTGGACGAGTTGGACAACGACATCACCAAGGTCACACCGGCCTCGTTCGAACCGACCATCGATTACGTTGTCACCAAGATCCCGAAATTCGCTTTCGAAAAGTTCCCCGGCTCGGAACCCTACCTGACCACCGCGATGAAATCGGTGGGTGAGGCCATGTCGATCGGCCGCACGATCCACGAATCAATGCAAAAGGCACTGGCCTCGATGGAATCGGGCCTGACCGGATTTGATGAGGTCGAAATCCCCGGCCTGAATGTCGGCCTCTGGGACGAAGCCGACGACAAGGCTGCAGTGATCAAGGCAATCAGTCAACAAACGCCTGACCGTCTGCGCACCATAGCGCAAGCCATGCGCCACGGTCTGACCGATGACGAGATATTTGGCGTCACCAAGTTCGACCCGTGGTTCCTGGCCCGCATCCGCGAGATCATCGACGCGGAACGTCAGGTCCGCAAAGACGGCCTGCCCGTCACCGAGGAAGGCATCCGCAAACTGAAGATGCTGGGCTTCACTGACGCGCGTCTGGGCAACCTGACTGGCCGCGACGAGGATAACGTACGCCGCGCCCGTCGAAACCTTGGCGTCACCGCGGTGTTCAAACGCATCGATACCTGCGCGGCCGAGTTCGAGGCGCAGACTCCCTACATGTACTCGACCTATGAGGCCCCTATGATGGGTGAGGTTGAGTGCGAGGCACGCCCGTCTGACCGTAAAAAGGTTGTCATCCTTGGCGGCGGCCCGAACCGGATCGGTCAAGGCATCGAGTTCGATTATTGCTGCTGTCATGCCTGCTTCGCGCTGACCGAAGCGGGTTATGAAACCATCATGATCAACTGCAACCCCGAGACCGTGTCGACCGACTATGACACCTCGGACCGCCTGTATTTCGAGCCGCTGACCTTCGAACACGTCATGGAAATCCTGACGAAGGAACAGGAAAACGGCACGCTGCACGGCGTCATCGTTCAATTCGGCGGCCAGACCCCGCTGAAACTTGCAAACGCGCTGGAAGAAGAAGGTATTCCGATCCTCGGCACCACGCCGGACGCGATCGATTTGGCCGAAGACCGTGAACGCTTCCAGGCGCTGGTTAACGAGTTGGGCCTGAAACAGCCGAAGAACGGCATCGCTTCGACCGATGAGCAGGCGCTGGAAATTGCCGAAGAGATCGGCTTCCCGCTGGTGATCCGCCCCTCCTACGTTCTGGGTGGTCGCGCAATGGAAATTGTCCGCGACATGGATCAGCTCCGGCGCTACATCAACGAGGCCGTGGTGGTTTCCGGTGACAGCCCCGTTCTACTGGACAGCTATCTGGCTGGCGCGGTAGAGCTGGACGTGGATGCGCTGTGCGACGGCACTGACGTACACGTTGCGGGCATCATGCAGCACATCGAAGAGGCCGGTGTTCACTCGGGCGACTCTGCCTGTTCGCTGCCGCCCTATTCGCTTTCGAAAGAGATCATCGAGCAGATCAAGGATCAGGCGTTCAAACTGGCCAAGGCGCTGAACGTCGTGGGTCTGATGAACGTCCAGTTCGCGATCAAGGATGATGAGATCTACCTGATCGAGGTGAACCCGCGCGCCTCGCGTACCGTGCCGTTTGTCGCGAAAGCCACCGACAGTGCGATTGCATCGATCGCCGCGCGCGTCATGGCCGGTGAGAAACTCTCGAATTTCCCGCAGCGCCCAGCCTACAAAGAAGGTCAGGACACCAAGATCGCCGACCAGATGACTCTGGCCGACCCGGATATGCCGTGGTTCTCGGTGAAAGAGGCCGTGCTGCCATTCGCCCGTTTTCCCGGCGTCGATACGATCCTCGGCCCCGAGATGCGTTCTACAGGCGAAGTCATGGGCTGGGACCGCGACTTCCCGCGCGCCTTTCTGAAGGCGCAAATGGGCGCAGGTATGGTTCTGCCTTCGTCGGGCCGTGCCTTCATCTCGATCAAGGACGCCGACAAAGGTTCGGCCATGCTCGAGGCCGCGAAGGTTCTGACCGAGCAGGGCTTCTCGCTTGTCGCGACACGTGGCACGCAAAGCTGGCTTGAGGAACAGGGCGTTACCTGTGAGGTCGTCAACAAGGTCTATGAGGGCCGTCCGGACGTGGTCGACATGTTGAAAGACGGTCAGGTACAGCTGCTGATGAACACCACCGAAGGTGCGCAGGCGGTCGAGGACAGCAAGGCCATCCGGTCCATCGCTCTGTACGACAAGATCCCCTACTACACGACTGCCGCTGCAAGCCATGCCGCTGCTTTGGCGATCAAGGCGCAGGCCGAAGGAGATGTCGAGGTGAAATCGCTGCAGGGCTGATCGGCCTGAACTTGCTTGCAGACCTGAACGTTTCGCGCGCCCGTTGACCTTATGTCTTCGGGCGCGCATCTTTTCTGCAAACGAGCAGAAGGAAAGAACAAATGCGTAGATTTATGGTATTGGCCGCCCTGATGACGCTTGCAGCGTGTGATGTCCCTTTGATCCCATTGATCTGAGACAGACTTTCTAACCGTTTTCGCTTTGCCTCGCCGCTGAATAGGCACATGGTTCTGCCCCAAGCCAAGCGGAGGAACCGTGCGCCTTTACACCACCTATGGAACCAACGACCTGCCACGGGCCATTCGGTTTTACGACGCGATATTCTCTGTTCTGGAACAGCCGCGCCTTCCGGGATGGACCAAGAACCGCGCAGGCTGGGGCACCGATCCGGACGCTGGAACAGGGTTTTGGGTCTGCACGCCTTTTGACGGCCAGCCCGCCAATGTGGGCAACGGGACGATGATCGCGTTCCCTGTCCAAAGCGCCGCCAAAGTCAGGCAGTTTCACACCGCAGGACTGAAACATGGTGGTACGGATGCGGGCGCGCCGGGAACAAGGGACTATTACGCACCTGATTTCTATGTCACTTATCTGCGCGACCCCGACGGGAACAAGCTTTCGTGTTTTTTCTATCATTATGACCCGGTAAAGAATTCGGGTGACTAAACAAGCCGTCGCAAGCCACGCCGCTGCGCCGGCGATCTAGGCGCAAGGCGATGTGAATTCGCCGCAGGATTAAAGGCAACGACATTGACCGAGCAGAGCCATCCCGTTCTTGCCTCCAGTAGCCTGACGGAACTCGGGCTGCGGCGCGAGATGAAGCCGGGCCATACCGGCCCGGACTATACTGAACACGTCTACGACTATGACACATTCTGGTATGACGCATTCTGGGACAAAGGCCGCCTGACGATCATCTGCCCCAAACTGTTTGGCCTGTATGACGTTATCCGCGAAGGTCGGTTTCTTCTGGATGGCAAAAAGGTCAGAAAAGTCCGCCTGAAACCGCATGAATTCTACGATGCCCTGATAATCAGCGAACCTCAAAAACCTAAAACACTGGCGTTCGAATGGGGTGGGTCACGGGTTGAATCTCTGGTGAATTCGGCCCGGCAAGATTCGGCCCCTTTCACGGGCAAAAATGTGGCCGTCACCCTTTCACGTGACAACAATCTGATCTGGATCGAGGATTTCGCTCGGTACCATTGCCAGGAACATGGGCTGGAGCAGATGTTGTTCTTCGACAATGCCTCGTCCCAGTATGGTCTGGATGACATCCGCGAGGCGCTAAGGCGGGGCGGTATCAGCAACCCCATCGTTCTGTCTGCCCCGTTTCGGTACGGTGTTGTTTCACAAGACAGGAAAGGCAAGACGCGCTTCAACACGATGTTTTTGCAGACCTCGCTGCTGAACATAGCACGCTTGCGGTTCCTCTCGGGCGCGCGCGCTGTTCTGCAATGCGACATTGATGAACTGGTCTGGTGCAATAACGGTAGAATCTTTGACCTGGCCCAAAAGCGGCCAACCGGTTTCGTGCGTCTGGGCGTGGAATGGCGATACCCGGATGCAGGCCGAACCGAAAGCTTCCGGCACTCTGATCATATCCGCAAATTACCCGGAGACGGGCTGTGCAGGGCCAAGTATTGTATCGCGCCTTCGGGGCCGCTTTGGTTCACATCGTGGCATGTCCACACGATCGGGTTGCTAAGGTCGCGTGGCAGCCTCATCACTCCAAAAGACAGCGGTATCTGGCACTGCAAGGCGATCACGTCGAGCGCCTGGCGGAACTATGACGCCAATGCGTTATCCAACTACGAACTGGCACCCGAAACGCGGGCGGCATTTGACCGTGTCGACTGGTCACTTAACCCGACCGGATAAGTCACCGGCCGGGTTTGAACGGTTTTGGGGTTTTGCTTAGGCCGCTGCGGCTTTCAGTTCACGTTTCTCGTCCCGCGCGAAGAAAATCAAGTAGAAAACAGGTGCCGCGACCATCGTCAGGATCGTTGCGAAGGCCAGACCACCCATGATCGTCACCGCCATGGACTTGAAAAACGCATCTGTCAGCAGCGGCGCCATACCCAGAATGGTGGTGATCGCCGCCAACATGACCGGACGCAGACGCGAGACCGAAGCTTCGATGATCGACTCACGCAAACCTTTGCCGGTCTCGCGAACCAGATCGATTTCCTCGACAAGAACGATACCATTCTTGATCAGCATCCCTGACAGGCTGAGCAAGCCCAGCAGCGCCGTGAACGTGAACGGCAGACCGGTGCCCAGCAAGCCGATGACGACACCGTTGACAGACATCGGCACCAGCAGCCAGATGATGATCGGCTGACGGACCGCGTTGAAGATCAACACCGAAATCAACACCATAATCAGCAGGCTTACTGGCAACTGACGGCCCAGACTTTCGTTTGCCTCACCAGCGTTTTCGAACTCGCCACCCCATTCCATGCGGTAACCCGCAGGCAGCTCCATCTCTTCGATGGCAGCGCGTACTTCCGAATGAACCTGAGCCGCCGTCATTCCCACCGGGATTTCAGCCCCAACAGTGATGGTCAGCACCCGGTCACGGCGGTGAACCAGCGTGTTGAGGGATTGGTATTCGAACCCGTCGACCATTTGTTCGATTGGCACAAACTTTTCTGACTGGTCCGAATACACCACCTGATCGACGATCGAGTAATCCCCGTCCGCTGGCCGGCGGATAATGATCGGGATCAGGCGATCGCGTTCACGGAAAACACCCGCTCTGACCCCGTCGGTGGAAAACTGCAGCGTTCCGGCGATATCTTCACGGGTCACGCCAGCAGTTTGCGCGCGTTCGGTCGCATAGATGGGCTGAACCGCCAGCTCTTTCTCACGCCAGTCCTGATAGACATGCAAAACATTATCTGAGGCGCCGCGCATCCGCAGGATAGCCTCGTCCGCAAGCTGCCTAAGTACAGCCGGATCACTACCCGAGAACCGGGCCTGAATGGGATCGCCGCCACCGGGGCCAAAGATCAGACGTTTGGTTCGAAACTCGCCTTCAGGGAATTGCGCCGATCCGAACGCCTCGAGATCAGCCTGCAGCGCCGGGATGTCGTCCAGAGTTTCCGTGCGGATGATCATGTGTCCATAACTCGGGTTCGGTTTCTCCGCCGAATAGGTCAGCAGGAACCGAGTTGCGCCCTGCCCAACGAACGTAGTTACGGCGACAACATCATCGCGCTTGTTCAACCATTCCTCAAACACGGCCATGTCTTCGGAGGTACGCGCTATGGGCGTGCCTTGCGGCAGTTTGTAGTGCACGAAGAACAGAGGCGTGTTCGAATCCGGGAAGAACTGCTGTTTCACCAGACCGAACCCGGCAAAACACGCGACCGTGATGCCGACCAGACCGGCAACGACCAGCCAGCGGAACCGAAGCGCCCATTGCAGGATGCTCCCGTAGATACGGAACATGATCCCGCCATATGCGTCCACTGCCCCTTCCTTGCCCTGCTTGAAAAAATAGTGGCCAAGCAGCGGCGTTACTGTCAGGGCCAGAACCCAGCTCAGCAACAGTGAGATTGCGATTACGGCAAACAACGAGAACAGGAACTCACCTGTCGCGTCCGGGCTGAGACCAATGCCTGCAAAGGCCATGATCCCGATGACCGTGGCGCCCAGCAGCGGGATTTGCGTTTTGGACGCGGCCTCATCCGCGGCATCCCGCGAGTTCTTGCCGCGCATCATGGCGATCTGCATCCCTTCGGCGACAACGATAGCGTTGTCCACCAGCATACCCATCGCAATGATCAAGGCGCCTAGCGAGATCCGCTCCATCTCGATCGAGAAAATCGACATGAAAAGAAGTGTCCCAACCACGGTCAACAACAGGGTCGAGCCAACGACAACAGCCGCGCGCCAGCCCATGAACAGCGCCAGCACGACGACCACGATGGTCACGGACATCGCAAGGTTCACCAGGAAGTCGTTCGAGGCCTGCTCGACCACCACGTGCTGTTGGTAGATGGGCAGGATTTCCACACCAAACGGGATTTGCGAGTCCAACTCGGTGAATTTTTCATCCGCGCGTTTACCCACCTCGACAATGTTCTCGGTAGAGAGGCCCGCAATGCCCAGCGTGAAAGCTTCGGCACCATTGAACCGGATCATCACCTCCGGGTCTGTCTGACGACCGCGATAGACGTCGGACATGTCGAACAGGTTTATCACCTGCCCTTGCGAGCCAACCGACAGGCCCGCAATCGCCGAAACACTGTCCGACCCTTCCGCAGTCAGGATGGTCGTACGGTCATTTTCCGACCGGACCGAGCCCGATGCATTCACGGAATCCGCATTTGCAATGGCTTCGTTGATCGCCTGCAGCGGCACGTTCTGGTTCACCGAGATAGCCAGATCGGGCTCGACGAAGATCGCCTCTTGCGGCAAGCCCATCACCTCGACATCTGCCACTCCTTCGACGGTCAGCAACTCACGCCGCAGGAAGGTCGACAACTCGTGCTTTTCGGCGTCTGAAAATCCATCGGCGGTCACGGCATAAAACAGTCCAAACACGTCTCCGAACCGGTCGTTGACCAACGGCTGCTGCACACCAGAAGGCAGGCCGCGCGCCGTATCACGCACCTTGGCGCGCAGTTTGGTCCAGATCTCCGGCAGTTCGGTGCCATCATAGGTCGATTTGATCTCAACCTCGATCAGAGACAAGCCAGGCTGGTTCACGGATGTGATCGTATCGACCTCACCCATTTGCTGGATGGCGGATTCCAATGGCTCCGACACTTCCAGCGCCACCTGCTCGGCTGTTGCCCCAGGATACTGGGTCGCGATGACCGCGTTCTTGATGGTGAAGGCCGGGTCTTCAAGACGCCCGAGCGAAAGGAAACCCCAGATACCGCCAAACAAGGCGATCAGGATGATTAGCCACGTATAGATCGGGCGATCAATGGATGCGCGCGCAATGTTCATCGATCCGCCCTTCAGTTTGCAAAGCCGGCAAAACGGCGCGCGGCTTGACCGTCGGTCAACGCCCCGCCGCCTGCAACGACGATCTCATCGCCGTCCTTCAAGCCGGTCAGAACCCGGACCTCGCCTGTCTGTGTCGGTTCGATGGTCACCGGCACTAGGCGCACCGTCCCTTCGTCGGCTCCTACTGGCGAAAACACCATGACACCCAGGTCACCGTTTGCGTCGGAAACGATCGCGGTGGCCGGAACAACGATTCCGGTCCGGCTGTCCTGAACCTGAACGTTCACGGTTACCGACGATCCCGGCAAAATCTGCAGCCCCTCGGGCGGGGTCAGGCCGAACTGAATGCGGAACGTTTGCCCCACGCTGGACGATTCCGCGTCAAACTCGCGGATTTGCAGCGGAAAGACTTCGTCGCTGACCGGAAATTTCGCGGTGATCGAGATATCGTCTTCCTGCCCAGAGCGCTGAAACAGAATTTCCGGAACGTCCACTTCGATCCGAAGTTCGGACATATCGTGGATACGCACGATCGGAGCGCCTGCGGAAACGGTGGTGAAGGATTCGACCGTGCGGCGCGAGACCAGAGCGTCAAAAGGCGCCGTCAGCGTAGCATGTTTCAGGTCGTATTCAGCGTCGCGAACAGCAATATCCGCCAGCTGTGCCTCGGTTTCCGCGTCATCCACGGCCACCTGACTGGCGGTTGTGCCGCGCAAGCGCGACAGGCGGGCGACGGTGCGATCCGCCTGATCCTTTTGCAGCACAGCCCGGTCATAACGGCGCTGAAACGGTTCCTGATCCAGTTGTGCGATCAATTCGCCCTTGGGGATCACAAAGCCTTCGGTCACCGGCATTTCGACAATCTGCCCGGCAACCTGAAACGCCAGGTCGACCGTCTGCCGCGCAGCGACGCGGCCAAAGAACTGGCGCGAGAAACCTGGTGAGGTTTCCTCGACTACCATCAATTTCACGGGTTTTGCCGTATCCTGCGCCATCGCAGAGGTGGCAAATACGGTCAGAGCAACGCTCAGAACAGAGAAGAGTTTCATTTCTTCAATCCCTCAGGAATTCCTGTTTTCATTATGTTTTCCCGGATCTTCCGGGCCAGTCGTGCGAACTCGGCAGTCTCGTCAGCGTCCAGACCCGAGGCACGGCGGAACAAGTCCCCCGCTTCTGCCAGCAACATCTGCCGCATCTCATGACCTTTATCGGTCAGAACCAGCAACCAGGCGCGACGGTCTTCGGGGTCGCGCTGTCGTGCCAGATACCCAGCCTCTTCCAGCGCATCAGCGGTCGACGTGATGGTCGATGGCACCGTCAACATGTCCGCGGCCAGAACGCCCATACGCTTGGGTTGATCCAACTTTACCATCATGTGACATTCCTGATGGCTCAGCTCGACCTCAAGAGCGTCAAAGCTTTCTTCCAGCTTCCAATAGAGTGCGTAGACGCCCATCATTGCCTGCACTTCGGGGCTGAGACGTCTGACCAAAGCGCTGTCGTCGTATGTCATGGGCGAATCCGTTTGCCATTTCGGCTTCGCATATACTTCGGAAAATGAACTATTCAAGAACTGAAGCTGATTTAATCGGAATCTTTAATATTCCCTTGGGTCAACCTCTCTTGAACAAACCCTTCTATGGCTGCATTTTGAGCAAATCCGAAACATTCAGGTTCTATCATGTACACGCCCGCGATCACCGGCTCCGGTGTTTTCACCCCCGAAAACGTCATCACCAACGCCGAACTTGTCAAAGCATTCAACGCCTATGCCGACAAGATGAACGACCAAAACGCGGAGGCGATTGCGGCGGGTGAGATCGAGCCGATGCAGCATTCTTCGGAGGAATTCATCGTCAAGGCGTCGGGCATCGAAAAACGGTACGTGATGGACAAGGACGGTGTTCTGGACCCTGACGTGATGCACCCCTTGCTGCGTCAACGCAGCGACGATGAACCGGGCATCATGACCGAGATGGCGGTCGACGCCTGCAAAAAGGCACTGGCACAGGCCGGGCGCAGCGCCGTAGACGTCGATCTGGTGATCTGCGCCGCCTCAAACCACGAACGCGCTTATCCTGCCGTCGCCATTGAGATTCAGCAGGCCCTTGGAATCAACGGATTCGGTTTTGACATGAATGTCGCCTGTTCTTCGGCCACTTTCGGGATTCAGGCAGCTGCGGACATGGTTCGCTCTGGCTCGGTCCGCGCTGCATTGGTGGTGAACCCCGAGATTTGTTCCGGCCATCTGGAATGGCGCGACCGCGATTGCCATTTCATCTTTGGTGATGTGGCAACAGCCACTCTGATCGAACGGGTCGAAGACGCGAAAGGCCCGCATTTCGAGATCCTGTCGACACGTTGCGCCACCGAGTTTTCAAACAATATCCGTAACAACAACGGCTTCTTGCGCCGTTCGCGCCCAGACGGCGTGGTTGACCGCCGTGACATGCAGTTCATGCAAAACGGCCGCAAGGTGTTCAAGGAAGTGTTACCGATGGTCAGCAAGCACATCTCGGACCACATGGAAGCAGAGGGTGTCGAAAGCGGCGATCTGAAACGCCTGTGGCTGCATCAGGCCAACAAGACGATGAACGACTTCATCGGCAAAAAGGTCCTGGGCCGCGAGCCCGCAGTCGGTGAACAACCCAACATCCTGCAGGACTATGCCAATACGTCTTCGGCCGGATCGATCATCGCGTTTTCCAAGTACTCCGAAGACCTGACGGACGGGGATGTCGGCCTGATCTGCTCGTTTGGCGCGGGGTATTCGGTGGGCTCCGTAATCGTGAAACGGCACGGGTGACGTCAGTCCTTTGGACCGTTGCTGATCCAGTTGTCATGCGAGCTAGATTGCGCTGAGACAGGCCGGTCCAACGCCCGCTCCACATTGAACTACGTTGATTTTCCGGGATTTAGGCGGTTATCCTTAACGGGATCGTCACGAAATCGGAGGGTCAAATGGACAGTTCCATATCCGATGAAGCACTGGCACGACTTCCATTCTGGGTAACTCCGCCGGGAGAAACAGATGGTTTTCTGGTTATCGTCGGGTTTCTGCTGGTGTTGGTGCTTCTCGGTTTCGGTGCGCTCTATTTCACGGTTCAGGCCATCCCCGATCGCATGGCGGCCGGCGCTCACAAAGTGCAGATGCAATTGGTAGGCGTTCTGGGGCTGATTTCGCTGTTCACCTTGAACAACGCCTTTTGGATCGCGGCAATCCTTGTCGCTGCCGTACCATTGCACGAGGTTTTCCCACTAAGACACGCATCCGAGACCGACGATGCTTGAGCTTCTTTTTTCCGCCCTGATCACGATCGTTCCCGACTATCTTTATCGCCGCTACAAGCAAGGCAAGCGGTGGGGACAAGAGCTTACTTTGTTCAATATCTGGTACGAGCTTCGTTGGGGGCTAACTGCCTGCGCGATTCTTGCGATCACTTTGATCACCATCATTTTCTATTTCCACCCATCGACGCGCAACGTATCTGCGCCGTTTCGCACCGTGACGATCCTGTCTGACCGACCCGGCCGTGTTGCCGAAGTTTATGTCGCAAACAACGAAGCGGTTGAGGCCGGCGATCCGATTTTCCGCCTGGACACGACACGTCAGGAAGCGGCTGTGGAAACCGCGCAGCGACGGATGGAGGAAATCGACGCCGCGCT
Organism: Ruegeria sp. CE8; assembly: GCF_056537465.1. Taxonomy (NCBI): domain Bacteria; kingdom Pseudomonadati; phylum Pseudomonadota; class Alphaproteobacteria; order Rhodobacterales; family Roseobacteraceae; genus Ruegeria; species Ruegeria sp. CE8. The sequence continues at coordinate 353,722 of NZ_JBQFRP010000002.1, forward strand.
GGGCCTTGTCGCGACTGAGATTGCCGGCGCCACAGCGCAATTGGAAACGGCCGAAGCTGATCTGAGGCAGGCAACGGACGATCTGAATCGCCGTGTTGCCCTGGCAGAACGCAACGACACCGTGGTCAGCGAACAGGAACTGGAACGCTTGGAGACCGCAGTGTCGCGCGCGGATGGTCAACGAACAGCCGCTATGGCGGTGCTCGACGGTGCGAAACTGCGCCAAACTACTCTTTTGCCGGCACAACGGGAAAGCGCACGCGCCGTTCTGCGCGAAGCTGAGAATGAAATTGCCAAATCCACCATATTCGCCGAAGTGGACGGGACTGTGACGCAATTCCTGTTGAAACCGGGCGACATCATTAACCCGATCCTACGCCCTGCAGGTATTTTGGTGCCGGAGACCACCGGGCAAGGACGCTTTGTGGCGGCCTTTGGTCAAATTTCGGCCAGTGTTGTGAAACCTGGCATGCTGGTTGAAATCACCTGCGCATCGAAACCACTGGTCGTCATCCCAATGGTCGTTGATGAGGTTCAGGGGGCAATCGCTGCCGGGCAATTCCGGCCGGGCGATGCGCTGTTGGATCAACAGGACCGCGCTCGGCCAGGCACGGTAACCGCTTTCCTCAGCCCAATATTCCCCAAACACGTTGAGCGCATTCCGCGGGGCAGTTCCTGCGTTGGTGTTGCCTATACCAGCCGCGCCGAGGAAATCGAATCCGGAGAGATCACCGGAATGTCGGCATTTGTTGCCCGGATCGTGGACGGCATGGGCATTGCCAACGCCATCGTTCTTCGGGCGCAAGCCATTTTATTGCCAGTCAAGGTTCTAGTATTCTCTTGAAGCCCAGATTTGCCGCACCGGTTGATGGCTTGGGCAATGCAGATGGCTTTCTTTGAGCTTTTTCGCAGCCTTCCTTACCCGCTCCCAATTGGTATTTTTGTCGGCACCAGGAAACCAAGGATTGCAATGCGACCGTTCAGTGAGTGGACAGCGGGCGTGAACCTCAGCTCACGCTTTCCTCTTCCAGATGCAGTTTCATGTCCAACAAGACCTGTTGCAGCAGGCTGGTTTCCTTCAACAGTCGTTTGGCTTCGTTTACAGTGATGATCCCGTCCTCAATCGCGGACTGATATTCGGTCATCAGCATCGCAAACCGTTGGCTCAGCGCGATCACGTCGGAATTCACGCCACCAGTGCGCGGGCTATCGTCGTTTCGTCCGTCATAAGACAGGGTGATGTTCTTCAAATCGGCGAGAGCCGAGGTGACGTGAGGGAAGTTCGACACCGCCTCGAGTCGCGCAACTGCGTCCACAGGCATGAACCGGTCGGCATGTTCGATATTGTCGGAATAGTAACGGCCCAACGTGGCTTTGGACTTGCCGGTGATCTCGCACGCGGATTCGATTCCCACGTCTTTAACCAGCGCTTCGGTATGTTTTTTCAGGTAGGCCCCGATATCTGCCATGTTTTTACCTTCATTGCCTGCATCACCCACTACATCTGCCATTGTGGGGGAAAGGGAAACGAAATTTCCCATACTCGATTCATAATTGAAATGTCATATGTTGGCTATCCCTCAGATATGCAGGGGTTTTGTGAGTGAGTGGCGGCATTTCATGCCGGTAATGAGTAATCGCAGAGCTTTTTTGCTCTGCTTCGTTTAGGCCGCATGTTGGCCGACGGCGTCGCTGTTGTTGAGGCGGGGGTATCCATCCCCAAAGGGCTTACGCTCGACCTCTGCAACAATAACGGCGACGTCGCTTGTTCAAGCAGTTTGATGACTTGCCCGTCCGGTTCTGGCGTTTTAGACCCGGACCATGGCTAAGCTCTACTTCAACTATTCAACTATGAACGCGGGAAAATCGACGGTGTTGCTGCAGGCCTCGCACAATTACCGTGAGAGGGGCATGGACACCTACCTGATGACCGCAGCCCTGGACGGGCGCGCCGGTGTCGGGCGGATTGCGTCGCGCATCGGAATCTCCGCTGACGCCGACACATTCGCCACCGAAGATGACGTGTTTGCAATGATCAGACAGCGTCTAGATCAAGGTGAAATCGCCTGCGTCTTTATCGATGAGGCGCAATTTCTGACGGAAAAACAAGTCTGGCAACTGGCCCGTGCCGTAGACGACTTGCGAGTGCCGGTTTTGGCTTACGGTTTACGGGTGGATTTCCAGGGCCGCTTGTTTCCGGGTTCGGCTGCTTTGCTGGCACTGGCCGATGAGATGCGCGAAGTGCGCACCATTTGCGAATGCGGGCGCAAGGCGACGATGGTTATCCGTCAGGACGAAAACGGCAACGCCATCACCGAAGGCGCGCAGGTCCAGATCGGCGGGAACGAGACTTATGTCTCGTTGTGCCGCAGACATTGGCGTGAGGCCGTCGGAGACTAAACCGGGTTGAGCAGCGGTCGGCCAGCGACAAAGGCCGCGACGTTGTCCAGCGCCATATTTCCCATGTCGGTTCGGACCTCTTCGGTCGCGGTGCCAAGATGAGGCAGTAACGTTACGTTATTCAAATCGCGCAGCACCTGCGGCACGTCGGGTTCAAATTCGTAGACATCAAGACCCGCGCCCGCGATCTGACCGGATTGCAGGGCAGCGATCAGGGCGGCCTCGTCCACCACTTCTCCGCGCGCGATGTTGATCAGGATGGCCGAGGGATTCATGGCCTCCAGCACCTCTGCATCAATAAGGTGCCGGGTTTCGGCACCACCTGGAACGGCGAGGACCAGAAAATCGACCGCTGCGGCCAGTTCCTTTAGATTCGGGATGTTCTCTGCTGGGAACTCCACTTCCTTTGGGCTGCGCGACTGATACGCCACGTCCATCTCAAAACCGAAATGGCAACGCCAGGCAATCGCCTGACCAATACGGCCCATCCCCACGATCCCGACACGCTTACCGGTCACATGATGCCCAAGCATCTGGGTCGGGTGCCACCCCTGCCAGTCACCGGATCGAACCAGCCGTTCGCCCTCGCCCGCGCGGCGGGCGGTGGACAATAGCAAGGTCATGGCGATGTCCGCCGTAGCATCGGTTACGGCGCCGGGCGTGTTGGTGACTTCAACGCGCGCGGCACGCGCAGCCGCCACATCGATATGGTTGTATCCCACGCCGAAATTGGCCAACAACTTGCAGCGCGGCTCTGGCACCTTGGCAAAAACGTCAGCCGAAAACTGATCGCCTAGCGTTGGAACCACCACATCGAACTCAGCCAAGGCCCGCCGCATCTCGTCAGGCGTCATCGGCAAGGTGCTGCTGCGAATTTCGACATCGAATTCAAAGCGGGCGCGGGCCTCGACGGCCCGAGTCATCGGGCGGGCGATAAATAGCTTCATCAGTGCATCCGCCCACCGGTTGGAACTTCGCCATCAGGGCCGATCAGAACGATCTCACCATTGTCATCGGGAAGGCCCAGAACCAGTACTTCGGACATGAACTTGCCAATCTGACGCGGGGGGAAGTTGACGACGGCCATCACCTGCTTGCCCACCAGTGTCGAGGGATCGTAATGCGCCGTGATCTGAGCCGAGGTCCTGCGTTCGCCGATTTCCTCTCCGAAATCGATCCACATCTTGATCGCTGGTTTGCGAGCTTCGGGGTACGGTTCGGCGCGGATCACTTCCCCCACGCGGATGTCCACCTTCAGGAAGTCGTCGAATGTAATCTCACTCACGGGACAGCTCCTTGGATCGGTCGGTTGCGGCTTTGACCGCGCGGTGCAGCAGGTCTGGGAAGCCCAATTCTTCGTGCATCAGAACCTCAAGTGCGGCCTGTGTCGTACCATTGGGAGACGTCACGTTGATGCGCAGCTGCGAGGGGTCTTCCTCAGCCGCCATAGCCAGCGCCCCTGCCCCGGCTACGGTGGATTTGGCCAGCTTCATTGCCAATTCGTGCGGTAAGCCCTGCGCCTGACCGGCGGCGGCCAGTGTTTCGATCAGATGAAAAACATAAGCGGGACCCGAACCGCTTAGGCCGGTCACCGCGTCCATCTGCGACTCATCGTCCAGGCGGACTGTTTCGCCGATTGCGGACAGCAGGTTTTCGGCAAGGGCAACATTGGCGTCCGACGCATTTCCGTTGCCGATCAATGCGGTGATTCCCTGCCGGATCGCAGCCGGAGTATTCGGCATCGCACGCACGATCGGAGTTCCGTCGCCCAAGACGCTTTCAAAAGTGGCGATGGACGTACCAGCGGCGACCGATACAAACAGGCTGCGGCCTCCGCCCAGCGCCTTGATCGCGGGCAGCGCATCGCCCATCATCTGCGGCTTAACGGCAACCAGCACCACGGCCGGAGCTTCGGGCAACGGGGTGTTGATATTGACGCCTTGCGCCTTCAACCAGTCCGAAGGGTATGGGTCGATTACCCAGACGGCGGACGCAGGAAGGCCATGTTCCAACCATCCGGCGAGCATGGCCGATCCCATCTTGCCGCATCCCAGAAGAACCAGCCCCTGCTCGGCGATGCGTGACATGTCCATGATTGCCCCTCCCCTTATTCGGCTTGGGGCAAAGCTTTACGCGCGGCCGTAAGCCTCTGCAATGGCGACTTGCATCGCTTCTTCAGGGGTACGGTTGCCCCATGTGACCAACTGGATTGCCGGGTAGTAACGCTCGGCGCTCAGCACTGCGGCGGTGATCATTGTGTCGATCTGTTCCGGGCTGGCCATCTGGCCGCCCGCCAGCACCAGACCATAACGATAGACCATCAGTTTCTGGTTGGCCCAGTAGGTGAATGCTCCGGCCCAGCACTGATCGTTCATCTTGTTCAACAACTCGTACAGTTCGGTTTCCCGCCCGGATGGAGGCTCCATCTCGAACGAGCACACCATACGGAGCGTTTCGTCATAGTTGGACCAGGCCAGAGTGATCGAGTATGTGCGCCACTGCCCCTCGACAGCCATGGCGATCTGATCATCCCCGATCCGGTCAAAATCCCAGTCGTGGTGTTCGGCAAGATGTTCAACAATGTCGATTGGATGAAGGTCTTCTTCGAGAAACTGCTCGGAAAGGGCCATAATGCCACCTCACTAATCTCTAGCCTTGTAGGGGCTGGCAGCGCCCCAGCGCTAGTTGCTTGCTCTACAAGCCGGGCTTCCCCCGTCTGCCTGTACTAAATATGGTGCGACGCGGACGGGGTTCTGGCAACCCTATTTGTTGGGGATAACAGCAATAAGTTGTGGACAGCTGGCAACGGAGATCAAAATATTGGCATCTTGCCCAGCTTTGACTTGATTAAATTCTGCGAGGCGTCAGAATACACAACACCGCACAATCCAAAGCCGGATTGCGCGGCGTCTTACCTGTCTCGAATTGTGGATAAGCGGACTTACTTGTCCAGCTTGGCCTCAAGCGCCGCAATGCGCGCCTCAAGCGCTGCGTTCTCTTCGCGGGCTTTCTGGGCCATGGCGCGGACAGCGTCGAATTCCTCACGCGTGACGAAATCGCGATCAGCCAGCCAGCGGTCGATCATCGACTTCATCGCGTTCTCGGCCTCTTCCCGTGCGCCCTGCGCCACGCCCATGGCGTTGGTCATCAGCTGGGAAACGTCATCAAGAATCTTGTTGCGGGTTTGCATGGCTTTACTCCGGTATCGCGGTTGGTCTCTATATGGGTAAAGATTGGCCCGGGCTCAAGGTTGACTTGCCCCGCTAACCCCGGGCAATGAGACGCATATGCAGGCTGTTCTGAATTTCCCCGATCTGTCGCCCGAATTGTTCTCGATCTCGCTGTTCGGGATGGAGTTCGCATTACGGTGGTACGCGCTGGCCTATATCGCCGGCATTTTGATCGCATGGCGTATGGGAGCCATGGCGTTGAAGCGGCCTGCCCTGTGGCCCGATCAAACACCCCCGATGAAGCCGCAGCAGTTGGAGGACCTGATCACGTGGATCATCCTCGGCGTGATTCTGGGCGGACGGCTGGGATTCGTTCTGTTTTACCAGCCCAGCTATTACCTGTCGCACCCGCTGGAGATTCTGAAAATCTGGCAAGGCGGCATGGCATTTCACGGTGGTCTATTGGGGGTCGTGGTCGCTACGATTCTGTACGCGCGGCGTCATCAGATACCGATTTTGTCGCTGGCCGATCTGGTCGCACACACGGTGCCGCCCGGGCTACTGCTTGGACGACTGGCCAATTTCATCAATGCCGAGCTTTGGGGACGGCCCAGCGAATTGCCCTGGGCTGTGATCTTCCCCGGCGCGGCCGCACAGGATTGCCCCGGCGTCGTCGCGGGGATGTGCGCACGACACCCCTCGCAGCTGTACGAAGCCGCGCTGGAGGGTTTGCTCCTGGGTGCAGTTCTTTTGTGGATGGCCTATCGACGCGGGGCGTTTCACAAACCAGGCCTTGTGATGGGGGTGTTTCTTGCCGGGTATGGTGCGTCGCGGTTCATTGTCGAGTTCTTCCGCCAACCTGATGCACAGTTCGTCTCGCCCGGTAATCCGCTGGGGCTGGCGTGGCACGTGGGCGGATATGGGCTGACGATGGGACAATTGCTGTCGCTGCCAATGATCGCGCTCGGCCTGTGGTTTGCCTTGCGCGCGCGACGGGTAACATGAGCTTGAAAGATCACCTTCTGGCGCACATCGCGCTGAACGGACCGCTGAGCGTCGCCGAATATATGACCGAATGCCTGCTGCATCCGGAATTCGGCTATTACACCACGCGCGACCCGCTGGGTGCGCAAGGGGATTTCATCACCGCGCCGGAAATCTCTCAGATGTTCGGAGAACTGATCGGCCTAGGCCTGGCGCAAAGCTGGATGGACCAAGGAAAGCCGGAAAGCTTTGTGCTGGCCGAACTTGGTCCGGGACGCGGCACCCTGATGGCAGACATCCTACGTGCGACCCACGGCCTACCGGGTTTTCACTCGGCCGCGCAGATCGTACTGTTTGAGGCCTCGCCCGCCTTGCGGGACATTCAGAGGCAGGCACTCAGGGCACACGAACCACTCTGGATCGACTCGGTTGCGGACCTCCCCGAAGCGCCTTTGTTTCTGGTGGCAAACGAGTTCTTTGACGCCCTGCCCGTGCGCCAATTCTTACGGGACGGCCATGGCTGGCGAGAACGGCTGATCGGCGCAGAAGGCGAATCGCTGACTTTCGGGTTGGGGCCGCACGCGGCTCAGGTGGCGCTGAACGATAGGATTGTGGACACCGAAGACGGTGATCTCGTCGAGCTTTGTGCCGCTGCAATTCCGATTCTGACCGTGGTCGCAGGCCGGATCGCCTCGCATGGAGGGGCCGCGCTGATCGTGGACTACGGCGACTGGCGTTCGCTGGGCGATACATTTCAAGCCCTTCAAGCGCATGAACATGCGGACCCGCTGGAGACACCGGGTCAGGCGGATCTGACCGCCCATGTGGACTTTGAGCCGCTTGCTCTTGCCGCGCGCGCTGCCGGGTGCGCCCATACCCGGCTGACGCCTCAGGGCGTGTTTCTGGAGCGCCTGGGAATCACCGCGCGCGCGCAAGCTCTGGCCACGCCGCTCGGCGGGTCTGAGCTTGAGACACTGGTCGCTGCACATCGCCGGTTGACGCATCCCGAGGAAATGGGAAACCTGTTCAAAGTACTGGGTCTCTACCCCTCTTATGCTGCATCTCCACCGGGACTGGAATCATGACACTGGAAATTCTGACCTCGGACATCCTATCCCCTGTCCGCCACGGTTTCTTCAGCCGACGCGGAGGTGCATCGTCCGGAATCTTCAAGGGTTTGAACTGCGGGTACGGATCCTCTGACCAGACCGAAGCAGTGACGATCAATCGCCAGCGCGTAGCCGCGGCGATGGAGGTCGAACCGGACGCCCTAGTCAGCGTGCATCAGGTTCATTCGCCAACTGTTCTGACGGTGGACAGTCCGTTTAACGAGGACAAACCAAAGGCCGACGCCGTAGTGACGGCAACCCCGGGCCTGGCGCTGACGATTCTAACGGCGGATTGCCAACCTGTCCTTTTCGCTGATCCTGACGCCAAAGTCATCGGAGCCGCACACGCCGGCTGGCGCGGCGCACTGGACGGTGTCCTTGAAGCGACGGTGGACGCGATGGAATCGCTGGGTGCTCAGAGAGAGAACATCGTCGCCGTAATTGGGCCGACAATATCGCAACGCGCTTATGAAGTTGGTCCGGACTTTCTTGATGAATTCGTCGCGGAGTCGCCGGAAAACTTAAGGTTCTTTGCAAATGGAGAAGGCGACCGGCTACAGTTCGACCTACCCGCATTTGGTTTGCACAGGTTGCGTCAGGCGGGCGTAGGTCAGGCCGAATGGACCCGGCACTGCACCTATTCGGATCCGGACAGATTCTATTCCTACCGCCGGTCCATTCACGCAAAACAGGCTGACTACGGCCGCCTGATTTCGGCCATTAAATTATAGCCCTCGCCTGAAATGTGGCAATTTCGCCGCTTTTTTGCCACATTTTTTGTGTCTTCTGAGTCGAGACATTTTGATTTTTATTGTCCACGCTCAGGTGCTTATCAATCGATTTTCCAGCAGCGTGCGACAGTTCGAAAAAAGAGGAACTGCCAACCTTCAATATTCCTGATTTCATCCCGGATCAGCCATACCGGCGCCGCATTGGCCCGTCACATTGGTTCGACAGAGGAAATCGGGGCGTTCGCTCCCAATACGAGCAGGAACAAAATAATGAAGGTAAAATCTCGCTTTCTCAGTGCCGTCGTTGCGGCCACAAGAAAGCAGGCACCGGAGATGCCGTGGAAACGGGTTTCCAGCAGTTCGGTCAGAGTCGCACGCCGTCTGGCAACCCGACGCTGACCAAAAGCCCAGGGACCACGCTGCCGGCTCCTGGGGTTAAGAAACACATCGGAGGGGTGCTCCGAGCCGATGTGTGACCTGTCGCTAAGATTTCCAGCGGCAAGGATATGGGGCGTGTGTGCGTGGGCAATTTCCGCCTGCGGTGTAGTGAGTTTGTCTGGGGGGTCAGTATGTTGACCAAAGATATGCGAATTTTAATCGCGTCGCGGCGCCGGTACGGCGTTCGCCCTGTGGTCTTCATCTCATTCAAGACAAAAAAGAGACCGATCAGGCGGCCCTGTACGGAGGGTTTCACCTGTCTGAACGGTTATTAGAGGGGACGGAATACCAATGACGATTCCACATTCCTTGGCCCGCGCGGCCAGAAATGCCGTCGAAACATCGGCAATGCTGCGCGAACGCTCAAGGGCAAATCCAAGGCCAAAAGCGCAACTGCGGCGCTATGAGGTCAGTTCCTTGATGCCAAACGGAGATGTTTCGCAAACGCGCCATATCGCCCCGGCACTGTCGATGTTCGAAGACGCCTTTTGCGCCTTTACGCGTGGATCGCTGGTTGAAACGGAAACTGGTCCACTAGCGATCGAAGATCTGTTGCCGGGCAATACCGTTCTGACGCAGGACGGAAGTTCGCAGACCGTGTTGTGGAAGGGATCTGTGACCCTGATTCCGGGCCGCGAAGATTCGCGGGGTCGGACACGACCGCTGACTCGGATCATGGCGGACACATTCGGAATGCAAAAACCGATGTCCGGCGTCATTGCGGGACCCGCTGCGCGCTTGCTGGGTACGCCCGCGCACATGCGGCATCTGCACGGGGGCAGTGAAATTCTGACTCCGGTCCATGAGTTCCAAGACGGCATGAGCGTGATCGAAACGCTGCCGCCGACACCGATCGAGCTGTTTCACATCTGCCTGAAGCGCCATTCGGTCATCAAAGTCGACGGCCTGCAATTTGAATCTTACCATCCCGGCATCAACGCCGTGCGCCAGGTAAGCCACTCGCTACGGTCGATTTATCTGAACCTGTTCGCACACATCGAATCACCAAACGACTTTGGCCCGCTGATTCTGCCGCGCGCCGGTGACGGAGAGATAGATGCGATCACGGCCTGATACCCGATGATAACTGCAATGTGGGGGCATTATGCAGCTGATAATTAGTTGGATTCTAACCTTGACGGTCGCAGCTTTTCTGCCGCCGTCAAAACCGCAAAGCAAACGGATGATGTTTACGCCGTCCGGCTCATTCGTTCTTCGAGAACATCGAAGGGAACGCCGGGCTCGTCTTTTGCGCCGCGGATAACAAGCGACGTTTTGACACTGGCCACGTTTGGTGTGGTCAACAGTTCGCCCGTCAGAAACTGCTGAAAACTGCTCAGATCGGGGGCGACACATTTCAGGATAAAGTCCACTTCGCCATTCAACATGTGGCATTCACGGACCAAGGGCCATTCGCGGCAGCGTTCCTCGAACGCATTGAGCTCGGTTTCCGCCTGGCTTTCCAGCCCCACCATGGCAAAGACCTGAACCTCGAACCCCAGTTCGCGCGCGTTCACGTCGGCATGATAACCGCGGATAAATCCAGATTCCTCAAGTGTACGCACACGCCGCAGGCACGGCGGCGCGGAAATTCCCACACGTTTTGCCAGCTCGACGTTGGTCATACGACCGTCGGCCTGCAATTCTGCCAGAATCTTTCGGTCAATCTCATCCAGCCGTATCGCGACCATGAAATGCTCCTAGTTTTTCGGTTGTTATATCAGCACCCGATCAATGCGCAATTATCTTTCGTACATGCGCAATATTCCACATTTTCAATGTCCTTTAATTTGGGCACTCTTCCCCGGATGCATAGCGGGTAGACGAAACGAAGGGGGTTTAAGCCCTGCGCGGCGGTCGCTATATCCATCCGTCAGGGGCTATGCGCCCGCATCAGGCAGATCGAGTTGGGGGTACCATGGCCGAAACACGACACACCAAGGTTTTGATCATCGGATCGGGACCGGCCGGTTATACGGCCGGCGTCTACGCCAGCCGCGCAATGCTGGAGCCTATTCTAGTTCAGGGGATCGAACCCGGTGGCCAACTGACCACGACCACGGATGTCGAAAACTACCCCGGCTTCACTGAAGTTCAGGGCCCCGACCTGATGATCAAGATGCAGGATCACGCCAAGGCGATGGGCTGTGAAGTCATTGGCGATATCATTAGCGACCTGGATGTCAGCAAACGCCCATTCACCGCAAAGGGTGATAATGGCACGACGTACACTGCCGATGCCGTTATTCTGGCCACCGGCGCACGCGCCAAATGGTTGGGCCTGCCCTCAGAAGAGAAATTCAAGGGGTTTGGCGTTTCGGCCTGTGCCACCTGCGACGGTTTTTTCTATCGCGGGCAGGAAATCGTGGTGATCGGCGGCGGCAACACCGCAGTCGAAGAGGCGTTGTTCCTGACCAATTTCGCCAGCAAGGTCACTCTGATTCACCGCCGGGATGAATTGCGGGCCGAGAAAATTCTGCAGGACCGTCTGCTGAAGAACGAAAAGATAGAACCACTTTGGTTCCACGAACTGGACGAAGTGATCGGGACTGACGCCCCGCTGGGTGTCGAAGGCGTGCGTGTCAAAAACGTAAAAACCGGCGAGATCACAGAAATCCCGTGTAAGGGTGTCTTCGTTGCCATCGGTCACGCCCCGGCCAACGAACTGGTCAAGGATTCGCTGGAAACCCATATGGGTGGCTATGTCGTGACCAAGCCGGGCACCACCGAAACCTCGGTGCCGGGGATTTTCGCGGCTGGCGACCTGACCGACCACGTTTATCGCCAGGCCGTGACCAGCGCTGGCATGGGCTGCATGGCCGCTCTGGACGCCGAGCGTTTTCTGGCCGAGCAGGAGTAATCCGGTGCTGGAATTTTCCGGCCCGGTCTGGAGAATTCTGTTTCTGTCGCAAATGGACGCCCCTCTGACCCCCGCGCGGGCACCCGAGGGGCGTTTTCATTATTCGGGACAGACAGCTCTGTATGCCTCGCTCAGCGCAGAAGGTGCCGGCGTCGCCATTCGGCGATATGTCTCGCCCAGCGACCTGCCGAGGGTCATACAACAAGCGCACATAACCGGCGCAAAGCTATTCGACTTGCGAGGGCAGAGCGACGCGTCGATCGTCTGGCAAGGCATTCACGAAGAGCAGGGCACCTCTCCGACATGGCGATACTCTGACCGGGCCAGAGACGCGGGCGCTGACGGGTTGCTTTACAGCTCGCGTTCACGCCCGGAACTCAGCCATATCGTCTTGTTCGATACCTCTCCTGCCCTCATCCGCGTAGATGCGCCTGCACAAACTTGGGTGCCGCCCTATTCGCAACGTGCGCTTGACCGCTAAGCTGCCACGTATCAGACTCGGATTACGGCGAGACAGATGCAGGTGACCTGATTGAAAAGTGTTCTTTGGCAAGGCAGCTGGGCGACCCGGCTGAGGATCGGCAGCGGTCTGATTCTGTTTGCCTTTGCGTTCTTTCACTTCATCAACATCGGTCTGGGTCTGTTCCATACCGATTACCTACACGACATGCAGGATGCCCGGCACGTCATCACTCGCCACGATATTGGCAGTGTGATCCTATATGCCGCGCTGTTCATACACGCAGGGCTGGCGCTGTATTCGATCAGCCAGCGCCGGACATTGCGGATGCCGTTCAGCACCGGATTGCAGGTTATTCTGGGGCTGTTGATCCCGCTGCAATTGATCTCGCACATTGTCCAGACACGCTATGCCAACACGGTCTACGATGTGAATGACGAGATGGGGTACATCATCGTTCTGATGTGGCCCAGCTATGCGGTCTGGTTGCAAAGCCTGCTTTTGTTGGTGGTGTGGGTACATGGCTGTATCGGGCTGCACATGTGGTTAAGGCTGACCCGCTGGTGGTCCAATACTGTGCCTTATCTGATTGGCGTGGCGGTGTTCATTCCGACATTTGCCCTCACCGGATTGTTGACGGAAGGGCGCCGGATCTGGGCCGATTTTGCAGACCCATTTTTACGTGAGCAATATATTGAGCATTACAACTGGCCTTCTCCCGAAGAATTCCAGGCCCTCTTCAGTGTAAAAGACAATGCGCTGATGGCCTTCTGGCTGGCTTTGGGCGCAACTATGGCCGTATTTGTGATCCGCAAACTTTGGCGTCGCAGGCATTCTGTGCGCGTCAAATACCTTGAAGGCCCAGAAGTCGTTGCAGAAAAGGGCATGACCCTGCTTGAGATTTCACAGGCCAATGGAATTCCGCACACCGCTTTGTGTGGTGGCAAGGGCCGATGCACGACCTGCCGTGTGATTGTCGAAGATGGCGCGGATCAATTGCCCGAGCCCAGCGACATCGAAGCGCGTAGCCTTGCGGCCGTCAGCGCACCGGAAGGAGCGCGTCTGGCTTGCCAAATCCGCCCGACCGAACCGATCACGGCCTTTCGCATGTTCCGTCCGGATGGCGCGCGGCACCGGGCACATGCAAGCCAGGGTCAGGAACGGCAATTGGCGGTGCTGTTTCTGGACATGCGCGGCTTTACCTCGCGCACAGCTGGTCAGTTGCCCTATGATATCGTTTTCCTGCTGAACCGCTTTTTCGATGCCATCGTTCCGGCAATTACGGCCGAGGGCGGCGTGGTCGACAAATACATGGGAGATGGCCTACTGGCGGTTTTCGAAACGGCCGACGCCCAAAGCTCGGCCCGCGCTGGGATGAAGGCCGCCACAGATATCAGTCTTGCGCTGAAACGGTTCAACCAGCAGTTGGAAACCGAAGGCAGCCCTCGGATTCGCATTGGAATGGGCTTGCATCTTGGAGATTTGGTGCTGGGCGAGATCGGCGCCGCCGGCCATGCCGCTCGCACGATCATCGGTGACACGGTCAACGTCGCCAGCCGATTGGAAGCTGAAACCAAAAAGCTGGGCTGCGAACTTCTGGTCTCGGAAGAGTTGTTGCTGGCTGCAGGATATGAGGGCGACATGCGGCAGGTTCAGTGCTTCGAGCTGCGCGGCGTGACGTGCCCGATTCCCGCCCTGCCCGTCCAGAACGCTGCAGACCTGATCACAAGTGTCGCCGCATAGGAACACTCTCTCTCGAACCGGGCGCATTGTTGCCCATCCCAGGGACCAGCTTCGCCAATTTCTACAGAAACAGGAATATCCTTCCATTCCGCGGAAAAACCGCGCATATCGTCCTTTGTTTAACCACACTATATGGACTTCAAGCAAAAGCCGGGGCAAACGCCCTTTAAACAACGGCAAAACAGCACTTTGACAAGAGTATTCCAATGACAATGTTAAGTAATCTGGCCCCGATCTCCGAACTGTATGTCTCGTACGACTCGGCGCAGAAACTGAAGGTGGAAGCCGCCGATCTGACCAGCTGGGATCTGAGCCCGCGTCAGATCTGTGACCTGGAATTGCTGATGAATGGCGGGTTCAATCCGCTCAAAGGGTTCCTCAGCGAGGCGGACTACGACAACGTTGTCGAGAACATGCGGCTGGCTGACGGCACCCTGTGGCCGATGCCCATCACACTGGATGTCGACGAGGCATTTGCCGACACCATCGAGCTAGGTCAGGACATCGCGTTGCGCGACCAGGAAGGCGTCATTCTGGGCACCATGACCGTTACCGACCGCTGGACCCCGGACAAGGCGCGCGAGGCCGAAAAGGTCTTTGGCGCGAATGACGAAGCCCACCCGGCGGTAAACTACCTGCACAACGTCGCGGGCAAGGTGTATCTGGGTGGCCCCGTGGTCGGCATCCAACAACCCGTCCACTACGACTTCCGCGCTCGTCGTGATACTCCGAACGAACTTCGTGCCTATTTCCGCAAGGTCGGTTGGCGCCGCATCGTCGCGTTCCAGACCCGTAACCCGCTGCACCGTGCGCACCAGGAACTGACCTTCCGCGCCGCCAAAGAAGCGCAGGCCAACCTGTTGATCCATCCGGTCGTGGGCATGACCAAACCGGGCGATGTGGACCACTTCACCCGCGTACGCTGCTACGAGGCGGTGCTGGACAAATACCCGGCCTCGACCACATCGATGTCGCTGCTGAATCTGGCAATGCGCATGGCTGGCCCGCGCGAGGCGGTTTGGCACGGGCTGATCCGCGCAAACCACGGCTGCACCCACTTTATTGTCGGGCGTGACCATGCCGGTCCGGGCAAAAACAGCCAGGGCGAAGATTTTTATGGCCCCTATGATGCGCAAGACCTGTTCCGCCAGTATCAGGACGAAATCGGCATCGAGATGGTCGATTTCAAACACATGGTCTACGTCCAGGAACGCGCCCAGTATGAGCCGAATGATGAAATCCATGACAAGGACAACGTCACCATCCTGAACATCTCGGGAACCGAGCTCCGCCGCCGTCTGCGCGAAGGGCTGGAAATCCCCGAGTGGTTCTCATTCCCCGAAGTTGTGCAGGAACTGCGCAATCGCTTCCCGCCGCGTTCGCAGCAAGGGTTCACCGTGTTCTTCACGGGCTTCTCGGGTTCGGGGAAATCGACCATTGCCAACGCTTTGATGGTCAAGCTGATGGAAACGGGCGATCGTCCGGTTACCTTGCTGGATGGTGATATCGTTCGAAAAAACCTGTCATCCGAGCTTGGCTTCTCCAAAGAACACCGCGACTTGAACATTCGCCGCATCGGCTACGTGGCCAGCGAAATCACCAAGAACGGCGGTATCGCGATCTGCGCGCCCATCGCGCCTTATGCGACCACTCGCCGCGCAGTTCGTGAAGAGATCGAACAGTTCGGCGCATTCTGCGAGGTTCACGTGGCCACCAGCCTTGAGGAATGCGAACGCCGTGACCGCAAAGGTCTGTACAAGCTGGCGCGCGAAGGCAAGATCAAAGAGTTCACCGGCATCTCGGACCCGTACGATGTGCCTGAGGCCCCTGAGTTGAGCGTTGAGACCGAGAACGTCGAGGTCGACAACTGCGCCCACCAGGTCCTCTTGAAACTGGAAAGCATGGGTCTGATTGCGGCATCGTAAGTCAGCCCTGACTTCAACAAACAAAGCGGCCTTCGGTGGCCGCTTTTTTGTGCCGGATTGACAAGCGCGCCCTGCCTTGCTGCAAATACGGGAACAGTTCAAAGCGCAAAGTGCCCATGACCCGAGACCTGCCTGCAATCGCCAGTTTCTGGTTCGGATCAGACCTGAGCTGGCTCGAGGCGCTGTGCATTCAATCCTATCTCGACAACGGCCACCGGTTCATTCTGTATACCGCGCAGGACATCAAGGGCGTTCCCAACGGCGTCGAGATACGTCCTGCGGGCGACATCCTCTGGCCAGCACCGTTTGAACTCCGCGTTGAGGACAGGCAAGGGGTTGCGGTGTTTTCCGACATCTTCCGGCTGCGGCTCATGCAAAAGACGCAGTTCATCTGGGTCGATCTGGATGCCTATTGCGTGAAACCCTTCGCGTTCTCATCGCCATACGTTTTCGGTTGCTCGCATGCAGGGAACTATCCCAACGGTGTGCTGCGCCTGCCTGAGAACTCGGAAACACTGGCCCTGACGTATGAATTTGTGACGTCGGCCAACCCCACCCAACCCTGGCGGGGCGGCAGGTTGTATCGCCGCAATCGCCGACGTATCCGAAACGGCGAAACCTGGGGCATCGAGTCCCTTCCATGGGGCAGTTCAGGCCCCAAAGCGTTAGAGTTCTTTTTGCGACAAACCGGCGAAGAGAGCCACGCGATGCATGCCGGTGTATTCTATCCATTGGCGACCGAGGATTTGTGGAAACTGCACGACCCGCGCATTCTGACGACCGAAATCGAACGCGACGCGGTTCATTCGGTCCATGTTTATGGGCACCAGAAAAAACTGTTGGCGAACAAAGCTGCCGGACTGCCCGTCGTGGGATCCTATCTGCACCGGCTCTGCGAACGCCACGGTGTCGAACCTTCGGCCAGTCCGATCCTGCCCGTCGGATGGCTGGCGCCTCGGCCAGCGGGCCGCTAGGTCGAGTTTATCTGGTCCCTCAATGTGCGCACCGCTCGGCCTTCAAAGTCGCCGTATTCAGCCGCCTTGTCCTGAACGGCCTTCAGGTGCGGCAGCCGCTGGTTATAGTCGTCTGCGGATAAGCCGTTGATTGCCTGCCGAATATCGGCCTCGGACTCGCACAGGATCATGCCCCCGGTATCCATGAAATCACCAATGTTCGGGCAACCCCAATAGATTGGAACCGTCGAACAAAGGATCGCGTCCGTCAGCTTTTCCGAGAAATAGTTCTTCTCACGCACATTCTCGATAACCACCGAATAACGATACGGGGCCAGACCGTCGGACTTGCGATCAAACGGCGTATAGCCGCGGCCCATGATATCCACGTCAGCGGTCGATTTACGCACCCAGTCTATTACGGAATGACGCAGTTGATGCCCTTCGAGATCGCGTTTGGCCGAAGCGATCAGCGAACAGGATTTGGTCTTTTCATCATTTAGGTCACGCCATTCCGGAACCATCGTGACTCCGTAGGGCAAAAACACCGCGTTCGGGATACTCTGCAGCAACGCGTCGTGGAAGGTCATCACCCGAAAGAACCGCCGCCACGTATAGCGCAGCATCCGATCATGCTTGGCATGGATGGCGGATGGCTCACCCATCATCAGTGAAATCTGCGCACGGGTTCCCCGGCGCAGACGCAGATGCACGGTCGAATTGGGATACATGATCAGGTGATCGGTGCGTTCCAGATCGCCAACCGTTTTGTCTGTTAGCCGACCCGGGCACCCTTCGGGCCAGATCAACTCGGATACGGGAACCGAGGACAGTTTTGGCCCCAGACGGTGCCCATAGGGCAGGATGGCGATCGCGGCTTTGGTCATTGCAGTTGCTCAGGCAGGTCGACCTGACCGCGCATCAGGACAAAGCCGCGGCCTGCAACCTTGATACCAGCCATTGCATCCGCTGGCCCGACACGCGTGACGGTCGCCTGACCAGGACGGCACATGTCATGGCCTTGCTCGGCGGTAAAAGTATCCTTTGGCATCAACCCGTACTTCCAAAGATAGGCCGCCATGGCTCCGGTGGCGGATCCGGTGAACGGATCTTCGGGCGGGTTGGGTGGCAACATCAGCAGGCGCGAGAAAGTGTCACCCGCCTCGGTCGCACCTTTCAGTGTAACAAGGAAGGGCTCGGCCATGTCCGATCCGGAATATCCTCCGGCTTCGATCACCTTACGCAAAGGTTCTTCGGCCAGCTTCGCGGCGCGCAACGCTTCGTGATCGCGCAGCAGGGTGACGCAGAATGGCAACCCAGTAGAAACCATCTGCGGCGGCGAAATGATCGCGCTTTCAGGCAGGCCGATGGCTGCGGCAACCAAATCGGCGGGAACCACGGTGCCGAATTGCGGCGCGATCTGCGTCATCTCGATCTCATTGCCGTTCAGTCGGATCGACACGATCCCCGCCCCTGTCTCCAGCGTCAGCGCATCGCCCTGAACCAGTCCGCGTGACTGCATAGCCGCGACAGTTGCGATAGTCGGGTGTCCGGCAAAAGGGATTTCACGGCTGGCAAGAAAGTAACGCACACGGATGTCGGCGACGTCCGAGGGCCCGGTGAATGTGCATTCAACTAACGAGGTCTCGCGCACATAGGCGGTACAGACATCTTCGGGCAGAACGGCTCCGCCATGGACTACGGCGCAACCGTTACCGCCAAAAGCGCGGTCGCTGAAGGCGTCCACCCAGTCATATTCAAACCAGCTCATTTATGGTGCCTCCGCCCTGCGAACCTTTTTTGGTTCGCATATCTCACCCGCTGGGCGGCAGATGTCACGGGAAAATCGCGGAAAGCGGGGCCGTTTCAGTGAACGGCCACTGGTGAGAAGTCGTGTTCGCGTGCCAGAACGAAGGCCAGCTTGCGGTCGGCGACCAGCGCCAGTTGCTGACCATCAGAGTCGTGCACGGCATAGAGCTGGTCCAGATCACCGGCCTGTTCGCGCACTTCGCGCGGCAGGTCAGCAACGTCGACCGCTTTTACGTATACGATCCGGTCGCCTTCGGCGTTGATTTCAATCTGTGTATTCATTGCTCTTACCCCTTTCGTATATTGATTGTCTGAACCACGGTTTCCGGCACGGCACGGGTCAGGTCCACATGAAGCAGACCGTTTTCCATGATCGCCTCGCCCACCTCGACACCGTCGGCCAGCACGAACATGCGCTGGAACTGACGCGCCGCGATGCCGCGATGCAGAAAGATACGCCCCTCGCTGTCGTCGCGTTGACGACCCCGGATCACCAGCTGGCGATCCTCGATGGTAATCGACAGGTCCTCTTCCGCAAAACCGGCCACTGCCAGCGTGATGCGATAGGAAAAATCCGAGGTCTGTTCGATGTTATAGGGCGGGTATCCTTCGTTGCCAGCCTTTGCAGACCGTTCCAGAAGGCGCTCCAACTGCTCGAACCCAAGAAGATGCGGGTATGAGCCAAGAGTAAGTTTTGACACGTATTCTCGTCCTTTATTGCCAAAGCGACGTGTGGTGCGGCCCCGTTCTGGCAACCGCGTACGATAGAATATGGGAATATGCGGGGATGTCCACAAGGTCTGGCCGGATAAACCCTGACACACTATCTTGTGTGGAAAGCACCACAATAAAGACCGAGTCGCCCATGAACGCGCCCACTGATATTTCGATGAAAACAGATGAAGTTCTGCGGGTAGAGCTTGAGGTCTTTCGGCGTCAGCACCGCGATCTGGACGAAGCGATCGAGGCGTTGCAGGCTAAAGGCACATCCGATCAGCTGACCATCAAAAGGCTAAAAAAGCAGAAACTGCGCCTGAAAGACATTATTCGCCTGATCGAAGATCGCCTGACCCCGGATATCATCGCCTGAATCCCTTGTACCGCATTGCCAGACAGGCCGATTTGGCTATAGTGCGCGCTCTTTCGGAAGGCAGGGGCGCAAGCGGATGAGCGATGTGAAAGTGGGGATCATCATGGGCAGCCAGTCGGACTGGCCCACGATGAAAGAAGCCGCAGATATTCTGGACGAACTGGGCATTGCGTATGAAAAGCGCATCGTTTCGGCCCACCGCACGCCTGATCGTTTGTGGGACTACGGCAAGACCGCCGTTCAACGCGGCTTGCACGTCATAATTGCGGGCGCTGGTGGTGCTGCGCATCTGCCAGGAATGATGGCGTCGAAGACGCGCGTGCCAGTAATCGGCGTACCCGTCCAGACGCGCGCCCTGTCCGGTGTCGATTCGCTTTATTCCATTGTGCAGATGCCGAAGGGCTTCCCTGTGGCGACCATGGCAATTGGGTCCGCCGGCGGTGCAAATGCCGGTCTGATGGCGGCCGGCATCCTAGCCTTGCAGGACGCGGCGCTGGCCGACCGGCTGGACGCATGGCGTGAGGCCCTGTCAGCTTCGATCCCCCAGGAACCGCAGGAATGAGCCGGATCGGCTTCATCGGTACCGGACATATTGCGGCGCCTATCGCGCGTTTTTTGGCGACCAAAGGCCACGACATTGCCGTGACCGAACGAAACAGCGATGTGTCTGCTGAACTAAAGGCCGAAATCGGCGTCACCGTAGCCACGCCCCAAGCGGTTATCGATGTCTCAGAGATCGTGTTCCTGTGTCTGCGCCCTCAAATCGCGGCAGAGGTCCTGGAGCCGCTTAGGTTTCAAGCGGATCAGCAAATCGTATCCGTAATGGCGGCTGTATCCGCCGATCAACTTTCTACTCTGTGCTCGCCAGCGACAGATTTCGTGCAAACAATTCCGCTGGGTTTTCTTCAGCAAGGCGGGTGTCCGCTAGCAGCCTTTGGCAACGACGTTCTGCTGGCCGAGTTGTTCGAACCCCAGAACCCGGTCGTGAAAGTAAACGATGAGGCAGCGCTGAACGCGCATTTTGCGATCTGTGCGATGGTTCCCGGCATTCTGGACGTGATGGCCACCGGCGCAGAGTGGTTGGCAGCACAAACCGGCGACGCGGACGCGTCGGAATTCTACACAACGCAGCTGTTGTCCGGTTTTCTAAGCACGATGCAGACTGGGAAGGCTGGTCGTCTGGCCGAAGAGCGCGACGCGCTGGCGACGGATGGAACGCTCAGCCTTCAGATGACGCAGGCATTGCATGCGGGCAAAGCGCATGATGCGCTGCGCTCGGCCCTGGAGGCGATTGGGAAAAGGTTGGAGACAGACTGATGACAAACATGCTCGCTCCGGGTGCGCGAATTGGGATTCTGGGCGGTGGTCAATTGGGCCGGATGCTGTCGGTGGCAGCCTCTCGGCTGGGCTTTGCGACCCATATCTTCGAGCCCGGCGCCAACCCGCCCGCTGCTCAGGTGGCTGATCAGGTGACCACTGCGGCTTACGACGATGCGGACGCGCTGAAGGCGTTTGCCGAGTCCGTTGATGTCATCACCTATGAATTCGAGAACATCCCGACCGAGGCGCTGGATCTGCTCGAATCCCACCGCCCCATCCGACCGGGACGTGAGGCGTTGCGTGTCAGTCAGGACCGGCTGACCGAGAAGAACTTTCTGGCCGGTCTGGGCCTGAAGACCGCTCCGTTTGCGGACATTACGCATCTGGACAGCCTGACGGCAGCGATTGACCAAATTGGCACACCGGCAATCCTGAAGACACGTCGTTTTGGCTATGACGGCAAGGGACAGGCCCGGTTTCGCAGTCCCGAGGATGCCGAGGCGGCCTTGGCAGACATGGCCGGAGCGCCTGCAATCCTCGAAGGGTTCGTAAATTTCAGCCATGAGGTATCGGTCATTGCCGCCCGAGGCGTTGACGGTCAGGTGGCTTGTTTCGACCCCGGTGAAAACGTGCACCGCGATGGTATCCTGCACACGACAACCGTCCCTGCCCGCCTTGCCCCGGCGCAGCGAACCGATGCCGTGCTGCTGGCTGCCAATATCCTGAACGCGCTGGACTATGTCGGCGTGATGGGGGTTGAGTTGTTCGTGACACCGCAGGGCCTGATCGTGAACGAGATTGCGCCACGTGTACACAACTCGGGCCACTGGACGCAGAACGGCTGTGCGGTGGATCAGTTCGAGCAGCACATCCGCGCGGTGGCTGGATGGCCACTGGGCGATGGGCAACGTCACTCTGACGTCGTTATGGAGAACCTGATCGGAAACGATATGGATCGCGTACCGGAGCTGGCCCGGGAGCGTGACGTCGCCCTACACCTATATGGTAAAGCCGAAGTCAAGGCAGGTCGCAAGATGGGGCACTTCAACCGCGTCTCGCGGTGAATTAGCCCACGAACCGCGCGGCGATATCGCCAGACATAAAGCTGACCCGCCCGCCTGAAAGCGTGGCGGCGACGCGGTGGGATTTTGCATCGAGGATCACCACATCCGCGCGTTGCCCGGGCGCAAGCGTTCCTCTGTCCTGCATGCCCAGAACCCGCGCCGGGCCAGACGAAAGCAGTGCCCACGCCCCTGCCAGATCCATCAAACCCGATTTGGCCAGCAATAGTGCTGCTCGTCGCGGACTGGGATAGTGATAGTCAGACGCCAGAGCATCGCACAATCCCATCGTGATCAGGTCGAGAGCACTGACATTGCCTTTGTGCGATCCCCCACGAACAACGTTGGGTGACCCCAGAATGATATGATCTCCGGCGGCACGCGCGGCCTCTGCCGCCTCAAGCGTTTCGGGAAATTCGGCAATCTGAGCCCCACGTGCCCGCCATTCGGCGCGGGTTTTGGCGGTTGAGTCATCATGGCTGCCCATGCGGACACCCTGTTCCGCCAATGACCTGCAAAGTGCGTCCAAAGCAGCCGGGACCTCGTCCCGGCGGGCATGCATGGACAGCAACATCTCAAAATGCACTTCCGGATTTCGACCGGCCTTGAGCGCTTGCCCCGTCAGGCGCGGCGGTTTACGGCCTTCGGCAAGCCGGTCATGAGGCAGGTGGTCGTTGAACACGACGTAGGGCACCTGCCAAGCGGCGATACGATCGGGCAAGTCCGGGTAGTCGTCCAGCATATGGGTTTCGAACCGCAATTGCGGAAGCAGATCGGTCACGACGCGATCTTTGACCGACGCGATCGCATCGAATACCTGTCCCGCGAATTCGGGGCCGCGTACACCGCCTTCCCAACTATGGAACTGAGCCAGAACCGCGGTTGTGATACCATTGGCGGCCAGCTCTGCTTCGACCGCCAGAATGCCCTCATCCATCTGCTTCATCGCGCCTCGTCGCGGAGCGATGTGGCGTTCGAACCCGTCCCCATGCAGATCAATGATTCCTGGCAAGACCAGATAACCTGAAAGGTCTACCTTGCGCTCCGCACCATCGGCCTGCACGACACCTTCGGCAAAAGACAAGTCTGCACGCGTCAGGCCTTGGTCCGGCAGCAGAACCTCTGCGCCGGTCAGCGTCAGGGTGAGTGAAGTCATTGAGAGGGCTCCGAAGCGGGTTCCGAGCAATCCTGCCCGATGCAAATTTCGTCGATGATATCCATCACGCCATCCAGCCAGGTGATCTGCGGATCGAACTGTCCGAACTCAATGAAGTGCAACGCCTGCGCCATCACGCGAGGGTTGTTCATCATGAATGTATGGGTCACGGGCAAAACGATGTGGTCTGCCATCCCCTCGACCTTGGTGGTTTCCACCGAAACTTTCCCGTCATCCGACCCATCGATCATCGAGGAAAACAACGGGTTCAGCGAATTCTCCCCCGCGATCACCCCCAGTTCGAAGTCGACAGGCGGCAGTTGCCTCGGGATTCCTTCGGGGCCCGTTCCCAGCGCCAGACCGGCGGGGCCGTGCAGCATGCCGAACACCTCATACGCACCAAGCTCGTCCACCAACTGGCTGCCCTGATTGGGCGGCCCCAGCATGACAACGCGGCCCAGATTGTCAGGATGGTTGTCCTGCATCCAATAGCGCAACAGAATACCACCCATCGAATGTGCTATCACGTTCACAGTGTCGTCCCCGCATTCCGCAAAGGCATGAGGCAGGGTCTGCGTCGCCAGTTCCGGAATGGGCAGGTCAGTTGACGGATAGCCCGGTCGAACAACAGTGTAGCCGTGCGCCTTGAACAGTTGCTCCATGACGGTAAAGGATGCCTCGGTCCGAGCCAGCCCGTGCAGCAGCACGACGCATTTCGCGTGCGCGAGGGTCGGAGCCAATATCAGAAAGAGGGCGAGAAAATAGCGCATATCCGCCAGATAAGGACAAAAGACGCCCGAATAAACCCCTAGCGCGGGGTCGCTCGCAGAACGGCCAGCGCAATCCCGCCCAGAACCAGTGCGGCACCCAAGAACAAGCGCAGGCTGGCGGTTTCGCCAAGCAGGATAATACCGGCGACAATGGCGATGATCGGAACGCTGAGTTGTACGACTGCAGCCGTTGTGGGGGTCAACTGCCGCAAGACGCGATACCAAAGCGCATAACCCAATCCCGAGGTGATGCCACCCGACAGCGCGGACAGAACGCACCCACTGGCCGTCATGTTCCAGACCCCGCCGGTCGCCAGCAAGGCCAGCGCTGTCATGGGTAGCGCGACGACGAAATTGGCGGCCGTCCCGGACAACGCGTCCGGCTCGGACTTGCCAACAAGCGAATAGACCCCCCAGCCCACACCCGCAGCAATCATCAACGCGGCCCCAACCAGGTTGACCTGCACCGCCCCGGACGGCCACAGCACGTAAGCCAGGCCTAATAAAGCGATCGCCGCACCCGCGATCTGCCGACTGGTCGGCATAACACCTGTGATCGACACCACCGTGAACATCGTGATCTGCACCACCGCAAACAGGATCAGCGCACCCAGACCGGCATCCAGGGTCAGATAGGCGACCGAGAACCCGATCATGTACAAGGACAAAGATCCTGCGCCCGCAATTCTGCGGTGGTTAATCAAGGGCAGATGCCCCCCTCTCAGGAAAACCAGCCCGGCCAGAACCACGGCCCCAGCCAGAACGCGCACAACGGCAAAGGTCATGGGATCACTGGCACCGCTGTCTATCGCAAGACGGTTCAGGATTGAGTTGGCCGCAAAGGCGCACATCGTAAGTGAGGTGAGTAGAAGCAGTCTCATATCAGCCGCATAGTGGTTTCACTGTTCCTTGGACACTCACATTCCTGCGCGAGACTTGAAACACAAAAAACGGGGCCGCCTGAAGGCGACCCCGCTGAACTGTGTTGGGGCTTTCCCTTTCGGCAGCCTGGCCTGGCGGCCAAGCGCCTGTCGGTATCAGCAGAATTTCCTGACGGAAATTCGCCGTTCTTACATCATGCCGCCCATGCCGCCCATGTCGGGCATGCCGCCAGCGGCAGGTGCGTCTTTCTGCGGCTTGTCGGCAACCATCGCTTCGGTGGTGACCAGCAGGCCAGCAACCGATGCCGCATCTTCCAGAGCGGTACGGACAACTTTGGCCGGGTCGATCACGCCGAACGAGAACATGTCGCCATACTCTTCGGTCTGTGCGTTAAAGCCGAATGCTGCGTCAGCGGATTCACGGACTTTGCCAGCAACAACCGCACCGTCGACACCTGCGTTCTCAGCGATCTGGCGCAGCGGCGCTTCGATTGCCTTACGAACGATGTTGATGCCTGCGTCCTGATCAGCGTTTGCACCCTTCAGATCTTCCAGTGCTTTACCGGCCTGAACCAGGGCAACACCACCGCCGACAACAACGCCTTCCTGAACAGCAGCGCGAGTTGCGTTCAGAGCATCGTCCACACGGTCCTTACGCTCTTTCACTTCAACTTCGGTCATGCCGCCGACGCGGATAACGGCAACACCGCCTGCCAGTTTGGCAACGCGCTCTTGCAGTTTCTCACGGTCGTAGTCCGACGAGGTTTCTTCGATCTGAGTGCGGATCTGAGCAACACGTGCTTCGATCTCGGCTTTCTCGCCAGCACCGTCGACGATGGTGGTTTCGTCTTTGGTGATTTCGATTTTCTTGGCGGTGCCCAGCATGTCCATGGTGACGGACTCGAGCTTCATGCCCAGATCTTCCGAGATGACCTGACCACCGGTCAGGATCGCGATGTCCTGCAGCATGGCTTTGCGGCGATCACCGAAGCCCGGTGCTTTGACAGCAGCAATTTTCAGGCCGCCGCGCAGTTTGTTGACAACCAGAGTTGCCAGCGCTTCGCCTTCAACATCCTCGGCAATGATCAGCAGCGGCTTTTGCGACTGGATCACCTGCTCGAGCAGCGGAACCATCGGCTGCAGCGAGGACAGTTTCTTTTCGTGCAGCAGGATCATGCAGTCGTCGAGCTCTGCGATCATCTTGTCTGCGTTGGTGACGAAGTAAGGCGACAGGTAGCCACGGTCGAACTGCATACCTTCGACAACATCTGTCTCGGTTTCCAGACCTTTGTTTTCTTCGACGGTGATGACGCCTTCGTTGCCAACCTTCTGCATCGCGTCTGCGATCTGCTGGCCAATTTCGGCTTCGCCGTTGGCCGAAATGGTGCCAACCTGAGCAACTTCTGCCGAGTCTTTGACTTCGCGCGAAGCCGACTTGATGCCTTCAACAACCTTGGCAGTTGCCAGGTCGATGCCGCGCTTCAGGTCCATCGGGTTCAGGCCCGCTGCAACCTGCTTCAGACCTTCTTTGACGATGGCCTGTGCCAGAACGGTTGCGGTGGTGGTACCGTCGCCTGCTTCGTCATTGGTGCGGCTGGCGACTTCTTTCACCATCTGCGCGCCCATGTTTTCGAACTTGTCTTCCAGTTCGATTTCCTTGGCAACCGAAACACCGTCTTTGGTGATGCGCGGCGCGCCGAAGGATTTGTCCAGAACCACGTTGCGGCCTTTGGGGCCCAGGGTCACTTTAACCGCGTCAGCCAGGATGTTGACACCCTTCAGCATACGGTTGCGGGCATCGGTGTCGAACTTGACGTCCTTTGCAGCCATGTCGTTTCTCCTTGAGAAAATGTATTGGAAAGAAGATCAGAGAAGCGCGCGGGCCTACTCGATGATCCCCATGATGTCGCTTTCTTTCATCATCAGCAGCTCTTCGCCGCCGACGTTGACCTCGGTGCCCGACCATTTGCCGAACAGGATCTTGTCGCCAGCTTTTACAGCCATTGCGATCAGTTCGCCGCTGTCCTTGCGTGCGCCTTCGCCAGTTGCGACGACTTCGCCTTCGCTGGGCTTTTCTTTTGCGCTATCGGGAATGATCAGACCACCAGCGGTTTTTTCGTCGCTTTCGGTACGGCGAACCAGCACGCGGTCATGAAGCGGTTTCAATGCCATCTTTGCAGCTCCTTGGGCTCAAAGTTTGTTTATCCTCCCCTCGCCATCTGGCGAGGCGTTAGCACTCAAGGGTAGAGAGTGATAACGACGAATAGCTAGGGGGTCAGAAACCCCGAGTCAACAAGCTGTGATGGATTTTTTTTTACAGCGGGGCTCAGCTGATCTCTTCCCAGCTATAAGCCCAGTGTTTCAAGCCTTCCTGCCCGGTGCCGGTCAGGCAATAGACGCCCTTTTCAACCTTCTCAAACCAACCGTAGTGATTGTCCCGCATCAAACGCGTAGCCCCGGACACACCAGTCGCCTTGGCAACCTCTGATCCCTTGGTGGCTCCGCATTCAGCCAGATGGGCAGCACATTTCAGGGCATCCTGACGATAGGCCGTCACAATCCCATGCCGGGTGGCCCCTCCGGCATTGGGGTCGCCCTGCAACCGGTCGAATTCGCGCAGCAGCCTCGCGGCTTTTGCCTTGTTCTTGCGTGGCGCATAGGGTCCGGGGTCACATTGGACTTCGACCGCACCATCACTTCGCACGGTGATCAGCCCAAGGCCAAGCCTGCGGCACAGCGCCAAATTATCCTTCAGCGCGCGCCGCGCGGTTCGACCCTTTGGCTTGCACACGCCGATATAGACCAGGTCGGTCACCTTGAGCCGCGTGACGGCCTGATGAAACAGCGCAAGTGAGAACCGCAGCTTCAACTCAACAATCACCGGTTCACCGCCATCGCGAAAAGCAACGATATCGGCTGCGCCGACTTCGCCTTTGACGGTGTATCCCTGACGCTCTAGCAGCGCCTTGATCGGAGGGTATAAATCCTGCTCGCGGTTCATCCTGCCATGCTATGCAAATTTGCCGCGAACGCCAGACATCACCTGTGAGCGGGTTGAACAGGTAGCCGGACCAAGGCAATGTCGCGACAACACTTATGGTTCCGGGATAATCTTGATGCGCCTGATTGCACTATTGATTTGTCTTCTGCTGCCCGTTTCGGTTCAGGCCGCATGCGAAGGGCGCGACCTTCGCGCGGATCTGACGGCCGAGGAACGGGCTGAACTGCATCAGGCGGTGGCGGGCATCCCGTTTCCCGAAGGCAACCACTGGATCGCAACCAAGGGCGAAACGGTATTGCACCTGATCGGGACGCTGCACACCAATGACCCGCGGATGGACGCCGTGGTGGAAGGCCTGATGCCGACGCTGAAACAGGCTGACGCGTTTTTCTTTGAGGTCACACAGGACGAGATGGACGCGTTCGAAAAGGACCTGGCTGTAGATATGAGCCCCGTGATGATCACTTCGGGCCCGTCTCTTATCGATCTGATGTCCGATGATGACTGGGCCGCCCTATCCAGCGGGCTGGCCGACCGGGGTATTCCCGGATGGATGGCGGCCAAGATGCGGCCCTGGTTTCTGAGCATGATGCTGGGTATCCCGCCTTGCATGATGCATGACCCTGACGCGAACCATGGGATGGATGCACGCCTGAACGATCTGGCAATCGAACTTGGCACCCCTCAATACTCGCTTGAACAGATTGCCGATTTGATGGCCATGTTCGACAGCCACCCCATCGAAGAGCAGGTCCAGTCTCTTGTGCGGATGGCCGGTGCGTTAGGCGGCAGCGAGGATCAACTAGCCACGATGGTAAATGCCTATCTGGAAGAAAAGCACGTCGAAATCATCCAGCTTGCCCGATTGCAGGGGCTGGAAGAGTCTGGCCTTTCTCCGGACGTTTTCGACGAGGAATGGAACGGCTTCGAGCAGCAACTGCTGGTCGAGCGCAACAACAACTGGATGCAGCACATTCTGGACATTAAGGATCAGACCGTCGTGATCGCTGTTGGTGCCGGGCACCTGGGGGATACACACGGGTTGCTGAACCAGTTGCAGCAGGCAGGGTATTCCCTGTCGCGCGCTCCGTTCTGATCTTTCAGCCAAAGTCAGACCAACCGTCGCAGCGTATTTACTGCCGGGTGACAACCCCCGCGGACCGCCCTATAAGGCGCGCAAAATGATCATCCTCAGGACGCTGACATGACAACGCTCGTATTTGGCCACAAATCCCCCGACACCGATTCCACAGGCTCACCGATCCTGTGGTCCTGGTACCTAAATGAAATCAAAGGCGAACAGGCCGAGCCCGTTCTGCTGGGCGAGCCCAACACCGAAGCGGCGTTCCTGCTGCAACGCTGGGACCTGCCCAAGCCGCGCATCATCGAAGATGTCGACGCGGACGCTCCCGTCGTCATCGTGGACACCAACAACCCGGCCGAACTGCCCGCGAGCATCAACGGCGCCGACATCCGCGCCATCATCGACCACCACAAGCTGGTCGGCGGCCTGGAAACCAAAGGCCCGATTGACATCACCGTGCGCCCGCTGGCCTGCACGGCGACCATCATGATGGACCTGATCGGCGATGACACCGCCAAGATGCCCGAGGCCATTAAGGGCGCAGCACTTACCTGCATCCTGTCGGACACGCTGGAATTCCGCTCGCCCACGACCACAGCACACGATCGCGCCGTAGCCGAGAAGCTGGCGGCCGATCTGGGTCTGGATATCCCGGCCTATGCCGCTGACATGTTCGCGGCGAAATCCGACGTATCCTCGTTCTCGGACGCCGAACTGATCCGTATGGACAGCAAGGAATACGAGGTCGACGGCACTAAATTCCGTGTTTCGGTTCTGGAAACCACCGCACCGGGCGTTGTGCTGGACCGCAAGGCCAGCCTGGCGAACTCGATGGTCGACGTAGCCAAGGAAGACGGCGTCGATCAGGTCCTGCTCTTTGTGGTCGACATCCTGAACGAAGAAGCCACCCTGCTGGTACCCAACGATCTGGTCAAAGGTGTTGCCGAAAAGAGCTTTGGTGCAACAGTTGACGGCGACGCCGTCGTCCTGCCCGGCATCATGAGCCGGAAAAAACAGATTATCCCAAACCTCAAGGTTTGATCCGAAAGATCGATGGAACAAGGCGCCCTATTGGGCGCCTTTTCTTATGCCATCGGCGGCATGGCCTCAAAGCTTGGCATGCCTTCTGGGATCACGTGGAACTCCTGCTTTTCCGCAACAAACAATGCGGCCTTTGGCCCCCGAAATACTGCAGGATCATCCAGTGTACCAATTTTGACAATAACCGGGTCCAGACCCGGCCTGTGCGTTGCCACATGCGTTCCGCAATCTGCACAAAACTCTCGCGTGACCGGATTGGCACGATCAGGACGTTTATATGTTTTGGGTTCACCTGATGTGTATCGGAATCCCTCTCGCGGCATCAACATGAACAGATTTGGGGCACCGCCGGAAACGTGCTGACAGGCCCGGCAATGGCACTGCCCTTTGAATATCGGCTTCCCTTCGGCCTCGTATCTTAACGCACCACAAAAGCAACCACCTTCCAGTTTCATTCGTTTTCTCCTGATTGTTGGCAAAACAATGGACAAGTCGAATGAGAAATTGCAGTGTCACGTTTGACATTAAACATGCCATTTTTGACAAATGCCACCCATAAAGACCATCATATTGCACCCCGACCCGTGCCAGAAATCGAGCCTTTTCATTGCCAGCGAAACATTGGACGCGGCGAACAGAGTATCCCGTTTGCACGGAAGGGGTGATGCCTTCACCTTTACGACGTTGACGCCTGACCGTTGTTGGCCAGGCGAAAAGAAACCCGATTTGGTAATTTTGCCGGGGCTTGGACTGACAACCGAACGAGAGTTGCAGGCGGCCATGAAAACAGAGGCGTTTAAACGACTTGTCACCGTTTTGACGGAACTCAAGGGCGCACCGACGGTCGTATCTGGAGCGTGTTCTGCTTGTTTTGCCCTTGGCGCGGCGGGACTGTTGGATAGCCGCAAGGTGACAACGTCTTGGTGGCTGATCCCAGCACTTCAAAACATGTTCCCTTCAGCACGACCTATATCCAGTGAGATTGTTCTGCACGACGGCAATGTGGTCACGGCCGGGGCTGCCTTCTCCCAGATTGACCTGATGCTATTCTTGATCGAACATTTTGCCGGATTTGCAGTCGCCGAGGATTGCCGTCGGTTCCTGATGGCCGACAGTCGACCAAGCCAGCTACCTTACATGTCCGTTGCGGCGATGATTGCCGGCGATCCGGCCCTGCAAAAGGCAGAATTACATCTGCGTCGGAATATCGTTCATCAAGTTACTCTTGCGGATCTGGCAAGCTCTGCGGGGCTGGGAACCAGAACATTTGCGCGCCGCTTGTCGCGTGCAGCGGCGATGACACCCTCCACCTTCATTCAAACCGTTCGTGTCACGGAAGCAATTCGATTGGCCCGCACCAGTGCGTTGAACCATGATGAAATCGCGGCTCGGGTCGGTTACGCGGATGCAACCGTACTGCGTCGGGCCATGCGCAAACGCACAGGCCAGACATTGGAGAGCTTTCGCAAGTGACACGTTTTGATTTCAATGGCCTTCTACTTTGTCATGCGGCATACAGCACTTGACGCAGGCAACAATCGGACCACCGCGCAATGACCCAGATCATCCACACACTCTCCGAGATTTCAGACCGCTATAAGGCGCTGTTTGTTGACCTGTGGGGATGCGTCCACAACGGCATCACTGCGTACCCCGAAGCGGTTGCGGCCCTGCAGAAGTACCGGGAACAGGGCGGTATTGTTGTGCTGGTCACCAACTCGCCCAAACCTAGGGCGGGCGTGGCTGAACAACTTGGGCAATTTAACGTCCCTTCTGACGCTTATGACACTATCGCCACCAGCGGTGACTCAGCACGGTCCGCCATGTTCCGTGGTGCGGTCGGAGAAAAAGTCTTTTTCATGGGCGAATGGGAGCGCGATGCGGGTTTCTTTGAACCCCTGAAACTATTGCACCACCCGATCCACATCGAACGCGTCCCGCTAGACGAGGCCGAGGGTATCGTATGCTGCGGGCCGTTTGATCCGATGGCAGACCCCGCTGTCAACCGCCCCGATTTCCTGTACGCCAAGCAAAAAGGCATGAAGTTGCTGTGCGCCAACCCGGACATTGTCGTGGACCGGGGCGAGGTGCGCGAGTGGTGCGCCGGGGCGCTGGCCAAGCTGTATACCGAAATGGGCGGCGAGAGCCTGTACTTCGGAAAACCCCACCCGCCGATTTATGATCTGGCGCGGCGCAGGCTGCAGGAACTCGGTCATGATATCCCGGATGGCGACATTCTCGTGATCGGTGATGGCCCCCACACGGACATTCTGGGCGGTATGGGTGAAGGGATTGATTCTTTGTTTATCTCGGGTGGTCTGGCCGCAGCGGAAACAAAAACTGAGCACCATCCGCACCACGAATCTCTAAGTGATTATATTGCAAGGGAAAAGATAAACCCGACCTACACGATCGGCCGTTTGAGATAGTCAAAAAAGACTTGATTTTCTGCAGTTGCGAAGTAATAAAGTTGCCCAACGGGGGCGACTTGCGTTGTTTTGTTGCCCATTGAACTCGAGTGAGGGCGACATGTTGGATAATCTTCCACGCGGCACGATCTGTATTGAAGACATCGAAATGGGCATGACCCGCCACCTGCGCAAAGTGGTGACGGACGAAGATATCGAGATGTTCGCGCAGGTCTCAACGGACCGGAATCCTGTGCATCTGGACGACGACTATGCCCGCGACACTATCTTTGAGGGGCGCATTGCCCACGGCATGCTGACGGCGGGTCTGATCTCGGCCGTTATCGGTGAGCAACTTCCGGGCCACGGCACAGTCTATATGGGCCAGTCGCTCAAGTTTCTGGCCCCGGTGCGTCCCGGCGACATGGTCTATGCCGAGGTCAAGGTCATCGACATCGACTTTGCCAAGCGCCGTGTGAAACTGGACTGCCATTGCGCGGTCGATGGCAAAAAGGTGCTGGTGGGTGAAGCCATGGTTTTGGCCCCGTCGCGCAAATTCGACTGAGGCAACGGCACCACAACGCATTCGAAGGGCGCCGAAAAACGGCGCCTTTTTTGTATTGCGACCTTCGAATGACCATCGTTCTGGTGTGGATTGATACCTCTTGCTGCTGAAGCGAGCCATTGTGCCAATCAGATGCTTGAACCCGGTCTCCAGTCCCGCTAGGCAAGCTCTATGCAGATCATCCGGGATTTCCAGTTTGTCGAGCCAGAACACCGAGGCGCCAGTGTGGCAATCGGCAACTTTGATGGCGTTCACGTCGGCCATCGGTCAGTGATTGAGCTAGCGAAAAGCGTGGCGCCGGATGCACCGCTTGGCGTTCTGACCTTCGAACCGCATCCGCGCGAGTATTTTGCACCCGACGCCCCGCCTTTTCGTCTTATGCGCGGAAACGCACGTGCGCACCGGTTGGAAAAACTGGGCGTGCAAAAGCTGTACGAATTGCCGTTCAATGCCGCCCTTGCCGGCCTGACGCCCGAAGAATTTGCCCGCAATGTCATCTGCGACGGGCTTGGCCTGTCACATGTAGTGGTCGGCGCGGACTTTTGTTTCGGCAAGGGGCGCAGTGGCACCGCCGAAGACATGGCTCGCTTCGGGCAGGAAATGGGTTTTGGCGTCACCATAGCGCCGCTGATGGAACGCTCTGATGACGTCGTTTCTTCAACCGCGATCCGTACTGCGTTGTCTGATGGTCGCCCCCGCGACGCCGCAGCGATGCTGGGCCATTGGCACCGAGTGGAAGGCGAAGTGATTGGCGGCGAGCAGCGCGGGCGCGAGCTGGGATTTCCTACCGCCAATATGTCCATCGAAGGACTGCACCCGCCAAAGTTCGGTGTTTATGCCGTGCTGGTTGATGTGTTGGATGGGCCCCACCAGGGTAGCTATTGCGGCGCGTCCTCGGTCGGGACGCGGCCGATGTTCAACGGTGAAGTCCCCAACATCGAGACCTTCCTGTTTGATTTCTCGGGTGACCTTTACGGGTCGACGCTTTCTGTCGGACTAGTCGAGTATCTGCGCCCCGAAATGACGTTTGACGGGCTGGACGAGTTGGTCACCCAGATGAATGCCGATTGCGACAAAGCCCGCACCCTTCTGGCCGCACTATGAGCACCGACCCGATTGATCGCGGTGGGCTGCCGCCCCGGTTCTGGGAACGCAAACCCCTGACCAAGATGAATCAGCGCGAGTGGGAAGCACTGTGCGACGGCTGCGGCAAGTGCTGTCTGAACAAGCTTGAGGACGAGGATACCGGCGAGGTCGCTCTGACCTGCGTTGCTTGCCGTCTGCTGGATGATGAAAGCTGCCGCTGCACGCAATATGACATCCGCCACCAGTTCGTGCCGGAATGTATCGTGATGAAGCCCGAAAACATCGACGATCACGCCTATTGGCTGCCGCAGACCTGTGCCTATCGGCTTTTGTGGGAAGGCAAACCTCTTTACGACTGGCATCCTTTGATATCAGGTACGCCGGACAGCGTGCACGACGCTGGTGTCTCGGTTCAGGGGCGCACGGTGTCCGAGTTCGAAACGCCCATGGAAGAGTGGGAAGACTATATTATTGAGGAGCCCAGCTGATGTATTTTGCTTCTGACAATTCCGGGCCAGTTCATCCGCAGGTTATGGCCGCTTTGAACGAAGCCAATCAGGGCTATCAGATGGCCTATGGCGCGGACACTCTGATGAACGAAGTCCGGGATCGCATTCGCGGGATTTTCGAAGCACCCGGAGCGGCGGTGTACCTAGTCGCCACCGGCACGGCGGCGAACTCGCTTGCATTAGCAACGCTCGCCCAGCCGTGGGAAACGGTGTTTTGCTCGCCCGTGGCCCACATCCACGAGGATGAATGCAACGCGCCGGAATTCTACACAGGCGCCAAGCTGACGCTGGTGCCGGGCGGCGACAAGATGGACCCCGAGGCCCTGCGCCGCTCTATTCTAGCCGAAGAAACGCGCGGCGTGCACGGTCCCCAACGCGGGCCGGTCTCGATCACGCAAGTGACGGAACGGGGGTCAGTCTATTCGCCGGCCGAATTGCAGGCGCTGTGCGGGGTCGCCAAGGAGTACGGCCTGCCTGTGCATCTGGACGGCGCGCGTTTCACCAACGCTCTGGTGGCGCTGAACTGTTCACCAGCCGAGATGACATGGAAGGTAGGGGTCGACGCAGTCAGCTTTGGCGGCACAAAGAACGGATTGATGGGTGTCGAAGCCGTCGTTTTCTTTGACGAATCCAAAGCCTGGGAATTCGAGCTACGCCGCAAGCGCGGTGCGCATCTGTTTTCAAAGCACCGCTATTTGTCGGCCCAGATGGATGCGTATCTGAATGACGACCTGTGGCTACAATTGGCGAGAATGGCCAATGCTAACTGCGCGCATCTTGCCGATGGGCTACGCGCAAAGGGGGCTACCTTTCTGCACGAACCGCAAGCCAACATGATCTTTGCGCAATTTTCCCGCGCACGGCATAAGCAACTGCACGAGGCGGGCGCGGTCTATCACCTTTGGGGTGCGGAATTGGACGGCACAGATGACAATGAAATTCTGGCCTGCCGCTTGGTCTGTGACTGGTCGATCAGTTCAAACGATATTGATCGGTTCCTGGCGTTGCTTTGATAAGCAATCGGGGGGATATCCCCCCAAAACTCATTGCATCAAAACGACTGAGGCACACCACTCCAGAACCGCTGGACGACGCTAGCCACATGCTGGGGATGCGTGATTGGCACCATGTGCCCACCGCCTGACACAACTTCAGTTCGGGCGTTGGGAAGCCGTCGGCAAAGACCTTCGCCAATTGCAGGCACAACCGGGTGCGTTTCAGCCCCAGTCACAATCAGGATCGGCATATTGGCCCGATCCAGAACGCCAGCGTTCAAAACCCCCTTTTGGTCCCGAAACAGAACGTCATCAACGGCCGGAACAACGTGAACCCCGCGGGTCATGGCCGCTCGTGTTTTCTCAGGCAGATCGGGCCAGCGCGGACCGGCATCTGCGCCCCACATCCGGTTGAACAGTCTGGCCGCCAGCGCCATATCCCCGGCAGCAAACGCATCGGTAACGGGTCTTACTTCCCCATCATGCTGCTGAATCACTTCCGGCGCATCCTGGGCCGCAACGGCAAAAAACACAGGCTCGATCAGCACGGCGCTGCGGACCAGTTCCGGGAATAGGACCGCTAAGTGCAAGGCGACCACAGCGCCAAAAGAGTGCCCGATAATGTCCATCGGCTTGGTCAATTGCGCCGCCGACGCCCCCGCCACGAGGTCAAACAAATCGCCTTGCCCGTCCCAGTCAGGGCTTCGGCCATGGGATGGCATATCGGGGGCGATCAAAGTCGCTTGCCCGCCCAACGCTGACGCCAGCCCAGACCACGCCCCGGAATGCGCGATGGTGCAGTGCAGAGCAAGCACCTCGCGCGCGCCCTGCCCCAGCGTTCTGACGAACACGTCGTTTGACAAGGGTTCGTCTTTCACCCTTTCAATTCCGTGAGGTGCTGGTCCAGATCCTCCAACCGATCCTGTCCCCAGAACCGCTGATCGTCTTCAGTGATATAGAACGGCGCGCCAAAAACGCCGCGATCCACGGCCTCTTCAAGATTGGCTGCGTAGGTTTCGGCCCCGACGAGCAAGCCACTATCGGCAAGCCCCGGATCAAAGCCCGCTTGGGTCAAGCAATCGCGGATCACATCGTCTTGCGCGATGTCCTTTTCCTCGGCCCAGCAGGCCCGCACGAAGGAGTGGGCCAGTTTGCCAACATCGCCCGTACCGTCCTTGATCGCAGCAATGATCGCGTAGGACGATGGTGCCGCGTTGGTCGGCCAATGCGCCGGCTGCAGATTGAACGCCATCCCGAGGTTCTTTGACTGACGCTGTAGTTCCTGCGCGCGATATTCTATGCGTGAGATGTGGCGATCCTTGGGTGGAGTTCCCCCCGTACGTCCGAACAGCGCCACGATATCCAGCGGTTTGTAGTTGATCGTTGCACCGTGTTTCGCCGCGATCTCCTCCAGTCGCATACCCGCCAGATAGGTATAGGGCGAGAGTGTCGCAAAATAGTAGTCAATGTTGGCCATGTGCACTTTCTCCGCTGCGTTATCTTTGCGAGACGGTAAGGCCATGCTAAGCGGTGTCAACATCACGAATCTGTCACATTTGCCATTGCTGCCCGGGGACCTCAGCCGATGCCGACACTCAACGAACCCAAGCTAATCGCTGGGAACGCTAATCTTCCTCTTGCCGAATCCATTTCGCGACGCATGAGCCTGTATCGCGGCGTCGATCAGAACTTGGTCGATGCGCGGGTCGAACGCTTCAATGACGGCGAGATCTTCGTCGAAGTGTTCGAAAACGTACGCGGCGAGGACATGTTCATCGTCCAGCCAACGTCGAACCCAGCGAACGACAACCTGATGGAGCTGCTGATCATCGCTGACGCTCTGCGCCGTTCGTCGGCCCAGCGGATCACCGCCGTGATCCCCTATTTCGGTTACGCCCGTCAGGATCGCCGCACCAAGGCTCGCACACCGATCAGCGCCAAGCTGGTGGCCAACATGCTGACCGGCGCCGGGATCGAGCGGATCCTGACCATGGACCTGCACGCAGCGCAAATCCAGGGTTTCTTCGACATGCCGGTCGACAACCTCTATGCATCGCCGATTTTTGCGCTGGATGTGAAACACCAATTCCAGGACAACCTGGACGAGCTCATGGTCGTATCGCCCGACGTGGGCGGCGTGGCCCGCGCACGTGAATTGGCCAAGCGCATCAACGCGCCCCTTTCGATCGTGGACAAGCGCCGCGAAAAGGCGGGTGAAGTTGCCGAGATGACCGTTATCGGCGACGTCAAAGACAAGATCTGCCTAATCGTGGACGACATGTGCGACACCGCCGGCACGCTGTGTAAAGCGGCTCAGGTTCTTTTGGATAACGGCGCTAAGGAAGTGCACTCGTATATCACCCACGGTGTGATGAGCGGTCCTGCGGTTGAGCGTGTGACCAACTCGGTGATGAAGTCGCTGGTCCTGACCGACACGATCCAGCCAACCAAAGAAGTCGCCAATGCCAAAAACATTCGCATCGTACCAACCGCACCGATTTTTACGCAGGCCATTCTGAACATCTGGAACGGAACGAGCGTGTCTTCGCTGTTTGAGGATAAGACGCTGATACCGATCTACGAGTCGATGTATCACATGGACTGACCGAGTTGGGCGGCTTAACGGCCGCCCATTTTCGTCAACATAACAAGGCAGGACATTCTCGTGACAACTTCAAAACGTATTGTTCTTTCCAGCGACCACGCAGCCATCGAGTTGCGCCAGGCGGTCGCCGATCACATCGCAGCGCAAGGCTGGGAGGTCGTAGACATCGGTCCCAAAACGCCTGAAAGCACCCATTATCCAGTTCACGGCAAAGCCGCAGCGCAGGCTGTAGCTTCGGGCGATTGCCAACTTGGCATCGTCCTGTGCGGCACGGGCCAAGGGATCATGATGGCGGCCAACAAGGTTCCGGGCATTCGCTGTGGCGTGTGTTCTGACGCTTTCTCGGCCCGCATGATCCGCGCGCATAACAACGCCAACATGCTATCGATTGGCGCCCGAGTCGTGGGTGAAGGTCAGGCTCTGGATATCGTGGACGCATTCCTTAGCGCCGAATTCGAGGGGGGCCGTCACGCGACGCGGGTGGATATGATTGAAGGACAAGACGGTTAGGGTTTCTACCCCAAAACCTGCCAAATCGACACCGAATTCGTCGACGGTCAAACCCCAGACGCAAATACATTTCGCCCAGGTTCCAATGAGTTGGGCAGGTGCTTGAGGCTAGCCACCTGTCCAATTCATACACCCGATTTCAACAAGATTCTGCAACTGTGCGGGCTAAGCATTTTTTTCTTGTGCCCTGCCTGCTGACCAATTGTCACCACCTTTTCGCGGCAAGTTATAATCGATTTCGAAACTTAAAGAACTCGCCTTATGTCGAACGCTAATTTTCATGATCGCATTCGGCGCATCAACGCCAAATCCTAAGAGCATCGGGCAAGGCGCAGACGCTAAGCTCGGTTTTCGGCCTCATACTCGGTGTTGGTGCATGCGTTAGCTTATTATCAGGGGTGATAGCTACAAGAGTTGCAACTGAGACCGCGTTTGAGGTCTTTCAGAGTGCTTTAGTGATTTCGATTTTTTGCTTGTATCTTCGATACTCATCGGACTCGTTGGCGTATTTCTGCGTGGATATGCGCTAGGCCGAGTTCCGGTGTATTTTGCAATCGGCGCGTCGGCGACTTTTTCGATAGTCCTTTTTACAGGATTGCCCGCGCAATTAATGGAGTACTTCTATTCCGTTTTGCAGTAACGACGAGCAAAGGGAAACATAGAATTCGCCGTCCGATTGGCCCCGATTACTAAGAAATATCCCAATCATCCTCATGCGCAACTTCGCCAATCGCGGTCCACGTGACACGTATTCTGGCGATCCGTGTGTCCGACCAA
Source organism: Ruegeria sp. CE8 (assembly GCF_056537465.1). Lineage (NCBI taxonomy): Bacteria > Pseudomonadati > Pseudomonadota > Alphaproteobacteria > Rhodobacterales > Roseobacteraceae > Ruegeria > Ruegeria sp. CE8. Next base: position 393,163 of record NZ_JBQFRP010000002.1, read on the forward strand.
GTTCGGAACACCGCGCTAAAACCTTCGGGTGTGATGTCTTCGGCTGCCACCTCGGCACGCAGGGCCGACGAGGTGTCCACGTCCCACAGCGAAACGCCAATCTGAACCACGGGAATCGACCGGAACGGTTGGCTGAACATGATAGCCGACCGGCGCTGGCGCGGACCTTCACCCGTCCACATTTCGCCACCATCAGCGAACTCGGAAAATAATACGGCCTCGCCTTGGTCTATACCAATCGGGTGGGTTCTAAATGTCTTCATTCATTCGACTTTATCAATGAACCCCCAGAGGTTAACCCGGTATTTCGATAAAAACACTACAAAAAAACGGCCCCGCATCTACGGGGCCGTTTTTCTTGATCAATCGAACGCGACTGGCCTTACAGGCTCATGTGCGTTCCAAGGGCTTCCATGTCGGCCAGCAGCTTGGCGGCGTCGTCGACGATGGTCTGATCGTCGCCGTTCTTCGCCGCTTCGTGCGAAGCGCGGGCCTCGGCAATCAGGTCGTCCAGATGCGACCGGGTCACTTCGGCAACCGGAATGGCCTTTTCGGCCAGAACCGACAGGCTATCACCGTTGATCTGGGCAAACCCGCCGGTGACCAGGTATTCGCTGGCTCCTTCGGGTGCCTCAACCTTCAGCAGACCGGGGCGCAGCGTGGTGATGGTAGGGGCATGATCGGGCATTGCCGTCATGTCCCCGTCCGCGCCGGGAATCTGGACCGCGGTAACCGCGAGCGAAGCTAGGCTCCTCTCGGGGCTGACGAGGTCGAATTGCATCGTGTTTGCCATCAGGGATACTCCTTAGGCGGCTTCTGCGGCCATCTTTTCCGCTTTGGCGATCACTTCGTCGATGCCGCCAACCATCAGGAAGGCTGCTTCGGGCAGGTGATCGTATTCGCCGGCGACAACCGCTTTGAACGACGCGATGGTCACATCCAGAGGTACCTGAACGCCCGGCGAACCGGTAAAGACCTGGGCCACGTCGAACGGCTGCGACATGAAGCGTTCGATCTTACGGGCACGGGCCACGGTCAGTTTGTCCTCTTCCGACAGTTCGTCCATGCCGAGGATGGCGATGATGTCCTGCAGCGACTTGTAGCGCTGGAGGATCTGCTGAACGTCGGTCGCAACCTTGTAGTGCTCTTCACCGACGATGGCCGGGTCAAGCAGACGCGAGGTCGAGTCGAGCGGGTCAACCGCAGGGTAGATACCCTTTTCCGAGATCGCACGGTTAAGAACGGTGGTCGCATCCAAGTGTGCGAACGAGGTTGCCGGCGCAGGGTCGGTAAGGTCGTCCGCAGGCACGTAGATCGCCTGAACCGAGGTGATCGAGCCCGACTTGGTCGAGGTGATGCGTTCCTGCAGGGCGCCCATGTCGGTGGCCAGTGTCGGCTGATAGCCCACAGCTGACGGAATACGACCCAGCAGAGCCGAAACCTCGGAGCCCGCCTGCGTGAAGCGGAAGATGTTGTCGACGAAGAACAGAACGTCGGTACCGGACTGGTCGCGGAACTGCTCGGCCAGGGTCAGACCGGTCAGAGCAACACGCGCACGTGCTCCCGGAGGTTCGTTCATCTGGCCGTAAACCAGCGCCACCTGCGATTCCGACAGGTTGTCCGGCTTGATCACGTTCGATTCGATCATCTCGTGATAAAGGTCGTTGCCCTCACGGGTCCGTTCACCAACGCCCGCAAACACCGAGAAGCCCGAGTGCACTTTTGCGATGTTGTTGATCAGTTCCATGATCAGAACGGTTTTACCAACGCCGGCACCGCCGAACAGGCCGATCTTACCGCCTTTGGCGTAAGGGGCCAGCAGGTCAACAACCTTGATGCCTGTGACCAGAACTTCCGACTCGGTCGACTGTTCTGCGAAGGTCGGCGCAGGCTGGTGGATTGCGCGGGATTCGGTTGCCTCAACCGGGCCCTTTTCGTCAATGGGGTCGCCAACAACGTTCAGGATGCGGCCCAGAGTGGCGTTGCCAACCGGAACCGAGATCGGCGCGCCCATGTCGGTCACTTCTTCGCCACGGACCAGACCTTCGGTCGCGTCCATCGCGATGGTGCGGACAGTGTTTTCACCCAGGTGCTGAGCAACTTCCAATACCAGGCGCTTGCCGTTGTTGGTGGTTTCCAGCGCGTTCAGAATTTCAGGCAGCTGATCTTCGAAGTGCACGTCCACGACGGCCCCGATGATCTGTGTGACTTTGCCTTTTGCATTCGCCATGTTTCGTCTCCGGTTTTCTTACAGCGCTTCGGCGCCGGAAATAATTTCAATCAGCTCGTTGGTGATCACGGCCTGACGCGAGCGGTTGAACTGGATCGTCAGCTTGTCGATCATCTCACCCGCGTTGCGTGTCGCGTTGTCCATCGCGGACATCCGTGCACCCTGTTCAGACGCTCCGTTTTCGAGCAGAGCCGAGAAGATCGCGGTCGCAACCCCCTTGGGCAGCAGGTCGGCCAGGATGGCCTCTTCGCTGGGCTCGTAGTCGAAAATGGCACCGCTGTCGTCACCCTCGGTTTCCTCGAACGAGGCGGGGATGACCTGCTGTGCCGTCGGGATCTGGGTCACAACGTTGACGAACTTCGAGTAGAAGATCGTGGCAACGTCGAACTCACCCCCGTCGAAGCGGGACAGGATGTCCTTCGCGATGTCTTGCGCGTTGGTATAACCCAGACGCTTGACCTCGCTCAGGTCGATATGTCCAACGAACAGCTCGCCAAAATCACGCTTGAGCGCGTCGCGGCCTTTTTTGCCGACGGTCAGAACTTTGACTGTCTTGCCCTTCAGGCGCAGCTCTTCCGCCTTTTGGCGGGCCAGTTTGGCGATGTTCGAGTTGAAGCCGCCGCACAGGCCGCGTTCAGCTGTCAACACAACCAGCAGATGGACATCATCACTGCCCGTACCACGGAGCAGCTTGGGGGCGCTGTCGCTGCCCCCGACCGACGCCGCCAGCCCCGCCATCACGGCATTGAACCGTTCGGCATATGGGCGCGAGGCTTCGGCAGATTCCTGGGCGCGGCGCAGTTTTGCAGCCGCGACCATCTGCATGGCCTTGGTGATCTTGCGGGTCGATTTGACCGACTCGATCCTGTTTTTAAGGTCCTTCAGACTAGGCATCGGAACCTCCTCTTACGCGAAGGTCGCGGCGTATTCGTCGATCGCTGCCTTGAGTTTGTCTGCTGCGTCACCTTTGATCTTCGGATCTTCGTCGGTGATCCACTTCAGCAGTTCAGCGTGCTTACCGCGCAGGTGCGACAGCAGGCCAGCTTCATAGCGGCCAACGTCAGATACGTCGATCTTGTCGAGATAGCCGTTGGTGCCGGCGAAGATGACGCAAACGATTTCAGCGTTGGTCAGCGGCGAGTACTGCGGCTGTTTCATCAGCTCGGTCAGACGTGCGCCACGGTTCAGCAGCTGCTGGGTTGCGGCGTCGAGGTCCGAACCAAACTGCGCAAAGGCCGCCATTTCGCGGTACTGAGCGAGCTCCAGCTTAACCGGACCAGCAACCGACTTCATCGCGTTGGTCTGAGCCGAAGAGCCCACACGCGAAACCGACAGACCGGTGTTCACGGCAGGCCGGATACCCTGATAGAATAGTTCGGTTTCAAGGAAGATCTGACCGTCGGTGATCGAGATCACGTTGGTCGGAATAAACGCCGAAACGTCACCACCTTGAGTTTCGATAACCGGCAGAGCGGTCAGCGAGCCTGCACCGAAATCTTCGTTCAGCTTCGCCGAACGTTCCAGCAGACGGGAGTGGAGGTAGAAAACGTCACCAGGATAGGCTTCACGTCCGGGCGGACGGCGCAGAAGCAGGGACATCTGACGATAGGACACAGCCTGTTTCGACAGGTCATCATAGATGATCAGCGCGTGGCGGCCATTGTCACGGAAGTATTCGGCCATCGCGGTTGCGGCATAAGGTGCCAGGAACTGCATCGGCGCCGGGTCGGACGCGGTTGCGGCCACAACGATCGAGTAGTCAATCGCGCCGGACTCTTCCAGCTTCTTCACCAGCTGTGCAACGGTCGAACGCTTCTGACCGACCGCAACGTAAACGCAGTACAGTTTCTTCGACTCGTCGTCGCCTGCCGCGTCGTTGTAGGTTTTCTGGTTCAGGATGGTGTCCAGAGCCACAGCGGTTTTACCGGTCTGGCGGTCACCAATGATCAGTTCCCGCTGGCCACGGCCGATCGGGATCATCGCGTCAACCGATTTCAGACCGGTCGCCATCGGCTCGTGCACCGATTTACGCGGGATGATGCCAGGGGCTTTTACGTCTGCAACGCCACGCTTGGTTGCGTTGATCGGACCCTTGCCGTCAATCGGGTTACCCAGACCGTCAACAACGCGGCCCAGCAGTTCGTCACCGATCGGAACGTCCACGATTGAGTTGGTGCGCTTGACCGTGTCACCTTCTTTAATGTCACGGTCAGAACCGAAGATAACGACACCAACGTTGTCGCTTTCCAGGTTCAGCGCCATTCCCATGATGCCGCCAGGGAATTCGACCATCTCACCGGCTTGCACATTGTCCAGGCCGTATACACGGGCAATCCCGTCACCGACGCTCAGCACGCGGCCGATTTCGGCCACTTCGGCTTCCTGACCAAAATTCTTGATCTGGTCCTTCAGGATTGCAGAAATCTCTGCAGCTTGGATTCCCATTTATCCGACCTCTTTCATTGCATTTTGTAGGGAGTTCAGCTTCGAACGGATCGAGCTATCGATCATTTTCGAGCCCACTTTAACGACAAGACCGCCGATGAGGCTTTCATCAACGGTCGCATTGATTGTCACGGTCTTGCCCACACGCTCGGACAGCGTCTTGGACAGTTTATCCATTTGCGTCTTGGTCAGCGCCTTGGCCGAGGCGACATCGGCGGTCACTTCGCCACGCTCATCTGCCAGCATGTCGCGCAGAACCTGCACAAGCTGCGGGATCACGAACAGGCGACGTTTTTCAGCCATCAGACCCAGCGTGTTGCGCAGGATGGTGTGCAGCCCCATCTTGTCGGCAACTGCGGTAATTGCGGCTTCTTGTTCCGCGCGGGAAACCAGCGGTGATGCGATCAGGTTGCGCAAGTCGGCGCTTTCGCCCAGAGCTGCCGCCAGATCGTTGATGCCGGATTCCAGACCTGAGAGGTCATTATTCTCTTTGGCGATCTCAAAGATCGCTGTGGCATAGCGCTCGGCAATGCCAGTGGAAATCGAAGCTGGTTCGGACACGTCCACCCTTCCGATATTTGAGGCCCCGATTTCGCGTAGCGGCCGCTACCCGGGGCGTGAGGAAACCCCGTCCATAAAGGGCGGGGATCAAAATCACCGGGGATGTAGCAGAGCAGAACCCAGCTAGCAATATATTATCACGGTAAACACTTTATCCACAAAACGTTTAATTTCAGCCACTTAAGACAGGTGCGACCCTTTTATCCGGCTGAGACGGGCGAAAAATGTTACGAAAGTGTAGGTTTTTGCGATTCCTGTGGCCTTTTTCCCTCAATTTTCGCGATTTGATGCGGGAAAAGGGCCTGACGTCTCAGGCCGGTTTCAGCAGACCATCTAGCGCCTTGATCGGCCGGCGCTCCGCGTCTTTTGTGACATTGCCGCTGGGGGGCCTGATATGTTTGGTGACCTCGACCATCAGCACCCCGCCCGCCATGATCGTCGGCAAACGCTGCCCGGTCTTTTCGATCAGACTGCCCGATTTCAGCCAAAAACGACGGAAGGACGGCGGCAGGTAGAGCGCCGAACAATGGCGCTCCGGAATAAAGTGATGCGCCTTGAGCTGACTCTCCAGTTGCGAAGCCGAATAGGGCCGACCGAAGCCAAAAGGGGTCTTGTCCGTTCGTGACCACAGCCCTGCCCGGTTCGGAACGATAAAGAACGCGCGACCACCCGGCCCCAGTACGCGCCAGCATTCATCCAGCAACTGACTGGGCCGTTGCGACGTCTCCAGCCCGTGCATGACAATCAGCTTGTCGACATGACCGGTTTCGATAGGCCACAGTGTTTCCTCGGTCAGAACGGACACATTGGCCATGCCGGCAGGCCACGGCATAACACCTTGCGGACCCGGCATCAGGCCAATGACGCGCCGTGCATCGGGCAGATAGGGGCGCAGCAACGGCACTGCGAATCCGAAACCCACAACGGTTTGCCCCTTCGCCTCGGGCCACTGTTGGAGCAATCGTCCACGGATCGCCGCCTGCGCCGCGCGGCCCAGGGTACTGCGATAATAGAAATTCCTCAGATCCTGCACATCAAGATGCATTGCGGACACCCGGTCAATCGGCTTAGCTGGGCGCAGTCTAGCAACGAAAGGGCAAAAGGCCATGCCTCTTGAGATCGTTACCATTCCTTGTCTCAGCGACAACTACGCCTTTCTGGCGCATGATGCCGTTAGCGGCAACACCGCACTGATCGACGCGCCCGAGGCCGAGCCCATTCTGGCCGAACTGGACAAGCGCGGATGGACCCTATCTCATGTCCTGCTGACTCATCACCATTGGGACCACGTCGACGGGTCGGCCGGTATTCTGGAAAAACAACCGGCCAAGGTGATCGGTGCCGCAGCGGACGCGCACCGCCTGCCCCCGCTGGATCGGCAGGTCAGCGATGGAGACACATTCAAAATCGGCGGCGAGCCTGTGCACGTGATGGACGTATCCGGCCATACCGTCGGACATGTCGCTTACTATATGCCGGAAAGCGCGGTCGTCTTTACCGCCGACAGTCTCATGGCGTTGGGTTGTGGCCGCCTGTTCGAGGGAACGGCACCGCAGATGTGGACCTCGCTCAGCAAACTGGCTGTGTTGCCGGATGAAACTATGGTATGCTCGGGACACGAATATACACAATCCAATGCAAAGTTTGCCATTACCGTCGATCCCGACAACAAGGCATTGAAGCAGCGCATGGCGGATATTGACCGTGCACGCGCCGCCGGAGAGCCCACCGTACCGTCGAGTCTGGCCTTGGAAAAAGCAACAAACCCGTTTTTACGCGCCAACGATCCGGCGATTCAGGCGCATCTGGGGATGCCGAATGCCGACCCTGCACAAGTTTTTGCGGAAATTCGGGCTAGAAAAGACCGCTTCTAGTGCCTAAATCGCCTTCTTCACGGCCACGGTCACGTGAAATGTGACTGTCAAGTGAAAGAAAACCCTTGAAGCCGCGCCACGATCAACCAAACTCTAATAGTATGAGGACATGGTTGGATGGGGTGCCGGCCAAAGGCTGCCCCTTTCGACCCAAGACAGAGGAGCACCCGCGTGCCTTCATTCTCGAGCACATTAGAACAAGCCATTCACGCGGCCCTGGCGGCTGCGAATGAACGGCGCCACGAATTTGCTACGCTTGAGCATCTGCTGCTGGCGCTGCTGGAAGAACCCGACGCCATTCGCGTCATGAAAGCCTGCAGCGTTGATCTGGATGAACTGCGCAGCACGCTGGTCGAATTCATCGACGAAGATCTGTCGAACCTGGTGACAGATATCGACGGCTCCGAAGCCGTGCCAACGGCCGCTTTCCAGCGCGTCATTCAACGCGCGGCTATTCACGTCCAAAGCTCTGGCCGCACCGAAGTGACAGGGGCCAATGTACTGGTTGCAATCTTTGCCGAACGCGAAAGTAACGCGGCCTATTTCCTGCAGGAGCAGGACATGACCCGTTACGACGCGGTGAACTTCATCGCGCATGGCGTGGCCAAGGATCCGGCCTATGGCGAGAACCGCTCGGTTTCCGGCGCGGATCAGGTCGAGGAAGAAGTTCAGGCGAGCGCAGGTGAAGGCGAGCAGAAAGAAAGCGCGCTGGGTAAGTACTGTATTGATCTGAACGCCAAGTCCCGCGCAGGCGATGTCGATCCGCTGATCGGTCGCGCCGACGAGGTTGAGCGCTGCATTCAGGTTCTCTGCCGTCGCCGCAAGAACAACCCGCTGCTGGTGGGTGATCCGGGCGTAGGCAAAACCGCCATTGCCGAGGGACTGGCACATAAAATCGTCGGTGGGGAAGCCCCTGAAGTACTGTCCCACACCACTATCTATTCTCTGGATATGGGGGCTCTGCTTGCGGGCACTCGCTACCGCGGTGACTTTGAGGAACGCCTGAAGGCAGTCGTGACCGAGTTGGAAGATCACCCCGACGCGGTGTTGTTCATCGACGAAATCCACACCGTCATCGGTGCTGGTGCCACTTCGGGTGGCGCGATGGATGCGTCGAACCTGCTGAAACCTGCCCTACAAGGCGGCAAGCTGCGCACCATGGGCTCGACCACATACAAGGAATTCCGTCAGCATTTTGAGAAGGACCGCGCGCTCAGCCGCCGGTTCCAGAAGATCGACGTGAACGAACCTTCGGTCGAGGACAGTGTAAAGATCCTGCGCGGCCTGAAGCCCTATTTCGAAAAGCACCACGAGATCAAATACACTGCGGATGCGATCAAGACCGCTGTTGAGCTTTCGGCGCGCTATATCAATGACCGCAAGCTGCCCGACAAGGCCATCGACGTGATTGATGAGGCCGGTGCCGCACAGCACCTGGTCGCGGAAAGCAAGCGCCGTAAGACCATCGGCGTTAAAGAGATCGAGGCGGTCGTCGCCAAGATCGCGCGCATTCCGCCCAAGAACGTCACCAAGGACGATGCCGAGGTACTGAAAGACCTCGAAGCCTCGCTGAAACGGGTGGTGTTTGGACAGGACGAGGCCATTGAAGCGCTGTCCAGCGCGATCAAACTGGCCCGTGCCGGACTGCGTGAGCCTGAGAAGCCCATCGGCAACTACCTGTTCGCCGGTCCGACCGGTGTGGGTAAGACCGAAGTTGCGAAACAGCTGGCAGATACGCTGGGTGTGGAACTGCTACGCTTTGACATGTCGGAATACATGGAAAAGCACGCAGTTTCCCGTCTGATCGGCGCGCCCCCGGGCTATGTCGGCTTTGATCAGGGCGGTCTTCTGACCGACGGTGTCGATCAGCACCCGCATTGCGTGCTGCTGCTGGACGAGATCGAAAAAGCTCACCCGGACGTTTTCAACATTCTGTTGCAGGTGATGGACCACGGTGAGTTGACCGATCATAACGGCCGCACGGTGAACTTCCGCAACGTGGTTCTGATCATGACCTCGAACGCAGGCGCGCAGGAACAAGCCAAAGCCGCCATCGGCTTTGGCCGTGACCGTCGCGAGGGCGAGGATACCGCCGCGATCGAACGGATGTTCACGCCGGAGTTCCGCAATCGCCTGGATGCCGTGATCTCGTTCGCGCCGCTGCCGAAAGAGGTCATCCTACAGGTGGTCGAAAAGTTCGTGCTGCAGCTTGAAGCACAATTGCTGGATCGCAACGTGACCATCGACCTGACGCCCAAGGCCGCTGAATGGCTGGCGGACAAAGGCTATGACGACAAGATGGGTGCGCGTCCGCTGGGCCGTGTCATTCAGGAGCACATAAAGAAACCTCTGGCCGAAGAACTGCTGTTCGGCAAGTTGGCCAAAGGCGGTGTGGTCCGCGTGTCCGTCAAGAAGGGCGAATTGAACCTGGAGATTCTTGGCCCCGATCAGCCGCGCATTCCGGGCGACAAGCCCCCGCTTTTGACAGCGGACTGATCCGCGTACTGATTGCCTAATCTGATCGCCCGGTTGACCCATCAACCGGGCGATTTCCATTTGTGCAACGACCAACACAGGTTGCCATCCACTGATGGTTTTTTCGACGGAATCCCAAGCACAGCGCGTGTCAATTTTATAGTCGAACCGCACAGGGGATTTTCATGACCAAAATCATAACCGTTTGGAGCGTTGCATTCGCCCTTACCACCGTTGCCGCCATAGCGACCGCTCAGCAAAGGTTTCGCTATCACGATGAAACGGAAACCAGACCGCTGGCCTTGCAACCGGCAACGGTCGACCCCGGGATCAGCCGCTCGGAGGTAAAGGAGTCCCGAACCAATTTGCGTGTCTCGGCCAATGGCATTCCGGATCACCTGGTAGGCAAGTTCCCAAACCGGGGGAATCCCCACCAGATTTCCGAGCAAAAGGTCAATCTGAAGATACCTGCCAACCCTAAACGCAATGGGTCTATCTCGCCGCTTGATCTGGGGTGGAATTTTGGCGTGTCGTTGAACGGGGTCGTGTTTGACCCGCTGGCCGCCGAGTTTTGGCAGGGGAACCCTCGCTCGGGCTGGTCGTACAATGCGCTGGGTGGCGCAGTCGCTCTGGGGCTCGACGAAAACTATGCCCATGTGCAACCCAACGGGAAATACCATTACCACGGCATTCCCACAGGTTTGGTCGAACTGTTGGATTATGCGCCAAACCGTCATTCGCCGCTGATCGGCTATGCGGCAGACGGTTTCCCGATTTACGCAATGACTGGTGTCGTGAATGGGACTGTGACGCAAATGACGTCATCCTATCGTTTGAAGAGCGGCAATCGCCCCGGCGGCAGCGCACCTGACGGAAAGCACGACGGAACGTTCAATGAAGACTACGTGTATGTCGCTGGCGCCGGAAATCTGGACGCGTGCAATGGGGCCTTCACGGTATCGCCAGAATACCCCTCAGGCACATACGCCTATTTCCTGACCGAGACTTATCCCGTCGTGCCGCGCTGCTTTGCCGGTACGCCAGACGACAGCTTTCGGTTCGGGCGGCGCTGACCAGAACCTGACGTGGTTAACAAGTATGCTGTTACCTTTCGGTGAGTTTCAGCTCGATCCGCCGGTTCTGCGCCCGTGCCTCCGGCGTATCCGCCGGATTGACAGGCTGGAACTCACCAAACCCGTTGGCGGCCAGTCTGTTGGGCGGAATACCCAGCGCGTCGACCATGTAACGCACAACTGACAATGCCCGGCCCTGGCTCAGTTCCCAGTTGTCGCGGTATCGCCCGGATCCGGCCAGCGGCACGTTGTCCGTGTGACCGTCGACTCGGATCACCCAGTTCAGACCTTCGGGAATTTCGGCTGCCACGCCACGCAGGATGTTGGCCACTTTGGCAACCTCTTGCCGCCCAATCGGTGACAACACGGCCGAGCCTGTGTCAAACAGAACCTCCGACGAGAACACAAAGCGGTCACCTTCAATCCGAACGCCTTCCTCATCCCCCAGGACATCACGTAGACGGCCAAAGAACTCCGAGCGGTAGCGCTGCAGATCTTCGGCTTGAGCAGCCAGTTCCTCGTTCTGACCGGACAGAGCTTCGGCCTCGGCCTCCAGCCGTGCGCGTTCGGCCTCTTCCAGTAGACGGCGGCGACGCTCTTCCGAGGCCGCGCGGGCCAGCGCTGCGTTCAGGTCCTGACCCAGTGTCTGAATGCGGATATCGGCGGCGGCATTGCGTTCTTCATAGTCGTCCAGAATCGCTTGCAACCCGCCCAGCTGTTGGCGCAGCGCAGCCATCTGTTGGTTCAGCAATGCAGTTTCGCGTTGCGCTTCGGCGGAAATCTCCTTCTCGGCAGAAATCGCATCGCGGGCAACAGCCAATAGGGCCGAACGCTCTTCCGCCAGCGATCGCTGGGTTTGCGCTTCGGCCTGTGCTTCAGTTTGTGCGGCAAGTGCGGCCTGTAGCTGGTCCAGCAACTCTTCGGTATTCAACGCACCAAACTGGCGCTCAAGCTCCGCTTTGGCCGCACGCGCGGCAGCTAGCAATGTCAGCGTATCCTCGGCTTCTTTACGCTGTGCTTCCAAAGCCAGCGTCATGGCCGTCAGTTCAGCGTCGGCATCTTGCAGTCGGTTACGCAGGTTTTCGGCAGCGGCGGCCTCGGCCAGTTTAGCGGCCTCTTCCGCGCTCAGCTGTTCCTCCAGCTCTCCGATCCGTGTGGCCTGTGACGCTTCGCTTTGCTCCAGGTCCGAGACCAAAGCTTCCAACGCCTCACGCCGGGCAGCAGCAAGCCGCGCAGCTTCGGTCTGCTCGTCGATCTCGGCCCGACTTTGCGCCAATGCGAGATTCAGCGCCTGCTGTTCATCCAGCAATTCCGCACGTTGAGATTCCAAAGTGGCGATTGCACCGCGCGCACGTTCCTGATCTGCCAGCAGTGCGGTAACCTGCGCCTCGAAATCGGTGATGCGCGCCTGTGACAGGGCCAGATCAACCTCGGCCCGCGCCAGTGTATCCTCGGTTTGCGACAGGGTTGCGTTCAACGCCCCGAGACGTGCCTGCAACCGGCTGTTTTCACGCTCTTCCAGACCCAATGCCCCTGCCAGCGCCGCGACCTCATCGGATAGCGCGGTCAGTTCGTCCTCTTGTCCGGAGATGGTCTCGCGCAACACGAACTGAACCACCATGAAGATGGTCAGCACAAAGGTCAGCACCATCAACAGCCCTGTGATCGCGTCAACAAAGCCCGGCCAAACCGATCCTTGAAAACGCTGACCTGTGCGGCGGGACAGAGCCATAAGTTACTCTCCTTCCGGAGCGGTGCGAACGGCGCCTCGAGGTAATGTCAGGGCTTTGACCAGCAATTCGATATCTTTGCGCATCTCGCTCATGCTTTCCTGCCGACCAGCCGAAATTTCTTCGAGAATGCGCAGCAGCTGCACGTCCATCGATCGCAGGCGCATCCGGCTTTCGGCGTCGATGCCATCACCGGTGCCCTGTTCGCGCATATGATCCAGTAGTGCATCCTGCCCAAGGGCTACGCGTTCCAGCGCGGCCGTTACACCTTCGCTATCGGACTGCCGGATATTCATTTCCCCAATCGCGTCAGCCAACTGACCCAACTTGGACGAAACCGTAGCCCGGTCCGCCTCCTGCGCCGAGAACAGATCCTGTAGCGCATCCATCTGTTCGGACATGGCATCCAGAACGGGCGTCAGCACAGCGATTTCCGCGCCGCCCTCATCGCCTGCGGCAAAGCCGACCCGAGTGATCGAGGACAACCACTCCTCAAGCTCTCGGTAGAACCGGTTTTGCCCATGGCCTGCAAACAGTTCCAGAAGACCGACGATCAATGATCCGGCCAAACCCAAAAGGGATGAGCCGAACGCCACGCCCATGCCTTGCAACTGCGCCTCAAGCCCGACCATCAGGCGGTTGAACACGGCCAGTCCTTCTTCGCCCTCTTGCGGGTTCAGGCTGCGGATCGTATCGACGATGGCTGGAACCGTGGTTGCCAGACCGAAGAACGTGCCCAAAAGGCCAAGGTAAATCAGCACGTTCGTGATATAGCGCGTGATCTCACGCTCTTCTTCAACCCGTTCCGCGACCGAATCCAAAATCGAGCGTGTGGACGTTGAACTGATCTGCGACCGCGCGCCCCGCTCCCGCAACAACGAGGCCAGCGGTGCAAGTAATTGGGGCGTACGGTCATCTTCGCGGACGACTCCGCCGACAAAGGCCTCGATCCAGCGGACCGAACCGATCAATTGCGTCACCTGATAGAAACAGGCGAATACGCCGATCACAAACACCAGAATGATAAAGCCGTTCAGGTACGGGTTTGCCTGAAAAACCGGCATGACATAGGGCAACGCCATGAAGACGCCCAAGCCCGCTAGGCCAATTGCGACTAACATCATCACAATCTGACGAATGGGATGCGAGAAATGGGGTCTCGCGCCCTGATGTGCCTGCGCCATGCGCGTTGATCCTGATTTTGCCTGCTCTTGCCCGAATCTAGCGAAAATCAGCCGGTGACGCCAAGGGTTTATGCGGTGATGCTGCGCACCCGTTGCGCTAACCACTCAAGATCAGGATCCCGCAGGTCGATCTCGGCCAGATGTTCGGCAGTATTATACAGGTATTCCTTATTCGGCCCGCGCCCACCAACCGCATGAGCGATGATCTGTGCCTGCTCCTCAAGTGGCAGACCGCCGCAATATTGCACATGGTCTGCATCTATCACGTAGGTCACGGCGTTAACGATCTCGCCATTGTCCAGACGCACGTCCAGCATCTTTTCGACGTAGGCCGAAGAAATCAGTTCACGCTCGCGCAACTCATGCAATGTTCGGTCTTCGTGACCCGCCTCGACCGCAAGCGCCAGACCCTGGCAATTGACATCCGCCTGTTCGTCCAGCGCCAGCACAAGACCGGGGTGTTCTTCGGTTCCGCGATGGTGGATCGAGCTCATGCAAAAGGAGCGCGCATAGCCCTGCAATGTCGCGTGTTCACTGCGGGCCACGGGAAAACCCGGATTCCACAGCAGCGATCCATATCCGAAAACCCACATCGTCATAGCTCTGGTCCTTGCCCGTTTGCGTCTATAAACATCAAATTCAACGCGGGAAAAAGGGCCAACTGCCATGCGCGGTCTTATACGAGTAATCATTTTATTGGCGGTTGTCTGGAGCGCCTATTGGTTCGTCGCCGGATTCGGATTGCGAAACGCGATCACCACCTGGTTCGACAATCAGCAGGAAAGAGGATGGCAGGCGGAGTTTTCGGATGTCTCGACCGCTGGGTATCCGTTTCACCACGTTACGCGTCTGAACAGCCCGGCACTGGCCGATCCTGTGAATGGCACGGCCTGGAGCGCAGACTGGATCGAGTTCCAAAGCCCCGCGATTTGGCCCGGACGGCAGGTGCTGCGCTTTGCGGATACGCCACAACGCCTGTCGTATTTCGACCAGACCGCGACCATCGAAGCCAGTGATCTGCAGGCCGAGTTGCAATTGCAGCCGGGTGTCGCGCTAGTACTGGAAAAGATGGCGCTGACCGCGGGTCCGTGGTCGATCACAGACGATGCCGAAGCTTTGGCGGGGGGCAACACGCTAACGTTGGTCATGGAGCAGACATCCGTTCCCGAGGCATATGCAGTCGGCGCCAGGATCGATGGGTTCACGCCGGGGGACAATCTGCGGGAGCTAATGCGTTCGGCCACAACTCTGCCTCAAGCGTTTGAAACGCTTGAGATGGACATGACGGTCACGTTCGACAAAGCCTGGGATCGAACGGCTCTGGAACAGAGCAGACCGCAACCGGTGAAGATCGATCTGCAACTGGCCGAGATCAAGTGGGGCGAATTGCGCCTGTTTGCGGCGGGTCAGTTGGATGTGGACGCTCAGGGCATTCCCACCGGTGAAATCGCAGTCAAGGCCGAGAACTGGCGGGATATGATTGCCATGGCCAACGCAGCGGGTGCTCTGCCCGATCAGGCCGTTGATCCTGTTACGCGGGCGCTGAATTTCATGGCCGGGCTAGGCGGCAATCCTAATGCGCTGGACCTGCAGTTGAACTTTCGGGACGGCTTCGTGGCACTCGGTCCATTGCCCCTTGGGCCTGCCCCGCGTCTGATCCTGCGCTAACGACAATATGGACCGCGGCGGTGGCGGGCCGTGTCCAGATGGAAATGGTCGCGGTGGTAGCGGTCGGCATTCGGCCCCAAAACGGTTCCAAACGGGCCACATGCCCCGCGCCAGACTTTGGTCAACTGGCTTTGCGACGGATTTTTGCGCCAGCCATTCAGGACCGTCACGACCTCTCCATCCGCCATTTTGAAGGCCGAGATGTCGATTGCCCGGCCTTTCCCATGCTCTGAAATGCGGGCACCCTTGCGGTTGTTCCGCGTCCGGCAAGCGTAATGCGCAGCGACCTGCAATTCGACCACCGGCCCGCGCCGCTTGAACGTCGGCTTGACCGTCTTCTCGACCCAATTGTTCAGCGCGACTGCCGTACCACAATCCATCGTGGATGGCCGGCTTAACGTGACACCCGACACCGAGGTGACCTGAACAGCGTCTTTGATACCGCAGGCATTTATCTTGCCCGGCACCTTGCCCACCGCCTTGCCCTGAATATCAATATCACCGCAGACAGATCCCTTGCGCAGTTTGCGCTTTTTGAACAGAGCCTCCTGTTCCAGAGATTTGGGCCGCAGGTAAGGCATCAGAGAGGTGTCGGGGCCAAGAAGCGGCAATTCGGCTGGGCGGGCCGCAACGGCCAGCACCTGCGGTGAAACCGGACGCAACTCAGGTCGCGTGTTTGGCAGCGCCAACTGCGGCGCGGTACTTAGGAAAGCGACGGCCTCAACTACTGGAGTCGTGCCGGGGCGCGAAACCGGGAACAGAGAGCGCTCTGGAGAGCCGGCCTGAGAAGATGAGGCGCAAATTGCCGCCAGTCCGATCAGAAAGGTTCTCCAGCCGTGTCTCATGGGTTCGTTTTTCCCCGTCCGAAATCGGGCTTGTCCGTGTCCTGCCCGGCGTCGATGATTCCGCGCCGGATCGCGCGTGTGCGAGTGAAATAGTCGAATAATTGCTCGCCGTCACCTGTTCTGATCGCGCGCTGCAAGGCAAACAGCTCTTCGGTGAACCGGCCGAGGATCTCCAACGTTGCGTCCTTGTTGGTCAGGAACACGTCTCGCCACATAGTCGGGTCCGAGGCTGCAATACGAGTGAAGTCCCTGAAACCAGCTGCGGAATACTTGATGACTTCGGTGTCCGTCACCCGGCGCAGATCGTCGGCCACGCCAACCATCGTGTAAGCGATCAGGTGCGGCGCGTGCGAAGTGACGGCAAGAACCAGATCATGGTGATCCGCATCCATCTCATCCACGTTCGAGCCCATGCCCTCCCAAAGCGCACGCAGGCGGGCGATTGCATCCGGGTCCGAGCCTTCGACCGGCACCAGCAGGCACCAGCGATTGTCAAACAGCTCGGCAAAGCCGGACTCAGGGCCGGAATGTTCGGTCCCCGCCAATGGGTGCGCGGGGATGAAATGCACACCTTCGGGAATATACGGAGTCACAGCTTGGATGACATGCCGCTTAACCGAACCTACATCGGTCACCGTGGCCCCCGGTTTGAGGGCCGGAGCAATATCCTGGGCGACAGCGCCCATTGCGCCCACGGGAACACAAAGCACGACGAGGTCGGCGCCCTCGACTGCCTCTTTCGCGGTGTCACACACGCGGTCGCACAGGCCGATCCGGCGGGCGGTCTCGCGGGTTGCCTCGGACCGGGCATAGCCGGTCACTTCGCCAGCAAGTCCTGCGCGTTTGATGGCCCAGAACATGGACGAGGCGATCAGGCCCAGCCCGATCAAGGCCACACGATCATAAACTTGGCTCATGCGGCGCCCCCTTTGAACGCAGTGATGGCCGCAACAACGCGGCGGCAGGCTTCTTCATCGCCCACGGTGATCCGCAGGGCGTTTGGCAGGTTGTAGCCCGCCACACGGCGCACGATCAAACCCTGGGTCTTCAGAAAGTCATCACAGGCCTCGGCCTCGGCCTGATCGGCAAAGCGGGCGAGGATGAAATTGGTGCAGGACGCGTCCGAAGGCACTCCGATCTTGGCCAATTCCTCTGACAACCAAACCCGCAAACGCGCGTTTTCGGATTGGCAGAAAGACAGAAACTCCACGTCTTTCACAGCGGCCTCTGCCGCTGCCAACGCGGTCAAAGATAGGTTAAACGGCTGACGCACCCGGTTCAGCACGTCGATGATCGACTGCGCAGCATAGCCCCAGCCGACACGCATCCCGCCCAGGCCGTACACCTTGGAAAAGGTCCGGGTCATGATCACGTTTTCAAACCGGTCCACCAAGGACGCGCCACCGTCGAACCCATCGACAAACTCGGCATAGGCCCCGTCGATTACCATCAGGCAAGTCGGCGGCAGCGCCTCGGCCAGTCGCACCAGTTCCGCCTCGGGGATCATAGTCGAGGTCGGGTTGCCCGGGTTGGTCACGAACACGATACGCGTCTGGCCATTCACGACAGCCAGAATGTTGTCGACGTCCACATGGCGCGCGCGTTCGGCCACCATAACGGGCGTCGCGCCGGCCATGCGCGCGATGATCGGGTACATCGAGAACCCATGCTCGGTATAGATCACCTCATCCCCCGGCCCCGCATAGGCCTGAGCGATAAATTGCAGCACTTCGTCACTGCCGACGCCGCAGATGATCCGCGCCGGGTCTAGCCCGTGACACTCACCAATCGCTGCTCGCAAGCTGGCGTGATCGGTGCTGGGGTAACGATGCAGGGTTACCGCGCTTTCCCGAACAGCTTCGATCGCCTTGGGGCTGGGGCCGAACGGGTTTTCGTTCGAGCTGAGCTTGATCACATGCTCCACCCCGGCCACATGCGACTGGCCGCCCTGATAGAGCGCGATGTCCATAATGCCGGGTTGTGGGGTGATCTTGTTCATAAGAGGCTCCGTTGTTGGAGCCTCTCATACCTGTCTCAACGGATTGAGAAAAGCGGCAATTCCGTCACGCCGCCTTGAAGCGGGCGGTCGCCGGGTCCGCGTTGTAAAAGCGCGTGAATTCCTCAGTCCGGTGGGACAGTTCATTGACGCTGTCGATGATGAACTGAACAGTCTCTTCGCTCATCAGGTAAGAGAAGTTCAGGCGGACCCATCCCGGTTTCTTCATCTCTTCCCCTGCGGCCAAAGCCGCGTGAAGCTCCGTGGACGATTCCTTGTCAATCTCCAGCAGGCGGTGCGCATATGGCCCGGCGCAAGCGCAACCACCGCGCGCCTGAATACCGTAGATGTCACTGAGCATCCGGGTGAACAGTTGCTGGTGCACAGGCTTGCCGGAATTGTCCCGCACAAGGAAAGAATAGATCGGCAAACGGTGCGGATTGTCTGTGCCCAGCAATGTCAGGTTCGGATTGTCGCCCCACCCTTTCAATGCCATCTCGTTGTATCGCGCTTCGCGTTTGGCGATCTCATCGGTACCGACAACGTCCTTGACGATGAAGGCAAGCGCCGCGCGAATATCACCGATGACGTTGGGCGTTCCGGCCTCTTCGCGCGTTGCCAGATCTTCGCTGTAGTCATGGCGCCAGGGCGAAACAAAACTGACAGTGCCACCGCCGGGCCAGCTGGGACATGTGCGCCGCACCGCGTTCTCGTTGACGATCAACACTCCGGATGCGCCCGGGCCGCCCGGAAACTTGTGAGGGGAAACAACGATGGCGTCCTTGCGCGCACCCTCTGGCCCCATGTCCATCGGCAGATAAGGTCCCCCCCCGGCGTAATCCCAGATCGAAACAGCACCATGAGACTTGAGAAGGCGGGTGATCGGATCCGGATCGGTGATGATGCCGGTCACATTGGACGCCGCTGAAAAAGACCCGATGATCAAATCGGAACCGGCGTTTTCAACCAATGCTTTTTCCAGCGCCTTTAAATCGACGCCACCTTCAGGTGCTTCGGGGATTTCGATCACCTGCGCCTTGCTTTCACGCCACGGCAGAATGTTCGAATGATGCTCGTATGGTCCAATCAAGACAACCGGCCGGTCAGCCCCTTCAACTCCCATCAAACTGACCAGCCGGTTAAGACCCGCAGTGGCGCCGGAACCGGTAAAGATCACCGCGTCCTTTTCGTTCGCTCCAACAATGCGGGCTATCTCTGCGCGCGCTTCGCGGCGCAGACGGGTCATGAAAGACCCACAATAGGAGGCTTCGGTGTGGCTATTGGCATAGAAAGGCAGCACCTCATGGGCAACAAAATCCTCTACTTGCTGCAGCGCACGACCCGAAGCGACGTAATCCGCGTAAACCAGCGGCACGTCCCCATTCAGACCGGGGATCAGAACATTTTCTCCGATCAGCCCATCGCGCAGGGTGGAATTGCGAGTGGTGGATTGGAGGTCTGCGCGAAATTTGGACAAGGTCATGGTTAAATCTCCGTATTGCACTATCAAATATGATTGATGCACGGTGGGGAAACTTCACCTTTCTTTGGATGGATTTCCAAAATGTTGTGTCATATGCTTCGGAATGGATGAAAAAATAGATCAAATTGACAAGCGCATCCTTCGTGAGCTTCAAACAGACGCCACCCTGTCTCAGCGTGAGCTGGCGGATCGGGTTGGGTTATCGCAGAACGCCTGCTGGCGACGCCTGAAAGCCTTGAATGAGAATGGGGTCATTATCGGCTCGACCGCACGGATCGCGCGTGAAAAGCTGGGGCTGAGCCTCGTTGTATTTGTCATGCTGCGCACACGGCACCATTCGGCAGAGTGGCTGCAGGCCTTTCGAAGGCATGTTCTGACGATCCCCGAAGTGGTGGATTTTCACCGCATCGGCGGCGACTATGACTATCAGTTGAAAGTCGTTACGCAGGACATGGCGTCCTATGACAAGGTCTATCAGCGACTGATCGACAAAGTAGAACTGGACAGCGTGACGTCCTATTTCGCGATGGAGGCCATCGCCGAAGGGCGCCCACTGCCGATTTGATCAGGCCACGAACATTGGGCGTTTTTCGCGAAAGAATGGAACGGCGATGGCACGAAACGCCTCAAGTTTGGCTGAAGGCCAGACATCCGGATGCGCGACGATCCAGATATCCGCGTAAGGTCGCGTTTGAAACTCGGGCACCTGAACCAGCCCCGGCAGCGACCGCCCCAGAAACACGGGCATCCTGACCACGCCCAACCCGGCCTGTGCAGCGGCGGCCATTGCGACCATGTCATCGAACCGCATCTTGATACGGGATCCGGGGCGTGACGTGCGTACATGTTCAGGCAGGTCCTGTCGGCGTTCGTAAGCCAACCAATCCACGACGCCCTCTGGATCATTGGCAATTTGCTCGGCCAGTTCTGGTGTGGCAAAGCTGGCCGCATGTTGTTCCGCCAGGCGCAACCCTTTAAAGGAATCGCCGGGATTGCGACTGATACGGATGGCGATATCGGCTTCACGCTTGTTGAGGTCGAGGATTTCGTTCGCTGCTCGGACCCGCAAAGTGACGTCTGGATGCTTCTTGCTGAACGCATCCAAAACCGGAGCTAATACATGGGCGATCAGCAGTTGGGGCGCGGTTAGCGTCAACTCTCCTTCCAGCTTTTGGTCGCGCCCGGATAACCCGCGCAGCATGGCATGCTCTGCGATCTCCATCTCGGCCGCATGGCGGGCAACCAGTTTTCCCGCTTCAGTGGGCCGATACCCGTCAGCCAATCTTTCGAACAACACCTCTCCTGTCGCGGTCTCTGCCCGGGAAATGCGGCGCGCAACGGTGGTATAGTTTACCCCCAGATCCTCGGCAGCAGCGGACAAGGTCCGCCTGCGCACAACTGTCAAAACTGCGCGATAGTCATCCCAGTGAATGTTCATGCGTGCAAAATTGCATATGATGAATGCAAAAGCACGCATTTTCGCCAACCGGCACGAGACTTAGTTTTGCGTCACACAAATGAGGACCAAAACCATGATCTACGCATACGCCAAACTCACAGTGCAGAACCCCGACGCTCTGGTCGCCTATCGCGAGCAGGCAGGCCCTGCCTTGGCCCGTCACGGCGGCAAGGTCGAACAGGCCACTACCGAAACAACGGCGTTGGACGGCACACCCGATCTGCCTGACGTTGCTGCCCTACTGTCCTTTCCGGACAAGGACGCGGCCCTTGGCTGGATCAACGACCCGGACCTGAAAGAGCTTCACGATCTGCGCCGCAGCACCGGAGCATCGGTCATCGTTTTGCTGGGATGAAAGAAAAAGAGCCGCGCTGGGAAGCGCGGCTCTGAATTTCGGCCGGATCGGCGAAGATTAGTTCTTCGCGTAGAATTCGACGACCAGGTTCGGTTCCATCATGACCGGGTAAGGCACATCGCCCAGGCCCGGTGCGCGTACGAAAGTCGCGGTCATTTTCGAGTGGTCGGCGTCGATGTAGTCAGGAACATCACGCTCGGCCAGAGCAACAGCTTCCAGAACAACAGCCAGCTGCTTGGACTTGTCGCGCACTTCGATGACGTCGCCTTCTTTGACACGGTAGGACGGGATGTTGACCCGCTTGCCGTTCACTTTGACGTGGCCGT
Source organism: Ruegeria sp. CE8 (assembly GCF_056537465.1). NCBI lineage: Bacteria > Pseudomonadati > Pseudomonadota > Alphaproteobacteria > Rhodobacterales > Roseobacteraceae > Ruegeria > Ruegeria sp. CE8. Next base: position 414,867 of record NZ_JBQFRP010000002.1, read on the forward strand.
GGTTCACGAACTGACGTGCAGCAAACACGGTCGGGACGAACTTGGCACGGTAAACAACAGCGTCCAGGCGGCGCTCCAGCAGACCGATCAGGTTTTCACCGGTGTCGCCTTTGACACGCTCGGCTTCGGCGTAAATACGGCGGAACTGCTTCTCGGTCAGGTCGCCGTAGTAGCCTTTCAGCTTCTGCTTGGCGCGCAGCTGCAGACCGAAGTCCGACAGTTTGCCCTTGCGGCGCTGACCGTGCTGGCCGGGGCCATATTCACGACGGTTGATCGGGGATTTCGGACGACCCCAGATGTTTTCGCCCATCCGGCGGTCGATTTTGTACTTGGCAGACGTGCGTTTGGTCACGGCTGATCTCCTTCGTTTAGGTCGAGGCCTGTGCAGGCCACTATGAAGGGCGTTGTCCTCTTGAGGTTTCCCCCATGACAGGCATCCCCTTGCGGGGGCCACCAACACCAATGAAGCCGCGCTTATATCCGCAGAACTGGCAGAGTCAACACGGCTTGGGAAGTTTTGCTAATGATCAAAGAACCGATCGGCTCGTGCGCTCAGTCCGCCATGGTCCTGGCACAAACGGCAGGACGATCAGCCGATTTTCCCCAGCCTTCATCGGCTCGCGCCCGTGTTGGGAATGTGACGACAGTTCGATCCAGCTGAAGCGAATCGCTTTGATCTTCAAATTCGGTATACGCGCCGATCCAGAAATCCTGATCACGGACAGGGCATCCGTCTTCGAAAACCAGGACAGGGTCCGCTTCTCCGGTAACCAAATACAGGTGCGCTGTAAACGTTTGCGCTCCGTTGGTCAGAACGACAACACCCATCGCGCCGTCAGCCGCTTCCAGCGAAGGCACTAAGCTCTTCAACATTTTTGCGGTGTTCTCTTGGGCCTGCCCCGATAGAGCTAGACTTTGTGGGGAGGATTCAGCCAACGAATGTACTTGTCCACGCCACGACCACGCGGCACCAACCTTCAAAAAAGACTGAGGCGCCGCCTCAAGCCCATCCAACTCTGTCTGCGTCCACGAAATGGCTATACGACCGCTATGCCCGGCTCTCATTGTGCCCGCCTGTACCTTTCAACAAATCACTGCTCACTGGGCTATTCTTATCAGGGCAGATTCTGTCGGAAAAGAGACGGAAATGCAGCAATCACGAAAATGTTGCCGGAGAGTCATTTTAAAATGAGACTCCGGCGGCACTTTATACAACCCTAGGGAGAAAACGACAGAGTCGTCAACCACATTTTGAGTACCCACAACTGCGGCAAGTCATGCAACCCTCTATCATCACCATGTCAAACTGGCCGCAAGACGGGCAGGCCTTACCGCGTGGTGCGTCCATGTTGACGACCTGAGCTTGTGGATCGGATTTCAGCCCCATGCCTTCGCCTTCGAGAAAGCCGATATTGATCATGTGCTGTTCAATCACGCCACCAATAGCGGCCAGAATCGAAGGGATGTATTTTCCCTGAACCCACGCACCGCCCCGTGGATCGAACACCGCCTTCAGCTCTTCGACAACAAAGGACACGTCTCCACCCCGTCGGAAAACGGCCGAGATCATCCGGGTAAGCGCCAATGTCCAGGCGTAGTGTTCCATGTTCTTGGAGTTAATGAACACCTCGAACGGACGACGGCGACCGCCGATTACGATGTCGTTGATGGTCAGGTAAATCGCGTGCTCGCTATCGGGCCATTTCAGCTTGTAAGTCGACCCCTCCAGAGATTGCGGGCGATCTAATGGCTCGGACATATAAATCACGTCTCCGCCATCCACCTCATGCGGGGCATCGGCGCTTTCCCCCGGTGCCTTGTCATCGCTCTCCGACACCGTCAGGACCGATCCGGTCACATCATTGGGACGATAGGTGGTGCACCCTTTGCATCCCTGATCCCAGGCTTGCATGTAGACATCCTTGAAGGCGTCAAAGCTGATGTCCTCGGGGCAATTGATCGTCTTCGAGATCGAACTGTCTATCCATTTCTGCGCCGCCGCCTGCATCTTGACATGATCGGACGGAGACAGGGTCTGTGCGTTGACAAAGTAATCCGGCAATTCCTTGTCGCCAAATTTGTCGCGCCACATTTGCACGGCGTAATCCACGACTTCCTCTTCCGTACGTGAACCGTCTTTCTGCAGCACTTTCCGTGTGTAGGCATAGGCAAACACCGGCTCAATCCCGGACGAAACGTTACCGGCATAAAGCGAGATCGTCCCAGTGGGCGCAATCGACGTCAGCAGCGCATTTCGGATGCCATGTTCGCGGATTGCGTCACGCACGTCGTCATCCATTTGCTGCATGGTGCCGCTGGCCAGATACTTCTCGGCGTCGAACAAGGGGAACGCCCCCTTTTCCTTTGCCAAGTCAACCGACGCCAGATACGCGGCGCGGGCAATCGCGTGCAACCAGCGCTCGGTCTGACGCGCCGCTTCGTCCGAACCGTAACGCAGACCCACCATCAGCAGAGCATCCGCCAGCCCGGTCACACCCAAACCGATACGGCGTTTGGCCTGCGCCTCGGCGGCTTGTTCGGGTAGCGGGAATTTCGATGCATCCACGACGTTGTCCATCATCCGAACGGCTGTGGCGACCAAGTCCTGCATCACGGCTTCGTCCAGATGCGCGCCCTTCTCAAACGGCTCAGCCACCAGACGCGCCATATTGATCGAGCCCAGAAGACAGGCGCCATAAGGCGGCAAGGGTTGCTCGCCACAGGGGTTCGTCGCCGCGATGGTTTCCACGTAGCTGAGGTTGTTGGCCTGATTGATCCGGTCGATGAAGATCACGCCCGGTTCGGCATAGTCATAGGTTGCCTGCATGATCTTGTTCCACAGATCACGCGCCTGAACGGTGTGATAGACCTTGTCACCGAACACCAACTCCCACGGGCCATCGGCCTTGACCGCCTCCATAAAGGCGTCCGTCACCAGCACCGACATATTGAACATGCGCAGGCGGGCCGGGTCGGATTTGGCGGTGATGAAGTATTCGATATCCGGGTGGTCGCAGCGCATGGTTGCCATCATCGCCCCGCGGCGCGAGCCTGCGGACATGATGGTGCGACACATCGCGTCCCACACATCCATGAACGACAATGGCCCCGAGGCATCTGCCGCCACCCCTTTTACATCCGCGCCACGTGGGCGGATGGTCGAGAAATCATAACCGATCCCCCCACCCTGCTGCATGGTTAGCGCGGCCTCTTTCAGCATATCGAAGATGCCGCCCATGCTGTCGGGCACGGTGCCCATGACGAAGCAGTTGAACAGGGTCACCTGCCGTGCCGTGCCCGCACCCGCAGTGATACGCCCGGCTGGGAGGTATTTGAAATCCTCAAGCGCCTTGTAGAATTTTTCTTCCCAATGACCCAGGTCCTTTTCCACCCGCGCCAGGTCGCGTGCGATGCGCCGCCAGCTGTCCTCGACAGTCTGGTCGATGGGCGTGCCATCCGCCTTTTTGAAACGGTATTTCATATCCCAGATCTGCTCGGCGATGGGGGCGGCAAAGCGGCTCATTGGTGATTCCCTGTCTTGAAAGAGGTATCCAGACTATCCCAATTCACATGCGCACCACAACACCTTGATGACAGCCACCAGAGAGCTACAATATAAAGATGAGCCTCGGGACGACTCTGTGGGAAAGCTGTGGATAAGTACGTAAACCTCATAAAACTTTCGGTCGGATCGGAAAGCGTCGAGACGCTGATCGCGTGGCAGGACAGCCGTAAGCCGCTCTATGAGGACGGGTGCCCGCGCCACGTCACCCGCATGTGGCCCAAGCGTGAAACCGAGATTCTGAACGGCGGATCAATCTACTGGGTGATCAAGGGCGTCGTGCAATGTCGCCAAAAGATCCTGCGGCTGGACGAAGTGCGCGGCGAAGACGGCATCCGCCGCTGCGCCATCGTGCTGGACCCAGAGGTGCACCGCACCCAGAACGCTTTGAAACGCCCATTCCAGGGTTGGAGATATCTGAAACCCGAGGATACTCCCGCCGACCTTCCTAAAGGGAGGGCAGAGGACGATTCTCTACCCGATGATCTGAACCGCGCGCTGGCCGAGATCGGCGTGCTGTAATCAGCTCAGCCGATCCAAGAGTTCAGTCAGAATCTCTTTATCACCCGCATCATAATCAGCTACACGGCTACGCCACAGCGTTGCCTGCGATTGCAGGATCAGACCATCCGACAGGATCTTGAGGTGGTTGGCCCGCAGGGTTTCACCTGTCGATGTGATATCGGCAATCGCCTCGGCGGTTTCATTCATCACGGTGCCTTCGGTCGCGCCCTGGCTGTCAACCAGTGTGTAATCGGCAACGCCCGCATCAATCAGAAACTCTCGCACCAGTCGGTGATATTTGGTCGCAATACGCAAACGATGGCCATGGGTTTTGCGGAACGCCGCAGCCGCGGCATCAAGATCATCCAGGGTTTCCACGTCGACCCAGCATGCGGGTGTCGCGATGATCAGATCGGCTTTGCCGAACCCCAATTGTGAAACTTCCTCAATCTGCTGCTCCCAGCGTGGCAGTTTCTCTTGTACCAGGTCTGTCCCGGTCACACCCATATGAATGCGGCCCGCTGCCAGTTCGCGGGGTATTTCCCCGGCGGACAGCAAGATCAACGAGACGCCATCGATCCCCTCGACCTTACCAGCGTATTCCCGGTCTGATCCGCTGCGCGACAAGGTGATACCGCGCTTTTCGAACCACGAAAAGGTTTTCTCCATCAACCGGCCCTTGGAGGGCACGCCAAGTTTCAGGCTCATTGCGCATCCTCCTCAATTTCCAGCATCAGGTCGGGGCGCAGAACCCCACCAACGGCCGGAATTTCCGCCCCGTTGCCCAACTGACGCGTCAGCGCGTCATAGCGACCGCCGGTGGCAATCGGCGGCAGGTCCGGGCGACCCTCGGCATAGAACCCAAAAACAAACCCGTCGTAATATTCCATGGACGTGCGCCCATAGGCGGCCTCGAAATCCAGCGTCTCGACATCCACGCCGCGCGCCTGCAGGGCCGCTATTCTGGCCTCGAGCCGGTTCAGCGCCGGCGTGATCTGCGGCAGATCAACCGCGACGTCCCGCAACTGTTCAAGAGCAAAGGGCATGGTTTCCCGCACCGCCAACAGTGACTCGAGCCCCGCGAGTTCGCTATCCGAAATCGGTGGCGTCTCGCGATCTTCGCGCAAAGCGTCGATACGGGCCTCAATCTCGGCCGCACGGCGTTTGCCGATCAACGGCGCGTCGACACGCATCGGATCTTCTGCGTCCAACAGTTTTGCGCGGTTTTCTGGTTCGGGCTTTCGCCCCGAAAAGCGATCCAGCAGGATACGAAACCGACGCGGACGCCACAGGTGGCGCATCAAAGCAGCTTTACGGCGATCCGTGGTGCGAAGACCCTGAACAGCCGCAGTCAGAATGCCGATATCGCCGGTGGCGGCGCGCAGGGGCAGCCCACGCAATTGCAGGGCAAACAGCGAAAACACCTCGGCATCCGCCCCGGCCGGATCGTCACGGTCAAAGACCTCGTACCCGACTTGAATGTACTCGTTGGACCGGTCCGGGTCGTGCTCCTGCCGCCGGAAAACCTCGCCCGAATAGGTATAGCGCGCGGGCTCGGCCCCATCGTTCATGTGCATCTGCACAACCGGCAGCGTGAAGTCGGGGCGCAGCATCTGCTCGCCGCGCAAGGCGTCCGACGTCACATAAGCACGGGCACGAATGTCTTCACCATAGAGGTCCAGCAGTATTTCCGCCGGTTGCAGCAAAGGCGTATCCACGACCTGCGCCCCTGCGGCCTCGAACCGGACGCGCATCATCGCGGCGCGGGCCTGTATCTGAGAACGGTTGGCCATGGCTCAGTCCTGACTGTCCAGAATTTCACGCACTTTGGCGACCAGATCGCCGCGCGGCACTTCGAACTGACTGGGACGTTCTTTCCATTCCTCCAGCGTGGCGCTTTCGGCGATTTTCGCGCCAAGGATCAGATCTTTGATCTGCACGATCGCATTGGCCTTTTCATCGCCACCTTCGATCACTGCGATCGGAGAGTTCCGCTTGTCCGCGTATTTCAACTGATTGCCAAAGTTTTTGGGGTTACCAAGATACACCTCGGCCCGAATACCTGCGTTGCGCAGTTCGGCCACCATCGCCTGATAGTCGGCCATGCGGTCGCGATCCATGACGGTGACCACCACAGGGCCGGTGGCCTGTGCGGCGATCCGACCCTTTTCGCGCAGGGCGGCCAGCAGACGGTCAACACCGATGGAGACGCCAGTCGCGGGCACCTCTTGTCCGGTGAACCGCTTGACCAGATCGTCGTAACGCCCACCACCCGAAACCGAACCGAACTGCCGCTTGCGGCCTTTCTCGTCGAAAATCTCGAAAGTCAGTTCAGCCTCGTAGACGGGACCAGTATAGTAGCCCAATCCACGCACGACTGAAGGGTCGATCTCGATCCGGTCCGCGCCGTAGCCGCCCGCATCCAGCAAGGTGCCGATCTGTTCCAGCTCGGAAATCCCGTCCGCACCGATCTTGCTGTCGCCGACGGCGGCGCGCAGGTTGGCTAACGTTCCGGCCGCATCCGCAGCCTTGGAGGTCAGGAAAGCAATCACCGGCTCTGCCTGGTCGTCGCTGAGCCCAACGCCATCGATGAACGCGCCGGACGCATCCAGACGGCCCTTGGTCAGCAACTCGCGCACGCCAGCCTTACCCACCTTGTCGAATTTGTCGATGGTGCGCAGGACGTTGTCGCGGGCGGCAGCGTCTTCGCCAAGACCCATCGCCTCAAGCACGCCGTTCAGAACTTTGCGGTTGTTGACGCGAACCAGATAGTCGCCACGCGGGATGCCGACGGTCTCCAGCGTGTCTGACAGCATGGCGCAAATCTCGGCGTCTGCGGCCATCGAAGCCGTACCCACCGTATCCGCATCACACTGATAGAACTGACGATAGCGCCCCGGCCCCGGCTTTTCGTTGCGCCAGACCGGACCCATCGCATACCGGCGATAGGGCGTCGGCAGGTCGTTGCGGTGCTGCGCGTAAACACGGGCCAGCGGCGCGGTCAGGTCATACCGCAGGGCCATCCAGTCGCCTTTGTCATTCTCATCGACCTCCTGCCACGCGAACACGCCTTCGTTCGGGCGATCCACGTCGGGCAGGAACTTGCCCAGCGCCTCAACGGTTTCCACCGCGCTGCTTTCCAGGGCGTCGAACCCGTAACGATGATAGACGTCCGCAATAGCCCGCAGCATCTCGGTGCGCTGCGTGACTTCCTGGCCGAAATAGTCGCGGAACCCTTTGGGCGTAATTGCCTTAGGGCGGGGCTGTTTCTTGGGCTTGGCCATCGGGGGCGTCCTTCACGGGTCATGTTCCGCGCGCGGTCTATCCCATGGCCCGCATCGGGGCAAGGCGCGCTTTCGCTGGCCACGGCGTCACAGGGTCGCTATGACCAGCACAAGACACAGGAGTCGCCAATGCAGCATCTGGAAGAACAGATCGCCCACCTGACCCGCACGGTTGAAGAACTGAACACAGTCGTCACCCGCCAGCAAGGCGAAATCGACCGCCTGACCCGCCGGGTCGAGATGTTACTGCAGCGTGAGGCCGAACGGGCGCAGGAAGGATCAGGCGGGGTCGTATTCGGAGATGAACGCCCGCCGCATTATTGAGCGTTCAAAATCCCAGCGTTGTTTTCACTGCGTTATCCACCACTCCGCCCAAAAGGGCATCCTTATCCGCGGCGCATCCTTCTGACAGCGCGGTTATGAATGCTTCACGCAGCTGGGCCTTTTCCTCATCCGTGATCGCATGATCTTCGATATTGATCTGGCGATTGTAGAGCGAGAGGGCCGTCATCTTTCCGACGACAGCAACAACAAAGGCTTCGTCACCATCCGCCTCTTCAGCAATCGAGGCGCAGGTATAGTGCATCACAGGCAAAGCCTCCTGTACCATCTGTTCAGCCGCGTCATCCGCTGTGGCCATACACGGAGCCGCCAGAATTGCGGCACAAGCGGACATTCTGAGTTTGATAAACCGCATCGCCATCACTTCCAGTTATGTCCGATGATAGCACCGGCCACACCGCCGATTGCAGCGCCTTTGCCGTCACCAACCAGTGCGCCCACGCCTGCGCCGATCAGCGCGCCTTCGATGGTTTTCTTTTTCTTCTTGTCATCCGCCATCGCGGCCGACGCCATCGCCAGGGACGCAACAACGGCCAACGTGAATGCTCTGAAACCAATACCAGAGTGTGTCATATCGGAACCCTCCTATGACGGTCTTCAAATAGATATGGTATCAGCCTAGCGGCGTGATTTGCCTGTGGCAACAAAACGCTGTGTCAGATTTCCTCGACCGACATGACGCCGTCCAGGGATTTGATCGCCCCTTTGATCTGCGGGTTGATCGGGAAGTCCTGCCCAAGGTCCATCTCGACATCTCCCGGCAGACCGGGATCAAGCAGGCACAGATGGATCGGCCCTTTCGCCGCCCCTTTGGCCGCGCCAGCCGCGTCCTCAAGCACTTTGGCAACTGTCGGCAGCACCTTTGGTTCGTCCACGAAGATGCGTAAACCGGTCGCACCGGCCTCCGCCACGACCGAGTCCACCGGCCCGACTGAACGACCAAGCAGTTTGAGCTGATCGGCCTCCATCGTTGCTTCGGCGGTCAGGACGACCTGCGCGCCGGTTTCCAGAAACTCGCGGGATTTCTCCAGCGTTTCCGAGAACAGTGTGACCTCATAAGCGCCGGTCGGATCTGACAATTGCGCAAAAGCGAACCGGTTGCCGCGCGCGGATTTCCGTTCCTGACGCCCGGCGACCACGCCCGCCATCTTGGCGATCAGCGGACCGGAACGCGCCTTTTCGGTCACTTCGTCCAGCGTCAGAACCTGCTTGCGTTTCAAAGCGGGCATGTAGTCGTCCAGCGGATGGCCAGAGAGGTAGAATCCGATAGCCTTGAATTCTTCGCTAAGACGTTCAGCCGGAAGCCAATCCGGCGTCGGCGACAGGCGGGGTTCCGGCAGGTCATCGCCCGCTTCACCGAACAAAGACACCTGGTTCGAGTTCTTCTGATCGTGGATCGCAGCCGAATACTGCACCAGTTGCTCAAGGCTTTCGAAGACGCGGCGGCGGTTCTTGTCGAGCTGGTCAAAAGCCCCCGCCCGCGCCATCATCTCAAGCGGGCGCTTGCCGACCTTCTTCAGATCGACCCGGCGCGCGAAGTCGAACAGGTTGACGAACGGCTTGTCCTCACGTCCAGCAACCACAAGGTTCATCGCCTCGACGCCCACGTTTTTGAGCGCGCCCAGCGCGTAGACCAGATGACCATCGACCACATCAAATGTCGCCAATGAGCGGTTCACGCAGGGCGGTACATAGGGCAGTTCCAACCCTTTGCGGACTTCCTCAAAATAAATCGCCAGCTTGTCGGTCAGGTGGATATCGCAGTTCATGACGCCCGCCATGAACTCAACCGGGTGGTTCGCCTTTAGCCAGCCCGTCTGATAGCTAACCACCGCGTAGGCCGCAGCGTGGGATTTGTTGAAGCCGTAGTTGGCGAATTTTTCCAGCAGGTCGAAAACCTCGCTGGCCTTTTTGGCGTCTACGCCATTCTCGCCCGCTCCCTTTTCGAACTTGGGGCGTTCGGCATCCATCGCCTCTTTGATCTTCTTACCCATTGCGCGGCGCAGCAGGTCGGCGCCACCAAGGCTGTAACCCGCCATGACCTGCGCGATCTGCATCACCTGTTCCTGATAGACGATGATGCCCTGGGTTTCCTCTAGGATGTGATCGATTAGCGGATGCACGGATTCGATCCTGCGCAGCCCGTTCTTGACCTCACAATAGGTCGGGATGTTCTCCATCGGGCCGGGACGGTACAGCGCCACGAGGGCCACGATGTCCTCGATACAGGTGGGTTTCATGCGCTTGAGCGCATCCATCATGCCCGAGGATTCCACCTGGAACACCGCGACAGTCTTGGCCGCCGAATAGAGCTTGTACGTAGCCTCATCATCCAGCGGGATGGCGTTGATCTGGTTCTCGGCTCCGTCGGCGGGTTCATAGAGCTCAGTGCCATCGGCCGACACGTGCAAAGGTCGCCCGGACTTGAAGATAATATCCATCGCGTTCTGGATCACGGTCAGTGTCTTCAAACCCAGAAAGTCGAATTTCACCAAACCGGCCTGCTCAACCCATTTCATGTTGAATTGGGTGGCTGGCATATCGGACCGAGGGTCCTGATAGAGCGGCACAAGTGCATCCAGAGGGCGATCCCCGATCACAACCCCCGCTGCATGTGTCGACGCATTTCGCAGCAACCCTTCGACCTGCTGGCCATAGGTCAGCAGCCGGTCGACGACCTCTTCGTTGCGCGCCTCTTCGCGCAGTCGCGGTTCGTCTTTCAGCGCTTTTTCGATGGAGACTGGCTTTACGCCCTCTACCGGGATCATCTTGGACAAGCGATCCACCTGCCCGTAAGGCATTTGCAGTACACGCCCGATATCGCGCACGGCCGCCTTCGACAGCAACGCGCCAAAGGTGATGATCTGCCCCACCTTGTCGCGACCATATTTCTGCTGCACGTAACGGATCACCTCTTCGCGACGGTCCATGCAGAAGTCAATATCGAAGTCAGGCATGGACACCCGCTCGGGGTTCAGGAACCGTTCGAACAGCAGCGAATAGCGCAGCGGGTCAAGGTCGGTGATCGTCAGCGCATAAGCCACCAGCGAGCCCGCGCCCGAGCCCCGCCCCGGTCCCACCGGGATGTCGTGATCCTTGGCCCATTGGATGAAGTCCGCGACAATCAGGAAGTAGCCGGGAAAACCCATGCCTTCGATGATGCCCAGTTCGAAATCCAGCCTCTCCTGATATTCTTCAGGCGTGACCGCGTGCGGGATCACCGCCAGACGTTTCTGCAGGCCCTCATTGGCTATGCGGCGCAGCTCGGCCACCTCGTCATCGGCGAATTTCGGCAGGATCGGGTCGCGGCGATAGGCCATGAAGGCGCAGCGTTTGGCGATCTCGACCGTGTTCTCGATGGCCTCGGGCAGATCGGCGAACAGGGTCGCCATTTCCTGCTGCGACTTAAAGTAGTGCTGCGCTGTCAGGCGACGGCGGCCTTCCTGCTGGTCAACATAGGCACCCTCGGCGATACAGATCAGCGCGTCATGCGCCTCATACATATCTGTGGTCGGGAAATAGACGTCATTGGTGGCGACCAGTGGCAGGTTCTTGGCATAGGCCATTTCGACATGACCGCGCTCGGTCAGGCGTTCGGCCTCAGGCTGACCACCTTCGCCTGGATGACGCTGCAGTTCGATATACAAGCGATCCGGGAACATTCTCGCCAATCGGTCCACCAAGACTTCAGCGGCGGGGCGCTGCCCCTGTTGCAGCAACATACCAACCGGTCCATCCGGCCCGCCGGTCAGGCAAATTAGGCCGTCCGATCGGTCCGCGAGTTCTTCCAGCGTGACCTGCGGTAGCTGCCCACCTTTATCGACGTAAAGGCAGGAACTGAGCTTCATCAGGTTCTCGTACCCCACCTCTGACTGCGCCAGCAAAACGAGCGGCGCAGGCATTTTTGGTTTTTCCCCCGGTTGCGCCTTCACATAGGTCAGGTCGACCTGACAGCCCATGATCGGCTGCACCCCTGCCCCGCTGGCGGTCACGGAAAATTCCAAGGCAGAGAACATGCTGTTGGTGTCGGTAACGGCGACGGCGGGCATCTCCATTTTCTCACACAAGCCGGGCAGCTTTTTCAGCCGCACGGCGCCTTCCAGAAGGGAATATTCGGTGTGAACACGGAGGTGAATGAATCGAGGTGTACTGCTCATGACCGCCACGCTATCCCAGTCGGACACGGTGCAAAAGCAGGAACCTTGGCCGTCAGATGCCAAAAGGATAAGGCTTGATTATTCGGATTTTTTGGAAGGTGCTTCGGATATCAGAACAAACCAAAAGACAAAAGACCTTTAATTTCAAACAGCTGATCGTTAATCGGATATCTCGATCAAACGCCGTTGGCACCCATTGGTGTATCAATTAGGCAGTTTTTCTTGCCAGACAACCTATGCACTTTCTAACATCTGACGGCAAGCTATTCGCCCGCCACTCTTTCTACGTCGCATCGAAGGAGGGTACCGATGGGCGCAACCGGGTAAGGCGACGGGTTTCTCGAATGAATATCACGTTTCTTCTGAACGGAGAGACAGTGGAGCTGGCGGATGTCGATCCGACAGCGACCCTGCTGGACTGGCTGCGCGAGGATCGCGGCCTGACCGGCACCAAGGAAGGCTGCAACGAAGGCGATTGCGGGGCCTGTACCGTCATGGTCACGGATGAAGGCGGCCACAAGGCGCTGAACTCTTGCATCCTGTTCCTGCCTCAACTGCACGGCAAAGCGGTGCGCACGGTCGAGGGCGCAAGCGGTCCAAACGGCGAGGCACATCCGGTTCAGCAGGCCATGGTTGATCTGCACGGATCGCAATGCGGCTTCTGCACTCCCGGTTTCGTCATGTCGATGGTTGCAAGCCACGCCAACGGCGCAACGGATCACGACACGCAGCTGGCCGGGAACCTGTGCCGTTGCACCGGATACGCACCGATCATTCGAGCGGCAGAGGCGGCAGAGGAACAGCCCGTCCCGGTTTGGGTGAAGGATAAGCCTGTCGCAACGCGCGCCGCATCACCGATGCTGCCCGGCTCGTCCGACGAGTTGGCGGCTGTGTACGCCGAGAACCCAAATGCGACACTGGTTGCCGGAGCGACCGATGTGGGCTTGTGGGTCACCAAACAGTTGCGCGATCTCGATCCGGTGATCTTTCTGAACCGCTGCGATGATCTGAAAGAGATCACGATCACCGAAGAAGAAATCCGCTTTGGTGCCATGGTCGACATGAACCGCATGGGCGAGGCGCTGGCCGACCTGCACCCCTCTTACGCCGAAATGATCCGTCGTTATGCCAGTGTACAGGTGCGCCACGCGGCCACGGTCGGTGGCAACATCGCCAACGGTTCGCCCATCGGGGACAACCCGCCCGCCCTGATCGCCTTGGGTGCAACGCTGCATCTGCGTAAAGGTGACGCGCGCCGATCAATCCCGCTGGAAGAGTTCTTCATCGACTACGGCAAGCAGGACCGCGCGCCGGGCGAATTCGTCGAAGCGGTCAGTTTCGCCCGTCAGGAGGATCGTTTGAAAGCTTACAAACTCAGCAAGCGGTTCGATCAGGATATTTCGGCCGTTTGCGGGTGTTTCAATATCACGGTGACGGATGGCGTGGTCACCGATGCGCGTATCGCGTTCGGCGGCATGGCTGGCATTCCAAAGCGCGCCTCGAATGTCGAAGCAGCGCTTACGGGCGAACCCTGGACGCGTGAGACGGTTCAAGCCGCAACCCCGGCTTTTGCCAACGACTTCACGCCTATGACGGATATGCGCGCCTCGGCCAACTACCGGTTGGAGACGGCAAAAGCGATGCTCGAAAGGTACTTCCTCGAAGATCAGGGTGAAGTAACAAACGTATTGGAGGTATCGGCATGAGCGTGACCAAACCCCTCCCCCATGACGCGGCGCCGCTGCATGTCTCTGGTACTGCGCGTTATGTCGATGACATTCCAACACCAAAAGGCTCGCTGCATCTGGCCTTTGGCTTAAGCCCGATTGCCAAGGGTTCGATCACGTCGATGGATCTGTCAGCGGTAAAAGCTGCCGATGGTGTCGTCATGGTCATGACCGCCGACGATCTGCCTTTTGCAAACGACGTCTCTCCGTCGATCCATGACGAGCCATTGCTGTCAGATGGTTCGATTCACTACATCGGACAGCCCGTTTTCCTTGTGATCGCCACCAGCCATCTGGCCGCGCGCAAGGCCGCCCGGCTGGGCAAGATCGAGTATGCCGAGAAAACCCCAATCTTGACGGTCGAAGAGGCGCTGGCCGCAGACAGCCGGTTCGAGGATGGCCCTCGCATCTACGCCAAGGGTGACGCTGATGCAGCTATTGCCGGATCCGCGCGCGTCATCGAAGGCACGTTCGAGATCGGCGGGCAGGAGCATTTCTATCTGGAAGGACAGGCCGCGCTGGCCGTGCCGAATGAGGGCGCGGATATGCTGGTGCATAGCTCGACCCAGCACCCGACTGAAATTCAACACAAAGTGGCAGATGCCCTGGGCGTTCCCATGCATGCCGTTCGTGTTGAAACCCGCCGCATGGGCGGAGGATTTGGAGGCAAGGAAAGTCAGGGCAACGCGTTGGCCGTATCCTGCGCTGTCGCTGCTCGGGCAACCGGCAAGGCCTGTAAGATGCGTTATGACCGCGACGATGACATGATTATCACCGGCAAACGTCACGCTTTCCGGATTTCGTATAAGGCCGGGTTCGATAAGAACGGGCACCTTCAGGGCGTCTCGCTCCACCACTACGCAATCTGTGGCTGGGCGCAGGATCTATCCCTGCCCGTCGCGGACCGTGCGATGCTGCATTCCGACAACGCCTATCTGTTGCCGAATGCGCGGATCGAAAGCCACCGGCTGAAGACCAACACCCAATCCGCCACCGCCTATCGCGGCTTCGGCGGTCCGCAAGGTATGGTTGGTATCGAACGCGTCATGGACCACGCAGCCTATGAATTGGGGATGGACCCGGTCGAACTACGCCGCCGGAACTATTACGAACCGGCGCATAAGGTTGCGGACCCTGTGCCTACAGAAAAACCACTGGGCCACCCCGATCCGCATGAAGACCTGACCAGCCGTGGCGCGGTCGAGATGGGAGACGCGCCCGTGCGCCCCCTGCCCGCAGGCGGTAACACCACGCCATACGGTATGGAAGTCAGCGACTTTGAACTGCACGGAATGACCGAGAAGCTGCTGAAAACCAGCGATTATGTGTCACGCAAGGCCGCCATCGAGAAGTGGAATGCTGAGAACAGCGTGATCAAGAAAGGCATCGCTTTTTCCCCGGTCAAGTTCGGTATTTCCTTCACACTGACCCACCTGAACCAGGCGGGTGCGCTGGTGCATGTGTATCAGGACGGCTCTGTCCACCTGAACCATGGCGGAACCGAAATGGGTCAGGGCCTGTTCCAGAAGGTTGCGCAGGTCGCGGCCTCGCGCTTTGGCATTCCGCTCGAGATGGTGAAGATCACCGCAACCGACACTGCCAAGGTACCCAATACCTCGGCGACCGCGGCGTCTTCCGGCAGTGACTTGAACGGCATGGCGGTGAAAGCGGCCTGCGACACGATCCGTGACCGGATAGCCGATTATCTGGCCGAAAGGCATCAGGCCGATCCATCAACGGTGACGTTCTCGGATGGCCATGTCTCGGTCGGAGAAGAACGCTATACCTTCGCAGAAGCCGCCGCGCTGGCCTACCAGGGACGGATCAGCCTGTCGGCAACCGGGTTCTACAAAACGCCGAAAATCGAGTGGGACCGGATCAAAGGCCGCGGCCGCCCGTTCTTTTACTTCGCCTACGGTGCATCTGTTACCGAGGTCGCAGTCGATACGCTGACCGGTGAGAACCGCATCCTGCGCACCGATATCCTGCATGACGCAGGCGCGTCGCTGAACCCGGCACTGGATATCGGGCAGGTCGAAGGTGGCTATGTGCAAGGCGCTGGCTGGCTTACGACCGAGGAATTGGTCTGGGACGACAAAGGAAACCTGCGCACGCACGCACCTTCGACCTACAAGATCCCGGCCTGCTCGGACCGTCCGGACATCTTCAATGTCGCCTTATGGGACGGGCAGAACCGCGAGGATACGATTTATCGCTCGAAAGCGGTGGGAGAACCGCCGTTCATGCTGGGTATCTCTGCCTGGCTGGCACTTTCGAACGCGGTGGCAGCCTGTGGGGACAGCTATCCGGCACTGGATGCGCCCGCCACGGCCGAAGAGGTCTGGCACGGTGTCCAAAGGATAAAGGGAGGCATCTGATGGGATTTGATCGAGAGGCTTTGAGGGAGGCGGTCAAAACCCACGGCAAGGTGATCCGGGTGGTCATCGCCGGGATCAAGGGGTCGTCACCGCGCGAAGTCGGAGCCGCGATGCTTGTTTGGGAGGACGGGCAATCAGGTACCATCGGCGGAGGTGCCCTGGAGTTTCAAGCGGCCGAGGCGGCGCGGTCCCAAACAGCGCCTGCACGCCAGACGCAACATGCGCTTGGACCTGATATGGGCCAGTGCTGCGGTGGGGCTGTAACCCTGCTTAGCGAAATCTATGACCTCAAGGCAGTTGAACAGCTGAATGACACGATCATCGCGCGTTCAGCCTCGGGCGGTGACATGCCACTGTCGGTCAAGCGCTTGCTGGCACAGGCCCGCGGTCAGGGTGTAAAACCCGACCCGCAGTTGATCGAAGGATGGATGATCGAGCCGGTTCACGAACCCACGCGCAACCTTTGGATCTGGGGCGCGGGTCATGTCGGCCGAGCTCTGGTCGATGTCCTATCGCCCCTGCCCGATCTGGCAATTACCTGGGTTGATACCGGGCCAGAGCGGTTTCCGGACGTCGTACCGAGCGGTGTAATACCGGTTCCGGCGATCAAACCGGCCGAGTTGGTCCGTCACGCACCGACCGATGCCGAGCATCTTGTGCTTACTTATTCACACAATTTGGACCTGGAACTGTGCAACAGGCTGCTTTTGCATGATTTCCGCTTTGCTGGCCTGATTGGCTCGGCTACGAAATGGGCGCGATTCCGGTCCCGGCTGGCCGCATTGGGGCATACGCCCGAACGGATTGGCCGGATCACCTGCCCAATCGGGGACCCGTCCCTGGGCAAACACCCGCAGATGATCGCAGTTGGTGTCGCGGCGCAAATCCTGCGCCCTGCCCGGCAGAATGAATTGAAGAAGGACCTGAGCGCGTGACCACTCCACTTCTAAGCTTGCAAGGGCTGACCAAAGCCTATCCCGGCGTCGTGGCCAATGACCAGGTGTCTTTCGACATCGGTGAAGGCGAAGTTCACGCCCTGCTGGGCGAAAACGGTGCGGGAAAATCCACACTGGTGAAGATGATTTACGGGCTGGTGAAGCCCGACAGCGGCACGATGCTGCTGCGCGGCCAACCCTTTGCGCCACCCGAACCACGCGCGGCGCGGGCCGACGGGATTGCGATGGTGTTCCAGCATTTCTCACTGTTCGACGCGCTGAACGTGGCCGAGAACATAGCACTGGGGATGGAAAACCCTCCGGCCATGGGTGATCTGGCCGCGCGTATCCGTGAGGTTTCAGAAACCTATGGTCTGCCGCTGGACCCGTATCGCATCGTCGGTGATCTTTCCGCAGGCGAGCGTCAGCGCGTCGAGATCATCCGCTGTCTGCTGCAAGAGCCCAAACTGCTGATCATGGATGAGCCGACCTCGGTTCTGACGCCACAAGAAGTAGACATCCTGTTTGAGACGCTGAACAAATTGCGCTCGGAAGGCACATCGATCCTCTATATTTCGCACAAGCTGGAGGAAATCCGCACGTTGTGTGACCACGCCACAATCTTGCGACTGGGCAAGAACGTGGGTGAATGTGTTCCAGCCGAGACGTCAGCCCGCGACATGGCCGAGATGATGGTCGGATCGACCCTGCAGACCCCAGAACGTTCGGGGCGCGAGTTTGGTGAGGTGGCGCTGGATGTCAGCGGGTTGTCGGTTCCGTCACCGTCCGAGTTCGGGACCGCATTGAGAAACATCCACATGACTGTCCGCAAGGGCGAGGTTCTGGGTATCGGCGGTGTTGCCGGCAACGGTCAAGACGAGTTGCTGGGCGTTCTTTCGGGAGAGATCCTCACAGCCGCCGATGCGATCAAGTTCAACGGTCAACGGATTGGCAAACTCGGGCCGACTGCACGTCGCAAGCTGGGCGTACTGACTGCGCCCGAAGAACGGCTGGGCCATGCCGCAGCCCCCGACATGAGCCTGACTGAAAACGCGCTGCTGACCGGTTCGGTCCGCGAGGGATTGGAGAGTAACGGCTTTCTGAAATGGGCCGAGACCAAAAGTTTTGCCGAAAAGATCATCAGCGCTTTTGACGTACGCACGCCCGGACCTGAAAACGCCGCGCGATCTCTGTCAGGGGGCAACCTGCAGAAATTCGTCATCGGGCGTGAGGTTCTGCAAAACCCCGACGTTCTGGTGGTGAACCAACCGACATGGGGCGTGGATGCGGCAGCGGCGGCCTCGATCCGTCAGGCCATTCTGGATCTGGCTGCAAAAGGCACCGCAGTCATTTGCATCAGCCAGGACCTGGACGAGCTTATGGAAATTTCGGACAGCTTTGCCGCCCTGAACGAAGGACGGCTAAGCGCCCCGCGCACAACGACAGGTCTGACCGTGGACGAAATCGGCCTGATGATGGGCGGCGCCCATGGCATGGAGGTGGCCCATGTCTAACACAAATCAAAAAAGAAATGAAAACAGGGGGATGAGCAGATGATTGTGTTGGAGAAACGGCCTCAGCCGTCCAAGGCGTGGTCCTATGCCACCCCATTGGTCGCGGTTCTGGCAACCATGATCTTCGGCGGCATCCTGTTCGCCATTCTGGGCAAGAACCCGGTCGAAGCAATCGGTACGATATTCTGGGAGCCTTTGTTCGGCGAGTTCGCATTCTACTATCGCCCGCAACTGCTGGTCAAAGGCGCGCCATTGGTGTTGATCGCCATTGGCCTGTCGTTGGGCTTCCGCGCAGGTATCTGGAACATCGGGGCCGAGGGTCAATACATCATGGGTGCCATCTTTGGCGCTGGTGCCGGTCTGGCCTTCTACCCTCTCGACGCATTCTATATCTTTCCGATCATGGTGATTGCCGGGGCGTTTGGCGGCTGGCTGTGGGCAATGATCCCGGCTTTCCTCAAGGTTCGCTTCGGCACCAACGAAATCCTTGTGTCGCTGATGCTTGTCTATGTGGCCGAGCAGATGCTGGCCTCGGTCTCGTTGGGCCTGCTGAAGAACCCCGAAGGGTTCGGCTTTCCCGGCTCGCGCAACCTGCAATCCTACGAGAGCGCGCATAACGCTGAGCTGATCGCCGGATCGGGCATGCACTGGGGCGTCGTGACAGCGTTGATCGCCGTGATCTTTGCCTATGTCCTGCTGAACCGTCACATGCTGGGCTTCCACATCCGACTGACGGGCGAAGCCCCTCGCGCCGCGAAATTCGCCGGTGTGAACCCGGCACGTCTGATCCTGTTCTGCCTCGGCCTGTCCGGAGCGCTGGCCGGTCTGGCAGGAATGTTCGAAGTCTCCGGTCCCTCGGGCGTGGTCAGCATCGACTTTAACGTCGGCTACGGCTTCACCGCGATCATCGTGGCCTTTCTGGGCCGTCTGCATCCGGTTGGAATCCTGCTGGCCGGTGGTCTGATGGCTCTGACCTATATCGGTGGTGAAATCGCGCAGTCCCAATTGGGTCTGCCTGCCGCTGCCATTCAGGTTTTTCAGGGGATGCTCCTGTTCTTCCTCCTGGCGTTCGATCTTCTGACAAACTACCGCATCCGTGCGGCCCGTAGCGAGGTGGCGTGACCCATGGACCTAGGTGAAATCAATCCCGTACTTCTGGTCGCCTCGTTGATGGTGGCCGCAACCCCCCTGCTATTGGCCGCGATCGGAGAACTGGTGGTCGAAAAAGCAGGCGTCCTGAACCTCGGCGTCGAGGGCATGATGATCGTGGGCGCAATCAGCGGCTTTGCAATCTCGGTCGAGACCGGCTCGCCCTGGCTAGGCTTTATCGCCGCGGCCATTGGCGGCGCAGTGCTGTCCTTGCTGTTCGTTCTTTTGACACAAGTGGCTTTGGCCAACCAAGTGGCCAGTGGCCTTGCATTGACGCTGTTTGGTCTCGGCTTCAGCGCCCTTATGGGTCAGAGCTATGTGGGCGTGAAACCCCCGGACATGGCCGACATCCACATCCCGGTGATCAGCGATATCCCGGTCATCGGCCCGATCCTGTTCCAGCATGACCCAATCCTCTATGTCGGCATCGCCCTGACCGCAGCGGTCTGGGCCACGCTGAAATACACCCGTGTCGGTCTGATCCTGCGGGCGGTGGGCGAGAACCACGATGCCGCGCATGCGTTGGGCTATAAGGTCATCAAGATCCGCATCATGGCGATCCTGTTCGGCGGTGCCTGCGCGGGCCTGGGCGGAGCATATATCAGCCTGATCCGCGTGCCGCAGTGGACCGAGGGCATGACCGCCGGTGTCGGCTGGATCGCCCTGGCGCTGGTGGTGTTCGCAAGCTGGAAGCCATGGCGTGCATTGCTGGGTGCTTATTTGTTTGGCGGAATCACGGTGTTGCAGCTTAATCTGCAGGCAGCGGGCGTTGCCATTCCTGTCGAGTATCTGGCAATGTCGCCCTACATCATCACGATCCTTGTGCTTGTGATCCTTTCGGCCGACAAGAGCAGCGCACCTGCCGCACTGGGCCGGACCTTCCATGCCTCGCATTAGACGGGGCCAACTGAACCAACTTGGGGAGTAACCACATGAAATTCAATTTACTTCTGGCAAGCGCCGCCATGGCGCTGGGTCTGGCGACAGGCGCCATGGCCGAAGACAAGACCAAAGTCGGGTTCGTCTATGTCGGCCCGGTCGGCGACGGCGGCTGGACCTATGAACACAACAAGGGCCGTCTGGCCGTGGAAGAGCACTTTGGCGACAAGGTCGAAACCGTATTCGTGGAATCGGTTCCGGAAGGTCCCGATGCCGAGCGTGTGATGACCCAGATGGCACTGGAAGGTGCCGACCTGATCTTCACCACCTCGTTCGGTTACATGGACCCGACGATCAACGTGGCCAAGAAGTTCCCGAACGTGAAGTTCGAGCACGCCACAGGCTACAAGACCGCCCCGAACGTATCCGTCTATTCGGCACGCTTTTACGAAGGCCGCGCCGTTCAGGGCCAC
The DNA here is from genome assembly GCF_056537465.1 of Ruegeria sp. CE8. Classification (NCBI taxonomy): domain Bacteria; kingdom Pseudomonadati; phylum Pseudomonadota; class Alphaproteobacteria; order Rhodobacterales; family Roseobacteraceae; genus Ruegeria; species Ruegeria sp. CE8. Next base: position 435,771 of record NZ_JBQFRP010000002.1, read on the forward strand.
ATCGCCGGCAAGATGACCGAGTCGAACATCATCGGCTATATCGGCTCCTACCCGATCCCCGAAGTGATCCGCGGTATCAACTCGGCCTATATCCACGCCAAGAAGGTGAACCCGGATGTCGAGTTCAAGATCGTCTGGGCCTACACCTGGTTCGACCCGGCGAAAGAGGCTGACGCAGCCACCGTTCTGATCGAACAGGGCGCTGACGTGATCCTGCAGCACACCGACTCGACCGCGCCACAGGCGGCCGCGCAAGAGGCAGGCAACGTGATCACCTTCGGTCAGGCCTCAGACATGAGCGAATACGCTCCGCACCCGCGCGTATCTTCGATCATCGACAACTGGGCACCCTACTACATCGCGCGTACGCAGGCCGTGATGGACGGTTCGTGGGAAACCGTGAACACATGGGATGGCATCAAGGAAGGCATGGTTGAGATCGGCGAGATCACAGATGCTGTGCCGGCCGACGTCAAGGAAGAAGCACTCGCAATGAAAGCCGCAATGGCCGCAGGTGAATACCACCCATTCACCGGCCCTATCAAAAAGCAGGACGGCAGCGACTGGCTGGCTGAAGGCGAAACCGCTGATGATGGCACGCTGGCCGGCATGAACTTCTACGTCGAAGGTCTGGAAGGCGAAATTCCGCAGTAATTTACCTCACAAACGCACCAAAGGGCTGGCCATTTGGCTGGCCCTTTTTTGTGTCAGGGCGAACACCCCGCTCTTCGAAAACTGGATGGAGCCTTGACGCGCGCAGGTGTGCGGGACCTGATGGGGTCAATGGCTTACCCACCTCAACACGAAGCGAAAAAACCTATAGAGCCCATTGCGCGGGATCGCAGCCGCTGGTGGATACTTGGCGCGATGGGGGCCATTCTGGGTGTTATTCTGCTGGACGAAACCGTAGTCAGCGTCGCGCTTCCGACCATCCGTGCTGAGCTTGGCCTGTCTCGGCTGGATGCACACTGGGTAGTGAACATTTATCTACTGGTATTGGCCTGCTTTGCCGGAGCGGCGGGACGACTTGGCGATATTCTGGGCATACGCTTTTTGCTTAGCGCGGGGTTACTGATATTTGGCCTGTCCTCCGCGCTGGGTGGGTTTGCCGAAAGCGGCTTTGCTCTGCTTTCAGCCCGAGCGGTTCAGGGCATCGGAGCGGCCCTGATTTTCCCGCTGTCACTGGTGGTTTTGATCCAGTCCTTTGACGAAAGGGAACGAGGGCTGGCACTGGGCCTTTATGGCGGGATCGGGACCGTTTTCCTGTCGATGGGGCCGCTGGTCGGGGGCTTGCTGACCGAATACCTGTCCTGGCGTTGGATCTTCTGGGTCAATCCTCCAATCGTGCTGGTCGTCGCACTGGTTGCCTGGATTTTCTGGCGAGACCCACCGCACCAAAAAGAGAACGGGTTTGACACGAAAGGCCTTGTGCTGCTGGTAACCGGGCTAGCAGCAATTGTTTTCGGGGTCATGGAGGGCCCGGATCGGGGCTGGGCACAACCCGAGGTTCTGATGGCCCTTTCAACTGGCCTTACTTTACTGGTGTTGTTTGTCCGCGTTGAACAGAGGGCACAATCGCCCCTGATTGCCATATCCCTTTTCGCCAACCCAGGCTTTGCGGCCTCGAACATGATCCTGTTTACCGCCCAGTTCGGAAAGATTGCCCTGTTCGTCTTTGGCGCGTCGTATTTTCAATCCCAGCTCGGGTACTCACCGCTGACCGCTGGCGTCGCCTTGCTGCCGATCGCCTTCCCACAGATTTTCGTGGCCCCGATGGCGGGAAAAATTGCTGACAAATTCGGCACACGTGGCCCGTCGTTGACTGGTATAGCGCTGGGTACTATCGCCATTCTTTTGGTCGCCTTGGGAATGTATCTGGACATCGCCGCGCTGATCTATAGCGGTTATTTCCTTTGGGGATGCTGCGTGCCGTTTCTGTTTGTCCCCCCAAGGCGCGCCATTATGTCAACCGTGCCGAAGGCTTTCCACGGACAAGCAAGCGGAATCTCAATGACATTCCAGTTGTTGGGCGGAACCGTCGGCATGGCTTTGGGCAGTTCCGTTTTCGCTATAACAGGTTCGTTCACGATGGTCTTCTGCTTTGTCGCAGCGTTTGCCGCCTGCGTTCTGGCTTATTCCTTTGCCTCGCTTACCCCAGATGACTAACCTAGTCGCAAATCACAGTAGGTGCGACGCGCGACCGGATCGGTTCATCCATCAGCTGAACCGTTTAATGCCCCGTCAGAACCAGCGTATTCACTGGCATCAGGATCAGGCGCAGACGCAGGCCCGCCGCGTGAACGACCCCGATCGTGTCGACCACGTGCAAGAAGGCAGCCTCCCAGAACCCAAGGTCCTCGTGCTCCAGTTTTTCATGGTTGTCGGTATAGACGTTCGCCAGACAGTTGCTGCCGGGGGGAATGTCGTCCGCCATGCCTTTGTACAAAGGTTCCAGATACACCAGAATTGAGCCCGGATTGTTGTTGGCCTGCACATCGCGCAGTTCGTCCGAGGGGCGGATCTGCCCCGAGGGGATGACGTCCTGAATTTCGACCACGACCATCGGGATCACGGTGAACGGCTTGGTCATGCAGCCCAGTTCACCAATCATGCCGGGCTTGATGACTTGTGCCGACATCTGGTTGAACGCAGCCTGAAACCTGTCATGCCCCGAGGCGGACGGGACCAGAATACCAGCCGGCCGCAACAATGGGCTGACGTAATCGCCGACCTGCAAGCCGAACTGTTCAACCCGGCCCGTCACGCCCGCGCTGACCACAGTTTTGTCCAGCTCTGTCAGCGCTGCGTCCAATTGGGCATTTGCGCTGGCCAGTTGCGCCGGGATCAGTTGTTCGATCTGCTGCTTGACTGCGGCGCGGCGCGACTGGGCCGCGGTCAACTGCGCCTCGCGTTCGGCCACAAGGTTTTCAAGCCGATCAATCTCGGCCAGGCGAACGGCGCTTGATCCCTCGTCCCGCAGCGTGGTGTTACGCTCCAGATCCTCAAGCGACTGGTCCAGAGCGGCACGTGCCCCTGCGATGCCAGCTTCGGCTTCAGCCAGATCGGTCTCGGCCACTTTCAACGAGGCCTGAACCTGCGCAATCTGCGCATGCGCGGCCTCGACCATTGCGGTCTGGGTGAAATCTTCGATCCGGAAAATGGGCTGCCCGGAAACGACCTGCTGGTTATTGCTCACATAGACCTCAGAGACGCGCCCCCCCAATTGCGGCAGGATCGTTACGGTACGAAAGTAGGACGCCGCCGTTTTGCTGGCCGGGTGGAAATAGAACAGCGTGGTGATCACAGTCAGAGCGAGAATGGCACAGGTGGTGAGGCCCCAGCGCAACTCGTACCACATCGTGAACAGAGTGATCTCCTGCCCAATGCGTTTGCCCTGCACGAAGCGACGGAACAGGTAATCGGGCAGCACCGTTACCAGCGCGCACATCAGTGTCTCTAGCATCGTTTACTGCTCCTGCTGCGCGGTGGTTTGTGCCGGTTCGGCAGGCAACAGTTCATCGCCGCGTTGATTGCCCAGCGATCGGATCGCATCCGCAATAGCGCGCAAGGGTGCTGCGACATCCGGGAACTGGAACCCGGCCACCAGAATGGCAGCTACCCAGAACAGACCGTTATGAGTAAATAGCGCCAACAGCGCCAAAATGCCCACAAGCTGAAACTGGGGATGGTTGGATTCATGCGCAATTTTTTCAGGAATTGAATGCAGGGTGAAATAGCCAACACCAATCAGCACGATCACAAGGACGGTAAACACAAACATAAAGGTCAGCAGGAAGTCACTGCCATCTGCCTGCGTGACGTAAGACGGGATATGACCCGTTGCCATTGGATGTAACTCTGCCGGTGTCACGTTTTTCTCCGATTCCGATGTTGGCTGCACTAAAAACAGGCCGATAGCCTTGGATCAAGTTTACATTACGGAAATTACACCTCTTTTCGAACTGTGTTTCGCGTGCAAGTGTTCGCGCACGAGCCACGTTAAAGCAAATCAGCAGGATATTCGGGAGAGTCCTCCCGCGGAGCTTCGGACATGATCGACTTTCTAATCATTGGCGGAGGCATAGCTGGCCTAAGCGCGGGCGCACGGTTGTCCGAACATGGCCATGTTGTCGTTCTCGAGGCGGAAGACGCATTGGGGTATCATACCTCTGGCCGATCTGCGGCAATGTTCGAAAAAGGTTATGGCCCGCCGTCCGTGGTTGCCCTGAACACGGCCAGCGAGGCGTACCTCACCTCGAACGATTATCTGTCACCGCGTGGCTTGATGCTGATCGCCGCACATGGCCAAGAAGAGCTGTTTTCGCACGATGCGGCAGATCTTGGACTTCAAGGGATTTCAGTGGACGAGGCCGTTGCGCGGATCCCGATATTGAACCCACAGACAGTTGGGCACGTGGCCACAAGTAACTCGGCCTTTGACATCGACACCGACCGGATGATGCAGGATTTTGCACGTGTGATCCGGGCCAATGGCGGTCTGGTTTTGACCCGCCACAAGGTGCAGAGCATCATAAAATCCGGGCATTGGGTTGTAGAAACCCGCGAAGTTTTCGAAGCCCGAAACGTTGTGAACGCTGCTGGCGCGTGGGTGGACGAGGTCGCAACGATGGCAGGTGTCGCACCGATCGGTATTGAACCGCGTCGCCGCTCGGTGGCGCGCATCCCTGCTCCCGCCGGACATGATGTAACGGGTTGGCCTATGATGCTGGGTGCCGGTGAGGGCTGGTACGCCAAACCTGATGCCGGAAAACTGATCGTCTCACCCTGTGAGGCCGATCCGAGTTTTCCCCATGACGCCTACGCCGACGATATGGTGCTGGCTGAAGGGCTGGCACGATACGAGGCGATGGTGACCGAACCCGTGACAAGGGTCGAGGCAAACTGGGCCGGTCTACGCAGCTTTGCGCCGGACGGAACACTGGTTCTGGGCCCTGATCCCACTGATCCAACGTTTATCTGGTCGGCTGCTCAGGGCGGTTACGGCTTTCAAACTGCGCCTGCCGCATCGCAGCTTGTGGCGGATTTGACGACCGGAAATCAGTCAGAGTTGGATAAAGCCAATGTTTCGACCCTTAGACCGGAAAGGTTACGCGCATGACTCAACGCAAGCTTCCCCAGAATGCCAGTGTCGCAACCGCATCCGATGGGGGAAAAATGGTGGCACCGGCAGCCAGCCGAAACGTCAAAGTGCTTTGTGATCTGTTGGCGCAGTTCGCACCACCAACAGGCCGCGCACTAGAATTGGCCAGCGGCACAGGACAACACGTTGCCGCCTTTTCGCAACGCCTACCCTGCCTGAGTTGGCAACCCAGTGAAGTTGAACCCCAACGGCGCATTTCGATTGACGCCTACGCCGATGGCCTCAAAAACATAGCCCCTGCAGTTGAATTGAATGCGACCGAACCGGGCTGGCATTCGAGCTATGGCGCGCAGGACCTGATCGTCTTGATCAACCTGCTGCATTTGATCAGCTGGCCCGAGGTCAAAACTCTGGTAACCGAAGCCGCGCTGTCCCTGAATCCAGGAGGCCGCCTTGTTCTATACGGGCCATTCATGCGCGCGGGCCAATTGACCAGCGAGGGCGACCTGACATTTCACGCGGCGCTGACACAACAAGACCCTGAGATCGGGTACAAAGACGACGGCGAAATCCGGGACTTGCTGCGTCAATGCAATCTGACCTTGGTTGAGATTGTCGATATGCCCGCCAACAATCTTGCTTTTATTTCGGAAAAGCCGGGGACCTGATCGAAATCAAGGTCTGAGGGGATCCGACTACATATTCAATGCGTGATATATATAAGGATCCTTACTCATGAGTTGGCAAGAAAAGCTCTCGGACACACGCAAAAACCTGCGTAACCTCAACTCCGCTATCCCAGACACAGCCCGCGCATTTGGTGCGCTTGGAAAGTCCGTCAAGGAAGGCGGCACGCTGGACTACAAAACAAAAGAGTTGGTCGCCTTGGGCATGTCAATCGCGGCCAGATGCGAGCCCTGTATCACGCTGCATACCGAAGCCTTGATCAAAGCCGGGGCGAGTCGGGAAGAGGTCTCGGATGTTCTGGCCATGGCCATTCAAATGGGCGGAGGTCCGTCGATGATGTACGCGGCCAAAGCGTTGGAATGTTTCGACGAACTCTCCGCGTAAACAAAAAAAGGCCCCGGACTTACCCGGGGCCTTTGTTTGATCAACCGTCCTTGCGGATGGTTTCGTTCTTCGGATCGTAGGGGCTGTCGCAGGTGACGACCGCGTCCCACAGCTTGTCCTGAATTTTAACTTGCAGCTTGGTGCCTTCGACCGCCAGCTCTGGCTTTACGTAGCCCATGCCGATGGATTTCTCGAACGCGACCGAGTAACCGCCCGAGGTCAGGCGACCTACGCGCTCACCTTCCGGTGTGTACAGCGCCTCACGGCCCCACGGATCGGCATCGTCCGGTCCGTCGATCAGCAGAGTGCAGCACTTCACGCGCACGCCGGTCTCTTCCAGCTTTGCCTTGCCATAAAAATCCTTGGACAGGTCGACAAAACGCGGCAGGTCAGCTTCCAGCGGGGTCGCATCGCGTCCCAGTTCAGTGCCGAAGGCGCGATAGGATTTCTCCTGACGCAGCCAGTTCTGAGCCCGTGCCCCAACCAGCTTCATACCGTGCTTCTCACCAGCTTTTTCCAGCAGGTCGAACAGGTAGTTCTGCATCTCGATCGGGTGATGCAATTCCCAGCCCAGCTCACCGGTATAGGCCACGCGGATCGCATTGACCGGGCACATGCCTAGTTCGATCTGACGGGCCGACAGCCACGGAAAGCGCTTGTTGGACAGAGCGGTTTCCGGATCAGCGTCTTTGATGACCTCTTTCAGAACGTCACGCGACTTGGGTCCAGCGATGGCGAAGACGCCCCACTGCGTGGTCACGTCCTGGATCTCGATGTAGCCGAACTCCTCCATCTTGTCCTCGGCCGCCTTGCGCAGATAGTCGGCGTCGTACTCGGTCCATGCACCGGCAGAGACGATGTAGTAGTTGTTCTCGCCATTGCGGACGATGGTGTATTCGGTGCGGGTGGTGCCGTGCGAGGTTAGCGCGTAGGTCAGGTTGATGCGACCGACCTTGGGCAGCTTGTTGCAGGTGAACCAATCCAGGAACTGAGTCGCACCGGGGCCTTTGACGACATGCTTGGTGAAGGCCGACGCGTCGATCAGGCCAACGCCTTCGCGGATCGCTTTGGCCTCTTCGACGGCATATTGCCACCAGCCACCGCGACGGAACGAACGGCTTTCTTTGTCGAAGTTGTCCGGTGCATCGACGGGGCCGAAATAGTTTGGACGTTCCCAACCGTTGACCCAGCCGAACTGAGCGCCGCGCGCTTTCTGCCGGTCATAAGCCGGAACAGTCCGCAACGGGCGGCAAGCTTCACGCTCTTCGTCGGGGTGGTGCAGTATGTAGACGTGCTCATAGCACTCTTCGTTCTTGCGCGCCGCGAACTCGGTGGTCATCCAGTTGGAGGAATAGCGCTTGGGATCCAGCGAGGCCATGTCGATCTCGGCTTCGCCATTGACCATCATCTGCGCCAGATAATAGCCGGTACCGCCTGCAGCGGTGATGCCGAACGAGAACCCTTCAGCCAGCCACATGTTGCGCAGACCCGGAGCCGGACCAACCAGCGGGTTGCCGTCGGGGGTGTAGCAGATCGGGCCGTTGAAATCGTCTTTCAGGCCGGATTCAGCGCAAGAAGGAACGCGTTCGGCCATCGCCATGTACTGATCTGCAATCCGGTCCAGATCCAGCGGGAACAGGTCAGCGCGGAAGCTGTCCGGCACGCCGTGTTCGAACTGCGCAGGAGCGCCATGTTCGTAGATCCCCAGAATCCAACCGCCGCGTTCTTCGCGCGCATACGACTCGTTGTCGGCATCACGCACTACCGGATGCTCGGGGTTGCCTGCTTCGCGCCATTTGACCAGCTCAGGGTCTTTGTCCATGACGATGAAGGTGTGTTCGACCGGGATCGCAGGCATCTTGATACCCAGCATCTTGGCAGTCCGCTGCGCGTGGTTACCGGATGCGGTCACGACATGCTCGGCGGTGATCACCACCTGCTCATCCGATGGGACGAGGTTACCGCCCTTTTCGACCATCTTGGTGCAGGTGACTTCCCAGTGGGTGCCGTTCCAGTGGAAGGCGTCGGCCTGCATCTTGCGGACGATGTCGACGCCGCGCTGACGGGCGCCCTTGGCCATCGCCTGGGTCACATCGGCAGGGTTAATGTAGCCGTCCTCGGTGTGGTAGATTGCGCCCTTCAGGTCGGAGGTCTCGATCAGCGGCCAGCGTTCCTTGATCTGGTCCGGGGTCAACCACTCATAGGCAACATCGCAGGTTTCGGCGGTGGAGGCATAGAGCATGTACTCATCCATACGCTCTTGCGTCTGCGCCATACGCAGGTTGCCGACCACGGCGAAGCCTGCGTTCAGGCCGGTCTCTTCCTCAAGCGTCTTGTAGAAATCGACCGAGTACTTGTGGATGTGGGTCGTCGCGTAGGACATGTTAAACAGCGGCAGCAGGCCTGCCGCGTGCCAGGTGGATCCGGACGTCAGCTCGTCCCGCTCGATCAGCATCACATCGTCCCAGCCTGCTTTGGCCAGATGATAGGCAATCGAAGTCCCGACGGCGCCGCCGCCAACAACCAGTGCTTTGACTTGGGTTTTCATAACCGGGCGTCTCCCCTTGAATTCAGTTGACACCATATGGCGCATTTGAGGGACCCGGCGCGACATTCATCCGACCAGTGATAGAAAAAAAACGACCCGCGCGCGGCACGGGTCGTCGATTTTGCGTATTAGGTGTCAGTTGCCGCCCACCGAACACCGTTTGCTGCTGCCCAGCGTTGCGCAGGACGATGTACCCAGACCGCCCTTGCGAACCTTCACCTCTTGCGATGGAGCCTTTTGCTGGGATCCATCTGTTCCGGCTTTTGCCTTGAACGCCTTGTTCATGAGACTCTGGAAAAACCCACCGTCGCCACCCGCGCTGGCCACCGCGGGTTCGGCCTTGCTAAGGGCAGATTCCAGCAACAGATCCTGCGTGCGAATGTAAGCCAGCTGCGACAATTCCTGGTTTTCGAACACTTTGCCATTCGTAATGTCCACCACGCCCTCGGAATTGAACCCAGAACTGGCCAAAGTGTTAACCATTACAGAGGCAGCATCCAGATTTTTGAGCTTTTCCTGCCCCAGTTTGAGTTGCGCATTTTGCATCGCTTCGTAGAGCTTGTGCATTTCGTCCGCGATCTGAGACTGTTGTTCCAGGGGAACATCAATCCCCTTGCCGACAACCAGGGCAGGCAGCGGCAACAGCTCGTTCAGGCCCGCGTAATCGATCCGGCCCAGAAAGTCGCGGATCGTCGCGTCGTTGGCATCTGTATGAAGGCGAATGACGACCTCCTGATCAAAACCGATTCGACCTGTGAACGCGCGATACCTTGGCATTTTGTCGTTATCCAGCAGATTTCCAGTGGTTTCCATGAATGCCACACCGTCGATCACCGCATAGCCTTCCTCAACTTTCATGCCTCCAAGGAATGCGCTCTGCGCACTCAAAGCCAGCCCGGCCATAGTATTGCGGGCGGACTTTGGTTTGAGCGAGATATCAAGCCAGATAACCTCTGAATCGTTTGAATACACCGCGCCAGTCTCATCCAGTTTACGAATCACGCCTTCTTCCCCAGCGTTATTGAGCGCGACCAACTCAGCCGGGCCACTGACGGAACTGATTAGCGGTGTCAGGTCAAACTCGGTCAGAGCCGTGGAAACCGCGCTGTTGTCAGCTTCGGTCATGGCATGTTGTGTCCACCCGACCGGTGGCTTGGGCAAATAGCTTTTGGCCCCCACATCCCACAGCTTCTGACGCTCGCGATCAGCCTTTTTTGCCTCGCGCTTCTGTTGGCTCCGGTCGAATCGTTCAGAGATCGTTTCGACATACCCATTGAAGGAAAGTGTGCCTTCCGACTTTTTGTCCTGCTGAAAATAATCCAGGCCAGCTACGACCAGGACCACAATCAACCCAAATCCAATGAACCTTAATGCGTCCATTTCAATCCCCAAAATCAATCACTGCTCTTATCCGCAATTGATAATGATTAATTTGGGCGCTCTTGTGGCTTCGAGACGAAATTTCGAAGCGTTACGGTACTGGCAAAATCTTTCCGGGATTCATGATGTTATCCGGGTCCAGCGCCTTTTTGATGGCCTCCATAAATGTAACTGCCGGACCAAGTTCTTTGACCAGATAGGGCCGTTTACCCTGTCCGATTCCATGCTCCCCCGTGCAAGTGCCCTCCATCGAAATGGCCAGATCGTTCAGCCATCCGACAAAGTCTTCGGCCTTGTCCACCTCTTCGGCGTTCTCCATGTCGATCAGTAGCAGAGTATGGAAGTTCCCGTCGCCAACATGTCCGACCATGGGCGCCATCAACCCAAGTTCACTCGCCTTGTCCTGAGTTGCTGTCACGCATTCGGCCAATCTGGAAATCGGAACGCACACGTCGGTGGAAATCCCCCGCGCGCCTGGACGCAACTGCAGGCAAGCCCAGTACATGTCGTGCCGCGCCTGCCAGAGTTTATTTCGCTCTTCGGTCGTTGAGGTTGCTGCAAAATCGGTGCCGCCGAACTCTTCTGCGATCTGACCGAAGGTCTCGGCTTGCTCGACCGCACTGCTTTCCGACCCGTGGAACTCGAGCAGCAGCAGTGGTGTTTCAGGCAAGCTCAGGCCGGAATAGGCATTGGCGGCCTTGACCGACATTTCGTCCAGCAGCTCGATCCGGGCGACGGGTACGCCATACTGAATGGTCATCATGACCGCCTGACACGCCGCATCCACAGTGGGGAATGAACAGCGGGCCGAGCTGATCGCCTCTGGGATACCCTGAAGGCGCAGTGTAAGTTCCGTGATGATGCCCAGCGTCCCTTCTGCGCCGATCAGCAGACGGGTCAAATCATAACCGGCCGAGGATTTCTTGGCCCGGTGACCGGTTCGGATAATCTGCCCGTCCGGCATGACGGCTTCGAGGCTGAGAATATTGTCCTTCATCGTGCCATAGCGCACTGCATTGGTACCGGACGCCCGCGTCGCGGCCATCCCCCCCAATGAGGCATTTGCGCCGGGATCAATTGGGAAGAACAAGCCCTGGTCGCGCAGATGCGTATTCAGGTCTTCACGCGTCACACCAGGCTGCACCACACAGTCCAAATCTCCGGGATGAACGGCCAGCACCTTGTTCATTTGGGACAAGTCGACCGAGATACCGCCAGCGGGCGCATTCACATGGCCTTCCAGCGACGTGCCAGTGCCGAAGGCGATCACCGGCACTTTGTGGGTCGCGCAGGTTTTGACGATCTCCGACACCTCTTCCGTCGATCGCGGAAAGACCACGGCGTCCGGGGACTGGTTTTCGATCCAGGTGGTCGTATGGCCGTGCTGTTCGCGGATCGCCTGTCCGGTTTGCAGCCTGTCACCAAACTTCTGCTTCAGAATGCCGACAGCGGCCTCAATCCCAACCTCGTTTCGCGGCAAATCCACTGCCTGCACCATGTCTATCCCCTTTAAAACGCAGGACTATTCGCCCAGCGCTATGCCTTCACGGCGCGGATCGGCACCACCGACCAGCACATCCCCAATTTCAATCGCATGCAGGCCCGAGGTCAGATCCCGTGGGTTCACTTCGAACCCAAGCTCGATCAACGCGTCCGAGAAACCTTCAGCTGCCGTGCCTTCTTCGACATCATAAGTCCCGAAGCGATTGACCAGATGCGGAAGCGACAGAGCCTGCTGCACGTCCATATCCCAATCGGCCCAGGCGATGATCGACTTGGCCACATAACCAATGATACGGCTGCCGCCCGGTGATCCGATGGCCAAGACAGGCGCGCCGTCCTGCATCACAATCGTCGGGCTCATCGACGAACGCGGACGCTTGCCCGGTTCCAGCCGGTTGGCAATCGGCACGCCATCGCTGTGGGTTTTGAACGAGAAATCCGTCAGCTCGTTGTTTAGCAGGAATCCGTTGGTCATCAGGCGTGACCCGAAGCCATTTTCAATCGTCGTCGTCATCGACAGGACGTTGCCATATTGGTCGACGATCGAGATATGCGAGGTCGAAGGCAACTCGATAGAGACATCATCGGCCCAGTTTGACGCATGATCGAACTCGGGGTTGCCCGGCGTGACCTCTGTCAGCGCAGCCTCACCGCCCAAGAGCGCACCCCGGTCGGACAGATACGCAGGATCAACCAGACCTTGTGTCGGCATAGGGACAAAGTCGTGATCCGCCATGTAACGGCCGCGATCCGCAAAAGCCAAACGCGATGCATCTCCGATCAGACGCCATGCATTCGCGTCCTCGGGGCCCATGGCCGCCAGATCATAGCCATCCAGCATGCCGAGGATCTGACCGACGGTCAGCGCACCCGACGATGGCGGCCCCATACCGCAGACCTCGTACGCGCGATAAGTGGCGCAAACCGCCTCGCGCTCGATCACTTGATACAACGCCAGATCGATACCCGACAGAACCCCAGGATTGCCCTCGGCACCACGAACGGTACTGACGATACCCGCTGCTATTTCGCCACCGTAAAAACCTGCAGACCCTTCGCTTGCCAGAGTCTGCAGCGTTTTGGCGTAAGCCGGGTTCGTCAGGCGTTGCCCCTGCTCCAGTGGCTTACCTCCAGGCAGGAAGTATTCTGCCGTTACAGGAAACCGCGACAGGCGTTCGGCATCCTTCTCGACCAAGCTGGCGAGACGCGGCGAGACAAGGAAACCTTCATCGGCCAAATTAATGCCATCGGCAAACAGGCTGGGCCATGGGCTGCGCCCCCAGCGCCGGTGCGCCTCTTCCAACAAGGCGGGTGTGCCGGGGGTACCGACTGACAACCCGCCGACGACCGCATCGAAGAATTTCAGCGGTTCGCCATTTCCATCGTGAAACAGCCTGTGGTTTGCTTCAAGCGGTGCAGTCTCGCGCCCGTCCAGCGTGGTCAGCTTACCCGTCGCAGCGTCGTACCAGACCAGAAACGCCCCGCCACCAAGCCCCGAGGACTGCGGCTCGACCAGCCCGAGCACAACCTGAACGGCCACCATCGCATCTGCTGCCGAGCCACCGGCCCGCAGCACTTTTGCGCCGGCTTCAACCGCCAATGGGTTCGCTGCGGCAACCATCCAATTCTCGGAGGTGACCGGCTGTCCGGCCATCTTGGCCTCAAGTGCGGCGATAACCTCTTCGGTAAGGCCCTGAATCTGCCCTTCGGACGCACCTTCAGGGGCAACCGCATCCGCGGTTTCCTGAGCGAAGGATGGCGCTGCCACAACCATCGCCGACAAAAACAACCCCGAAATCAGACCTCGTTTCATTGTATCCTCCTGAAAATTGCGTGTTCCAAAAAGCCGGGTCCGCCTTGAAGCGCAGGCGGAACCCCGTCAAAGCATCGCGGGAACCACCTGATCCGGCGGGCGGTGCCCGTCTTCGAATGTCTTGATATTAATAATAACTTTCTCGCCCATTTCGATCCGACCTTCCATCGTGGCCGATCCCATATGGGGCAACAAGACAACGTTCGGTAATTGCCGCAAGCGCGGATTCACATCTGTTCCGTGTTCATAGACGTCCAGACCTGCCCCGGCGATTTCGCCCGAGCGGATCAAACGCGTCAACGCGTTTTCATCTACCACTTCGCCCCGAGAGGTATTCACGATCACAGCCGACGGTTTCATCAGCTTCAGCCGCCGCGCGTTCATCAGGTGAAAGGTCGACGGTGTTGATGGGCAATTGATGGAAATGACATCCATCCGCGCCACCATCTGGTCGAGGCTTTCCCAATAGGTCGCCTCCAGCTCCTGTTCCGTTTCGGGGCGCAGACGGCGGCGATTGTGGTAATGTACCTGCATTCCAAACGCACTGGCGCGGCGCGCAACGGCCTGACCAATGCGCCCCATGCCCAAAATACCCAGGCGACGCCCGCCGATCCGGCCACCCAGGAAAGCAGTCGGTGCCCAACCGGCCCAATCGCCTTTCTGCATCACGGACAGGCCTTCAGGAATTCGGCGGGTTACCGCCAGAATAAGAGCCATGGTCATGTCCGCAGTATCGTCGGTCAGAACACCCGGAGTATTGGACACCAGAATGCCCCTCTGTCGGGCGGTCGAGACGTCGATATTGTCGACCCCAGCCCCGTAATTCGCGATCAGGCGCAGGTTCTCACCCGCCTGCCCCAGCAAACCACCGTCAATCGTATCGGTTACTGTCGGCACCAACACATCAGCTGTTTTTACCGCCGCAACCAGTTCTTCGCGGGTCATTGGGTTGTCATCGTCGCGCAATTGTACATCGAACAATTCGCTCAACCGGGTTTCAACCGCCTCGGGCAACCGTCGCGTAACGACAACACTCAGACGTTCTCTTGGCACCTCTGCACTCCCACTGCTTTGCAAACCTTCGCGCGCCATGGCATCGTGGCGCAGGATAAGGCGGGGCACAAGAACCCCATAGACATTGAGTCGACCTTTTTTCGAACCAAGATCAACAGGCACAAGAGCAGACAGTAAGTGAGTGGCTTTCTACCCGTAAAACGCCTTGTTCCGGCGGTATTCACCGTTTTTCTGACCGTGTTCAGCAGTTTGCCTGCCAACGCGCAGGACAAACGCGGGCCTGTCACCAACCTCCCGCTGCCACGATATGTCTCGATGAAGGCAGCCGAAGGCAACGTGCGCCGGGGTCCGTCACTAACGCATCGAATCGATTGGGTGTTCAAACGGCGGGGTATGCCGCTGCAGATCACCGCCGAATACGGCAACTGGCGCAAGGTTCAGGATCGCGACGGGGCCGGAGGGTGGGTCCACTATGCGTTGCTGTCCGGCGTAAGGACCGTGTTGATCGAATCCGAAATGCTGCCTGTTTACTCCAACCCCGACCCCAAAGCGCCGGTCAGCGCGCAATTCGAATCCGGCGTCGTGGCCCGGCTGGGCAGTTGCTCGTTGGATTGGTGCCAAATCTCGGCCGGAGGTTATCGCGGCTGGACATTGAAATCGAACCTCTGGGGCGTGGACCCCGCTGAAATCCGCGAATAACCACCGCGGATCAAGATGTTCGCGCGATGAAGTCGCAGGTCAGATCCACCAGTTCCGGGCCGACATCCTCCTGCAGAAAATGACCTGCGTTTGGCAAAATCACATGCGGCTGCCCTGCAGCGCCCGGGCATAACTTTTGAAACACCTTGTCAATTCCGGCCATAACTTTGTCATCTGCCCCAAACGCAGTCAGCACCGGGGTCTGCAATCCACGGATCACGTCCCACGCGCGGCGATTCGGGCCCGAGGACGGATCATCTGGCGAAGCTGGCACCAGCATCGGAAACTGCCGCGCACCGGCCTTGTAGCTTTCATCGGGAAACGGTGCGTCATAAGCTGCGATGACCTCCTCGGACAGGGACGAAACCGTTCCCCCTTTCAGAATTCCTCCGGCTGGAAACTCCGGCACGTCCTGACTGAACCTTCGCCAGTTTTCAAACGCTTCACCCATCGGCTGATCTCCGGTCGGCAGCGCTGTATTGGCTACAACAATGCGCGCAAATCGATCGGGCATTTCGGCCCACAACCTCAGCCCAATCAGGCCACCCCAATCCTGACAAACCAGTGTGATGTTGCGCAGGTCAACCAAGCGCAGCCACTCGCCCATCCAAGTGACGTGTCGCTCATACGAGTAGTCACCGCGTTCAGTTGGCTTGTCAGAGCGGCCAAACCCGATCAGATCGGGTGCAACCGCCCGGCGCCCGCGCGCGACGAATCCCGAAATCATATGGCGGTAAAGGTAGGACCAGCTGGGTTCACCATGCATCATCAGAATTGGATCGGCATTTCTCTGCCCCTCATCCACATGATGTATCCGCAGTTGGCCGCCCTCAGTGTTGTCAATCTGCGTGTAAACCGGCTTGAACGGGTAGTCGGATAACCCCTGAAACCGAGCGTCAGGTGTGCGCAAAAACTCCATGGTCACTCCCTTCTGATTACTTCCGATGGTCCACCGAAGCGGTATCAAAATCGCCTAACCCGCTGAAAAAATTATTCAAAACCCGTGCTCCACAGAGTTCACTGAAGTGCACGCATCTTTTGCCCAGCAATAGAAGAGCGGGCACAGGCGATAATCAGACTGAAGGATCGAACAAGGAAGCCGTGAAAACAAGCCACTCGTAGACCGTCAAAAGTGTCCTTCAGATTTTTTTCAAACCGCGCTGATTTTTTGTCGGAAAGGCCTTGAACCCGCCGATCAACAATCGTAGACAGCGCCTCACTGTTGGGGTGTAGCCAAGTGGTAAGGCAGCGGTTTTTGGTACCGTGTATCGTAGGTTCGAATCCTACCACCCCAGCCAGTTCATCGGAACATGGAACGACAGCAGGCACTTGGGTCAGTGATACCCGAGAAATGCCCCCGTTTATGCCCCAGTGGTTTCGGGTGCTACGGGTGCCGAGGGTGGGCCCTCAGAGGTCGTTGAAGGCCCATGCCACGGGTTATAGTCGATCGCGATCGACACCGTTCGCCCAGAAGTCCCAATCGTCGCGCTTGTTATCCGCCGCCGACCCCTCGATCAGGTGCTCAGGACGGACGCAGCGCTCGTTATGACAGCGATGACGAACCACCGTCGCCTCATCGATCACCGCCCGGTTAACCACGCAGTAAACGAGCCCTGCAGAGGCCACTTGGCGGCCCTTGAACCGTGTTTTCGGCCGTCCCTGCGTCGAGGTAACCCAGCACCCGTTCTCATCCTCTGTGGTTTGCGATAGGACGGAGTTGGGCATGGAGGCTGCACATGACGTTCAAAGATGATATTGACGAAATTGAAGCATGGTTCCAGCACCATCAACCAGCCTTCGCTGACGTGCCTCCAGAAGTGAAAGCCAGCGTCTATAACTATGTCTTGGTTTTCAGTTTGTTCGATCAAAGGCATCTTGAAGCAAGTGGCTCTCGCGATGATGTCATTGCCTTCATTGATCAGTTGCCCGAGGACGCCGATTTCACTCCGTACCAACAGTATCTCGACTATTTTCAGGACCGATACATACGCGATGGGCGGCCCACGCATCATTATGAACTTCTGGTTGACCAAGACGATGTGTCGAGTAGGAGAATTCTAGATGTTCTCGCGGGTCACTCGAACCTACCTGCCGAGAAAATCGGGGCGCTAGTCCTGATAGCGTATCGCCTCCGTTGCAATCTGGTACATGGCTCAAAATGGCAAACTGGCCTTGGTGATCAGTATCATAACCTTATGAACGCAGCGCGAGTGGTGATGCTCGTGATGGATCGTGGCCCCACCTGAAGCCCCGTTTATTTCCCCAATTCTAACCGCCAAATTCGGGCGAAATGGGCCAAAAACAGGCCGCGACCCTCTGATGGCCGTTTTTGCCATAAAAATATGGGGTTTCAGGCCACTTTTCGCCCCATGAATTCTTCCAGGGCACACTATAGAAGAGAAGAACGCGATTATGCACCTGGTGCGTGCCCCCCATAAACGGTCTAATCAGCCGTCTCCTGATACGGGGTGCGTGGCTAAGCCGGGAGCATCAATGATGGGAGATAACCATCAATGGAAACCAATAATAATCCAGTTGCTGGAGCGGAGGTAACCGAGCAAGTTCAACGTTTAGCAAAGGCCTACGGCGATCAGATCGTTCGGAGAGACAACAAGTTCTTCGACGTGGAGAATCTGAGTGTTCCACTGTCGCGCAATGACGTGGAGCGAATGATCCTGAACCGAGTACGAGACGAGCATCCTGAAGTTCCACTGAGCAAAGATCTAGTCAAAACCTTATTCAAGCTGCTGATCGAAACGCAGCATACTGACGCCGACCGGTCGTTTCAGGTCTGGAACGGAACGGCAATCTGTGAAGCCGGTAACTCTAACCGACTGATACGGTCGCGTGGAGCAGTTGCAGCCAACACGTGGGTCGAACCGGAATATCGCCAACTCAGGATCAACTCCGCTGAGCTTGGCGTCGTCGGGCAATTCTTCGACGAGTTCTTTCAGCTCGAGCACGACCGTGAGCAGTTCATGAACTGGCTGGCATGGAGCCTTCAGAACGAGGGAGAAAAGCCAGCTTGGGCTCCGTTCCTGTATTCGCGGGGAAGAGGTACTGGGAAAAGTACAACGGCTCGCATTCTGACCGAACTCTTTGGCACTTCGAATACCGTCGTTCCAAATAACGTCAGCAAGCTAACGCAGCAGTTCAACGCCACGGTTCTGACAAGCAAGCTTGTGGTGTGTGAGGAAACCCAAATCAAGCCGGGGTCGCCGCAGGAAAACGCTATCAAAACCTTCATCACTGACCCTTACGTTCTGATAGAGCGGAAAGGGATCGAAGCTGAACGCGCAAAGCAGTCGTGCTGCTTCCTGTTCACCTCGAACATCTGGCCATCATGGATCGGTGAGGGTGAGCGGCGTTATCTCGTAATGGATGTGAACCATGACGGTCGATCAGGGGGTTCTCGCGCCAACGAGTTTTCGAACCTCGTCGGTCAGGTTAATCAGTTCCTGGATGATCCGGCGAACGTGGCCCGTGTCTATAACGCCTTGATGCAGAGACAACTGCCGGTCGGATTCAGCGCCAAAAGCCTCAACATCGCAGACCATCAGACCCCGACCATGGAACGACTGCATCAGACCAGCCGAGACACCATCGTTGATCGGTTGGAGGAAGAACTGAATGCTAGTGGGCTCGTCGCCCTGCCTGAAGCGGGAGTGGTTGAGTTCGTCCAGACGAACCTCAAAGGAAACATCAACCAAACCAAGCACCTCATGGATGAGTTGGACTGGCAGAAGACCAAGGCCAAGTGGGGTGGCAAAGACTATCAACGCGCGATTTGGGTTAAGTCCGGCTATTGGATCGAGCGGGGTAAAATCCATGGTCCTGACTTTGAGCCAGTGAGCATCAACGATCACATTGCTGGTGACAGCCGGTTCGACGAAGTGGAGATCATATAATGGATGGTCAGCACTTCTTCTTGAGAGACGACTGCGAGATCTGGCTGCAGGACATCATGGACACCCACTACGAGGAGGCCCTTTCGAGGGCCAACTCCGTCCTATCGCAAACCACAGAGGATGAGAACGGGTGCTGGGTTACCTCGACGCAGGGACGGCCGAAAACACGGTTCAAGGGCCGCCAAGTGGCCTCTGCAGGGCTCGTTTACTGTGTTGTTAACCGGGCGGTGATCGATGAGGCGACGGTGGTTCGTCATCGCTGTCATAACGAGCGCTGCGTCCGTCCTGAGCACCTGATCGAGGGGTCGGCGGCGGATAACAAGCGCGACGATTGGGACTTCTGGGCGAACGGTGTCGATCGCGATCGACTATAACCCGTGGCATGGGCCTTCAACGACCTCTGAGGGCCCACCCTCGGCACCCGTAGCACCCGAAACCACTGGGGCATAAACGGGGGCATTTCTCGGGTATCACTGACCCAAGTGCCTGCTGTCGTTCCATGTTCCGATGAACTGGCTGGGGTGGTAGGAAACCTTGCCCACCGATGATTGTTATAGGCTTTTTGGCGAAGCTCGAGAAACTGGGGCGGTTCCGGGGGCATTCTCGACCGCTAGATCGACCGTCCACTGGCGCTGACGACGTCCGTAAGATGGAACCGCTGTCGAGTCGTTCCGGGTGCTGAAGACTGGTCGCTGGTGCTGGCGGGGGCTTTGGTGGGGTTGATATTGTGTGGGCTAGGGAAATATCCCGTGCTTTTCTTCCATTACTTCCGCTAACCAAATCAAGCTTTCTGAGTCCAAACAAATTCGAACAATTTCCTGCCATGTCACGCGACGAATAAGACCAGGTACCCGGCACGCGGAAGCAGCTTGTCTAATTTGAACGTCCGCAGCTCCGCCAACTTTGTACCTAGGATTTCGGCCATCATATACGAAGACGGCGTGTCCATTTGAAGGATCCACATTTCCGTCAATATTGGTGACTGCAGCGAGTACGTTCCGGACGATCTGATAAGTTGGTAAAAGTGGGCAGGGAGACAGATCCTGCTTGTCGCTCCAATCAAATAAGTCAGGTATGTGATCCCAATAAGAAACGCCAACTTCCGTTAAAGCGCAGCGCGTTTGCCTGTTTTGCTGACGAGTATAGGTCCCATCGCACAAAGGCGTCTCGGACTTTTGCGGCTTGACGCGCGAGCAAATTCCGAACTCGGATTCGCTAAACTTGCATTCAACGGCTACCCGGTAATCGTCCCTTTCTAGGCAGACATCCAATTGCGTTGGTCGAGGCTCATTAAGCGTTTGAACGTCGACTTCCATGGACAGCGCAGTTTCTTGAGAAACGTTTCCAAAAGCTGAACGCCCACATTGGGCCGGAATTTGGGACAGTAATTCCAACTGGCCTGCGGCTTTGAAGGCTCCAAAAACACTTTGAGCCATCGCCTGCGAGCTTCTGAAAGATCGAAAATGCCTATGGCGATCCGTTGCTGCAATTTCAGCTTCAATCTCCGAGGCCATTCTTTCGTCGGATGGCAGCATGAGATTGAGATAAGGTTTTGAAACGGAGACGACTGGCGGCCTTCCCGGTGCCGATTGCCCGTCGAGGTCGCCCTTGGAGAACGATTTGGCATAATTCCACCAAACCCCTTGCAGCAGCGCTTCGTGTTTTTTTGGTTCCGCCCCCATTTCACTTGATTTTTGCAAAGCACTTTTGGGCAACGAGTTCTGGTACTCAATTTGGGATAGCCCGATTAATCTTGGTGCTCTGCTTCGCTGGCCATATTGGACTTTTGCGTTCGGCAAGGATGCGAAGATTATACTAAGGCCAAGGACATTTGAGATTTCTTGCGACTTTTCTTCGAGAACAGACTTAAAGGCTCTGTCAGATGTAAGCCATCGCGACCACCAATCTGCTTCTCCTAGGACCACGATATCAGGCCGCTCCAAGACCATCTCACGACCAAAGGTGTCACGAATTTCCTTCGCAATTCTCGGAAGATTGGCCTCAACGATGGCGGCATATCGTAACCCTTCCAGCAGAGCGACAGGGGGCGGATCACTAGGGCCACCCGAGTGCCCAATCACCTTGAGTTCAACTAGTACAGCTCGGCCATGTTCCGTCAGGCCGAACATATCGATCTTTCCGATTTCACGATCTGCACGTGTCGCCTTTAGCGGAACTTGATAATCAAGCAGCTCAAATCGAGTCCCGTCTGGTAAATCCCAGCCCTCCTGTGCGTTAACCATCGCAATCGCAAAATGCTCTTCCCTGCGGTTCGTCTTCCCTTCAGTCGTAGGATAGCCACTTCTCCCTCCTAAATAGGGGCGACCAGTTGGACGTTTCGGAGCTTCTTCCTTAAGGCATTGATAGGCTTGGCAATACGAAGCTACGTCAATTCGCGCGACGTCTTTCGTTAATGAAGATTTTGGCCAGCGGCGGGCAAACAATAGATCAAATGTCATGTAACTTTATTAATCAGCGAAGTATGACTTGTCATGTCTGGCAGAGGTCCATCCGAGAGATCAATTCGGGCCGTACCTCGCAATTTACTACGCTAGGCCCTCTCGACTCCACCGAGCCTTTATCTGGCAGGGGTTATGCTTGTTCTCGGCGTCCTGATGAGCCCGTGCATGACAGCTTGGGCATAGTGCAATCGCGATGAAAGTTTTCTTGCCCGTTGAGATGTCGGAGCAAAGTTCCTCACCGCAAATCTCGAGCAACTCCCCGCGTAAAATTAACTCATTGGTGGTGATGCCACATTGCTGGCACTGCGCCTCTTCAAGGGCGCACCTGACTTCCTCAACCGAGACTATCCGTTGATAGTTGCATTCAGTAT
Source organism: Ruegeria sp. CE8 (assembly GCF_056537465.1). Classification (NCBI taxonomy): domain Bacteria; kingdom Pseudomonadati; phylum Pseudomonadota; class Alphaproteobacteria; order Rhodobacterales; family Roseobacteraceae; genus Ruegeria; species Ruegeria sp. CE8. The sequence continues at coordinate 457,641 of NZ_JBQFRP010000002.1, forward strand.
CGGCCATTTTCATACCCCGCGAAATCGTTGACAACTCAACCCTGTGCAATGGACCTGCTCTGGCCTCACCCAGTATTCGCCTTGGGAGACTCAGGCTAACGCAGGTGTCGGGCGCATACAAGCCAGCGGGCATTACTCACTCCTGCCCCCCAGAAAACCGAGGAACCTCCTGCATCTAAATAAAGAAGCAACTGCAGGAGTTTGATCCATGAAGTACCTGTCTGCCCTCGGCGTTCGTGACCTGAGCCGGGCCTATCTGAACAAGCGGAGTAACGAGCTACGACCCAGCGGGTACAAATCGGTCCGATACTCTGTCGGGTTGTTCACCAGTCGATACGGTGACCAGTCGGTTTGCAGCCTGACCAGAGCCGACGGCCGAGAGTTTCTGAGCGCCATAGCCCAACTGTCCCCAATGATTGGCAAGTCAGAACGAACCCGTGGGCTGACCCTGGACCAGCTGGTCGCGTACTCGTCTCGGGGGTCAGTGACCATAACGGCTAGAACCCAGCGGCGTATCTGGTCGCAGGTCAATCACTTCCTCGACTGGATGGTCTATGAGGGGCATCTGGAACAGAATCCTTTCCGAACGGTTCTCTTCGATCGCAAGGTGCGCCCAGCGCCTTATTCTGTCCCGACTGACGATGAAGTCGTGAGACTGCTGGGAGCCAAAGACCGGGACTTGCATCCGGTTCTACTGACCTGTCTGCTGTCAGGGATGCGAGCAGGGGAAGCGGTCGGGCTGCTTCGGGAAGACCTCGTGACCAAGGGCAATCTCGGGTGCTTCATTCATGTTCAACCTAACCAACTGAGACTGCTGAAGACGGACGCGGCGGAGAGACTGGTTCCGGTTCACCCAGTGCTGGATGAGACGTTCCGGCAGTTACCCGCATCCGGCCCTCTGTTTCCTGATCTGACCGTGGCACATGTCACCAAGGGGTTTGCAAGGCTCCGACGGCGGTTGGACTTGGAGCGACCGGGACTGGTGTTTCACTCGACCCGCAAGTGGTTTGTGACCCAGTGCGAACGAACAGGTGTTCCTGAACACTTCACGGCATCTCTGGTCGGTCACCAATCGGCACGGTCGGAGAACGGGATCACCTATGGGATTTACTCGGCTGGCATCAGTGACGAGCAGCGTCGGTCGATCGTTGACCAGATACGGCTTCCGGTATGAGCTTCCCTGACATTGATGCGTTTGAGGAGCGAGCCGCTATTGCCGAGTTCGATGGCGGTTGCGCCCGTAAGGCAGCGGAAGATCTGGCTGCTCGGGCTCAAGGGTTCCGTGACGCTGAAGCCTACTGGCAATGGCTGGCCGACTATGTCGTTAACAGAAGACCACCCTGACACCTAACCCTCGGCGGCCCTTAGCGGGTTGCCGGGGGATCCCTGTTTTGTTTTTTTCTTCAAAGTGGACGTTGGTTGGAGGCAGTTGAATGACCGAGCTGCGGACAAAGCCGCCTTATGCTCATCGCTTTCTGATAACCGGTCGCAGCCCGGAAGCGGACCTTCATTGCGAGCTTTACATCCTCACAGATGCGGACCAAGAGGGCATTGCATGAGGCGACCAGCGCAATTTTATCAGCCCACAACCGCTTGCGACTACTAAGCTGTCCTATCGTAGAGTAGTTCGCAGTCGTCTGACCGCTCCGTGGTCCAGGCACAAGGGGCTAGACACCAGAGCTGAAGCATGGCTGGGTTGCTTGGAGATTGCCCAATCCTTCGGAGATCCCCAAAAATGAAAAGTCATGCAAACAAGCCGTTAGTGACCTCCGCTATTGCTATCGCTCTTTTGGCCTCCGGTGCGGTATTTACTGCTTCTACACAACCAGCAAGCGCAGAGGCTGGTTATTTCTGGGATGAAACCGTTGAGTCTGTAGATAGAAGCCCTTGGATATTTGAAGGCATAAATGTTTTTGGCGAATTGGCACGAGTTCCACCGTCAGATTGGGTACGTACTTTGGAAAAAGCGGCATACCCAACTGAGCTTGAGACTTTTGTTTTCACAGCTAGCAATAATGAAGAACAGAATATCAACGATTGGTTGCATCAAACACATACCGATAGCTTTTTGATTTATCACGATGGCAAATTGGTCGCTGAAAAGTACTTCAATGGCATGAGAGCTGATACGCCTCACCGCATTCACTCGATCACCAAGACAGTGTTGGGTATGGCAGCAGGGCTGGCGGTTGAGGCGGGAGAATTAGATCCCAAAAAGCTGATCACCGAATACCTGCCAGAGTTGGAAGGCCCAGCATTCAAAAATACAACGGTTAGACACCTACTTGATATGACCGCTGCTGTTGATTGGAAAGATGCTTCTAGCGGCTACTTAGACGACGCCGGTGATCTGTTCTGTGCGTTTGGTCAGGACCTCTCTGAAAAAGTTGAAATTTGTGATACAGAGTCTGGCGTTAAGGAGTACATGATCTCTCTTAGTGATCGCGAGACCTTGGTAGAAGACGGTGAAGTTTATAGTTACCGTTCAGTGCTATCTGCGCTGCTGGGTATGGTTATCGAGTCGGCGACTGGAGAAAGCTATCTGGATGTACTGGCCGAGTTGTGGCAGGACATCGGTGCTCAGGACCCTGCATATAGCGAACTAGGACCCAAAAGGATTGTGCAAACGAGTGGTGGGTTATTTACCAGCTCTCGTGACCTATTGCGATTTGGCATAATGATGCTGGACAACGGAAAGGTTAACGACACTCAAGTTATTCCTCCAGATTGGATAGCTGACACGATTCAAGCAAATGATGACGTTATCGCAGCTTATGAGAAAAGCGCATACGCGGAGGTGTTTGAAGGCTTCCACTACCGTAATCAAGTTTGGGTGAAAGACAGAGAAAAAGGTGCGTTTTACGGCATTGGTGTCTATGGGCAGCTGTTGTATGTGAACCAAAAAGCCAATGTGGTTATGGTGAAGCTATCAAGCCAGCCAGACGTTCAAAATACACCTATGTACCTGGACTCTATGGTTGTGATGAAAGGTATTGCAGAGACTTTGAGTAAATGAATTTCAGATTATCTAAATCTAGTAAGCTGAGCCAAATGGCTCGGCTTATACTACGGAAAGACTTAACAGTGTCGTCGGGTTAGTACCGGGTGACCTCGACTGCGACCGCAGCAAACACCACACCAATCAACAGAGCTTTTGTATTCACTGCCGAAAGGCTGGGTAGTTTAACCCGAAGAGACAGGGCTATTATCACACCCCCTGTTAACCCAGTCGAAATTGAATAGATCATGCTACTTTTGTCTGCGTTGAGACCGATCAATATGCCGACCGCAAGCGACGCGACAAAGTATGCGCGTAGCCATCCAGACATGTGTCCGGGGTGGGTCTTATAGAGAAAGATATTCACCCCAAACAAATGCAATGAATAGGCCAACGTTCCAACAGCGTACAGCTCAGGTGATGTTCCCGTCGTTTGCATGACGGTAATGGCAAGCAAGCAGTTATAGGTCCCGAGGGCCACTGTGTCCAAGCCAAGCGACAACTTGTTGTCGGCCCCTACGTCGCGACTGGCCTCCAGCAAGTAGTAAATGAGAAATCCTAGGAGCGAATAACCGAACAGCGAGTTTTCCCATTTCCCGCTTGCAGCTAAACCGGTGGACAATTCACCAATTTTTGGCAGCAGGAAAAGAAAAGCATAGCCAAGTCCGATCCCTGATGAAAAATCAGAAAGCCAGCCTGCTAGGGCGGGGAATCTCCGGTAAAAAGACACGCAGAAGACGTGAACAGTGCCGATGACTGCAATCGATGTTATCGCGAGGTATGTCGACGCGTCGAACACGGCTAAGATCCAATGATCACATTACAATTTGTATGAGACACCCCTTGGGAGCAAAAGCACAACCTAAAAAGTGAAGAAGGTGCGGTTTGAATATAACACTCAACGACAGCTTTCTTCTGCACTTTCGGCATTGATGCACGGTGCAGAAATTTGAACTTGGGCTCAAAGCAGTCCTTCGCTGCACTAGACTTTAACGTCCGCTCCGACCCAACCGCCAGCACCAGCGACCAGTGTTCAGCCCCCGGAATCGATCGTCAGCGGTCGTCTCAGCCCCAGTGGAGGGTTGCTTTGGCGGTCCTGTCAGCACCCGTTAACGGCCTCTCTAGCGGTCAAATTGCCCCGTGCTTACCCTAGAAATGCCCCCGAAACCGCCCCAGTTTCTTGTGCTTCGCTAAAAAGCCTATAACGATCATCGGACGGCAAGGATTCCTACCACCCCAGCCAGTTCATCAGAACATGGAACGACAGCAGGCACTTGGGCTAAACCCTCCGAGAATTGCCCCCGTTTATGCCCCAGCCACCCGAACGACCCGTTAGCAACTATAGCGGGTTCTTCGGGGGAGCCCCTCCCACGTTGCGGGAGGAGCGGGTTAGCTGGTTTTCAATCGAGATTTCTGCATAGCCACAGGGCTATAGCGCACCCCAATCAACCCCGTTCGCTTGCCGATCGCGCTCATCTTCAAGGTTATCACGGCGGTCACCGATGGTCAGATGGCGGGGATTGATGCAGCGGCGGTTGTGGCAGCGGTGCCGGATCACCTGATCGCGGGTGGCGGCAAGCCGGTGGGTGATGCAATAAACGAACCTGTAAGCTCGGCCGGATGGCTACATTAAAGATAATTAACTAGGGAAAACTCTCACTTTCGATATTGTGGAAGTCTGACAGAACTTAGTGGATTGGCACCTGCCGACCTGCAACTATTTATGACATTCCTTAAGATCGGGATGTCGCTAACCGGGCCGGGTGGCCATAAATTCTGAATGCCGATTTGAGACGCAGTTTAGATATGCGTCGTCGGTTGCCATTACCAAAAACTTCAACGGAAAAACGGCTCTGCAAAAGGGCCGCGTTGCACTCGTGCAAAGGAGATATTTATGAGTGAGCAGCATAATTTCGAGACAGGCTTTAAACTGAAAAGGACTGAGAGAAATCGGCGCAACGCGTGTTTCGAAACCACCTCAAAAAACCACGAAGCCATCGAATTCATACCGTCGCCCACGGTCGAAGAAACGTCACACAATCTGGAGCACTTGAAGCCAGAAAGCCCAAAGACAATGCTGTGCCAAGATCTGGCGCGGCGATTTGTCCGAAAGGAAGGACGCTTCTTTCGCCGAGACAACCCGAGTTCTGCAATCTCGGCTTCAGACCTAAAGCGTGTAGCTCTAGTTCGGTTTTCTGAGAAGTATCCGGAAATCGAATTGACTGATGATCTTTGGCGCGAAGTCTACCAACATGTTGTGGAAGAAGTGCATTCGGACATGACGCAAACTATCCCTGTCTGGTCCGGCCTCATTGAATGCTGCCCCTACAACGATGAAGGGCTGGTCTGGTCCGATGGAACAGCCGCTATCAACTCGTGGACACAGCCGGAGTACAGAAACCTGGATGTGGATGACGCTGACTTCGGCTTGTTTGCTGAACTCTTGACTCGGATGTTCCCACACTACACCGATCAAGTCTTCTTTCTCGATTGGTTGTCTTGGAGCCTCCAGAACGAAGACAGCAAGCCCGGGTTTTCAATCCTGCTGTATTCTCAAACCAAGGGTACTGGTAAGAGTTCGATCGCACTGACCCTTGCCAAGCTCTTTGGACAGAGCAACTCCATCGGCATCAACGGTATCTCCAAGCTGACTTCTCGTTTCAACCAAACACTGATGTCGAAGAAGTTCATCGCTTGTGAAGAGGTGAAGCTAAAGCCGGGAACCGATGCGGGTAACGCTGTCAAGTCTTTCATTACCGAACCCAGAGTCGCCGTTGAAGGCAAAGGAAAGGAGGTAACTGAGGTTCGCAGTGTCAGCGTCTACCTAATGACGACTAATCACTACCCACATTGGATCGAGTCAGATGACCGGCGTTTCCTTGTGATTGACGCAAATCATCCAGGTCACGCTTCTGGCCCGGACCATCAGGACTTTCAGTCCTTCATGACCCGCTACTATGACTATCTGGGCGATCCTGCGAATATCGCTCGTCTATATCGGGCGTTGATGGCTCGTCAGCAATCCAATGGCTTCAACCCTCGGTCTATTAACATGGCTGCCGTAGCGAATGTGAGCAGACATCAGTCTCCTCCTTTTCTGTTTTGAATTTTGGGGATTGCCGTTAGGCGCTAGAGACAACCCGTAGGATCATCTCGAGGGCCGGTTCGCCGTAGGAACCAGCCAGTGGGCCGGTGATGGCAAAGCCGGTCACGCAGTCTTCGAACACCTCTTCCACGCGGAAGTGATGCTCAGGGACGTCATCGAAGGCGCGGACGACCACGACGTCACCGGGGTTCAGCTCCAGTTCAGTCATCGTCGGACCTCCACGTCCAGAGAACCGCCAGTAAAACCAGCGCCGAGACAGCGGGATGAGATCGAGCGACCACCCAGAGCATCGTCGTCAGGACGGCCTTGGGCGGTGGGTGCAAAAGAAAACCCCCGACGAGAACGCCGAGGGCAGACAGGTACTTCATGGATCAAACTCCTGCAGTTGCTTCTTTATTTAGATGCAGGAGGTTGCTCGGTTTTGACCGGAGTGGACGTTCAGGTTTTCTCCGCGGATGGCGGTTTTGCGGACAAACCCGTTATTCGCCGCGCAGTAGAAATAAGATTTCATTTGAACGACCGATACCGCAGACAAAATTGAATGAAGGAGAAAAATGAAAACGTTGCCTCACGGACTTGGGACATTGTCCCTTTAACAAACATAAATCAGATATTTAATTTTTCGATGCGGCGCCAAAGACTTGGCGTCCGATCTCAGAGACCACGACCAATACCTCTGCGCGCGCGAAACGGGTGTTCAGTTCACTGTTAAGTGTGATGGAGATTTCATCAATTGTGGAGCTCATAACTGCGCCATGTGGGTTTATAAACACAACAACGGAGAGAGTTCGGCCGGCTTTGAGAACAATGACATCTGGGATTTCGATGTCCTTATTGGCCAATAAGTCTTCTGCCGTCTTGCGCACTTCGTCTACGATGTCTTTGGAAGCGGACGTTCCGACCAACTCTCCAAGACTGTTTTTGAAATCGGCCCAATATGTTCCAGAGGCAACAAGGCAAAGGCAAATTACAATAATGGAATCTCCAATTGGCGCAACGAACGCCAGCGGTCCGTCCTTCAAAAAAAACACCAGTGCGAAACCCACGCCTGCTGTTCCAGTAATGACGCCGTCGAATGCAGCCGCGCGGGACTCTAGCCTTAAGATGTCGCTTTGCTTACCAGTTTGCTTCCAACATCGAAGGTGGTTTGCCCACAAACCAGCACAGATTAGGCAAATCAGGATAGTGTAAACACCAATAACCTCAAATTTAACCGGGGCTGGCGTCGTACCGCCGATATAGGAGGCGATCTTGGCAACTGCATTGGTAAAAGCAAACACCACAAGGCCGAGAAGAGACAAGGCGCGAAAAGTCGTGAATACCGCTTCATCAGCTGCGTAGCCCAACGGCCTATTCTCATCCGGACGGGCCGAAGATTGGCGACCGACACGAACTGCTAAGATAGCAGCAAAAAAGCCGACCAATGAAAACAACCCGTCGACCAGCAATGCTTGTGAGTTCGAAAGGACCGAAGCCAAGATTCCGGCAAATCCCATGGCCAAATTTCCGGCCATGCCCACCCGGAGAGCAGAGGTTTCAAGTGTATCGACTGCTGCCGACATCGAAATATTCACCAGTTGTTTTGAACAAGACCATTACCATGAGACCTTACTGCAAACTGCGACACACTCCGGAGCATTGTGACCCGGTGTGCGTCAACAAAATAAGCTCCGTGAAGTTCTCAAATTAGGGTTCACCCGAGATACGCGGATGCACAAACTCAGGGTCCATTCCTTCTTTTCTCATCGCGATACCAGTTAGGAACTGAAACATGGTTCGTCGTACAAGTCGCGCAGTCTGCTGGCCCTTATTGTCATAAAACGGATTGAACTCGACAAAATCCACGCCGACGATTGTTTTTCGTGCAGCGAACTCCCGCAGCATTGGGAACAGGTCTTCTGGGTGTGACCCAATAGGAGAGGATGATCCTGTGCCCGGTGCATAGCTCATGTCAAAGGTGTCGATGTCAAACGAGACATACACCAGATCAATATCCTTAAGATCCTCGTAAATCTTGTCGAAGGTCTCTTCCACACCGTCCCTGCGGATCTCATGAATATGATAGACTTTCCCACCCTCGGCTTGGACTTGGTCCCAGTCGCCTTCTCCAAAAACAGGAGTGGCCATGCCGTATTGGATGACATTGCTTCCGTCCACCAATCCTTCTTCTACAGCGAGGGTCATAAAGCTGCCAGAATGGTAGAAAGCGCCAAACTTTCCCTGGCCTCGGTCGAGATGGACGTCGAAATGTACGAAAGCAACATTATTGCGCCCATAGACGTCAACGATGCCGCGGAAAGTACCGTTGGGAACGGAATGATCTCCGCCAACAATAAATGGAACGGCCCCAATCGAAGCAACTTCGCGCGTCATTCTGCGAATTTCTTCTAAAGTGTGCGCTTGGTTGTATGCGTTCATTCCGGCATCACCGTAGTCAACCGCGTTGATGATTGAAAATGGCGCTATCAAAGTTTCGTATTCCACCCAACTCAGAGGGAACTTTGGATCCCCATAGCCCCCGTAGTCTCTGTTATAACGCACTTCTGCGGGTGCCCACATATTGCCAGCCGAGTGAGGCAAAGCTCCGGTCGGCGCTCCAAAAATTGCTACGTCGATTTCACCGGCAACCAAATCTTCTGGCGTCAAAGCCACTGGAAGCTTAAAGAAGGTCTGAATTCCGATTGGCTCCATCTGTAATTGGTACCGCTGTATGTCTATTGGCCCCGCCCCTTGCGGGTTTCTTTCCGGATCTCTCAGCTCTCTCCAAATATTCGTAGATTTGTCTTACCGGATATTCATCTTGGAAGGATCATCGGGAACGACATGCGGCATAGGAGCAGGCTCTTCCTGAGGAGCGGCATCGACTATGTCTTTTAGCATTTGCGCGGAGCCTTTAACGGGGAATACACCTAATGCCGCCGCAATTGCACTAGTCATCAACAAATCGCTGAACTTCATCGCTTGCCCTTTCCGATGCACTGTTAAACAGAAGAATTGTAAAGTTAATCTCGATTTGACCCCCAAACATGTGTGTGGGCTACGTAATTTGTGCAAACATAGGAATATTTAACAAAAATCTTGCCGACCCGACCAATTTCCGTACGATTAGGGCCCATGCGCGTACAACAAATCTGTCTGCAAGAAGCCGAAGATATTTCGGAGTTTTTGTATCAGACCACAGGTATGATTCCTGGCTACACTCAGTTTTCTCCGGGCTCGGCGAAATTGAGCTACTGCGTTGTTGAATTAGATGGCGTGTCCTTGCTTTGGGCGCATGGATTTGCTCATTGCAGATGGCAAGATCAAATGTCTGATGATGGAAGGGTACATTTTGGCTTCGTAATTGACGCACCAAAGGGTGTAGTTTCCCTAGGTCGCGAACTTGATCCAGGTTACGCAATGTTGTTTCGACCTGGCCAAGAAATGGACTATGTGTTTCTCGGTCCTGTGAAAACGCTAGAAATCAGTGTCTCCAAAGAAATTTCTGTCGATCTAGGGTGGAATTTCCGCGGAGCGCCACTTTCTAAAGTACCAACTGAACATTTGAAACAGCTCAAATTCATGTGCCAGCGCGCCACTGAGTTGGCGGCGCCCGTAAATGAGCCTCCAAACCTATCGAAGATATTTGATGCACGAGAGGCTATATTGGACGCCCTCGAACCCGTCTTGCATCCGTGGCTCGAAGACTCATCCGCTGATTTGCAACTTACCAGTAGGTACAAGTTGTTGAAGGCATTCGACGACTTAGCTGACAGCTCTGGAGAAGCCTTGCCCAATTTGGACCTGATTTCCAGGGAGTTGGGCGTCGGGCGGCGCACGCTCTTTTACGCTTTACGGCAGTCTCTCGGTTTGACGCCGCGAAGATACTTGGAAATACGTCGTTTGATCGAACTTCGTAAGCAACTAAGAAAGACTGATCCTTCTGACAGTACCGTTACCGACTTGGCCACTGGGCTAGGATTTGGTGACCTTGGAAGAATGGCCGGAAATTACCGCCGGCAATTTGGAGAATACCCAAGCGAAACTTTGCGCGAATCAAGATGTTAGACTTGAGACACGCGTTCTTTTGTTCCCCTCTGCCGCACAGAAATACCAGAAGACAAATTGAGGGGTGGCAATCTACCGAGTTGCACTCGGCGCTCTTGTTAACTTGCGGGAAGATGCCTCTTTTCGGGCTGCTTTTCAGGTGAACTTTCAAGGATGCAAACATGGCCTTAAGCAGTTCAGATCATGATTCCGATAGAACGGTCAACGAACCCAAATCCGACGCGACAAAGATAGTTCGAGCAATCTTCGGAGAACCACTCTTTCAATTCCTAATTATTGCAGGCTTATTGTTCGCAGCGCAGACAATTTTCGCAAAAGACGACCGTGAAGTGATCGTGGTTGAAACAGCTACTCAACAATACCTTTTTGACCAGGAGGCTGAGCTTCTTTTAAGGCCACTAACCGAGGTCGAAAAAAAGGAAATTGTTAGAAATTTCATTGAAGAAGAAATCTTGGTCCGAGAAGCTGTGAAACGCGGCTTTTCGGACAGTTCTCGCATACGGGCACTTTTATTGCAGAACATGAGGTTTTTTATCGCCGGGGATATACCCGAACCAACAGAAGCAGAACTGCAGGAGTATTTTGAAAACAACTCCGAAAAGTTCCAAAGTCCTCTGAGTTATGATTTTGAACATGTGACTTTTGCCTCAAGTGGCGATGTTCCCGAAACTGTCATAAACGACCTGAACGAAGCCGGCGCTGCAATAGTTCAAGGCAATGCTGGCATTTATAGTGGTGGTACGCTTCGTTACATGGATCAACGGCGTCTCGTCCAGGCGTTTGGAGCGGAGACGGCAAAAGAGATCTTAAAAACAGTGGACAAGGGCGAATCTTGGCATGGTCCATTTTTGTCTCAAACCGGAACCGTCCATTTTCTGAAAGTGTCCAAAGAAAATCCGCCGAGTTTACCCGACTTCTTGGAAGTTAAGGATTGGGTGGGAACACAATGGCTTTCAGACAAATCCCGAGAGTTAATGGACAAAGAACTGCAGGCAGTGGAATCCGACTACGTCGTCGAAATTGTGCCTCCATCGGGTAATGAAGGTGATTAGATTTCGTCTTTTCGCTGCAGTGTCGGCCATACTGCTTGCATTTTCGGCCGAGGGTACACACGCGCATTCACTGGGTGTGGATCGGGCCGAATTGGTTGAAGCAATCCCGGGCGAATATCGTTTAACTTCGAAGGTGCCCCGTCGAATCTCGGCCGCCATACTGTCACCAGTTTTGCCAACCCAATGCTCGTTCGTCGGTAACCCAAATGGTGAAAGAGGATCATATTCAGTAACATTTGAGTTTAGCTGCTCGGAGCCGATGACGGCAGAAGACAGTCTGCTACTGCCATGGAAGCGTGAAGGTGCTTTGCTGACAGTCCGCTGGTTTGGTCAAGATCCAGTAACGCGATTGGTCAAACGCGATGGAGAAGCAATGGTTGTTGGCCTAGATGAGTGGCTGGCCGGCTCAGGTTCAACAATACGCGCAGCCAAGCGGTACACGATCCTCGGCATCGAACACATCCTGGCAGGTCTGGACCATCTTCTTTTTGTGTTGGCCCTTCTGTTCCTTGTTCAAGGATGGTGGATGCTAATTAAAACTGTTACCGCGTTCACAGTTGCCCACTCGATAACACTGGGGCTTGCAACATTTGGTTTTGTGTCATTGCCGGCAGCTCCTGTAGAAGCAACTATCGCCCTATCGATTGTTTTCCTAGCCTCAGAAATTGTCTGGAAAGCGCGTGGAAGATCGTCTTTGGCGAGCAAAGCTCCTTGGGTGGTGGCATTTGCTTTCGGGCTTTTGCACGGTCTGGGATTCGCTGGCGCGCTATCTGAGATTGGACTGCCACCTTCAGAAGTTCCAATTGCCTTGCTGTTCTTTAACATAGGCGTTGAAGTGGGACAGTTGGTTTTCGTTGCGGGAGTTTTGATTGCCGGTTTGATACTTTTGCAGCTTCGAGTTCCAGAACGTACTGAATTCTACGCTCGGATGTCGGTGGTGTACGGAATCGGTATCATTGCGAGTTATTGGACGATCGAAAGAACTTTTGCGATATTTCTCTAGCGTCTCAATAAATCACGTTTTTCTCTCGGCCAAGCTGTCACGTCAGCACCTGCGACCACCCGTCAGCCCCCGGAACCAGTCGTAAGCACCCGTCGTCACTAGTGAACGGCCCCTCTAGCAGCCAAAATGCCCCCGGAACCGCCCCAGTTTCTCAGGCTTCGCCAAAAAGTCGATAACAATCATCGGTTGGCAAGGATTCCTACCACCCCAGCCAGCACAGCTAACATATTGTTATCGCTGGAGAATTTGGGAAATTCGCCCGGAATTTCCGGTCGGTTTTGAGGTTTCTCGACACTCCAGACTCCAGTGACGGCGCAATACTTGGGATTTCTGCGAAAAGTCTGGAATCGCCATTTCCGCGGTAGCAGTTTGACTGTGAACGATGTCAGGTGCATCTCCAATGATGCGGCTTTGATGTACGGAGCCGGGGTGACCCGGTCGAGAATTGGCCGGATCATCTTCATGTTTTTGGAAACGTGAAAGAATTAGCTCGTGGGCAGGTATTCAAAGGGCAGCAAACTGTTCGCGCTGTTCTGCCCAGAGCGGCGAGAAGGCATGACGTTTTAGCCATTCGGAAGTCAGGCCAATCGGCTGCTTGCCCTCATGAACCGAACGAATGATATCCGGTGCCAGGAACGACAGTTCGATCAGATGCTGAATACGGCGTTTTGAGACGCCTTCAGCCTCAGAAATCTCGCCGAAGGTTTTCCCGGAACACACAAGGTCGAAATACTTACCTTTCTCACTCCAACGCTTCCACCGGCTATAAAGCGTCTTGTGCGGCCCGTATTCTTTGGGAGCGTCACGCCACCGCAACCCATTGCGATTGATGAAGATAATCCCGCTCAGCACCCTCTTGTCATCGACCCGTGGCTTGCCATGCGACCGCAGGAAGAAAGGGGAAAGTTTGGCCATCTGCTCAGCAGTCAGCCAGAAAAGGTCGCTCATATCACCGCTCCGGTTTTCGAGCCGTGAATCACGCAGCGCTTTGAAAATCAATGTATCCTGACCCTAACATCGTTGCGGGGCGTTAGATTGCTCGGCGTCAGCACTGACCGGACCGCTCCGTGTCTCGTAACAGACCGACAATTTCATCAATTTCCGGACGTCGTCTGGACGGGTGCGGAAGGAATATCACCAATGCCTGACCTGTGGCACACTCCTCGGCGGACATTCGGCACAGGTGCCCATTCCGCAAGGCTTGCTCAACCAAACAGGCATGCGCCATGAGGGCGCCCGCGCCTGATTTGGCCTCTTCGACCGCGAGACCGTATAGCGAGTATTTTGGGCCCTTGGTCGGATCAGCGATGTCTGCTCTTGTTGCTTCTGACCACAGCCGCCAATCATCATGCCATGTTTGATCATGAAGCAGTGGAATAGAAGCAAAACGAAATCTGTCAGCCAGCTTCGGTGAGCAAACCGGGAATATGACGTCCTCGGTGACAACAATCTGGTTTGCCCCACCGTCGGGAACAGTAAAAAACACCGACAGGTCGAACAGCTCACGCGACAGTCTGGGCGGGGTTTCCAGAGCAGTAACAGAGAACTTCAGATCCGGTCGGGATTCCCTTATCCGCCCTAAACGTGCAGGTAACCAGAGCTGCGCGACCGAAGGCAAGGCGGCAATGTGGATTTCGACGCTCGGGCTCAGGTTTCGCAAGCTTTGGGTTGCGGCGGCCAGATGATCGAACGCCAAGGTGAACTCGCTGGCCAATTGACGCCCTGACGAGGTCAATTCGACCCCTTGGGCATTTCGTCGAAACAGCGGCACGTCGGCCCAAGCCTCCACAGTTTTGATATGTTGCGAAACCGCGCCGGGCGTAACGCTAAGCTCTTCAGCCGCAGAGACAAAACTGCCTAGGCGCGCGGCGGCCTCAAAGGCACGAAGAGCGTTAAGGGGCGGCCCTTTTGGTCGGCGAGGTAAGACGGCCATAGACAAAGACTCAGTTTTTCTATGCCAAGAAATAGCAAATCTGATTTGCGATGTCGCCCCGATTGTTCAATCTGGTGGCAACTTGGAGGTCACAGACATGACAATTGAATCTCGGCACTGGGTCCCTGCTGCGTCCGAGGCCCTCGTTCAGAAAATCGCAAGCCAGACGTCGCAGACATCGTCGGCAGATCTGCTTGCACAGATCGAGAACCTTGCAACTCGGAACAAGGAAATCCACGAAAAGGAATGCTTCAACCTCAATCCCGCGACAAACGTGATGAACCCGAGGGCAGAAGCGCTGTTGGCCTCCGGAATCGGATCGCGCCCATCTTTGGGGTACCCGGGCGATAAATATGAGATGGGTCTGGAAGCCATCGAAGAGATCGAGGTCATTGCTGCCGAACTCTGCGCCGAGGTTTTTGACGCCAAATTCGCCGAAATCCGCGTACCTTCCGGGGCCATTGCGAACCTGTATGGTTTCATGGCCACCTGCAAACCGGGCGACACGATCATTGCGCCACCGGCTTCGATCGGGGGGCACGTGACCCATCACGTGGCGGGATGTGCAGGTCTTTTTGGGCTGCGTACCGTTGATGCCCCGACGGACGGTTACGGCTATACCGTCGACCTTGACCACCTGCGCGCCATTGCGCTGAAAGAGCGGCCCAAGCTGATCACTATCGGCGGCAGCCTGAACCTGTTCGAACATCCGGTGAAGGAGGTCCGTCAGATTGCCGACGAGATTGGGGCCAAGGTCATGTTCGACGCCGCCCATCAATGTGGGATCATCGCGGGCAAGGCGTGGCGAAATCCTCTGGCTGAGGGCGCTCATTTCATGACGATGAGTACCTACAAAAGCCTTGGCGGGCCTGCCGGAGGTTTGATCGTTACGAATGATGCTGAGATCGCGGAAAAACTCGATGCAATTGCATTCCCCGGCATGACGGCAAACTTCGACGCGGCTAAGTCGGCAGCCCTTGCCGTGACGATGCTGGATTGGCGGGATTTTGGTTCGCAATACGCCGCCGAGATGATCGCGATGGCGCAGGCATTGGCCGATGGTCTGGATGCGAACGGCGTTCCGGTCTTTGCCGGGCGCGAAGGGTTTACCGCATCGCACCAATTTGCCGTATTGGCTGCACCCTATGGCGGCGGGCAAACTGCGTCCAAAACCCTGCGCCGTGCCGGGTTCCTAGCCTGCGGAATCGGTCTGCCCGCGCCAGAAGTGACCGGAGATATGAACGGTCTCCGGATCGGTACGCCCGAGTTGGTTCGGTGGGGGATGACGTCCAAAGATGCAGGCGGACTGGCGGCGCAGATTACGTCCGGACTGGCAGGCGATGATATCGCCGCTGAGGTTGCTGAATGGCGTCAGAGTTTCTCAGAACTGCACTTTGTCCATTGAGGATTTTGCGGATGGGGCTTTTGCGCCCCATCCCTGTCATGACCTAAGGAACCTGCCTCGGATCGCCTCATGGCCCGTTTTGACGGCCATAGAGGCAATCCAGCTTGGGCATCACGCCCGCATGTTCGCGCCATTGGCGTCATAGACCGGACCGCCCAGCACTTCGGCGTCATAGAAATTGCCAAGGATTTCAACCTGCAAGTTAGTCCCCGGCACTGCGCTTTCCGTCGCCACGTAGCCCATGGCCATCGACTTGCCGACACGGTGACCATAACCGCCAGAGGAAACGTAACCCACTGGTTCACTGTCCTTCAGGATCGCCTCGTCGTTGGAAACGTCGATACCGTCGACGTCGATTGTCATGGTGACCAGCTTGCGCGAAACCCCGTCTTCCCGGAATTTCAACGTGGCCTCTTTACCGACAAAATCCTTCTTCCAGTTGATAAAGGCATCCATGCCGCTTTCGACCGCGTTGAAATCCGGGCGGAAGTCGGTGGTCCAGACGCCCCAGCCTTTTTCCAGACGCAGAGACATCAGCGCGCGGGCGCCGTACCAGCGATAGCCCAGATCGGCTCCGGCCTCTTCAATCGCTTCGGCCAGGCGAAGCAGGTATTGCGGACGGCAGTAGATCTCATATCCCAGCTCGCCCGAGAACGAAATCCGGTTCAGGATCACCGGAACACCGCCGACGAAAGTCTGGCGCAGGTCGCGGAACTTCAGCGCAACAGGGCTGACGTCTTCACGGGTGATGCGGGCCAGCAACTCGCGCGATTTCGGTCCGGACAAGGCGATCCCGTGCCAGTCGCCCGAGACATTGGCATAAGTAACATCCGGGGGCAGGTCCTTTTCAAACCAGCGCCGATGTGCGTCCTGCATCGCGCCCGAGCCGAACAGAACAAAGTGATCCTCGGTCAGACACGCCACAGTCAAATCGCCATAGAGACGCCCCTTTTCGGTCAGCATCGGCGTCAGTGCCAGTCGGCCCGGTTTCGGCACATAGCCGGCCAGCATCTTGTTCAGGTAGTCACGCGACCCTGCGCCCTTGAATTCGTGCTTAGCAAAGTTGGCGATTTCGATGCCGCCGACAGCCTCTTGCACGGCTTTGACCTCGCGTGCCACGTAGTCGTGACTGCGATTGCGCTCGAACGTGGGTGTTTCATGCGCGTCTTCCGGGCTGCCTGCAAACCAAAGAGCGTTCTCAAGGCCAAACCCCTGCCCCATTACAGCGCCCTTTGCGACCAGACGGTCATAGAGCGCCGTTGTTTTCTGCATCCGGCCTTTGGGCAAGGTTTCGTTCGGGAAGGTCATCACGAAACGGCGTTCGTAATTCTCTGTCGACTTGATCGTGCCCCAATCCGGGGTCGCAAACTCGCCAAAGCGCGCCACATCCATGGCCCAGACATCAATCGAGGGTTCGCCGTCGATCATCCACTCGGCCATGGTCAGGCCCACACCTCCGCCCTGACAGAAACCAGCCATGACACCTACAGCGACCCAGTAGTTCTTCATGCCCGGAACCGGGCCGATCATCGGGTTGCCGTCCGGCCCGAAGGTAAACGGCCCGTTGATGATATCCTTGATCCCGGCCTCTCCAATTGCGGGAATACGTTCAAAGGACATCTCCAACCGGTCGGCGACGCGATCCAGATCAGGTTGCAGTAATTCGTGGCCGAAATCCCAAGGCGTACCATCAACTTTCCACGGTGTACCCTTGGGCTCGTAGGTGCCCAGAAGCATGCCCTGACGTTCCTGACGGAAATAGATGTTTGCTTCGTAGTCGATCCCGGCAGGCAGACGCGTGCCGTGATTGGCAACCGCATCGATCTTTTCGGTGATCAGGTAGTGATGCTCCATCGGTTGCACAGGCAGGTGAACACCGGACATATGCCCCACCTCGCGCGCCCAGAGGCCGCCGCAGTTCACCACATACTCGGCATTGATCTGACCCTTGGGTGTCGTCAGGTCCCAGCTGCCGTCGGGACGCTGGCTCATCCCGGTCACACCGCAATGGGTAAAATACTGCGCCCCGTGCACCTTGGCCGATTTAGCGAAGGCATAGGTCGCACCGGATGGGTCCAGGTCGCCGTCCTGATCATCCCAGAGCGCTGCGTGATAGTGTTTGGGGTCGATCAAGGGGTGGCGCTCAGCCACCTCTTTCGGACTGATGAACTCCTGGTGCAGCCCCATGTAGCGGGCCTTGGACCGTTCGCGTTTGAGGTAGTCGTACCAGTCCTTGGTCGAGGCCAGATAGAAGCCGCCGGTGATGTGCAGGCCGACGGAATGGCCCGAAGTCTCTTCGATCTCTTTGTACAGATCAATCGTATAGCTCTGCAGACGCGAGATGTTGGGGTCCGAACTGATCGTATGGATCTGACCGGCGGCGTGCCAGGACGAGCCGGAGGTCAGTTCATCACGTTCCAGCAAGACCACGTCCTTCCAACCGAATTTGGCGAGGTGGAACAGAATAGAGCATCCAACGACGCCGCCGCCGATCACGACGACTTTGGCGTGAGAGGGAAGCTGTTTGCCGCCGGTGCTTTCGTCTTTTTGAATTTCAGGCATGGGAAAGTCCTGTGTCATGTGTGTGTGATGTTTGGGGAAAGGGGGCTGTCTGCCCCCTCTTGAACCTGTGGCTCAATTCACCCCGAAGGTATTTTTGGCCAGATGAAGGGATCGCCTTGTCAGTACCAAGCGTCCGGGATTTCTTCCTTTCGCCGTGCGACATAGGCCGCCAGTTCTTCCTTTTTGGCTTCGTCCATAGCTGGAGGCTGGTATTCCTTCAGCATTTCGTTCCAGCGCTCGTAGGCACGGCGGCGCATGTCCTTAGAACCTCCCTCTTCCCAGCTTTCGACATTCTCGCTGTCGCTGAGTTTCGGCTCATAGAACGCTGCCTGATAGTTTCGCATCGTGTGCGCGCAGCCGAGGAAATGACCGCCTGCGTCAACCTCGGTATAGGCATCGCGGGCGAAGGCTTCCTCGCTGGTATCGAGACCCTGACTCAGAACCTTCTGGTAAGACCCCAGCCGGTCTGCATCCATAATAAGCTTTTCAAACCCGGTGCAGAGGCCGCCCTCGAGCCATCCCGCAGAATGCAGGACGAAATTGGCCCCGGCAAGCATGGTCGAGTGCATCGAGTCGGCGGATTCATATGCGGCTTGCGCGTCCTCGATTTTGGAAGCCGTCAGCGATCCGCCACAGCGCAGCGGCAGACCAGCGCGACGCGCCAACTGACCAATTGCATAGTTCGACATCACAGGCTCGGGCATACCAAAAGTCGGCGCGCCGGATTTCAGCGACATGGAGGACAGGAAGTTGCCCAATACGAATGGCGCGCCGGGACGCAGCAGTTGTACATAGGCGCAGACCATCATCGCCTCAGCCATGGCTTGGGCGACGCTTGCGGCCGTACTGACCGGTCCCATGGCCCCCGACAGGATGAAAGGCACCACGATCATGCCCTGACCCCGGGTGGAATAGACCCGCGCGGCTTCGGTCACCACCCGATCCACCAACAAGGGCGAGTTGGTGTTGACGTTGCCCATAATGACGCAATTTTGCTCCATTACATCCGCGCCAAAGATTATTTCGGCCATCTCTACACTGTCCTGTGCGCGGCTCATCTCGGTGATCGCGCCCAGATGCGGCTTATCGCTGAGCGTCATGTGGGCGAACATCATGTCCAGATGCCGCTTGCTGACCGGAATGTCACAGGGTTCGCACGTGACGAAACCACCATGATGCAGGTTCGGATGCAGATAAGTCAGTTTGACCAGCTTCTGGAACGCATCCATGTCGCCGTATCGACGCCCGTCTTCAAGGTCGCGCACGAACGGAGCGCCATATACCGGAGCAAAAACCTGATTGCCGTCGCCAATGACAACGGACCGTTCTGGATTACGGGCCAATTGGGTGAATTTTTTCGGCGCCTTCGCGCACAGATCGCGAATCCACGCTGCATCGGCACGCACGATGTCACCTTCTATCCGCGCGCCCTCACGACGCCACAGCTCCAGCGCCTCGGGGTCGTCGCGAAACGCGATGCCAACGTCTTCGAAAATCCAGTCAACCTGGGCTTCGAGACGCTCCAGATCCTCTTCGTTCAACGGGTTGAAATAGCTCAGGCTCCGCTGGATGTACGGCGATGCCGGGGCTCCGGCAGCGGCGCTTTGGCGGTCGCGCGAGGCGCGGGCGCGTCTGGCCATGGGTGACTCCTCGATTCATTTGACCTGCACACTACCGCGTCGCGACAGGTTCGTGACGGTTGAAAAAGGTGATGATTTGGATAAACACAGATTATGCATCAGCTCTGGAAAACAATCTCATCATCGAAACATCTCGTATATTTTGAAGCCGCGGCGCGGCTTCAGTCGATTACACGTGCAGCCGATGAAATGAATGTGAAACAGCCAGCGGTCAGTGCCGCGATCAAACAGCTAGAGGCCTCGCTGAATGTGCAGCTGTTTCATCGTGAACACCGAAAGATTGTCCTGACGTCAGCCGGGTCAAAGCTGTATTCCGATGTGTCCCGCTCATTTGACCAGATACTGAACTCGGTCAATGCGGTTCGACAGTTCACCCAGAACGATCATGTAACGCTCAACGCGTCCTCGGCCTTCAACTTTTTCTGGATGATGCCAAAGCTACAGGAGTTCCACCAGTCGTTTCCCGATATCGACCTCAGACTTCAATCCAGCGACCGTGAACCCGATATTGTTGCCGAGAACATCAGTCTGGCCATTCGCCGCGGCAAAGGCACGTGGGAGGGCTGTAATTCTGCTCTGATTGCAAACGAGGTCTTGTGCCCCGTCGCCAGCCCGATTGAAGTAGAAAACAGAGGTCGCCCCAAAAGCGTTGAAGAGCTGTTACAGCACCGGTTGATTCACCTCGAAGAACCGACGCGCGAACGTCC
Organism: Ruegeria sp. CE8; assembly: GCF_056537465.1. Taxonomy (NCBI): domain Bacteria; kingdom Pseudomonadati; phylum Pseudomonadota; class Alphaproteobacteria; order Rhodobacterales; family Roseobacteraceae; genus Ruegeria; species Ruegeria sp. CE8. Next base: position 478,094 of record NZ_JBQFRP010000002.1, read on the forward strand.
GGGCTGGACCCATTGGTTCGAAAGCTTTGGTGTCACCAAGAAGCCTCCGGTTTCAGGGCTTCGGTTGAATGACTACGCGCTTGTGCTGCAGGCAACTCTGGCGGGGGAAGGGTATGCCCTGGGCTGGAGCCACCTCACGACCCCATTGGCCGAGCGTGGATTGCTGTCAGCCATGGAAGAATGGCGCTGGGAAACAGGTTATGGCTTCTATCTGGTCTGGTCCGACTACAAGCCCCTGGTCGACAACGCAAAACGGGTTCGCGACTGGATGCTCAGTAACGTCTGAACACCGTTAAAGGATGTGAACACAGAAATTCGCACGCCCCAGTAAGCCGAAACAGTGCCCGCCGTCGGCACCTAGGTTAAATATCCGCAAGAACCTCAAATCCGCCAAAAATAATTGTTTTTCCGTTGACGGGCACGTCGCTCATGTCACCCATCTCCGGGTCTTGCATTGCAGCGGCAAATCCCGCCTCTTGCGATGCCTGATCCGGCCATTCCTGCCAACCAGTGACCACCGTGTCATCCGCGCCAGCCTGCACAGCAAGCGGAAACGACGTTACCTCGCCGGGCGGAACAGATGCGCCCCAGGTTTCCACAACCCGCGTTGCGCCGTGTTTGCGAAAGATACGCGCCATCCGTTTCGCGTGCATCTCATATTCCGCTTTTTTTGCAGTCGGAACCGCCCCTGCATATGCCATGATCCAGGCCACTTAATCGCCCTCCAAAATAACAATCACGAACAATAGTAGCACAATAAGAGGTGTCGCCCTATGCGTGCGGAGGCAGCCTGTGTGGTCCGCCCACCTGACCCCTTACGCTGAACGCTCAACGCTTCGGCACAGGTGTTTGTTGCGTCACATGATTAAATCCGGCTGGTTGCGCGACACATCGTACGTGCGATTCTCGCCCGACCGGGCGATCCGAACGATCAACTTCTGTGAATTTTCAAAACGGTCGAAATAGGCAAACCGGATACTTGCCAACGCAGCCATATCCTGACACTGAATCTGGTAATCGGCCAAAAACTCACTGTGCTCTGCCTGATCGGCGGCCTGCCCGCTTGCGTCTTGCCCCAACCCTTCACCCGAAAGCGTGACATTGGCCGACGCAGTGAAACACCCCGCCTCCTCGGGCAGGACAAAAAGACCCAGGGGTTTGGAGAGATCGGATATTGCAACAGCAACCAGCGCGCGGTCTTCGTCTGTCTCTGCCGGCCCTCCAAATCCGATGATGTCGGCTGCAGGCACAGCGAGCGACAGGGAAAACGCCTCACCCGAAAACGCAATGTCCATATAGCCGGTGCCATGTACATGCGCCGGGCTTTGGGTCTGCGACAGGGCAAAAGCCGGGGTCAGGAACAAAGCGAAGATTGCGCATCTCATAAACAGGGCACCATCCAACTGGGAATCACGAAGTTCATTCTAATGTGTTTAAAACCCCGCGCAATCGCAGCAACGGTTCGTTTCCCCGCCAATTATGGGGATAGAGGATCATCGGATGGGTGCGCCATTTAATTCCGACAATAAAACTCAGGTTGACTTATCTGACTGTTTCACTCAGTTTTTGGCCGTACGCGTCGCCCAGCGACGCCTGTAAATTTGTTTCTGACAGGAAAGTGTCACCCCCATGACAAAATTTTTTGCTGCTACCAGCGCACTGACCCTGGGCATTGCGTCTGCAGCCTTTGCAGCTGATGCACCCACGAAAGCTGATGTTCTGACAACGTATGCGAATATTGCCGAAGCCAAGTACGACGACAGCCTGATCGCGGCAAAATCGCTGCAGGACGCAGTGAACGCTCTGATTGCAGGTCCCTCGGACGCAACGCTAAATGCTGCGCGCGCCGCCTGGATCACCGCGCGTGTACCCTATCAGCAGACCGAAGTTTATCGTTTCGGCAACGCGATCGTCGACGACTGGGAAGGCAAAGTGAACGCCTGGCCGCTGGACGAAGGCCTGATCGACTATGTGGATTCCTCCTATGGTGGGCCGACTGACGAAAACGAGTTCGCTGCGCTGAACGTCATCGCGAACCCCAGCTTCGAACTGTCGGGCCAAACCATCGACGCCAGCGAAATCACCCCTGAACTGCTGGGAGAAACGCTGCATGAAGCGGACGGAATCGAAGCGAACGTTGCCACCGGCTATCACGCAATCGAGTTCCTGCTGTGGGGCCAGGACATGAACGGCCATGGCGCAGGTGCCGGCAACCGTCCGTATACCGACTACGTGCAAGGCGACGGCTGCACCGGTGGCAACTGCGACCGCCGCGCGCAATATCTGAGCGCAGCCACCGAACTGCTAATCAGCGATCTGGAATGGATGGCCTCTCAGTGGGCAGAAGGTGGTGAGGCGCGCGCAGCCCTGAACGCGAACGAAGCCGCCGGCGTCAGCGCGATCCTGACCGGCATGGGCTCGCTGTCCTATGGCGAGCAAGCCGGAGAGCGTATGCGTCTTGGCCTGATGCTGAACGACCCGGAAGAAGAGCACGATTGTTTCTCGGACAACACGCATAACAGCCATTACTATGACGGTCTGGGCATTCAGAACGTTTACCTGGGCAGCTACACCCGCATCGACGGCACCCCGGTCAGCGGCGCATCGCTGTCTGATCTTGTCATCGCGACCGACCCGTCGCTGGATGCCGAGATGAAGGTCAAACTGGCCAACACCATGCAAGCTCTGGGTCGCCTGAAATCGACAGCCGAAGCCGGTTTCGCCTACGATCAGATGCTGGAGCGTGGCAACGAAGGCGGCAAAGTTCTGATCATGGGCGGCGTGGACGGCCTGGTCGATCAGACCAAGACCATCGAGCGCATCGTGGCCGCGCTGAAACTCGACCAGATCGATTTCGAAGGTTCGGACAGCTTGGATAACCCTGACGCGGTGTTCCAATAACCAAATCGCGGGAGGCGGCAGTTTCATGCCGCTTCCCGATCTTATGAGGGACATATTGATGTGTTGCCTCTAGACCTGCAGCAAATAACTTACTAATATGGTAAGATAAATTATTCCGAGCCCTGACTGCCATGATCGTATGCCACTGTACAAACATCTCTGATCACGACATCCGGTCCGCCATTGACTGGATGCGCGCGTCGGATCCCTACGCAGTCATCACTCCTGGTAAAATCTACCATGCCCTTGGAAAATCTGCAGATTGTGGCGGGTGCATGCCGCTTTTCCTAGACTCGATGCGGTCTAGCGATAAGTTGGAAGTCCCGATGCAGCTTCGTGCATTGCGCAGCGAAGCAACACAGGAGGATGCAGATGAAGGGCGACCAAAAGGTCATAGAATATCTCAACAAATCACTGCGGCATGAACTGACGGCCGTCAGTCAGTATTGGCTGCATTATCGCCTGCAGGAGGATTGGGGCCTTGGTCACATGGCCAAGAAAAGCCGCGAAGAATCCATCGAGGAAATGCAGCACGCGGACAAACTGATCGAGCGGATCATCTTTCTGGGTGGGCATCCGAACCTTCAACAGCTTGACCCTTTGCGCATCGGGCAAACGCCGAAAGAGTCGCTGGAATGTGATCTCGCGGCTGAGATCGATGCACGCGCCCTGTACAAGGAAGCCCGCGAATACTGCCAGAGCGCCGGAGACTACGTCACTATGTCTCTGTTTGAGGGATTGCTGGCGGATGAGGAAGGCCATATCGATTTTCTGGAAACGCAGCTCGACCTGCACGAAAGGATTGGCGAAGCCAATTATGCGCAACTCAATGCATCGAAAATGGACGAAGGCGAGTAAGCTCGTTCTTATTCCGGTGGCCGTCTTGACGGCCACCCAATCTCTGTCAGCAGAGCTGCAGGATCTTCATCTCAATTACATTCCCAGAACCGAAGACGAAAACGCCCGCATCGCCGGTGCAACTGCAGCGCCCAAGGATTTCGGCGCGCCGCAACCGTTCGAGGAATTGCCCGCCGGGGCTGCCACCGTCCGTGCACGCACCGATGCCGATGCGTTTTCGCAGCCGTCGGGCAATCTGACTTTCGAGCAGGAATTGGATTTCAGGGTCGGCAACGGGCTATTCAAGAAAATCTGGGTATCGTCCCCGGCTTCGACGCTGGCTTCGGATGGATTGGGGCCGCTCTATAACGCCCGGTCTTGCCAGCGCTGTCATATCAAGGACGGCCGCGGGCACACGCCGAACGGTCCCGACGACAACGCAGTATCGATGTTCCTGCGGGTCTCTGTCCCCGGTGCCACCGAAGACGGTTATCCTGAGATCAAGGACTATATCGCGACCTTGCCCGAACCGAATTACGGCGGCCAGATGCAGGATCTGGCGCTGCCCGGTCACCCGGCAGAATACCGTTTGGACATCACTTATGAGGACGTTCCAGTAACCCTGTCGGATGGGGAAACTGTTACGCTTCGCCGCCCGGCATATGAGGCTGCTAATCTGGGTTATGGCCCATTGCACCCGGACGCCATGCTCAGCCCACGTGTTGCACCGCAGATGATCGGTCTGGGGTTACTCGAAGCGATTCCGGTCGAGGATCTGCTGGCAAACGCCGACCCGGAGGATGAAAACGGCGACGGGATTTCCGGCCGCCCGAACATTGTCTGGGCAATTGAATACGACGCGCCGATGATGGGCCGGTTCGGCCATAAGGCAGGTATGCCCACAGTGATGGAGCAATCCGCTGCAGCCTTTGCCGGTGACATTGGCATTTCCAGCCCGCTGTACCCGGCAGGTCACGGCGATTGCACCGACGCACAGGTGGATTGCGTGAACGCGCCGCATGGTGATGGTGACGTGCGGGAATTCGAAATCGATCAGGTCGGCTTGGACCTCGTCGCATTTTACAGCCGCAATCTGGGTGTCCCAGCACGGCGCGATGTGGATGACCCACAGGTGTTGCGCGGCAAGCAGGTGTTTCATGAGACCGGATGCGCATCCTGCCATACGCCTGCTTTTGTAACCCACCGCCTGGAAGATCGGCCCGAGCAAAGCTTCCAATTGATCTGGCCCTATTCGGACCTGTTGCTGCACGACTTGGGCGAAGAGCTGGCCGACAACCGCCCCGAGGCGCGCGCGACAGGTCGCGAATGGCGCACCGCTCCGCTTTGGGGGATTGGGATGACCGAACAAGTGTCAGGACATACGCAATTCCTGCACGACGGTCGCGCGCGGTCGTTGCTTGAAGCGATCCTGTGGCATGGCGGCGAAGCGCAAGTGGCACGCGACACGGTCGTTTCGATGCCAAAGCCCGACCGCGATGCCCTTGTTCGCTTTTTGGAGAGCCTCTGACCCATGCGTATCTTCGCTTTTGCTCTGGCCTTGTCGCTTCCCCTTTGCGCCCACGCCCAGGATCGGACGCCAATCCTGGCCGACACGGTCGAGGCGCATATCCTGCCCGGGTACGCGGCACTATCAGACGCAACCGGCGCGCTGACACAAGCGGCGCAGGCGGGTTGCGACCCCAACTCGACCCAACTTCGGGAAGCGTACAACGCCGCCTTTGATGACTGGATTTCCGTCAGCCATCTGCGTTTCGGGCCTTCCGAGGCGGAGGACCGTGCCTTTGCACTGGCTTTCTGGCCCGACTCCAAAGAGTTCACGCCCAAGGCCCTGTCGAGATTGATCACAGACGAAGACTCGACCGTCCAATCATCTGTTTCCTTTGCGGAAACCTCCGTAGCCGGTCGCGGATTTTTCGCGCTGGAACTGATGCTTTACGATCCACGGTTTTCAGGTCAGGGCAATGCAGAATATCGCTGTGCCCTGATCCAAGCAATTGCTGCGGATATCGACGGCAATGCCCGCGCAATCGACTCTGACTGGGCAGACTATGCAGCGGCATTAATGAACCCGGGCGACGGCAGCCCCTATCGGTCGGAAGACGAAGCCATGCAGGAGCTCTACAAAGCCCTGATGACCGGTCTGGAGTTCACTGCAGAAACCCGCCTCGGCCGCCCGATGGGGACCTTCGACCGCCCGCGACCCAAGCGCGCCGAGGCACGTCGTTCAGAACGCTCGCTGCGCCATGTTGAGCTGTCGCTGATTTCTCTGCGAGATCTTGCGGCACGCCTGTCGGTGGATCACCCTGAAATCGCTGCCGATCTGGACAGCGCATTCGCCTCGGCCATAGACCGTGCCCAAGCGCTGGAAGATCCTGCATTTGCCGGTGTGACCACGCCGCAGGGACGGTTCCGCGTCGAGGCGCTGCAGCAATCGATCAACGACATCCATGCGATCGGCGCGACCGAACTTGGCCCTAAGCTGGGCATCAGCGCCGGTTTCAACTCTTTGGACGGAGATTGAACCGTGACCAGCCGACGACAATTTCTTGCAGGATTGGCTGCCGCTAGCCTTGCGCCTGTGCGCGGTTGGGCATCGGTCGGAGCGCCGGATTTTCTGGCCGCCGCGCTGTTTCCCGACGGTAGTTATCGTCTGGTTGGGCTAACCGCAGGCGGAGATACTCTGTTCTCATTGCCACTGCCGGCCCGTGGTCACGCCGCAGCCGCGCATCCTCATCGTGCGCAGGCGGTCACCTTTGCGCGCCGCCCCGGAACCTTTGCCATCGTCATCGACTGCGCGTCGGGGAAGAAAACCGCACGATTGGCAGCGCCCGAAGGTCGCCACTTCTATGGTCATGGCGTTTTCTCGCGCGATGGATCCCGACTTTTCACCACCGAAAACGATTACGAGGCCGGTCAGGGCGTGATCGGCATCTGGGATGCCAACAGCTATTCCAGACTTGGCGAGTTCTCTTCGGGCGGGGTCGGACCGCATGACATGCGCCTTATGCCCGACGGTCAAACTCTGGTCGTTGCAAACGGCGGGATCGAGACCCATCCGGAAACCGGTCGGACCAAGCTGAATCTGCCGGTGATGCAACCTCGCCTGACCTACCTTGATCTGTCAGGTGCGGTTTTAGAGCAGATAGAACTGCCAAATGCCCTGCACAAAAACTCGATCCGCCATCTGGCCGTGCGGCCGGACGGGCTGGTCGGCCTTGCGATGCAGTGGCAAGGAGACAAGTCGAAATACCCTCCCCTGCTGGGGCTGCACCGTCGCGGTGAGGAAGCCCGATTGCTAAGCGCGCCCGATACCGACCAAAGCACGCTGCAGGGGTATGCGGGCAGCATCGCCTTTTCCGGCGATGGCGAAACCGTTGCAATCACCTGCCCGCGCGGCAATGCCCTGCATCGGTTCCGCGTTGCTGATGGCCAGCTTGATGGTGTTTTCAATTTCGACGACGTCTGCGGCCTTTGCACTGGGAAGAACGGGTTTGTGTTTACGACGGGCATCGGTTTGATCGGAGTGTTAGCAGCCAATACAGCCAGGATCTTGACCCAGTCTGATTGCCAATGGGACAACCATCTGATCCCAATTCGCACGTCCACATAAATTCGGCAAATCCCGCCGCATAGATTACACTTGGAAGAATCAAAATGCTGCCGTATTGGCGGGCGCGAAACTGGCACCCTATTGCAAGGACAGACTTGATTGAAACACACGCCCGACGCACCGCATTCCATCTACGGGGTTGAGAAATGGGGCAAAGGCCTCATCGAGGTGACGGAGCAGGGCGAGATCGGTCTGCGCAACCCTCTGGTGCCCGAAGCGGCGGCGATCAGCCTGCCGGGAATTCTGACCGACTTGGACGACCGGGGCATCAAAGCACCAATGGTTTTGCGCGTGTCGTCTTATCTGGAACATGAGATCGCGCATCTGAACGTGAGTTTTCGCGAAGCAATTGCACGCGTAGGCTATAAGGGCAGCTATCGCGGCGTCTTCCCGATCAAAGTGAACCAGCAGGCGCAGGTTGTGGACCGGATTGTCGAATTCGGCAAGAAGTACAACTACGGGCTCGAGGCTGGATCCAAGCCTGAATTGGTGGTCGCACTGGCGCACCGTCTTGCCAGCGAGGCGCTGATCGTATGCAACGGCGTCAAGGATGCCGAGTTCATTCAGTTGGCGATCCTGTCCCGCAAGATCGGCTTCAACACCGTCATTGTTCTGGAAAGCCCGAAAGAGGCTGACACGGTGATCGAGGTCTATAACGAGCTGGGCATCGAACCCCTGATTGGTGTGCGGGTCAAACTGACCAACCAGATCAGCGGCAAGTGGGAAGAAAGCTCGGGCGATCGATCCGCATTTGGCATGAACACCGATCAACTGGTCGCCACTGTGGACAAGCTGCGCGACGCGGGCCTTCTGCATTGCCTGAAGCTGCAGCATTCGCATCTGGGCTCTCAGGTGCAGGACGTCAACGATGTGCGCCGTGCCGTCGGTGAAGCCTGCCGTTACTACACCGAGCTGACCCGCGAGGGCGTGCCGCTGACTCATCTGGATCTCGGCGGCGGCATGGGTGTCGACTATACGGGCGAGAAGAGGGCTGCCGAAAACTCGATCAACTATACGGTCGAAGAGTATTGCGCCAACGTCGTGGAAACCGTGGCCTACGCGATGGACGAGGCCGAAGTCGACCACCCGACGCTGGTCACGGAAAGTGGCCGCGCTGTGGTCGCCACGTCTTCGATGCTGGTCTTCAACGTGCTGGAAAGCACTTTGTACGATGCGCCCAACGGACCCGAGGTCGAAGCCGACGACCACCATTTGGTCTCGGACCTGGCGGCCGTGCACGGTTACCTCAGCAGCGACCGCCTACAGGAATGTTGGAACGACGCCACCTTCTATCGCAACGAATTGCGTGCCATGTTCCGCCGCGGCTATGTCGACCTGCGCCAGATGGCCCGGGCTGAACGAATTTACCTTTCACTGATGGCCCGCCTCAAGGCGCTGGCCGCAAGCGATGATCTGGAGACGGATGTAGACGACCAGCTAGAGAAAGTGGCCGACATCTACCACTGCAATTTCTCGCTGTTCCAATCCCTGCCCGATGTCTGGGCCATCGATCAGCTGCACCCTATCGTACCGCTGCAAGGCTTGAACCAGGCCCCGGACCGCCGCGCAGTTCTGTCCGACATCACCTGCGACAGTGACGGCAAGATCGACCGGTTCATTCTGGCCGATGGCGTCTCGCCCAGTCTGCCGGTGCATTCGCTGCCTGAAGAAGACGAATACTACATGGGCGTCTTCTTCGTCGGCGCCTATCAGGAAACGCTGGGCGATCTGCATAACCTGTTCGGAGATACCAATGTCGTCACCATCGACCTGCGTGCCGACGGAGGCTTCGACCTGCTGCACGAACAGGAAGGCGACACCATCTCCGAAGTTCTGTCCTATGTCGAGTTTGACCCGCAGGACTGCGTCGCGGCCTTTCGCAAAATGGTGGACGAGGCGATTTCGACCGGTACTCTGAAAGCCAAAGACCGCAAAACCCTGATGAGCGCCTATCGCGACTCGATCAACGGCTACACCTATTACGAATAACCCCCTGTGAGAGGAGATCACCCCCATGGGTTCATTTACTGGCAAAACACTGGTTGTCGGAGCGGGCGGCGTTTCGCACGCAGCCGTGCACAAGATGGCAATGAATTCGGATATCTTTACCGAAATCACTCTGGCCAGCCGGACGAAATCGAAATGCGACGCCATCGCCAAATCGGTGAAAGAGCGTGTGGGCGTTGATATCGCTACAGCCGAGTTGGACGCCTACAAAGTCGAAGACACCGTCAAGCTGATCAAGGACACCGGGGCCGAAATTCTTGTGAACCTCGCCCTGCCCTATCAGGATCTGGTGCTGATGGACGCGTGCCTTGAGGCCGGTATCCACTATCTCGACACCGCGAACTACGAACCTGAGGATGAGGCCAAGTTCGAATACCACTGGCAATGGGCTTATCAGGACAAGTTCAAAGAGGCCGGCCTGACCGCCATCCTCGGCTCGGGTTTCGATCCGGGTGTTACATCCGTCTTCGCCAAATGGCTGAAGAAGCACAAGCTGGAGACCATCCGCCAGATCGACGTTCTGGATGCTAATGGCGGCTCGAACGATCAGGAATTTGCCACCAACTTCAACCCGGAGATCAACCTGCGCGAAGTGCTGGCCGAAGTGCGCCACTGGGAAGGTGGCGAGTGGAAACACTCCCCCGCCATGACCCATAAGGTCGAGTTCGACTTCCCCGCCATCGGCCCCAAAAACATGTACCTGATGTATCACGAGGAACTGGAGTCGCTCTCGACCCACTTCTCCGAAATCGAGCGCGCCCGTTTCTGGATGACTTTTGGCGACGCTTACATCACCCACGCCAAAGTGCTGGAAAATGTCGGCATGACCCGCATCGATCCGGTGATGCACGACGGCAAGGAAATCATCCCGATCCAGTTCCTGAAAACCCTATTGCCTGATCCCGGCGATCTGGGCGCGGAAACCAAAGGCAAAGCCTGCATCGGCGATATCGCCACGGGTCAGGCCAAGGATGGCTCGGGCGAGAAGACCTATTACATCTACAACATCTGCGACCACGAAGAATGCTACCGCGAAGTCGGCAGCCAGGCTGTCAGCTACACCACCGGCGTCCCGGCCATGATCGGCGCTGCACAGGTTCTGAAAGGCAACTGGACCGAGCCAGGCGTGTGGAACATGGAGCAACTCGACCCCGATGACTTCATGGACATGCTGAACGAACATGGTCTGCCGTGGCAGGTCCACGAACTCGACGGCCCCGTCGAATTCTGATCCGTTTTAGCTTCATCTGGCTACAAATATCCCGGGGGTCCGGGGGCAGTGCCCCCGGCCCCTCCTTAATACGGAGACGCCGGTTATGTCCGACATGATGACCACACAGGCTGGCGACGCCGGAGCCTTTCGCAGATTTGATCTGAGCCGCGTGCCGAGCCCATGCTTCGTGGTCGATGAAAAGGCTGTCGAACGCAACCTGACGATCCTTGCTGACATCGGCGCCCGGTCCGGTGCGCATGTGCTCAGTGCCCTCAAGGCGTTCTCGATGTTCTCGCTGGCCCCGCTGGTCCGCCAGCACCTCGACGGCACCTGCGCCAGCGGCATCTACGAGGCGCGTCTGGGCCGTGAGGAATACGGCGGCGAGGTCGCAACTTTCTGCGCCGGGTACAAAGATACCGACATGGACGAAATCCTGTCGCTGTCGGACCATATCATCTTCAACTCTCCGGCCCAGAAGGATCGCTTTCTGGCCAAAGCCCGGGCTGCTGGCGTACAGGTCGGTCTGCGGATCAATCCGGAACATTCCGAGGGCGAGGTCGCGAAATACGACCCTTGCGCGCCCTGCTCGCGTCTGGGTATGCCGGTCAGCCAACTGACCGCCGAGACCTTGACCGGCGTTAACGGTCTGCACATGCACACACTCTGCGAACAGGGTTTTGAGCCACTGCAGCGCACGTGGAAGGCCGTCGAGCCAAAACTCAAACCCTTCCTCGGCCAGCTCAAATGGCTGAACTTTGGGGGCGGTCATCACATCACCCGCGACGATTACGACCGCGACGGACTGGTAGCCTTCATCAAATCCATCCGCGAGACATACGGCCTCGACATCTATCTCGAACCCGGTGAGGCGGTAGCGCTGGACGCGGGTATTCTGGTGGGCGAAATCCTCGACCTGCCGACTAATGACATGAACCTCGCGATCACCGACATCTCGGCCACCTGCCACATGCCCGATGTGATCGAAGCCCCTTATCGACCCGCCCTTATGGACGAAGCCGAGGAAGGTCACACCTACCGTCTGGGCGGGCCGTCCTGTCTGGCGGGCGATGTGATCGGCGACTACACGTGGGACAGGCCGCTGGAAATCGGCCAGCGCTTTGCCTTCCTCGATCAGGCGCATTACTCGATGGTCAAGACCAACACGTTCAACGGCGTTCCCCTGCCCACAATCGCGCTATGGAACAGCGAAACGGACGAACTGAAGATCATCAAACAGTTCGGCTATGACGACTTTAAGGACCGACTCTCATGAGTATTTTTCTCGACAGTGAACTGACCGCATCCGAGCGCACCGAGGACGCTCGATTCCGCGTGATCCCGGTGCCGCTGGAACGCACCGTGTCCTATGGCTCGGGCACCGCCAAAGGCCCCGAAGCGATTATAGAGGCCAGCAACGAACTGGAACGCATTACCGGCCATGCCGAACCTTGTGTCGAGGGTATTTTCACCGAAGACCCCATCGATTGCGACGCCTCGCTGGCCGAGATCATGGACCGCCTGTCCCAGCGCACCGAAGCCGCCGTTCGGGCGGGCAAAATACCGGTCACTCTGGGTGGAGAGCATTCGCTCAGCTACGGCGCCGTCATGGGAGTGACGCGCGCATTGGGGCAACCCATCGGGATCGTCCAAGTCGATGCACATGCCGACCTGCGCAACGCTTATCAGGGCGAGAAACACAGCCACGCCTCGGTCATGCATTTGCTGGCAGAAGAAGGGATCAAACTGGCCCAATTCGGTGTGCGCGCATTTTCTACGGAAGAAGCGAAGAGCCGCCTGAAAAACCACGTGTTCCACGTGGATGCCGAAGAATTGGTGACGGGCAATATCCACGCTGTTGACCTGCCCGAGGATTTCCCCGAGCTGGTCTATGTCAGCTTTGACGTCGACGGGCTGGACCCCTCGCAAATGCCTGCCACCGGCACACCTGTTCCCGGCGGACTGGGCTATTATCAAGCGCTGCGGTTGGTGGAACACGCGCTGCAGCACCGCAAATGCGTGGGTTTTGACGTTGTTGAGCTTGCCCCGGACGGCAACGCCGCCTGGGACTTTACCGCAGCTCAAATCGTCTATCGCCTGATGGCGGCCTGCTAACCCTCGGACGTTTCGTTCAGTTCCATGTGGCCCTCGCCCTTGTTCAGAACGCGGCGCAGCATGGGCTCGAAAAACTCCAGCGGCTTGGTCGGATATTCCGGGTCAAATGCCTTCTGATCGTACTCATGGCAGAAATAGCGGCAGTCCTCCCAATACGGGCTGTCGCGGTACTTGTCGCGGGCGTTGCGATCGCCGCCGAGATGGTGGTTGTAGTAATAGCCCTGGAACACGCAGTGATGCTTGAGAATCCAATAGGTTTTCTCGCTGACATAGGGCTTCATCATCGCTGCGGACAGCTCCCCATGGTTGTAGGGTGACAGGATATCGCCGGTGTCGTGGATCAGCGCCGCGACCACCAGTTCCTCATCCGCACCGTCCTCATAAGCGCGCGTCGCGGCCTGCAGGCTGTGCTGGTAGCGGTTCACGGGATAAGGCGTCCACTCCTCGTCGAGCGACCGGATGGCATCCAGAATACGGTCCGGCAGCGCGGCGTTATACGCCTCTTCATAGTCCATGACAGCATCCCAGTCGGCCTTGGTTGCCTCTTCAAAACTGGTCCAGGTTGGTTTGTGGCTTTTGTCCAGCATGGTGTTTCCTCTGGCTGATCTGCTGGTCCCAACTTAGCCCAAGGTTGGCGTTCAAAAAAACGAATTGATTTTATCGGTCTGATCAAAAAATACTTTCGCTATGCAGATCAAAGCGCTCGAAACATTTCTCTGCGTTGCGGAAACCGGCGGGTTCCACGCCGCTGCGCGCAGGCTCAACGTGACCCAGACGGCCGTCAGCGCACGTATCAAGCTGATTGAAAAGGAAACCGGAAAACCCCTATTTACCCGGGGTGCGGGAGGCACCAACCTGACGGACTTCGGCCGACAGTTTCGGCCCTATGCCGAGCAGATGATATCGCTGTGGTCCTTTGCCTCTCGGGATCTGCCGGACCAAACTCGGCACAGAATCGCACTGCGGCTAGGCGCACAGCTGAGTGTGTGGGATCCCTTGCTCGTTGACTTGGCTGTCCGGTACGAACAGCACCTTGGCCAATTGTTGCTTACCCTCAACTATGATCACGACCTCAATATGGTCGAGGCCGTCGCAACACATGTACTGGATGCCGCGCTCACACACGAAAAACCCTCAGATCAACGTGTTCTGTTTCAAGAACTGGTGTCGGAACGCTTAATGTTGGTCGAGACACCGCACACGCCTGAGGATCCGGTTTTCGTTAATCTGGAACTGGGCGAAATCTATCAGGACCACGTGCGATCAACGGCGCAAAAAGCCTCGGGGCAGACGGTCTTTCTGGGCAACTGCATGATGGCCCTGCGTTATGTTCTGCAACGCGGTGGGACAGGCTATTTTCCCGAATATGTCATTCGGGATCAGTTGAGCGCGGGGCAATTGACTCCGGTCGCCGGGGCGCTGGACCTGATGTTGCCGCTTTACCTTGTGACCAGACGGGACAGCGACGCCTTTGAAGACGTGAAGACGTGCCTGACCGATCTTCGGCAGTCCAATTAGGCCTGGGATAAGGCTCCATTCTCCCCCCGGGATCGGGCGCGTATCAATGGCCGCCCGGCGATCAGCAGGAATACGCATGAGATCAGGATGCCGATAATGGCTGGCAAATAGAGCAGAATCCACAGTTTCGGGTCTTCGATAACAACCGGCGAAACAAAGCCTCGGACACCTTCGAGCAAGACCAGAATCGTGAAAGCTCCGAATATCTGCGGCCACAGACCGAAGCGCGAAAAGCTGCCCAGCATCAGTGTCGAAAACCCGGCCATCGCCACGGCGACACAGATCGTGATCCACGAGAAACGCTGATGCAGTTCCTCGATCAATTCCCCTTTCGAAAACTGTTCGGACGCTAAAATGGCATTGCGGCTTTGCAACAGCTCTAACGTCGGGATCGCACCGATACTGCGGGCGGTCATGGTATCCGAGCTTGTGAGCTCGGAGATATCGTAGGATGCATCCTCGAACAGGGTCGAAGACAGCGTGCGGCCCTGCTGATCCAGACGCAGCGCGATCCCATCGACCATCACCAGATGAATGCCGCTACCATTGTTGACCAGATAAGCCGTCTTACTGGAATAACTGACCGGGCTTTCCTCAACACGGCGGTCCGAGACAAAAACCTCGGACAGTGTACCGTCCAGATCGATCTTACCGATGTAAACCGTGACCCCTTGCGCTGGGTGGAGGAATTCGCCCTCATTCAAAAGTTGAGCGGTAACGTCTCCGGCCACTTCGGCCTGACGTATTTCCAACTGTTCAACTGATGCAGGGTGCAGGAAAACGCTGATGGCCGCCATCATCAGACCCGTCACGATACCGAACAGGAACACGGCACGGCCCAGCCTCCATGGGCTGGTTCCGGTGGCCAGCATCACCGTCATCTCGCTTTCGCGGCTGAGACGGTTGGTTGCATAGACGGCAGCGGCGAACACGGCCATCGGCATCACGGTTCTGATCAGGGTGGGAAGGGTCAGCGCCGTAAATTCCAGAAACACGATCGCCGACTGACCGCCGCTGATCACACGGTCAAACAGGCTGACGGAACGGGTAATCCAGAACACGCCGACAAGAACCAGAGTGAAGAAGCCGAACAGAATCAGCAATTGCCGCAGGAAATAACCATCAAAGCGCGACATGAATCCTCTTCCGCCTGTCTGTAGTGGGCTGGACCATAGGCCATTCCCAAGGCGTAGGAAACCGGGATTGACCGAATTGCGCGGTTCCGAACCCACATCTTATCTGAACCAACGTTAATTTCTCCGACAGGCAAGGTTCAGCACGGACACCAATCTGAACATCAAGAACAGCCAACATGCAATGGAGGAGATTATGATGGCCTATGCAGACTTCATCACCGGAAACGGTATTTTTTCGAACCTCTTTGCGTCCGCAGAGGAAAGAAAAGCCAAACGTGAAAAGAAAGCTGAGTACAAACGTAAACGGCGCGAAATCGACAGGATGTCGGACAAGGAACTAATGGACCTGGGCTATTGCCGAGGTGACATGCACGAGATGGTTTACCGG
Organism: Ruegeria sp. CE8; assembly: GCF_056537465.1. NCBI lineage: Bacteria > Pseudomonadati > Pseudomonadota > Alphaproteobacteria > Rhodobacterales > Roseobacteraceae > Ruegeria > Ruegeria sp. CE8. The sequence continues at coordinate 493,837 of NZ_JBQFRP010000002.1, forward strand.
CATTACTTCTCGGGCTGAGTTCGGAGCCTTATTCCGTGCCGTGCGTTCGGCGTGACTGAAGCTCAACACATCGTCACGCCGCGCGCTCAAAAACCAGCAAGCTCCTACTGAAACACGAATTTCTAACGAATTTCACAGATCCCTTAAGACACTCAGTCCGGCAATATGTAGATTGTCAGATAACACAAAAGCTGGAATCCGCCCTGAACCATGTGGTTTTCCTCTAGGTCGAAATTCATGACGGTCTGGTCCGAAAGAAAAAACGCCAGCCACAGCCCCAGCGAAACTATAAAGGCCCTGTCCACTCGGCGGAACCACAGTTCGCTATGAGAGTAAGGCGTCGCCAAAGCGATCAGGAACAGCCCTGCAGACAGCAGCGCCCACAGGATGATCCCAATGAACAGTGAGACATTTATCGCTGTTGTGGAACCAAATTGCTCAAGCGTCTTCACAAGAAATGGGTAATTGTGCCCGTCAAACCAAGGCGTCGATGTCACGCCCAACAGTTCCAGCCCTCCTACGAAATCGGTCAGGAAGGCCATAACCCACCACAGGAACCAGAAGACCACCAACCCTTGCTTGAACAAAACGCGCATTGACCGCCCCCACGATCAGAATTTCTGAAATAATTGGAGAAGGATACGTTGTTTTCTCAAAAATCCAAAATCACGGGTTAAGCAGCCTGGCTTACCCACTCGCATTGCGTTCGGATTTTTGGGAAATGGCAGGGGCAGCAGGGTTCGAACCCGCGACCTACGGTTTTGGAGACCGTCGCTCTACCAACTGAGCTATACCCCTAAGGTGCGCCTCAGATATGCCAGCAGCGCGGCGGACTCAAGAGGCTTTTTCAAATTCCCGCTCACTATTCCATTCCACAAACACGTTGCGCGCTGCGATGAGTTCTATAAGACACGGTTTGGTCAACATAGGGAAAGCCATCCGTGAGTATCCGCACCAAGATAGCCGACAGCGACACCGTCCTGAACTGGGCAGCGCGACGCATCGCCAGCTATATCCGGATGGTCAATCGTAACACCCGCTGGCAGCGCATTGGCTACGAGGAATTGGACCAGTTGGCCGAACAGGGTGAGCCGGTCATCGTGGTGCTTTGGCATCAGCGACTGGCTCAATCGCCTTACTTCTTTCCGCTGGATAAGGGGCGAATCTGTTCGATCACATCCTCTGCACGGGCGGGCAGCATGGTGGGGCGCGTTCAGCAACTGTTCGGCATGGACACGATCGCGATGTCCAGCCACAAGCGCCATGTCGCGCTGTCACGCGAGGTGCTGGGCAAGATGAAACAGGGGATCTCGATCGGGATTGCCGCTGATGGGCCGCGCGGACCAGAACGGGTGTCTTCGACCGTGCCGCTGATCTGGGCGCGGACTTCAGGCAAGCGGGTGTTCGGGATCACTTTTTCTGCAAAGCATGGGCGCGAAGCAGGCACATGGGACCGCCTGCTGATGCCGCGCCCCTGGCGTAATGAAGGTGTGTTTCTGTGTCGAGAATGGACGGATACCGTACCGCGCAAAGCTACTGAACAGCAGATTGAAGAGCTGCGCCAGAGCCTCGAGAACCACATGAATGACATCACTGCCGAAGCCGACCGCATGGTTGGTCGCGAACCGTGGTCGCCTGAAAGCTAACCGCCCCTAAGTCGTTGCATCAAGTATACTTCGCTGCCTTCGGGGATCGGTTCGGTTAGCCCCGTAGCGATGACGCGGCCGTCGATGGCAATGGAAACGCCCGCATCAATCGGCCCCTGAAGCTGCGGGTGTACGCGCACCAGTGCGCGTAGCAATTCGCCGGTGGTTTTGGCGTCAACCTCTACCACCTGCTGGCCCCCGGTCAAAGACCGGAGACCAGCCCAGAGATGAACTTCAACCATTGTCCTTGAGTGCCGCCAGAATACGCGGCGGCGACATGGGCAATTGCCGCATGCGAACGCCTGCCGCATGCGAAACCGCGTTCGCAATCGCAGCCAAAGGCGGCACGATGCCAGTTTCGCCTACACCACGAACGCCGAACGGGTGGCCGGGGTTGGGCACTTCGACGATCACCGTGTCGATCATCGGCAAGTCACTGGCAACCGGGATACGGTAGTCGAGGAAGATCGAGTTCTGCAGGCGACCATCGTCGCCATAGATATATTCCTCGTTCAGCGCCCAGCCGATGCCCTGCGCAGCACCGCCCTGATACTGGCCTTCCACATAGGTCGGGTGGATCGCTTTACCCGCGTCCTGAATGACCGTGTAGCGGGTGATTGAGGTCTTGCCGGTCTCAGGATCCACCTCCGCGTCCACGATATGGGTGCCGAATGACACGCCTGCGCCTTCGGGGGTGGCTTCGAAATGGCCCGAGATCGGACCTCCGGTCGCCCCCATATGTGCGGTGATTTCCGCCAGTGGGCGCGGATCGAAGTCACCCGCATTGGGGCCCGAGGGCACGGCGCAGCCGTTCTCCCATTTCACCGCGTCGGTCGGGATCCCCCAGCTGGCCGCCGCACGGGCACACAGCTGTTCGACCGCGTGTTTGGCCGCTTTGATGGTGGCCAGACCGCTGGCGTAAGTCACGCGCGAGCCGTGGCTGACGTCGTTATACCCCAGTGTGGCCGTATCGGCGATGGTTACACGGATATTCTCGTACGGGATGCCCAGCACCTCGGCGGCCATCAGCGCCATCGATGCGCGCGAGCCGCCGATATCAGGCGTGCCGACCATCAACTGGGCCGAGCCATCCTCGGATAGCGCCAGCGACACCGAGGTCTCGCCGCCGTGGTTGAACCAGAACCCGCAGGAAATCCCTCGCCCCTGCCCCGGCTTCAGCGGCGCTGAGTAATGCGGATGCGCTTTGGCGGCTTCCAGCGTCTCGACCAGACCGATGCGTTCGTAGGTCGGACCATAGCTGGCTTTGGTGCCTTCATGCGCGGCGTTTTTCAGACGCACATCAACCGGGTCCAGACCCAGCTTTTTGCACAGCTCATCAATTACGGACTCGACCGCAAAAGCCCCCATCGGCGCACCCGGCGCGCGGTATGCGGCCTGTTTCGGGCGGTTGGCCATGACGTCATAACCGATCTGCTTGACGTTGGTCAGGTTGTAGGGCGCGAAGGCGCACATGGCGGTCATATCGCCGGGCGCACCCGGGAATGCGCCACCCTGCAGGCGGAACACGCCCTGAGCAGCAGAGATCGTGCCGTCTTTTTTCATCCCGATCTTGATGTCCATCGACGCCGACGCGGTCGGGCCAGTTGCCCGGAACACTTCTGAACGTGACATCACGATCTTGACCGGGCGGTTGGCCCGGCGGCTCAACGCCAGTGCAACAGGTTCGATAAAGACCGTTGTCTTGCCACCGAAACCACCACCAATTTCCGAGGCTGTTACACGCAGCTGCGAGGTCTCAATGCCCAGCAGTGCGGCGCAGGTCTTTTGCGCGATCCAATGCCCTTGGGTGGTGCACCACAGCTCACCTTTACCGTCATTGCCCAACATACCCAGACAGGCATGCGGTTCGATGTAGCCCTGGTGGGTCGCCTCAGTGACAAAGCTGTCCTCAATGACCAGATCAGCCTCGGCAAAGCCGGCTTCAACATCGCCGTGACCGCTTTCGTGGTAACGCACGACGTTCGGATGCATCCCTTCCGGAACCGAATAGTCCGCCGCACCTTCGCGAATGACCGGAGCATCCGGGGCCATCGCCTTATCCACGTCGGTGACGTGGGGCAGCACTTCGTATTCGACCTCGATCAGCTTGAGCGCATCCCGCGCTGCGAGGGCAGACGTAGCCGCAACAGCCGCAACGGCGTGACCGTCGTACAAAGCCTTTTCGCCCGCCATGACGTTTTCCAGAACATTCCAGAACTCGCCTTCCAGACCGGGCTTGAACGGAACGTCTGCAAAATCCGTTCGGGTCACGACGGCCTTGACGTCCTTGTGCGCCTCGGCCTTCGAGGTGTCGATCTTCACGATCCGCGCATGCGCGTGAGGCGAGCGCAGGATCGCACCGTGAAGCATGCCTGGCGCATAGGCATCAGCCCCGAACTTCGCGCGGCCTGTGACCTTGTCCAAACCGTCAGGACGGTTCGGGCGCGTGCCAACAAATGTGAATTCAGATTTGCGATCGTCGAGTGCCATTACGAAGCCTCCCGCAGTTCTTCAGCCGTTTCCATCACAGCACGAATGATCTTGTCATAACCGGTGCAGCGGCACAGGTTGCCCGCCAGCCAGTACCGCGTTTCCTCTTCGGTCGGGTTGGGGTTTTTCTCTAGCAGCGACTTGGCCGCGACCAGAATACCCGGAGTGCAGATACCGCACTGCAGCGCTGCATGTTCGATGAACTTCTTCTGCAATGGGTGCAGAACGTCGCCATCTGCGATGCCTTCGACAGTTTCGATCTGCTTGCCCTCGGCCTCAACGCCCAGCATCAGGCAGGAACAGACCAGACGGCCGTCCACCGAGACCGAACACGCGCCGCAGTCACCAGTCCCGCAACCCTCTTTCGCGCCGGTCAGGTTCAGTTTGTCGCGCAGGCAGTCCAGCAGGGTTTCGCGCGGATCGCAGAGGTATTCGACCGCGTCCCCGTTAACGGTAGTAGATACGTGGAACTTGCTCATGCTTGCTCTCCCTTCGCACGGGCATAGGCGATTTTTGCGGCGCGCTTGGCCAGAACGCCAGCGACCTCGGTGCGGAACTCAATCGTGCCGCGTTTGTCGTCGATCGGGTTGCAGGCGGCAGATGCCGCAGCGGCCAGCGCATCCAGCGCGGCCTCATCCAGCGCGCTGCCGATAATGGCCTTGGCGCAGTCGTCGACCAGCAGAACCGTCGGGGCTACAGCTCCCAGCGACACGCGCGCTTCGATGACAGTGTCGCCGTCCAGACGCAGGTTTACACCAACGCCGACAACGGCAATGTCCATTTCGGTGCGCGGGATAAACCGCAGGTAGGCGTCTCCGCCATTCTCGCCCCGGGCCGGAATGTGGACGGCCGAGATCAGTTCCCCTTTTGCCAGGGACGTTTTGCCTGGGCCCGTGGGGATGTTTTCAACCGCAACCTCTCGGTCGCCTTCCGGTCCGGTCACCGTGACCGTCACTCCTGCCGCCACCATAGCGGGCACGGAGTCTGCTGCAGGCGATCCGTTGCACAGGTTACCTGTCAGCGTCGCGCGCCCTTGCACCTGAGTCGATCCGATCAGATCCATCGCCTCAACCACGCCAGGCCAATCCCGGCCCAGTTCGGGGTGCTCGCTCATTTCTGCACCGGTTGCAGCGACGCCCAGCGTCCAGCTGCCATCGGCATTGCTATTGATGTCACTGACGCCATCAATCTTTTTGATGTCGATCAGCGTGTCGGGTGTCACCAGTTCCGAGCGCAGCTGCACCAGAACATCGGTACCGCCTGCCAAAAACCGCGTGATGCCCGTCGCGTTTGCAGCCAGGGCCGACGCCTCGGCAAAGCTGGCGGGGCTGTGATAATCCATGAAAATACCTCGCACCTGTTGATCAGGATTCACTGGGTTCGCAGGGGACGTTAGTGCAGCAACCCCACGGCGTCCATGGCCGGAACGACCAATTTTTGTGTTTCACGAAGTCGTTTTCAGACTTCAGATCAGAGGTCGAGTTCAATCACGCCTTCAGGTTCAGCCGCGCGGCTTTGGCACAGGATGATCGCATCCTCGCGCTGCTTGTTCGACAGGACAAAGTCGCGATGTTCGATATCGCCGGAAATTACCACGCATTTGCAGACCCCGCAGATGCCGTCTGCGCATTTGACATCCACATGGATACCGGCCTCGTTCAGCACCTGAGCGGCGTCTCTGTTCTGCGGGACAGTCAGTTCCCTACCCGACTTTGCCAGCTTCAGAGTGAATGGGTGGTTCTCGTATTCCGGCTGCTCGGGAACTGAGAAATACTCCAGATGACGCGCCTCCTCGGGGAAACCCTGCCGCTCAGCCGCCGCGATGACCCCGTCCATGTAGCGATCCGGCCCGCACGTGTATACGTGCCATCCTTCCTGATAGTTCGACAAGATCGCATCCAAATCGGCGCGCGTACCTTCGTCCGAGAAATGGTAATGCAAGTGGTCCGCCCATGGCATTGCCGCAAGGTCGTCCAGATACCCGGCCCCGGCGCGTGTGCTGGCCGAGTAATGCAGCTCGAACGGTTTGCCCAGCGCGTACAGGCGATGCGCAAAGGCGATCATCGGCGTGATTCCGATGCCACCTCCCATAAGGAAGGTCTTGGTTGCACCCTCATCCAGTTCGAAGTGGTTGATGGGTTTCGAGATGAAAACCTTGCGCCCTTCGTTGAAAATTCGATGCAGTAAGGCAGACCCACCCCGCCCTTCATCCTCGCGCAAGACGCCGATCTGATAGACAGACCTGTCAGACGGATCGCCCGACATCGAATACTGGCGCAGGAACTCAGGCGCGACCAGCACATCCAGATGTGCGCCCGCTGTCCATCCCGGCAGGGGCGCACCGTCCAGCGATGAGAATTCGTATTTCGTAACATCGGCAGTCATCTTGTCGGCTTTGGTCAATTCGACCCGCATGACAGGCGCATCCCCGGCGACTTGATACCGATGCACAACAGACATGTCTCCGCCCGCCTTGCGGGACTTGTATTCCTCGGCAGTTACCATCGCCTGATAGGCTGCGATCCCGGCCTCGCGGTCCATCATAAAGGGATACGGCCAGGGATGTGGGGCCAGATAGGCGGGATAAACGGCAAGCGTCTGATCTTCGTATTTCAGGTCCAGGTCCGTCCGCAGGTTACGCCGGTTCAGCGGATGCTGCGTCGGGCGATAGGCACCGTCCGACTGTAACTCGATATCCCACCACCATTTCTTGACGTCGTTCAGACCGCCATTGCCCACCGCGTCATCCAGCTTCGCCAATGCCGGCGCGGCCTGAGGGATATTCATCGCCGCCCAGCGGAACGGCCTTTCCTTGAAGATACCTTCGAGGTTCCAGGGACAGGTTTTCATGCATCGCCCGCACATTGCCCCGCCGGGCGTGGTCACGCGGTAGGTCGCGCATTTCTGGCTGTCGGATTTCCAGATTTCATAGCCGTTGAACATCAGTTTCGGCCCGGCGGTAATCGCGCCCGAGGGGCACTCGCGCGCGCATTTGTTGCAGCTTTCGCAAAAGGTCTGCAGTCCAAAATCGATCGGCTTGTCATGCTCCATCGGCATATCGGTCGTCACCGCACCGGACTTCAGGCGCGGCCCGAGATAGGGGTTTAGAATAACCTCACCGATCCGGCTGACCTCTCCCAATCCCGACAGCAACAGCAAGGGCGGCTGCAGCACCTCTCCATCCATCACAGTATGCGCCTTAGCCTTGTAACCAAGGTTACGGATCTGCTGTGCGATCACACCACCAAGCAACGAGAAACGCAGATAGGCCCGCATAGACTGGGCAACGCTGATCCAGTCGTCACCGCTGGCGCCTTCCATGGTCTCATAGCCCTGATCGATGATCATGCTGATCGCCTGATCATGGGACGGGTTGATCACTTCACCGGTGGCGTCGTGGGAATACCACGCCCATTCCGGGCAGCGGCTGAGGCCCACGGCATCGACGCCGAGGAAATAGGTCGCAGCCTTGATGTTCGCGGCATTTCGGGACGCATCGCTCGGACACGGGCCATTTGTGCTGTCGCCATCCTGCAGCAACACAAATGCCCCAAGTGAACGACGTTGCGCGAAACTGGGGGCGGCCTTGCGCACATAGTGCCCCCCCTTTGCTGCATCCTGCAGCGGTTTGCCCATATCCCCGAATTGTGCGCGGGCAAACATGTCAGCGCGCTTGGGCACACGAGCGACATTCTCTTCGTCAATATAAGTTGTCGGGTCATCGACGCGCCTGAGCTTCTCGAACGGATGCGCCCCGTCCACATAGCGTCGTTTGGCGTAGGCATCGCGGTTCAGCGCGTTCTTGGCAAACCCTGTTCCCAACCACCACGACGGGCCCTGCGTACGGAACCACGGCTGTTGCGCCATCGGCCGCAACGGCTGATCATGCGCAATCTCCATCTCGGTGGTCACAGCCGCCAGACCGAAACGCTTGCCCAACCACGGGACAACGGCCTCGCCATCCTCAATCGAGGCCAGACCCGCAGCCACCGCCAGCTTACCCAGATCGACCTCCGAGGACATCGAGGTATGCGCTCGCGCGTCGAACCCCAGCAGCCGGATGTAATTAGCTATCACGACGGCATTCTCGGTCGCCAGCAAACATGCACGGTGATCCTGCGCGTCCATGATCCAATCCGTGCCCGGCTCATCAGGGTCGGGGTCGCGGTTGTGCTCATAAAGAAAGACGATGGTATGGCGGTGCGTGTCCATCGGCTTGGGCGCGGCCTCCATGCTTTCCTTGAGATCGGCCATGATCAGGTCGATCCCCGAGGCCAGCGTCTTGGTCTGCCGAGTGCGCAGCGCATGGGCCAGACGGTCGATATCAGGGTTGCGCCGCGGTTCGGGCAGCAGCGCATCGTTCGGAAGCGGACCGCAGCCCATCATCGACGCATCGTTGAAGTATCCAAACGCCTTGAGGTGATCGGCGCGTGTGGCAGGGTCCGCTGGAATCTCGGACATAACCGGGTTTACAAAACCGTCCCGGATGGCGTCCATCATCGCCTGAAATTCGCCCATCGCGTTGACGATGCTTTGGGGCTGATCCGGGCGATGGAAACTCAGCGCTGGCATAGGCTTTAGGGACGAAAAGTCCGGCATTGCAATTTGCCGCGCCAACCGCTCCAGCGGATAGGGGCCCATGTGGACCGGTCGGTTCTTGTCCGAGAAAAAGCGGATCCCCATTGCGCGCCTCCTGTTTCTGACTGTCACCTAATGTGCAGTGGACAGTAAATCCATTCATGAATAGTCATAGACAGTATGAACAAAACTGATTTTACGGATTTGGATGGAAAAGTCCTGCGGGTGTTTCTAACCATCCTCGAGGAAAGCTCCGTCTCAAAGGCAGCCGACCGACTGGGCGTGACGCAATCGGCAATCAGCCATACGTTGTCCAAGCTACGGTCGGTTCTGGGCGACCCGCTGTTCGTGCGATCCGGACAAGGGCTGACACCGACCGAGCGCGCATTATCGCTGAAAGACCCGGTGCAACATGTGCTGGACGGAATGCGCGCGCTGACTGAAGATCGCCCGTTTGATCCGCTTTCAGAAGAGATGACATTTCAGATCGCTACAAACGACATGCCAAGGGAACTGATCTTCCCGCAGCTGCTGCAAGAGGTTCGGGCCGAAGGCGTACGGTTGGGACTAGGTTTTATTCCGTCCGGGGTTCCGGACCCGGACCTGCTGCGTAGTGATCGGTGTCAGTTGATGCTGACCCCGCTCCCTCCGGACGGGCCGGACATCTTTCAGAAACGTATCCTTAGCAGCCCCTTGATGATCTTTTTTGATGGCGCGCGGCGATCTCCTCCGGGCAGTTGGGAAACCTATTGTGTCACCGAACATGTCGAGGTGCGATTTGCAGATGGGCGCAGCTCGCGCGCGGTAATGCGAGGCGTCGATCAAAGCCAGATCCGGCCACCCACCGTGATCCTTCCGCATTTCAATGCGATTACGTCATTTGTGAGGGGCAGCGATCTGATTTCAACCGACACTGCGCTGATGAAACATGGCCCGCTGGCATCGCTGGATTGTGCGCCCCTGCCCTTCGAATGTGAGCCTGTCTCGATCTACATGGTCTGGCACCAACGGTCATCCAACGACCCGGCACATCGTTGGTTGCGGGACCGGATCGAAAGGATCGCAGGTACACTTCAGGCCTGAGACAGCAGCCAGTCTTTCATCAGTGCGACAAGCGCCGGTTGGCGGGGTTGTTTGGGGGTTATGATGTAAAACCCCAGATCCTCGACCAATTCGTCGGGGATCGGGCGCACCAGTTGCCCTGCGGCAAGTTGTGCTGAAACCAGAGGTTCGTTGGCCAGCGCCACCCCCTGATCCGACACTGCCGCGTCAATTGCCAAGCTGGTTTGGCTGAAACTCATGATCCTTGGCTTGCCCGAGACGCCTGCGCGCTGCAGGAACAGCGGCCAAAAGCCGTGCGTGTCATTCAACAGCATATGCTTCAGCAGGTCGGCAGGCTGGGCAATGTCTGCTGCGATTTTGGGGCTGCAGACCGGAACGAAAGTTGTTGAGAAAAGCGGCTCTGCGGTCAGATCGGCCCCGAACGGCGCGCGCCCTTGCCGGACCGCTATATCTACGCCGTCGCCTTTGAAACTCGCCAGGCGTTCCCGCGCGTCGACCTGAACCGCAATGTCCGGGTGCTGCTCGGTAAAGTTCTGCAATCGCGGGACCAACCACTTTGACGCGAAACTAGGCGTCACCGAGATGGTAATTTGTCGGTCGCCGGACAGGTCTTCGACAGCTTCTTCGATCAACCTGAAGGCCCGCCGCATCGGCGCATGAATTCGCCGCCCTGCCTCGGTCAGGGCTAGACCGCGTGGCAGTCGGTCAAACAATTGGATGGCCAATCGGGCCTCAAGCCCCCGCACCTGTTGGGCAACCGCACCCTGCGTAACGCCCAACTCTTCTGCAGCCAGACGAAAGTTCAGGTGCCGCGCCGACGCTTCAAAAGCCCGAAGTGCGTTCAGTGGAGGAAGAGCGGTCATCGCAGAACCCAGTAGTTTTTCTACAGCATAAGGCCAGCAGAACTGATTGGTCAATCCGACCAGCAGGGCCCATTCTTGTACGATCGACATATGGAGAATTCACATGACCAAAGTGGCGCTGATTACGGCTGGTGGGAGTGGCATGGGCGCGGATTCAGCCCGGCGGTTGGCCGCGGACGGGTTCAAGGTTGGAATACTGTCCTCCTCGGGCAAAGGCGAAGCCCTGGCCCACGAGTTGGGCGGAGTGGGCGTAACCGGGTCGAACCAGTCCAACGACGATCTGCAAAAGCTGGTTGATGCGGCGATGGCCCATTGGGGGCGGGTCGACGTTCTGGTCAACTCGGCCGGTCATGGACCGCGCGCGCCAGTACTGGAGCTAACGGATGAAGACTGGCACACCGGTATGGACATCTATTTCATGAACGCTGTCCGCCCGACGCGTCTGGTAACACCGATCATGCAGTCTCAGGGCGGCGGGTCCATCATCAACATCTCGACCTTCGCCGCGTTCGAGCCTGACCCTGTTTTCCCAACCTCGGGCGTGTTCCGCGCTGGTTTGGCCGCATTCACCAAGCTCTTTTCGGATCAGTATGCTGCTGACAACATCCGTATGAACAATGTCCTGCCCGGTTTCATCGACAGCTTGCCTGAGAAAGAAGAATTCCGCGCCCGCATCCCGTTGGGCCGCTACGGACGCAGCTATGACGAAATCGCCTCGGTCGTGGCAATGCTGGCCTCCGAGGGCGGCGGCTATATCACCGGCCAGAACATCCGGGTCGACGGCGGCATCACTCGCGCGGTCTGAGGTCAGAACCGAGCCTTGATAAAGTGGGTCAGCGCCGCGCCGGTTTCAAAATACGCGCGGCGCAGGCCGGTCCAGCTTTCGCGATGGTCCGTTACTGCGGGCACGGGCAATATACTCTGGTCGTCTTTCAGCAGGCTTTCTGCAGCAAGGCGACCGAAGACGGTACCTGGTCCGATCCCACGTCCCGAATAGCCGTGAATTGACAGGGCATTTGGGCCGATCTGTGCAATCTTCGGAATATGATCCGAAGTCATGGCGATGCGCCCATGCCATCCTTCGATCAACGGCTGATCCGCCAATTGCGGGTAGAGCTGCGCCAGTTTTCGCTTGATCCAGCTTTTATGAATCGTGCCGCCTGCCTGATCCAGATCACCCATAGCCCCGATGACAAACCGCCCTTCCTGATCCATTCGGAACGAGGTCATGATAAGGCCGGTATCCCAGCAACCTTCGCCCCCCGGCAGGACGCTGGCCCGCAGGTTGTCCGACAGCGGGGCCGTGGCGTACTGAAAGTAATAGACCGGCACATAAGCAGGGGCCGTGGCGGTCAGTTCGCGGTGATAGGCATTGGTGGCTTGCACCACTGATTTGGCGTGCACCGTTCCCTTTGCCGTGTTCAGCACCCAAACGCCATCCACGTGTTGCATCGACTGAACCGGGTTTTGCGTGAAAACCTGCGCACCCGCTTCAACAGCAGCGCGGGCTAGCCCATACACGTATGCCAGCGGTTGTATCGTCCCCGCACGCGGGTCGAACAGAGCGCCATGAAAGGCCGCACTGCCTGTGCGCTGACTTGCCTGCTCGGCAGACAGGAGTTCAACCGGCGCGCCAGCGGCGCTCAACTGCGCTTGGCGCGCTTTCAGATCCCGAAAGCCCGCAGCAGAATGCGCACAGTGCAAAGTGCCGTTGCGCACAGGCTCGCAGTCTATCCCGTGCTGGTCGATCAGATCGAAAACCTCTGACGGCGCCGCTGCCAACAGGTCAATCAGGCGATCCCCTGCTTCATCTCCCAAATGCGCGCGAATTTCAGCGGGCGGCAACCACAGCCCTGCGTTCGCCAGCCCGACATTGCGCCCGGACCCGCCATGCCCGATTTCCTGCGCTTCAAGCAAGCAGACGGACGCCCCGGATTTCGCGGCGGTCAGAGCTGCGGAGCAACCGGTATAGCCGCCACCTATGATCGCCAGATCAACCGAGACGTCACGGGTCGAAACGCTGGGGTCGACGTGCTCGCGGCAGGTTTTCAGCCAGAGGGACTGGTCGTGGTCGCTCACTTCACGCTCCTTGAGTTTGCGCGGATCATCAGGGCACCGTCAGCCGGTTGCAAGCACCCGTTGGTCGTCACGTCCCATGGCAATCAGGAAAGGCTGCGCATCCTGTTTTGCCTGAAACGCCGCCTTGTCGCCCATACCACGCCAATCCGCCAGCACCAGAGACTGCGCCACCGCACCTCCCAAAGTCGCGCCGGGGCCGGTGACAATGAACAAATCGGGTGCAAACTCATGCGCCGCAGTCTGAATTGCACGGCTAAAGTCGTAGGCCTCGGTCACCTGATGCCCAAGCGTGTAATCCCACAATGCCTCGGTATCCGTAGCACCGGGCCACCAGATCTTCCCACGCCCATCAATTAAGGCTTGCTCGGGCTGACCAAACAGATCAGCGCCCAATCTCGCCCGCCCCTCAGCCGCGACCGGAGCCTGCAAGGACGTGTGGAACGCGGCATGGTTCGCCAAACGCATCGGAAAACGATCCTGCACCGTGGGTTGTGAGGCTTCGAACGCCTTCAGCCCCTTTTCGTTACCCGCGAGTACAAGCATTCCACCCAGATCAATGGACAGCGCCAGATCATGCCCATCCATCGCATTGATCCCCCGTACATCCGACAGCAGGTCAGCTTTGCGGGCAGCGTCGTCAGCCCAGTCGTCACCAACAAAGGGGTAAACCAACTGACCACCGATCAGGTGATCCTGCATCAGCGTGCCCATCGTGTTTACAACTCGGAATCCGTCCTTTGGAGACAGTGCTCCGGCAGCGGCCAGCGCAATATACCAACCCATCGAGTTTCCGGTGACCGCGACCACCTCGATATCGTCCGCAAGCGCCTGCGCGTCCGCCAGCGAGGCGGCATAGATCAAGGGTGAGGCGACATCTCCGCGGGAATACTTGGAGACTGTGTAACGTGCCGCGCCGTCCAGCGCGGTCACTGCATCCTGCCCGACCTCGGCGCGGATTGCATCAAAGTCTCGGAACAACTCCATCCGATCCGCATGGTGGCGGTGCAGATATCCCAGTTCCGGTTTGTTGTAAGTGCCCCGACCAGGGCATATGACGACTGCAGTGCGGGTCATGCGCGGCCTCCGGTCAGTTTGAGCGCAGCTGTGACAATTCCATCCTTTGACGGCAACGGTGCGGCATAGGCGGGGCCAGTGGCGATAAAGCAGTCTTCGGCCACAACGCGCGCCGTCGGGATATCCCCGTTGTCTTCGTTGAAGAAGGTCATCAAAGCCTCGGACTGGCTTCCTGTGCGGCGGCATTCGTCAACGATCAGGATGTGCTTGCAACCCTTGGTGGCTTCGCGCAACGCAACTACGGGCAGCGGGGAAAGCCAGCGCATATCGATGATCCGGGGCTTTAGACCGGCGGCCGCCAGTTCAGGCAAAGCCTGTTTGGACAGGTAGTGCCCGTTGCCATAGGTAACGATGGCCAGATCTGTGCCGTTGCCGTGCACGCCGACTTCACCTAGCGCGATGCGCTGATCTGGCGATGGATAAGTGGTCATCCACCCGGCGTCCTGCGCTTCATGCAGATCGCGCATCGGGTAAAGCGCGATGGGTTCGAGGAAGACTACCACCCGCTGCTCTTCGCGCGCTAGGCGCACGCATTCGCGCAGCATCTGCGCCGCGTCAGCACCTGTGGACGGGCAGGCTATGATCACACCGGGAATATCCCGCAGAACAGCCAGCGAATTGTCGTTGTGGAAGTGGCCACCAAAGCCTTTCTGGTATCCAAGCCCGGCTATCCGCAGGACCATCGGGTTGGTGAACTGCCCGTTCGAGAAAAACGGCAAAGTCGCAGCTTCGCCCCTGATCTGGTCCTCGGCATTGTGCAGATAGGCAAGGAATTGGATTTCGGGGATCGGAATAAACCCGTTGTGCCCCATGCCGATAGCCAGCCCCAGAATGGACTGCTCGTCCAGCAGAGTGTCAATCACCCGATCCGGGCCAAAACGTTGCTGCAGCTTCTGGGTCACGCCGTAAACGCCGCCTTTGCGACCGACATCTTCGCCCATGCAGACGATCTCTCCATGTTCCAGCATCAGATCGGTCAGCGCCCAATTGATCAGGCGGCTCATGGGTTGTGGATCATCCATCGCACGCATGTCTCCGCCAAAGGCCTTGGCGCGCGTTTCGGCGCTGGGACCGTTGGTGGGTTTGCAGGTTCGTTTTGGCGGGATCAGGCTGGCCATCACTTCGGATGCATTGGCCAGATGCGGCCGGGCTGCGGCCTCGGCAGCGATCCGGTCGGTCCGATCACACGTGTCCTGATAGATTTTCAGCGCCTGATCCGGAGTCAGCGCCTCCGCCTGATCCAACAGGCGCACGGTGTGCAGCAGCGGATCGTTGGCCTCATCCGCCTCAACCTCGGACTTGGAAAGGTAGGTGGTCGGCACATCTGCCCCAGCATGGCCATAAAGGCGAACGGTTTTCAGGTGCAGGAACGCCGGTTTGCGGCGGGTCCGGGCATATTCGGCTGCCTCCTTTGCCACTGCGTAGGTGTCATAGATGTCCAGACCATTGGCCTGAAAGTACCTGATCCCCGGTCGATGCTCCATCGACGCTTGTATCCAGCCTTTCGGTGTCTTGACCGAGATGCCAATTCCGTTGTCCTCACACACGAACAACAGCGGCAAGGGTGTCGATTGCACGCTAGTCCAGCCTGCCGTGTTGATCGCGCCCTGCGCAGTAGAATGGTTGGCCGAGGCATCGCCGAAGGAACACATTGCGATCCCATCCTCGGGCAGCTCGCGGTGTTCCGGGGCATGCCGTCGCGCCGCACCCAGTGAATAGGCCGCGCCTACCGCCTTGGGCAAGTGACTGGCGATGGTCGAGGTCTGGGGCGGAATCGTCAGTGCCTTGGACCCCAGCACCTTATGCCGGCCGCCCGACGTCGGGTCTTCTTTCGAGCAGGCAAAGCTGAGCAACATATCCCACGCAATCTGCTGGCCCGGCACCTGTTCTGCCCGTGCTATCTGAAATGCCGCGTCCCGGTAGTGAAGAAAGGCGATATCTGTCGGACGCAGGGCGTGGGCGATGGCCGCCATCCCCTCGTGCCCCGAAGAGCCGATGGTGTAGAACCCCTGCCCGGCTTTCTGCATCGCGCGGCTGGTCCGGTCCAACGCACGGCTGAGAACCTGCGACCGAAACAGCGACACGGCGTCCGTATTGCTCAGTCCAGATTGAGGGTTAGCCCCTTCGGGAAAGTCGCGCTTGGCGACCCGTGTCAGGAAATTCTCGTGAACGATCTGGGCGCGGTCCATTGGATAATCCCGGTCTCCTTTGATTACAGTTTGGCGGTGGCGTCCGCGATACGGCGCACCCCTTCTTGCAGGCTTTCAGTGGCATAGGCAAAAGAAAGGCGCAGATGTCCAGGCATCCCGAACGCGCGCCCGGGCACAAGCGCCACACCCGCCTCATCAAGCAGATAGCGGCAGAATTCGTGATCTACGGGCATTTTCTCAGGCGTTTTGGGAAAGACATAGAACGCACCGTCTGGAACAGCACATTCCAGCCCCGCGGCATTCAGCCCCTCGGCAACAAGATCCCGACGCGCCTGCATCGCGTGGCGACGTTCCTTCAGAACCTCCTGCGGACCGGTTATCGCCTCCAAAGCAGCCGCTTGCGCGATTGAACACGCACCAGAGGTGATTTGTCCCTGCACCGCGATCATCGCCTTGATCAATGCGGCGGGCCCGATGCCCCACCCAATACGCCAGCCCGTCATGGAATAGGCCTTGGATACGCCGTTCACGATCAAGGTTCGGTCCGCCAACTCGGGGACGGCCTGCACAAACGGTGTGAACGGGACGTAAGAAAGGTGCCGGTAAATCTCGTCTGAAATCACCCAAACCTTCGGGTGCTTTTGCAAGACCGCACCCAGCGTCCGCAGTTCCGCCTGCGTGTAGACTGCCCCGGTGGGATTCGACGGCGTATTCAGCAGCAGCCACCGCGTGCGCGGGGTAATCGCGGCCTCCAGTTGTTCCGGCGTCAGTTTAAAACCCTGCGAGGCCGGGCAGCTCAGCACAACAGGAACTCCACCTGCCAGCCTGACCATATCCGCATAGCTTGTCCAGAACGGCGCGGCCGTAATCACCTCATCGCCGGGGTTCAGAGTCGCCACCATCGCGCCTGACAGAACCTGCTTGGCACCTGTCGACACGATCACGTTTTCTGACTGCACGTGAGCCTGGGATGCAATAGCCGCGCGGAGCGTCTGCGTTCCAGCCGTTGCAGGGTAACGCGTCTGGCCCTCAATCGCCGCGCGGTGGGCAGCCTCAACTACATGCGGTGGCGTCGGAAAATCGGGTTCCCCCGTGCTGAGCGCAATCACATCCACGCCTTGCGCGCGAAGACGAGCTGCCTGTTCCGATATCCTGACGATTTCCGATAGCTCAATCCCTTTCAGCCGTTCCGAAGGCTGAAACTCTTCAATGCTGCTCACAAGTGTCATCGGTCACATCCGAACTGTTGGGGTCTATGTCTGTATCGGGCTGGCAGGCGGCAATTGCCAGTGATATTCCGTGTGAAAGGTATGAGGATTAGTCATATGATAGCGCCACGTCGGTTCCTGCCCTCAATCCCCTCACTGCTGGCCCTTGAAGCAGTTGACCGCCTCGGTAGTGCCTCGGCGGCAGCGGAAGAATTGTCGCTAACCCAAAGTGCGATCAGCCGGCAGCTCAAGTCCATGGAGGAACAGCTGGGTGTCGCGCTTATTCAACGCAACCAAATGAGATTGCACCTGACACCGGCAGCAAAAGACTATGTTCAGGTCGCCCGCACGGCGTTGAACCAACTGGCGCAGGCATCCCTAAAGTTAAAGGCCAACCCAACCGGCGGATCGCTGAACCTGTCGATCCTGCCCGCATTTGGAATGCACTGGCTGGCCCCGCGACTGCAAGACTTTGCGCGCCGCCATCCGGAAGTGACCGTGAACCTGAGCACGTGCCTCAAGCCGTTCGATTTCGAGGCTGAGCACTTTGACGCCGCCATTCACTTTGGTCAGAAGGATTGGGCGGGGGTGAACTACCTTTCGATCATGCGCGAAGGCGTACTACCGGTATGCGCGCCGGACCTTCTGCCCGCTGAGCGGCAGGATTTGAGCTGGCTGATGAAAGCGCCCCTCCTGCACCTGGAAACCAGACCAGATGCGTGGGAACGATGGTTTGCCGCTCAGGGGCACGACGCATCGGGGATGCGCGGAATGCTTTTTGACCAATTCTCGACCATGGTACAGGCTACTATCCACGGCTTGGGCGTGGCGCTTCTGCCCAGCTATCTCATCGAAGAAGACCTGAAAACCGGCAGGCTGGTTCCGGCCTGGGAAGGGCCACGCGTTAGCCTTGGAGAGTTCTTTTTGGTCTGGCCAACCGCGCGACCGGAATCCGAGCCGCTGAAATCATTTCGATTGTGGCTCCAAGACCAAGTCGGGCAAACCTGACGGCAATCCCAATACCAGCCCCTCACCCTGCGCGGCCTTCGGCCGTGCGTCCTGCGGACGGCGGGAAGTGCCAGGCAGGCGCGGGCTGCGCCCGCGTCTGCCTGGCCCAACGGAAGGAGACGTTTTGCAAAAAACGTTGACGACGGGCGGGAGATCCGTCGGTGCCTTATTTGTCCAGAGAACGGGCGATCAGTTCCTTCATGATTTCGTTGGTGCCCCCATAGATCATTTGGACGCGCGCATCCGCATAGAGGCGGGCGATCGGGTATTCCATCATGAACCCGTAGCCACCGAACAGCTGAAGACACTCGTGCATGATCTCGTTCTGCACTTCGGATCCCCAGTATTTCACCATCGAGGCTTTCGCCGCATCCAAAGTACCCGCCTGTAGCTGAGCGATGCAATCGTTGACGAAGCTGCGCAGAACTTCGGCCTTGGTCTTGCACTCGGCCAGTTTGAAACGCGTGTTCTGGAAATCCATCACACGTTGACCAAAGGCCTTGCGTTCCTGCGTGTAACGCACGGTCTCGGATATCGCGAAATCGATCGCACCCAGAGCCATGATGCCGATTGTCAGACGCTCCCACGGCAACTGCTTCATCATCTGATAGAAGCCTTGGCCTTCCTCCGGGCCGAGCAGGTTGGTCATGGGTACTTTGACATCTTCAAAGAACAGTTCGGCCGTGTCATTGGCTTTCATGCCGAGTTTCTTGAGGTTGCGCCCGCGGCGGAATCCTTCCGCTCCCTCGGTTTCGACGGCGATCAGGGACACGCCCTTGGACCCCATCGTTTTGTCGGTCTTGGCAGCCACCAGAATTAGGTCTGCAGACTGCCCGTTGGTGATGAAGATCTTGGACCCGTTCAGACGATAGGAATTCCCATCTTTGTCTGCCGTCGTGCGAATGGACTGCACGTCAGATCCGGTCCCCGGTTCGGTCATGGCCAACGCGCCAACCAGTTCTCCTGATGCCAGACGGGGTAACCACTTCTGTTTCTGGTCCTCGCTACCATAGGCGGTCAAGTAGTGGACAACGATCGATTGAATCCCAAAACCCCAGCCCGAGTCCCCACGCGCGGATTGCTCGTACAGCGTGACCGCGTCGAAACCGATCCCACCGCCTACGCCGCCATATTCCTCAGGGATTGCGCCAGCCATCAGCCCCATGTCGCCGGCCTTGTTCCAGAACTCGCGGTCGACCACGCCATTCTCGTTCCAACGCTCGATATTGGGCACAAGCTCGTCGTCCATGAACCGGTTCGCCATTTCGGCGAACATCTGGTGTTCCTCGGTGACCCAATTGGCTGTGGAGGTGAAAAGCGACATGTAGGTTTCTCCCGACTCAGATTTCGGTCAGGGTAACTTTGGACACCCCGCAAACCAACCCATCCAACGGATTGCAACGCAACGTCTTTTCCGCCCGGATTCCAGATTTTGCAGGCTGTAACCTTACCGAGCCAAGGCGTTTTCCACCAAAATCCGCGCCGCTGCCTTGGCGTCTTGCGCTGGATCACAACTTTTGACCAGAACCGCGGTGACGATCGCGCCCTCTTGCAACAACAACAACTGGCACCCCAGTGTATTGGGGTCACGCGCGCCCGCCTTACGAGCCAAATCGGTGAAAAACTCCAGCAGCACTCGCTTGTGTTCAGCCGCCTGCGCATGGATCGGGTGATCCTTGTCCTGGTATTCGGCTCCGGCCTTAATGAACATGCAACCGCGAAAGCCGTCCTCCTCAAACCATTCGCCAAGCGCATCAAAACTGGCAATCAGCTGCTCGGCCGGGGAATCCGCAAGCTCTTCGACCCGGCGAAGAAACCAGTTGCGGAAATTCTCATCTCGCAGACGCAAGGCGGCCAAGATTAGTTCTTCCTTGGTACGAAAGTGCTTGTACATCGACGTTTTGGACACGCCTGTCTCAGCCACCAGCTTGTCCATACCGGTGGCGTGAAACCCGTCACGATAAAAGACCTGCAGAGCCTTTCGGACCAGCTCGTCACGTTTGTTTGGGCGCATTTTCTGGCTCCTACGCGTACTGATCGGTACATAATGTGCTTTAGCGGCTTCTGCAACACTGTCGGCTCAACCTTTTGTTTTTGCTGTACCATCCGAAGATCCATCAACTGAGAGGCCAAATATCTTCAGTTTGGCACTTGAAAAAGTTTACCGTTCAGTACACATATGTGCAAAGATGTACCGATCAGTAAACCCCGGAGCAATCATATGCGACGCCGCGCCAGACCCTTTCCATCTCAGTACGTCCCCTTGCTTTTGACCATCGCCCTGATTGCAGCCTCATTGACGTGAAAGACCCGCAAATGAACCGCCCTCCTCTGCCCCCATTCACGCTGGAAACCGCAACACAGAAAGTGCGCATGGCGGAAAACGCCTGGAATAGCCGCAACGCGGATGTCGTGACCCCGGCCTATACCGACGACAGTCAGTGGCGAAATCGGGCCGAATTTCTGAGCGGGCACGAAGACATCCACGCATTTCTGACACGCAAATGGCGCAAGGAACTGGACTATCGGCTCATCAAGGAGTTGTGGGCCCATTCAGGTGACCGCATCGCGGTACGTTATGCCTATGAATGGCGCGACGACAGCGGTCAGTGGTTCCGATCCTATGGCAACGAAAACTGGAAGTTTGCCGAAGACGGCCGAATGGCTGAACGGCACGCGTCATTGAACGACTTGCCGATATCCGAAGACGAACGCCTGTTTTTCTGGCCCCAAGGCCCCCGCCCCGACGACCACCCCGGCTTGTCCGAACTGGGACTTTGAAAGGACATCTCATGCCCCGCGCCTTTTCCGAACTGACATTCACCCCCACCGTTCGCGCGCATCAGGAACGGATGGGATCGGCCAATACCTACGCCAAATTCATTGAGGGAGGCCCGCAGCAGGGTCATGAAATCGGTGAAGCCGAAAAGGCGTTTATCCAAGCGCGGGACGGGTTTTACCAATCTACCGTTTCTGAGACCGGCTGGCCCTATGTTCAGTATCGCGGTGGCCCGGTAGGCTTTCTCAAGGTTCTGGGGCCGAAAACAATCGGGTACGCCGATTTTTCAGGCAACAAACAATACATCTCGCGCGGGAATTTGGACGGAAATGACCGGATCGCGATGATCCTGATGGATTACGCCAATCAGCGTCGTCTGAAAATTCTGGGCCGGGTCGAGTTCACAGAAGGTGAGACCGCCGCGGCCAGTCTTTACCCTGAAGGCGCCGAAGCCCCAGCCGAACGCGCCGTCATCATCCGGGTCGAGGGGTTGGACTGGAATTGCCCGCGCCACATCACACCTCGCTTTACCGAAGCGGAACTGCGCCCCCATCTCAACACGCTGGGACAGCAATTGGCCCAACTTCAGGCTGAAAACGAAAAGTTAAAGCAAGAGCTGGCAAGACTGTCCTGATCCCACCCGGCCGGTGACGGATGAACAGTTGTGAACAAGGATATTCTCAATGAAGCGTTCCACTTTGAGTGTCGCCAGCTATATCCTCATCGGCTTTGCGCTTACGATAACTGCCTTTACGCTTGGTTTTTTCGCCTCACCCCAAGCGGTTAGAACTTCACCCACTGTCCACAACGTACTGTTGCTGGAAAAACTTGCGAACAGATGACAGCCTCTAAGGGTACTTTAAAGAAAACTCACGATGCCCCTTGACCTTCCCGTGACTGGAACCCCCATTTGAAGGGCAGAAGACACATTAGGGTGAGTCGAATGACTGGGCCGATCACAACTCAATTGAAAATTTCGGGCATGTCCTGTGCGTCCTGTGTGGGACGGGTGGAAACTGCGTTGCGCTCCGTTCCCGGAGTGGCCGATGCATCGGTCAATTTCGCGACGGAAACTGCGCAGGTTACGCATGCGGGGTCGGTTAACGCGCTGACCGACGCCCTGATCAACGCGGGGTATCCGGCAGCAAGCAAGCAGACGACCCTGAAAATCGGTGGGATGAACTGCGCTTCGTGTGTGGCGAAGATCGAAAAGGCGCTGACCGCGGACCCCGCTGTCATCGATGCCAAGGTCAACCTTGCCACCGAAAGCGCAGTTGTTACGTTTATCGACGGTGCGACGGATCCCCAGAAGCTGGCGGAATTGTCCAATCAGGCTGGATACCCGGCGCGTGTGGCAAGCGGCGTTGCCGAAGATCAAGCGGATCATGCCAAAACCGAAGAGGCGCATGCCCTGACACGCGCGACGATCTTTGCTGCAGTTCTTGCCCTGCCTGTATTCATTCTGGAAATGGGCGGGCACATGATCCCGGCCTTCCACCACTGGGTTCATGCCACGATCGGCACGCAAACCAGCTATCTGATCCAATTCGCGCTGACCTCGGTCATTCTGTTTGGCCCTGGGCGCGTGTTTTACCTCAAGGGCATTCCTTCTCTGTTGCGTGGTTCGCCGGACATGAACGCTCTGGTCGCGCTGGGGACCGGAGCGGCTTACTTATTTTCGCTGATCGCAACTTTTGCGCCGCAGGTCCTGCCGCAAGGAAGCGCCAATGTGTATTACGAGGCTGCATCGGTCATTGTCGTCCTCATCCTTTTGGGCCGCGTCATGGAGGCGCGCGCCAAAGGCCGGACCGGAGCCGCAATTCGCAAACTGGTCGGACTACAGCCGAAAACGGCGCGGGTCGAGCAGGACGGCACATTCATTGACCGCCCGATCGCCGACATTGTTGTGGGAGATGTTCTGCAAATCCGCCCGGGTGAGCGCGTTCCGGTAGATGCCGAGGTGCTGGATGGTACGTCTTATGTAGATGAAAGCATGATCACCGGGGAGCCTGTGCCGGTTGGCAAGTCGCCCTCGGATCAGGTTGTTGGCGGCACCGTGAACGGCACTGGCGCGTTGCGTATCCGTGCGACACGCGTTGGGGCAGACACGGTTCTGGCCCAGGTCATTCATATGGTCGAACAGGCGCAAGGAGCAAAGCTGCCGATCCAGGGACTGGTCGACCGGATAACCGCAAAGTTCGTCCCAACTGTGATTTTCGTGGCCTTGCTGACTATCGCTATATGGCTGATCTTTGGCCCGGATCCGGCTTTGCCGCTGGCACTGGTCACCGGCGTCTCGGTCCTGATTATTGCCTGCCCCTGTGCCATGGGTTTGGCCACGCCGACTTCGATCATGGTGGGGACCGGCCGCGCAGCAGAGTTGGGAGTGCTGTTCCGCAAAGGCGATGCCTTGCAGCAATTGCAGCAGGCTCAGGTTGTTGCGCTGGACAAGACCGGAACGCTGACTCTGGGACGACCAGAATTGGAGCACGTGACTACGACAAACGGGTTTGACCACAACGATGTTCTACGTCTGGCTGCGGCGGTTGAGTCTCGCTCGGAGCATCCAATTGCCACGGCAATCACTCGCGCGGGGCCGACAGAGCTGCCAGAGTTATCGGATTTTGAATCCCTGACCGGATTGGGCGTTCGCGCCGTTGTCGAGGGACGCAAAGTCCTGATCGGGTCGCCCCGCTTGATGGAACAAAAAGGCGTCGACCTGACAGATCTGTCTGCCGATGCCGACCAACGCGCAGCCGAAGGCGCAACCCCATTGTTCGTCGCAATCGATGGACAAGCCGCAGCGATGCTAGCAGTCTCCGATCCGATCAAACCCGGCACGGAACAGGCGCTGGAACGCTTGCACGCAATGGGACTGGCGCTGGCAATGGTAACTGGTGACAATGCCCGCACGGCGCAGGCTCTGGCCGACAAGCTGGGCATCGACCATGTCACGGCAGAGGTGCTGCCGGATGGCAAGCTGGCTGCGATCAATGATTTGCGCGAACAGTTTGGTACGCTTGCCTTTGTCGGGGATGGCATAAACGACGCCCCGGCGTTGGCGGCAGCGGATGTCGGTATCGCAATCGGGACCGGAACCGACGTGGCAATTGAGACCGCTGATGTGGTGCTGATGTCCGGCGATTTGCGCGGTGTGGCCAATGCCGTCGAAATCAGCCGCAGGACCATGCGCAACATCAAGCAGAACCTCGGCTGGGCCTTTGGCTATAACATTCTGCTGATCCCTGTTGCCGCCGGTGTTCTCTACCCCTTCAGTGGACATCTTCTGTCCCCGGCCCTCGCCGCCGGTGCAATGGCCCTGTCCAGCGTCTTTGTCGTCTCGAATGCGCTGCGCCTGCGCCGCGTTCGGGCCACCTTGCCGGAGGGCACGGACGGCCACTCAACCCAAATGGTGACGTCATGAATATCGGAGATGTGGCAATTCAGACCGGCCTGCCGGCTAAGACGATCCGGTATTATGAAGATATCGGATTGGTCAAACCCCTGCGCGATGACAATGGGTACCGCAGGTTCCGCAGCCAGGATGTGCACAAGCTGAACTTTCTGGGTCGGGCACGCGCGCTGGGGTTTACCATCGAAGATTGCCGCACCCTGATGGCGCTTTACGAGGATGAAACCCGCGCCAGCGCCGATGTCAAAAAGGTGGCACGCGCGCATATGGCCCAAATCGAAGCCAAGATTGCCGATCTCAATGCGATGCGAGACACGCTTGGCCACCTTATTGACGCCTGTGCGGGAGATGACCGGCCCGATTGCCCGATCCTGCAGGATTTAGGCGGCAAGGCGTGACGCGGGGTTGCCCTTTGGGCGCAGCTTTGCTTTGTCTCTGCTAAACATTCCGGCCTGCTGAACCAGACGGGCGCCGGACAGCAGAGAGGATCACCAAATGGCAAATATTGCTTTCCTGGGCCTGGGCGTCATGGGCTATCCCATGGCTGGCCATCTAAAAGCCGCGGGTCACGACGTCACTGTCTACAACCGCACCGCGGCCAAGGCCGAAGCCTGGGTTGCCGAACACGGTGGCGCAATGGCGACCACGCCGCGCGAGGCTGCCAAGGGGGCAGAGTTCGTCATGGCATGTGTTGGGAATGACGACGACCTGCGCATGGTCTGCACCGGCGAAGATGGCGCTTTCCACGGCATGTCCGACGGCGCGATTTTTGTCGATCACACGACTGTTTCCGCCAAAGTGACCAGTGAGCTTTATGAGGCTGGCAAGGCTGCAGGTACCGCGTTTGTGGATGCACCGATTTCGGGTGGACAGGCAGGGGCAGAGAACGGCGTTTTGTCGATCATGTGCGGCGGAGATCAGGCGGCCTATGACGCAGCTGAACCGGTGATGCAGGTCTACTCAAAAATCTGCCGCCGTATCGGTGACAGCGGCGCCGGTCAGATGACCAAGATGTGCAACCAGATTGCTATTGCCGGTCTGGTTCAGGGCCTCAGTGAAGCGCTGCACTTTGCCGAGAAAGCGGGGCTGGACGGGCGTTCCGTCGTCGAAGTGATCAGTCAGGGCGCGGCAGGCAGCTGGCAGATGGCGAACCGGTACGAAACCATGCTGGACGACCATTTCGACCACGGGTTTGCGGTAGACTGGATGCGCAAGGATCTGGGCATCTGTCTGGATACGGCCAATGAAACCGGCGCCTCGCTTCCGGTCACTGCGCTGGTCGACCAGTTCTACAAGGACGTTCAGAAACTGGGCGGCGGGCGCTGGGATACATCTGCACTGTTCAAACGTCTTCGCGCACAGGACTAAGGTTCGCACACATGGCTGAATTGACGGATTTCTGGGCTCGTTCCCTGCGCACCCACTGGGGGCTTGAGGCCAAATTGACCCGGCTGGACGGCGAATATGACCTCAACTTTCTGGTCAAGGCCACCAATGGTCAGGACTATGTGCTCAAGGTGATGCGCGCAGGCTGCGAAGCCGAGTTCATCGACCTGCAGGTCAAGGCGCTGGAACACATCGCCGCCGAAGCACCCGGGCTGCCCTTTCCCGGTGTAATCGCGGATATCAGTGGCGCGCTTCTGCCCGAAATCGCGGATCAGGACGGCCAACTCCGGCTGGCTTGGCTGCTCGAATGCCTGCCGGGCCAATGCTATGCCAAGGCCGCGCCAAAATCCGAAGAACTAATCATGAAGCTGGGCCGCGTTCTGGGCGCAACCGACCGGGCATTGGAGCGGTTTGCCCACAATGGATTGCACCGCCCGGATTTCAAATGGGACCTCACGCAGGCGGACTGGATCGCGGACAAGCTGGACGCCATCGTCGATCCAGCGCGGCAGTCCCTGTTGACAGAGATCTGCACGGATTTCGATGCGATCTCGGACCGTCTGGCTGGCCTGCCAAAACAGGCAATCCACAATGACGCCAACGACTATAACATCCTGGTCGAGGGCGAGTTGGGGCAGCGCCAGACTGTCTCGGGTCTGATTGACTTGGGCGATATGTGCGCTGCTCCGCGCATCTGTGATCTGGCGATTGCCGCCGCATACATCGTTCTGGACCATCCAAAACCCGAACGCGCGCTGACGGCGCTGGTCCGCGGTTATCATGCCGCCAACCGGTTGCGTGCTGACGAGGTTGATCTGATCTGGCCGCTGCTGCGGATGCGTCTCGCGGTGTCCGTGGTGAACTCGACCCTGATGGCCGCCGAAAATCCGGATGATTCTTACGTGACAATCAGCCAGGCACCCGCATGGCGGTTCCTTGAGGGCGATGCGGTCAATGGCGGCCTGATGTCCGCTCGGTTGCGCGCGGCCTGCGGACTACCGGTGACGGACGGAGCGGAACGCATCCACGCCTATCTGTCCGAACATCGCGGTCAGTTCGCCGAGATGTTTGGTCAGGACCTGAGCGACGTTCCGATGGGATCACTGTCAGTCGAGAACTCGACCTGGCCTCAGAACCCGTTCCACATGCCGCTGGACGAAGCCGCGCGCGTCGGTGGGGAGTTTGGGGAAGGCTTCTGGCTGGGCTATTACAACGAACCCCGCCTGATCTATGCCGAGCCTGCGTTCCGCAAGGGGCCGTGGAAGGCCTCTGACCGGCGGACGGTGCATTTGGCTGTGGATGTATTCGCACCGGCGGGGAGCATCCTGCATGCGCCAATGAGCGGCCGGGTCGAGGCGGTCGAAAACCGGGACGCGCATCTGGACTATGGCGGCGTGGTAATCCTGCACCACGAAACACCCGAAGGCGATCCGTTTTATACGCTGTACGGCCATCTGGACCCCGAAGTCTGCGACAGGCTTAAACCCGGCGATCCTGTAGCGCAGGGCGCAGCCTTCGCGCGGCTGGGGGATGCCACGCAAAACGGCGGCTGGGCCCCGCATGTGCACTTCCAACTGGCTCTGACAACTGACGGCATGCAGAACGACTGGCCCGGTGTCGGTGGCCCGGATGAGATGGAGTTGTGGCACGCCGTCTGCCCGAACCCTGCGGCCCTTCTGAACCTGCCGGACGACAAGGTGTTCTATCGCCCGACCGACAAGCAGGCGATCCTGCAAGGGCGGCACGACCATTTCGGCGGGAACCTGAGTCTGACTTATGACGACCCGGTCATGTTGGTCCGCGGCTGGAAACATCACCTGTTCGACGAATGGGGTCGCCCTTACCTGGACGCCTATAACAACGTCCCGCATGTAGGCCATGCGCATCCGCGCATACAAGCCGTGGCAGCGGATCAGTTGAAGCGGATGAACTCGAACACCCGCTACCTTCATCCGGCGCAAACAGCGTTTGCCGACAAGATCCTGTCCAAGCTGCCCGATCGTTTCGAGGTCTGCTTCTTTGTAAACTCGGGCACCGAGGCAAACGAACTGGCGCTGCGGCTGGCCCGGGCTCATACCGGAGCCAAGGGCATTGTGACGCCGGATCATGGCTATCACGGAAATACGAACGCAGCCGTGGCGATCTCGGCTTACAAGTTCAACAAGCCGGGCGGGATCGGTCAGGCCGATTGGGTTGAACTGGTTGAAGTCGCCGACGACTATCGCGGTTCGTTCCAGCGCGACGATCCTGATCGGGCGCAGAAGTTCGCCGATCTGGTTGATCCGGCTATTGCCGCGCTACAGGACAAGGGCCAAGGGCTGGCCGGGTTCATTGCCGAAACCTTCCCATCCGTGGGCGGCCAGATCATTCCGCCCAAAGGATATCTGCCTGCCGTCTATGAGAAAATCCGCGCCGCAGGCGGTGTTTGCATTGCGGATGAAGTGCAGACCGGCCTCGGTCGCCTAGGTGATTACTATTTCGGCTTTGAGCATCAGGGCGCGCTGCCGGATATCGTGGTCATGGGCAAGCCAATCGGCAACGGCCATCCGCTGGGCGTGCTGGTCACAACCAAAGCCATCGCGGAGAGCTTCAACAACGGGATCGAGTTCTTCTCGACCTTCGGCGGCTCGACCCTGTCCTGTCGGATCGGCAAAGAGGTCCTGGACATCGTCGATGATGAGGGTTTGCAGGACAATGCCCGCATCATGGGTGCGCGGTTGATGGATGGGTTGCGTCAGATCGAAGCCGACTTTGCATGCGTCGGAGACGTGCGCGGCATGGGCCTTTTCCTGGGCGTGGAACTGATCAACCCGGATGAGTCCGAGGGCACCGAGATCTGCAAATACGTCAAGAACCGGATGCGGGACCACCGCATATTGATCGGCAGTGAAGGTCCAAAGGACAACATCCTGAAAATTCGCCCGCCTTTGACTATCGAAGCCGAAGATGTCGACATGATCCTATGGGCCCTGCGGGATGTGCTTTCCGAGGTCGGCGACTTTACCCCTGCCCCGATTTGCGATCACGATCATCACCACGCAGGCTGCGGGTGCTGCTGAAATGACAAAACCCCGGTTCGAAGGAACCGGGGTTTTGAAGCCTGCTGGCTGCCTAGTGCAGCACGGCAGAGGGGGATTGATGCCCGGTCGTTGGCAAAGGCACCGAAGCGGTCATGCGGCGCAACACCATGCCAAGCTCTTCTGACAACGACGCCAGAGCGGGGGCGTAATCAGGCCGCACGATCAGCGATGCCATCATCATGGCGTCTTCGCGCGCGCCTTCTGAGGCTGCAGCGATCATTTGCGCAAAGCAATTCTCATCCGCGCCAAGGCAGGAACAGCCCAGTCCGTGCCGGATCAAAGGGCGGCGGCCATGATTGGCGCAAAGCCCGCACAGACGATCCAGCGTCAGCATCGCTGCACATCCCTGCTCTAGGCCCAACGCGATTTCAAAGTCGCTGGCCGCGTCCGACCGGGCCTGAGTGCTTTCGTTCCACAAACGCAGGTACATCACAGCGCCGGCTTCGATCGGGCTGAGGTCGGACAATCGCCCGACAGTCGCCCCGCCGCGTGAGGGTCGCGTGCTCATTTCGTCAGGATGAGCTTACCTGCGCGCGTGATACGCAGGGTGTAGAGTTGGTCGCCCAATTCGATATGAGCCAGGTTGCCGCCTTTGGTCAGGTCTTCAGCCTTGTGGGACGGTAGCATGGACACCGCGTAGGATTGGCTGGGATTCGGGTTCTGCACGTTCATCAGGACAACTCCAGTGGGTTCTCGGGCGAAAGGCCTTAATCTGCTTGCGTTTTCGACGATCTGGCTAGCCCGAATTGGGTTGGCTGAGGGGGCCTTGGCGTTAATCTGATTAAATTACTCAGGTATGTCAAGCCCTCTTCCTGCAACACCCCCGAACCGCGTGATTGCGCCGGGAAATCAAGCGCGTTAGGTCTGGCTCATGATCACCTACCTACGAGGAACGCAATGACGGCAACCATCATGTTCGATCTGGACGGAACCCTTGTAGACAGCCTTCCGGATATCGCTGCAGCCGCGAACAGGACACTGCTGGATATCGGCATCGCCCCCTTGCCGGAAAGCACGATCAAACAGTTTGTCGGCAATGGCCTACCAAAGCTTGTCGAACGCGTGATCCGTCATCATGACCTGCCGATTGAGCGCCACGGGGAACTGACCAAGCTGACCCTGGCCCATTACTCAGCCGCGTCCAGCGACAAAACGATTCCCTACCCCGGCGTTCCGCAGGCGCTGACTCAGCTGCGCGAAATGGGCTGCGTTCTTGGCATTTGCACAAACAAACCCGAGGCCCCGGCACGGCACGTTTTGGAGGCGCTGGACCTGTCGCACTACTTCGATGCGGTGATTGGCGGTGATACGCTGGCCAAACGCAAGCCCGACCCGGCGCATCTGGAGGCCAGTTTCCAAGCGGTCACGCCTTCCGGACCACGCCTGTTTGTTGGAGACAGCGAAGTGGATGCCGAAACAGCACAGCGAGCAAATGTTCCTTTCCTGCTGTTTTCCGAGGGCTATCGAAAAACACCGATCAAAGAAATTCCGCACATGTTCACCTATTATGACACGCGAAATCTGCCTGCACTTGTCATCCAGGCCGTGCAGAGATTGGTATCGGAACCCTGAGGGCCTTCGGGACGATCAAACTGTTAAGAGGGGGCCGGTTATTGAGGGGCCGGCCGAGGGGGTAAGTAGCCAGCCCCTCATCGGGGAAAAGTGGTATTGTCCGCGGTAATTCCTTGGATGATTCAAAGTTAACGAACCGCCTCGATTTTAGGAATTGGGGGTTTCCCGTAGACCTAGCGAACCAATTGAAATTGGGTTCATTTTTTTTACTTTTTTTGAAATTTCAGCGGAAAATCTGCCAACCGGATCGGATAGCCGAGGAACTTCGGGAGCCTACAGATGAAAAAACGGGGTGGAAAATCCACCCCGCATATCTGCATTCCAGAACTGCGCCTTCGATCGACCTCCCGATCGGGTATCAGATCGCCAGATACTCTTCGCGCAGCTGCGCGTTATCCAGCACTTCGCTGGCCGAGCCGTCGAATACGATACTCCCGGTATCAAGGATGATCGCGCGATCGGCCAGTTCAAGCGCGCGAACGGCGTTCTGCTCGACGATAATGGTTGTCATGCCCTGCTGCTTGACGTGAATCAGCGTCTTTTCGATCTCGTCCACAATCACCGGCGCCAAGCCCTCATAAGGTTCATCCAGCAACAGCACCTTGATATCCCGCGCCAGCGCACGGGCAATCGACAGCATCTGCTGTTCGCCGCCTGAAAGCGTCACGCCCTCCTGCTTGCGGCGATCGCCCAGTCTTGGGAACAACTCATATATCCGCTCAAGCGACCAGCCGACCGGCGGCGCTATCTGAGCGAGCTGCAGGTTTTCCTCGACGGTCAGACCGGGAATGATCCGCCGGTCCTCGGGCACCAGCCCCAACCCTGCGGCAGCGGCCTCATAGCTCGTCATTTTGTGCAGCGGCTGGTGATCCAACCAAATCTCGCCATGGCGCACCTCGGGCTCCGCGACGCGGGCAATGGACCGCAGAGTCGATGTTTTGCCCGCCCCGTTGCGGCCTAGCAGGGCAAGAATTTCGCCTTCGTGCACGTTAAAGCTGACGCCCTGCACGATGTAGCTTTCGCCGTAGTAGGAATGCATATCCCACACTGACAGAAACGCGGGCGCGGTGCTGGCCATGTTGGCGTTTTTTGAAAAGTCAGGTTTCTCGTTCATAGCTTTTCCTTACGCAGCCTCGCCCAGATAGGCCTCACGGACCTTGGGGTTTCCACGGATGTTTTCCGGAGTGTCTTCGACCAGCGGCGTCCCCTGCGCCAGAACGGTGATCCGCTCGGCCAGGCTGAACACCACATGCATGTCGTGCTCGATGATGGCGATGGTGATGTCACGCTCTTCCTTGATCTGTTTCAACAGATCAATCGTGTTGTTTGTATCGGCTCGCGCCATCCCGGCGGTGGGTTCGTCCAGCAGCAACAGACGCGGATTCTGGCTAAGGCACATTCCGATCTCTAACCGCCGCTTGTCACCACGCGACAGCGAGGCGGACTGCATCTCGCGCTTGTCAGCCATGTTCATCTCTTCCAGCATCGCCTCGGCCTGTTCGACCACGGCCTTTTCGTTGGCAATGGTCTCATAGGCGTGCATCCGAAACGCACCGTCCCGCATCGCGAAGATGGGAATCAACATGTTCTCCATCACCGTCAGTTCGCCAAAAATCTCGGGCGTCTGGAACACGCGGCTGATGCCCATCTGGTTGATCTGATACGGCTCAAGCCCCAAAACCGAGTTATTGTCGAACAACACCGACCCGGTATCTGGCATAAGTTTGCCCACCAGACAGTTCAGCAGGGTCGACTTTCCTGCCCCGTTTGGCCCGATGATCGCGTGAACCGAGTTTTCCTCGACGCTCAGGTTCACATCGGTCAGAGCCTTGAGGCCCCCGAAGCGTTTGCTGACGTCTTTGACTCTCAGAATTGCCATGGTCGTGCCCCTTACTCCGCCGGTTCTGTTTTGCCCGACGGTGCGTCGTCGGTGCCTGTTTTTTTGCGTTTGAACCAGTTCAGCAACCGCTGACCGCCTTCGACAAGGCCACCCGGCAGATAGATGACGACCAGCATGAACAGGATGCCCAGCGTCAGGTGCCAACCTTTGCCGATGAAGGGGTGGATCAGGAACACGACCGCGTCCTCCAACCCGTCGGGCAGGAATGCAAACCAGCTATGCAGAACGTTGTCGTTGATTTTCGAGAAGATGTTCTCAAAATATTTGATGAAACCGGCACCCAGAACCGGACCGATCAATGTGCCGGTGCCGCCCAGGATGGTCATCAGAACAACTTCACCCGAAGCCGTCCATTGCATCCGTTCGGCCCCCGCCAGCGGGTCCATTGCCGCCATCAGACCTCCAGCCAGACCTGCGTACATGCCTGAGATCACGAAGGCCGCCAGTGTGTACGGCTTGGAGTTCAGGCCGGTATAGTTCATCCGCTGCTGGTTCGACTTCACTGCCCGCAGCATCATGCCAAAGGGCGAGCGGAAGATGCGAATGGCGAGGTAGAACACCGCCATCATGATCACCGCACACAAGTAGTAGCCTGCGTTAAAGTCAAAACTCCACGCGCCGACATCCATCGTGTAAGTCGCGCGCATGGGCAATCCAAACAGGTGCGGCAGGTCTGGCGAGTTCGCACCCTGCAGAATTTGCGGATCGTCGGCATAGACCTGCAGGCCGGTTTCGCCATTGGTCAGGTTGAACTTGGGGTTCGACAGCACCGAATAGGCCAGTGCAAAGCTCATCTGCGCGAAGGCCAGAGTCAGGATCGAGAAATAGATTCCCGAACGCCGCAGGCTGATGAACCCGATCAACAGTGAGAACAGGCCCGCCACCACAACGCTGAGCGCGATTGCGGGGATGACGTTGTAGCTGAGCAGCTTGAACATCCACACCGCGGAATAGGAACCTACACCCAGAAAGGCCGCGTGGCCAAAGGACAGGTATCCGGTCAAACCGAACAGTATGTTAAACCCGATGGCAAAGATGCCAAAAATCACAAAGCGTTGCATCAGATCCGGATAACCCGCGTTGAACTGCGCCATGGCGCTGCCCTCGGGGAATGGATTCAGGATGAAGGGGGCCAGCAAAGTCAGAAGCGCGACGATGATCAGCAGGCTGGTGTCTTTTTTGTTCAGTCCCAACATTGATTATTCCTCCATCACGCCTTTGCGTCCCATCAATCCGCGCGGACGCGTCAGCAGCACGATGATGGCGACTAGGTAGATGATGATCTGGTTGATGCCCGGGATCGTTGTCGTAGCCCAGGTCGTCGAGGCAAAGCTTTCGAGAATGCCTAGTAGGAAGCCGGCCAGCACAGCTCCGGGCAAAGAGCCCATACCGCCGACAACAACCACAACGAAGCTGAGGACCAGAAAGTCCATCCCCATGTGATAGTTGGGCGGATTGAGCGGCCCGTACATCACTCCGGCAAGTCCGGCGACTGCGGCTGCAATGCCGAACATGATTGTAAAGCGGCGGTCAATATTGATACCCAGCAGACCGACGGTTTCCCTATCCGCCATCCCGGCACGCACGACCATGCCGAATGTGGTGAATTGCAGGAATGAAAACACCGCTCCGATGATCGCCACAGCAAAGCCGAAGTAAACCAGTCGCCAGATCGGATAGATGATTGCGTTGGGATCAAAGCCGATCATCGTGCCCAGGTCGACAGATCCGCTCAGCGCATCCGGTGGCGGCGTCTGGATCGGGTTTGCACCGAAGAAATACTTGACCACTTCCTGCAAAACGATGGCCAAACCAAAGGTCACGAGAATCTGATCCGCGTGCGGGCGCTTGTAGAAATGCTTGATCAGCCCGCGCTCCATCACATAGCCGACCAACAGCATGATCGGGATCGCGAAGAGGATGGCCAGTGGTACCGACCAGTCGATGATGGTTGCGCCGACCTCGGGGCCGAACCAGGCCTCGACATAAGGGGTTTCGACCTTCAGCGGGTTGCCCAGAAAGTCCTTTTGGGATTCATCCAGAGTTTCGAAACTCAGGTTCAGCAGCTTTTGCAAAGTAACGGCGCAGAACGCACCGATCATGAACAATGCCCCGTGGGCAAAGTTCACGACGCCGAGCGTCCCGAAGATCAGCGTCAGGCCCAGTGCGATCAGCGCATAAGCCGAGCCCTTGTCCAGACCGTTGAGAATTTGCAGTAGGATGGCGTCCATTAGCCCCACCTCAGGGTTGGTCAGCGTGAATTGTGTGGATATGACCGGGACCGAGACCCCGGCCACAGGGTGTCTGGCCGCCGAGACCGGCGGTCAGACGTCAACCAATGGGCTTACGCACCCGGATTGCACTTGCCCAATTCGCCACCGGCGAACATAGGGTGCTCGGGATCGTACTCGACCTGCGCACGCGGCGTGATCTCGACGATTTCAAGCGTGTCATACTCGTTGGTGGGGTTCTCATTGCCGCGCACAACCAGCACGTCTTTGAAGCACTGATGGTCCGCGCCGCGATACCAGGTCGGACCATTGCCCAGTCCGTCGAACTCAAAATCTTCCAGAGCTTCGACAACACCACATGGATTGAAGGTGCCCGCACGCTCAACCGCGTCAGCATAGAGCAGTGTCTGCGCATAGCAGGTCTGGGCCGAGTTTGACGGCGGTTTGCCGTACTTCTCACCAAAGGATTTCACGAAGGCTTTGGTACCCTCATCCTGCAGTTGCCAGTTCCAGTTCATCGAACCCAGCACGCCCTTGATGTTCTCGCCGGCACCGGCGGCCATGAGCTCGGAATACAGCGGCACGACGATCTTGAAGTCCTTGCCGTTGGCAACCTTGTCGAGCAGCCCGAACTGGATCGCGTTGGTCAGCGAGTTCACCATGTTGCCGCCATAGTGGTTCAGAACCAGAACGTCCGCGCCCGAGTTCAGAACCGGCGCGATGTAAGACGAGAAGTCCGTTGACGCGAGCGGTGTCTTGACCGTGTTGACCGTTTCCCATCCCAAGGCTTCGGTCGAAGCGACGATCGACTCTTCCTGAGTCCAACCCCAGTTATAGTCGGCGGTCAGGTGATAGGCGCGGCGCTCGTTGCCCATCTCAGCTGCCAGCACCGGCGCCAGCGCGGCACCCGACATGTAAGCGTTGAAGAAATGGCGGAACCCATTGGCCTTCTTGTCCTTGCCCGTGGTGTCGTTGGCGTGGGTCAGACCGGCCATGAAAATCACACCCGCCTCCTGACACAGACCCTGAACCGCGACGGCCACGCCCGAGGACGAACCACCGTTGATCATGATCGCGCCGTCTTTCTCGATCATCGACTTGGCCGATGCGCGCGCCGCGTCAGATTTGGTCTGAGTGTCGCCGGTAACAAACTCGACCTTCTTGCCGAGGATACCGTTGCCCTGAAGCGCTTTGGACGAGAACGTGTTCAGGCAACCACCGTCGCCTTCGCCATTCAGATGCTCGACGGCCAGCTGTTGCGCCAGAAGCTCGTCATTCCCTTCTTCGGCATACGGTCCGGTCTGCGGGACGTTGAAGCCCAATACAACCGAGGACCCGGTGGGTTCATTGGTGAACGCGGCGGCCGACGAAGCCGTAAAGATCGTTGGCAGGGCCAGACCCGTGCCCGCGACGGCACCAGACTTCAACACGCCGCGGCGTGTGACAGATTTATTAGTCATTAATTCCTCCCATTTCCCAATTCTCGTCCATTGGCTCCTCTTCCGCTGGACGAAAAAAGCGCAGTTCTGCGCATCTTGAGTATGGAGGGGGTTCTGAAAAATTCTCAATAACCTGTTAAAAATGAAAGAATGTTGTGTAAACAAATGAACAAATATTCAAGTTTTTTGTAAATTTTTGGCTTGCCGCTCTCAAAATATGATTGCCGGCAAATGGTTAACCGTGAATTTCGCCCGACGTCAATTTGGGCAAAAACTGGAGCGGCACCGTATGCCCGGACACCTAGTCAAAAGCTGCCCAGCCGTAAAGCGTCAATGCGATACTTCCTGATTGCCCGTTTGAACCAGCTCACTAGTCAAATGGCACCGCAGCCCAGCGCGTCCCGCGAACAAGCGAACACAACGATCATCTGATTTGCGCACCCTTCGCGCGCCCGCAGCATCAAAACACGACACGCGTTCGCAAGCCGACTAAAGTGACGCTGGATTGCATCGGGTTCAACAATGGGTTCTCAATGAACTGCACAGACGGCGTGATCTGAAGGCCCGGTGAAATCGAGAACCGATAGAAAGCTTCCAAAGTGAACTGATCACCGTTGATGCCACGCGCTTCGGACCAGTTCAGACCCAATCCGGCAAGATCCGTGTTACGCCCATAATAGCCGATACCGGCCGAGACGGACCGGTCGTAAAGCGCAGCTGTTCCCTTCGCGGCTCCGGCTCGAAAGAACGGCATCCATGTGTTGTTCACAAACCAGGCGGCGGAAAAGGCCGCTCCGTAATCCTCGGCGCGGCTGCCATCATCGGCCGCATCTGCGTGCCAGAGAGTAAGGTGAACGTTGTCAAAATAGATGCGGTCAAAGCTGGATGTGTACCCAAGCTCCAACGATTTGAACAGTTTGCCATCGCTGAACACGTCAAAATTCGGGTCCGCTGGGTCCGCGTTTGCATCGGCCAAGCTGGCCACAGCATACAAGTTGCTGCTTAGCTTAAGCCCTCCGGCAATCCCTAGTCCCGGGTTTGGCGCATTGATCGTCGGGTTAGTATTGAAAGAAAGGTTCTGGAAGCCGCTATACGGGCTGACCAGACCATACACATCGACGAAATCGGTGACGTCGATCTGGCCAATTTGCAAAGTCCACGCGCCATCATCTGCCCTTTGCGTCCAGAACAGGTTGGTCAGCAGCAAGCCGCTGTCGTTGAAAGCCGTTCCCGTGATGGACAGCGCACCGCTATCGAGACCAAGGAATTGAGGGGCGACATCCGTATAGCTGTGACGATGCTCAACTTTGAAAGTCAGAGAGCCGCGTTCAGTCGCCTGCCAGTTGCCATAGAAACGGGCGATCCCACTGGCAGCTTCGCCGGGTCCCAGATCGGCATTTGTGGATTGGCCAAGTGCCAGATAATCGAAATTGAACCGAAACCCGTCTTCGGCCAATCGGTCCTTCCAGGCAAACCATCGGGGGGCGATGTTGCGCGGGAAGTCCGAGCGGTACTGCGGGTCGGTCAGGCCATCTCCGGGTTCGAGTTCAGCCTGAACAGATGAAGGCCCGGACAGGCCTTGCGCCGACGCAATGTCTGCACAGGCCAGCACAAGAACAGCAATCAGTAGACGTATCATTCTGACGCCTTGGCTCCACCCGTCTTGCGGTGGCCCGCGGCACGAATGCGGTCAGCCACGCTCTGCGTCCATTCCAACCGGTCTTCCCGAGTTTCCAATGTCTCGACACTGTCGGTGTCCAGCGTGAATGTTGCGCGCATGGGCATCAGGCCATCAACGACCATCATTCTTTGATCCGACGGATCAATGGTCAGTTTCCCGGTCAGGCGCACGGGCTCGTGGAAATAGCTGGGCACCCAGTCACCATTCAGCCGCACCCGGATCATCTGATTTGGCGGGGGCGGAGGCAGGTGGCTGCACATCCCCCTTTCCGGCACCAGATAAGCGACAGGACGACCATCCGCATCTGCCGGAGCCGGGATAGCAAAACCGGCCAACGTCACTGTCTGACCGTCGAACTGCGGATTGCCGGCTGTGCCAGCTTTCTTCCGTCGTTCGGTCACAACTTGCCGCTGGTCAAGCAGCCAGTCGATATCGATACCGCCTGCGGCCAGGGCGTCTTCAGTCTCGGTCAGAAGTTCCTGCCATTTCTGCCGTTCTTCAGCGCTGCCGCCGTCCTGTTGCAACCTTCCACGCAATCGCACGACAAAAAGCACATCATCAAACTGTTCGGGGCTAAGATCGCGATAGGGATCTTCAAAAACCTGCACGGAAGGGTCTGGCAGATCGGACCAGTCAACAGCCATGCCGGGGGCCGCATCCACAGAAGGCCCGGCCAAAGCCAGCGCAATAACAGCGACAATCCCGTACATGGTTCTCATCCGCGCCCTCCGTCGCATTGCCCGATGCGGTATAGCCACCTTAATTTAGTTCAGCGTATTTTTGTATATCACACCGTCTTTCATGATCAGTCGAATAGTTTCGGGACTATCGGGCCTTGGGTCTGCACCAAACCACTGATCTCCAGTACCCACGACTGAGAAATCCTCGAGCGGGTTGCCATCGATCAGCAGGATATCCGCATATGCCCCTTCTTCGATCACGCCGAGCTTGCCTGCGGTGTAGGGGTTCATGAAATCACCGGACAGCGCGACGACCTCACCACCTACTGAAGTCAGGGTCACCATGGACGTGTAGGGTCCAAAGAACTCATTATTGAGGTGCTTTTCATAAGCGATCTGTATGTTGCAGGCTTCGACCGATCCAACACAGTCTGTCTGGAACCCGCGCTTGACCGGGCATTCCTTCATGTTGTCGATATAACCCGCAAAAGTGGCCGAGGCCGACTTTGCCTTGGCCAGGCTAGCCGGCACATTTGCTACGGCAGGGATTTCAAGCAAGCCCGGGTCGAAAGCCGTTAGGTTCGTCGTGATATACGCCCCCTTTTCTTTCATCACCTCGGCGATTTCGCAGTCAAAAGAGAACCCGTGCTCAATCGACATCACACCGGCTTCCAACGCGTTCAGGATCGCTTCTTTGCGATAGGAATGTGCCATCACATAACTACCGTATTCGTTGGCGACCTGCACCGCAGCTTCAATTTCTTCCGTGAATCAGCCAGCAACTGCCACGGGTCAAATGCCGAAACAACACCGCCGGACTGCATGTATTTCAGTTGAGTAGCGCCCATCCGAAAGTTGTTGCGGCCGAATTTCTGAACGTCGGCGACACTGTCCACTTCCTGAGCCAGATTCAGACGACCCATATTCGTTTCGGAACCCGGCGGCGCGGTGAAATTGGCAAAGTCTGCATGACCGCCTCGGGTTCCAAGAAACGCTCCGGAAGCATAGTGCCGAGGTCCGGCAATTTGCCCCGCATCAATCGCTCTACGCAGTCCGCCGTTTGCGCCACCCGCGTCCCGGACCGTGGTGAAACCCTGCATAAGATACATCTCAGCCATCCGTGCGCCATGGATCGCAAAATCTTCCCAGGTCGTGTTGGCTTCCATGGCTGGAAGAGACGGCCCCATCAGCATCAGGTGCGCGTGAAGCTCGATAAAGCCCGGTGACAGCGTACGTCCCCCGCCGTCAATTATCGTGGCATCCGGCGCATCAATGGCTTCCGTTGAAACTGCCTTGATCAGGTTGCCTTCGACCAGCACATTTGCATTTTCAATGCGCTGCTCATTCACTCCGTCAAACACATGCACATTGGTAAACAAGGTTTGAGGCGGCTCCGCATCCTGAGCCAGCACAGGCGAGCCAAAGCAAAACACAACTGCGAAGAAGGCGGCCGAAAGCCGAGCATTGCGAAATCCGGTCATGGGTAACCTCATTGAATTCAGATGTTGTAATGCTAGTTCGAAATCTCCCAACCGGGTTGCCACATTTTTATTCGGATGTTCGAATGTGGAGCAAAAAGTGGCAACATCACCAGACAGATTGCCTGAACCGGAGGTATTTACCCGTGCCCCTCAACACGATCCCGCAAGGCCAAAGCGAAGGGTTCATTCGGCTCGCCCTGGCGGCACCGTTTTTGCGATACCTCACCGAGCGCCAAATTGACCCACGACCAGCTTTGGATCAAGTCGGTCTTCACGCCGAGCTTTTGTCCGACCCATCCGTTTACGTGCATTCCGAACTGGTCTTCGGGCTTATTAACGCCTTTTCGGATCTGGCCAGTGACCGCTTCCTTGGCCTTCATGTCGGAGAGACATTCGATCTGCAGGCATGGCCGCCATTTGCTCAGGCCCGGCAGTCCTCAAAGTCGCTCTTTGAGTTCTTTGCCCGCTTTGTGCAAATTGTCCCGCAAGAATCCAGCTCGGTTCGGCACCGGCTGATCGTCGACACGGACAAAGCGACCTACCAGATTGAACGACAGCAGGAACCGGCCGTGCCACCTGTGCAGGTTACTGGATTTGGGGCCGCGATTTACGTGAGGTTGCTGCAAACCGTTGTAGGACAGGCCTGGGACCCGTCGGTCGTGCGATGGGAAAGCCGCTATATCAACGGCGTTCCTGTTGGATACAAAGGGATTGAGGTTTGCCTCGGGACCTCACCCGGAATGCAGATCAGCTTTCCTGTGGACTGGTTGTTCAAGGCTCAGGCGCCCGGGGTGACAGCCAATCCCCCGACCACCGCCCAACCCGAAGAAGAGATCACTGTAGTCGCGGCCATACGATCCGTACTGCGCGACAAACTGGATGAAGCGGATCTGGGGCAACATATCGTTTCCGGCCTGCTGGGCATACAGACGGATCGGTTTTTGAAAGTGCTGCAGCAACAAGGAACGACACTGCCCCGTGAAATCAAACGCCTGAAGATAGATGTGGCCAAAGAACACCTGAAACAGAACCGAAAAACCATCGCCGAAATCGGCCTTCTGCTGGGATACTCAGACAAGTCCCACTTCACCCGGTTTTTTCGAGGTCAGACGGGCATGACACCGACTCAGTTTCGGGCAAGCACGAGTCTTGCAAAAGGGAGTTAACGTCGATCGGTTGGGTTCAAAATTCCGGCGGTTCATTCCGACAATTCAAACCCCGGCCTTGCTTGCGCCCAACTTAAAAACAATATGAATGAAAGCGCGGGCCATGCGATTCCTGCCGAGCAGTATGGTTGAACGCGCTGCAGCTTGTTACTTTGGCAGGGCAACCGAAAAACTCAGAGGTTTGGTCGCCGTAAGTCGTGACACTTGCAGCCCGCAATACCGTACCCCGAACCGTCAGGGTGCCATCGCTCATCGAGTGCGATATCCGCTTGCCCATGAGGCGGGAGGCGGCATTCAACATCATAGGTGTTTCGGATCATTTGACACAGGTTCGTTTTTCCGGCTGGCCCTTTGCCCGTATGGCCATGGGCCGAACCGGCAGGCGGCATACCTTTCCCATCGCGGTCATGGGTTGCAATCTGTCATACAGATGTCTCTGTGGTGTGGACCATCATGCCGCCGGGACGCGCCTCAAGCTCTTGGGAAGGTATGCTCAGGGTTTCCACACTGGTCCTCAAATCACCTTTGGCCCTGCCAGAACCGCTTTGTGCATCTGTCGACCTGTAAAGCGTGCGGAGTAAACTTCGGACACCGCCCATCCAATCGAGACCAACGCCGCCACGTAGCCTGCCATTAACGGGCTGAGCTCATGCAGTCTTTGCAGATAAAACGGCATGAAGAACTCGGCATTGATACAGAATATCAAAAGCGCCATGACCGATATGGCCAGAAACAGCGGCGACCCGGGAACGGTAGCTCCGCGGGGAAACAACCGCACCGCCTCAGTCTGTTCACGACGCATCAGCGTCAGAAGCAGAAAAACAGACGCAAGTACTGCAGCAGCTGCCAACGCAACAGACGGGGCGATACTGCCAAGGGAAACCGCCAATACCGACCCGGCAAGTAACGCCAACTGCCCGAAAGCAATGGGTGCGGTCGATTTGTGGTCTTGTTCGCTGCGGGGCAGCAACTTCAAGGTCAACGCAACAAACAAAACAGTGATAGGCAACATGACTCCAAATCCCATGCGCCACATACCAAACTCGGCAAAGATACCTCCGACGGCCGGTCCGAACAGCATCGTGATACCCCGAGGGGCGGTAGCCTCAATCGTCGATGCTTGCTTGGATTGCAGCAACGATTTCTAAGCGCAAACATGCCGCTTATTTGTTGCTGGTATGGACAACCAGGCACTTTACTTCAGGCACTTCAAGAAACCTGCTTTTTCCTTTCCGGCCAGAACTCGTCTACTATGACGTAAGCGACAATCACGAAGAAGGCGGCCCCGGCGACTTGCAATACGCGAGTGATACTTTTGACGTCAGCCTCGTCCGAAAAGGGCGCAATCGACCCTCCGTAAACGATCAGAACCGTTGTCAATGCTGAACCGGCTGCTGCTGCTAGCGGGACCTGAGATTTTCCAAGCGCTCCGAGTGCGAAGCAGAAGCCCAAACACAATAAAACAGGTGTCACAATAGTCGGTGCGATTACGTTTACCTCATAGCAAATGATCGACACCGCTGCCCCAAGCAGGTTTGCCGTAAGCATGGCTTTGGCGACGGCTTTGCCCATTGACGGCATTGCCGCCAGTTGTTGGCTCAGAAGGGCAACAAAGAACAGAACCAACAAAGCTGAGGCGCCGGACAAAAAAAACGCCATGGCAAATGGAACCGTCACTAGCGACATTCTGACGATCCGCCGGTAGCGGTCAAAGTCTGGTGGCGCGTCAGCTTTCTTCTGAGCGGTTGTCTGAGGTTCCGCTGGTATCAGCACAAACATCAGCGTCGCGACGAAACCGGCAAAGAGTAGGTTCATCGGTATCCAAAACACGAGCACCAACGCCAGATCCTGCGATTGCAAAACAAGGTTCGGGATCATCAACGCCCCCATAAGCGCTATGACACCGGGTAAAACACCGGCCCCTGAAACTGACCACATGAAGGACAGGATGATCCCGATGGCCACCAGAATAAGGAATACCACGGGGTAGGGCGCGAAGACTGAAGACAACAGGAATGAGATGGACATCAATCCTATTGAGAAAACAAACAGCTTGGCGAATGCCGCCAAAGGCAGCGCGGCTGGGGCCTGTAGGAACAAAGCGGTGAAAACTGCCCCCACAACCGCCAATGGCCACCCCAGAAACAAACCCAAGGCGAAAACGCCGGTTACACCCAGCGCGAGCCGAAGAACGGATTTTCGATCCTCAATAGGCATAAGACAGTATTGAGACCAAACGGATATAGGTTCGACCAACCACGTTCAACAGGGAATTGTCGCTCAGGTACATGATCACATCGGCCTGCCCGTTGAGTTGGAAGCGCAGATCGTCTTCGGCGCTTCCGGCCTCATATCCCGGTAGCACGATCCGAACTGGGAACCGTTCTGGTTCGCGCAGAAACCCTTTGGTGCTTGGCGGGCTCGCCAGTTGGCCTGGTTCATCTCCGCCACTCAGGGATACAGCCGAGCTGAAGCTTTCGATCACGCCCGGAACAATCTGGCCCGGATGCATATCCAGCACGACATCGACAGGAGATCCCACCACAGCCCTGCCGAGGTTGTTTTCGGTGAAATACGCTTCGATCCATACGTCGGTTGCATCCAGAAACGTCAAAAGATCCTGACCGGATCGCGCATAAGTTCCGGGAGCGATCAACAGATTGGAAATGACGCCCGTTGCCGGAGCACGCAGTTCGGTCCATTCAAGATTTAGC
Organism: Ruegeria sp. CE8; assembly: GCF_056537465.1. NCBI lineage: Bacteria > Pseudomonadati > Pseudomonadota > Alphaproteobacteria > Rhodobacterales > Roseobacteraceae > Ruegeria > Ruegeria sp. CE8. The sequence goes on from NZ_JBQFRP010000002.1 coordinate 537,516, forward strand.
TCTGCATCCGCCAAGGCAGCCAGGGCGCGTTGGATTTTCGGATTTTCAATCCCGTCGTCTCCCAGCCGTTGCTTTGCTTTTTCCAGATCCGCCTTGGCGTTTTCATAATTTGCCTCAGACTCTGCCAATTGACCTCGGGCATCATCGGCCTTTGAGACAGCGATCAATCCCTTTTTTTCCAGTGTAAAAACACGCTCGGTCTGAATGCGCATCGTGTCCAGATCACTCTGGGCCCGTGCCAGTTTGGCTTGTGCGGCCCTCACCTCAGCCGAGGACGCGCCCACCTCCTGCGTGGCTGCTTCAAGATCAGCTTCCGCCTTGTCGCGTTCAATTTCGTAGGGTCTGGAATCGATCCGAACCAGAACATCGCCGGCCGAGACAACTTGACCGTTTTCAACAAGAACCTCGGTCACTGTTCCGGTGACCTGTGGAACGATCTGGGTAGCGATAGCTTTTACGCGGGCGTTCCCGGTAAACGGCGTTTTTCGGTCAGCGACAAGGTACCAGACCAGAAAGACAAGAATGACGGCCAGAGTGGTCCATATAGTCTTTCTCATTTCGCCGCTCCTTCAGCGGCGCTTTCGGATTCTGCCGGCGCGTCAATCCAAACTTTGAACAGCTCGTAAAAGACGGCGAATAGGACGGGACCCATGAAGATTCCGATCAATCCGTAGGCCATCATGCCGCCGAGAACGCCAATGAGGATGACCAGCATGGGTGTTTCGAGGCCTTTCGAGATGAATACAGGCCTTAGGAAACTGTCCATTATCGCGACAGGTATAGCCAGTATGGTGAAGATCAACGCGGTTCCACCGGACATCGTGCTCCAGGCATAGATGATTACCGGCAAAAGAACCAAGCCGGGCCCGATTTGGATAATCGAGAGGATCAGGCAAATAAACGCTAGTGTGGCGGCCGAGCCAATTCCGAACAGCGCCAACAATATCCAAACGACAACCGCCTGAATGGCAGCCACGCCGATCACACCCTTCGTCACATTGCGGATCGTAGCGCCGGCCAGGGTCACGAACTCGCCGCCTCGGGGTGCAAAGACTCGGTTGGCAAAGCGCTGAAGGCCTTGCACCAAACTTGGCCCGGGGCTGAACAAGGCGCCCATGATCAACACGGACAGAGCCAGCGCTAAAAGCCCAAGTCCGATGCTCAACACCCTTCCGAACAGTGACTTGGTGATCTCCAGAATCTGCGCGCCATATTTGGCGAGTGCGCCATCCAAGTTTCGTTCAAACAAGCCCCAGACTTCGGCAAACTTGTTTCCGACCAGCGGCAGTTCACTGAGGCCCTCGGGTGCTGGTGGGATTTTTAGCTCGCCCTTATCCGCTTGTTCCGCAAATTCAGATCCAAGTTCGGCAGCTCCGGATACTGCCGTTGCGACCGGCCCCAAGGTCAAAACAAGGCCCAACAAAACTAAGATTGTCGTGGCAAGTTTCTTCCGTCCACCCAACTTAGATTGCAGCCAATCGAAAACCGGATAGAGCGCGACGCACAGGATCGTCGCCCAAATAACCACGCTTGCCAGTGGAGCGACCATTACCAAAGCGCTGTAGAGGAATAGTCCAAGAAACAGCAATCTTATCGCGAGATCGACAATCTTCGCGTCCTGGGTCTTTTCCATACCATCCCTCCTTTATCAGTTTGCTGAACGATACACTCAAAAAACGTAATATGTATATTGTTTAAACTTTTGAGGATCCTACCGCTGCTTATAAACCACAGTAAAACCTGTTTGGGACAGCGCTGTTTGGTCAAACTAATGCCTGCGTATGAACTCGCATTGGCTCAAAGGGGCAAAACCTAATTGTCCTCTTTTTTGTCATCCTGAGACAAAATTGTATCCGCCACCGTGGTAGCCGCAGTCACAAAGATGCCAAGGCCCACGATGATGTAAAACATCGTAAAGATCTTCCCTGCCGCGGTTTCAGGAGAAAAGTCGCCAAACCCCACAGTCGAAATTGTCACGACAGAAAAGTAGATGGAATCGAGCCAACTCCACCCTTCGACATAATGGTAAAACGCCGACGCCCATAGGATCATACCAGCTGTGAAGGCAAGAAGGCCCTTCACCCTGCCATCTTTAAAGGCGACGCCTACACCTCGCGTAATTCTGGTTAGTGAGTTCATAAGGCCACCATACCAAGCAATTCATATATAAATAGCATTTAGTGAATTGATTTGAGTTTAACCAAAAAACTGTTGCACACCCAACTTGCGTATCAGGCGGGAGTTGCAACGATCTTCAGGCCCTACCGCTTCGGGATACTTCAAAATTATTCGGCTCTTGCTCACGCGGCCAACGTGAGAAGTGCATCCATCCGCAATAGATAAGATCAGCGAGCGAATTCACGTTTCAACGTACCAAACAGGCAAAGAAGCGTTGCCGGTTGGACATTTTCATTTTTCTATTAGCAATGGTGAAAGCGCGTTTTCCCATGGCCTTTTGGACTTCATAGATCGAGCCTTGGGTAGGAGCATCCGGCGCTGCTACGCTCAGTGAACTGGATTCCATGCGCGGCTCCAGCGTCGACTGACCGCACAGCAAACGCTGGTCAAACTCTTCAATTCCTTCCCAAGTTCCGCAACCGCCTACAATCGGAAAAGCATCCGCCGCCATCGTCTCATAAAAGATCACCCGCCAATCCTTGGGTGAGGTGTTAAGATCCAAGCTATAAATGATGCGTGCGTTATGGATTGAGATCGAACCGGCGGGGCCCATCAGCTGCACCGAGTTGCCGCTGTCCAGCCCAAAAGCTTCCAGATCCATTCTACCAGCAAAGACCCCTTAGTGATGGTGTGAATAGACCGGCCCTCTGTGGGAACCGGGGAACACCCGCAGCGGGCCGTATCCGTCCTGCATATCGTCGATCATGATGCCGACGGCCAGAACGTCGTCATCGGTGTAGGGGTAAAACGTCCAGTCCTGATGTCATTCATCCGCCGCACCGAAACCTGCAGACTTCATGTTCAGCTTGGTCGTCCGCAGCCGCAAGTCCGGACCGATCAAATCCCGAACCGGCGCCAGAATATGGTCCGAGCGCATCAGATCGTCGATCACCTTCGACTGAGTATGGGGCAGTTTCACCCGGCGGATGCGCGGGCTTTGTGGCGTATGGCAGTCTTCCAGATCCAGCCGCTCATCCGAGGCCGTCATCCCGCGGGCCATGTTCGTGAAACAGTCGGTCTCGGTATGAATGGAACTGATGATTGCGTCTGAGACCCTTCGCTCGAGGACAATGAACCCATCCCTGCGGTATCTCTCGATCTGACTTTCGGTCATACCTCTCGCTGCGACTACGGCACAAAAAGCGCTCAATGTGTCGAATGCTGCGTTACCCACCTAAGGCCTCGCTGCACAGAATTTCGACTTTGCAAAGTTTAGCAAACGCCCATACCGAACCTTGATCACGCTCTCGTCAGCTTTGGTCCAGAACTCGCCAAAACCAGTCGATGATTGACGTAGCAGCTGGTGGGAAAAGCTCACGTTTGACGGCAACCTCAGACGCAATTCACTCGTTCAAAAGAGACGAAAGTTCGTCCGCCGCTTTTTGCAGTATTCCCAGAAACGACATTAGGCTTTTGACGTCGTGACGTTGTGTCGGGGCGTGCACCGACAGCGTGGCCACCAACCTGCCCTGCCCATCCAAAACGGGCACAGCAAGGGCCGTCATTCCAGCCATGAATTCCTCATCGTCGGTGGAAAACCGGTTCTTGGCGATGTTTTGGATTTCCACCCGCAATACCTTGGGATCAGTCAGAGATCGTTCAGTCTGCGGTTTCAGGTTACCCGCTGCAAGAAATCCATCCAGCGTTTTTTGCCGCAGTGTCGAGAGATACATCTTACCACTGGCGGTACAATGAAAAGGTACCTGTGTACCCACCGGCAGTTGAATTCGCAGCGGCCACTTCGTTTCCACCCGGTCCAGATAGATCATTCCCTCTCGGTCCGGGACGGCGAGATTGCAAGTTTCACCAACCTCTTCTGCTACGCTGCGCAAGATTGCCAAACGCGCCGTACGCAGGTGCTCGGAAGACATCGTATTAACCGAAAGCAGCCGTAGCCGATGCCCAGGGCCATACGAGCGCCCATCAAGGTCGCGCTGCAGGAAACCTTCGGATTCTGCGGTCTGCAGCAGGCGGTGAACGGTTGGTTTGGCCAAACCCAGTGTTTCGACAAGGTCTGATGGTTTGACGGCAATTCCTCTTCGCGCCACCTCCTCAAGGATGAGAAGGAGGCGCAAATTGGTCGGAATCTGAGTTTCCTTGTCCTGTGTATCCGTCTCAACCATAACGTGACAGTCTAGTTATTTGGCAGCAGGATCAAGGCCAGATCGGGTACCAGCGATACTAAAATCCAGACAGACAACAGGGCCACCAGATAAGGCACCGTATAGCGTAGCAGCCGGAAATAGGGCACGCCGGTCACACCTGACGCCACATAGAGGTTCAACCCGTATGGCGGTGTGATGAACCCGATGGATGCGCCCACAAGGAAGATTACCGAGAAATGGATCGGATCGATCCCGACCGAGGCCGCAATCGGCGCCAGGATCGGGGCCAGAATGATCGTGACCGGAAGGCTTTCCAGCACCATGCCTGAGAAGAAGACGATAACCATCGAGGTAAACAGAACCGCGTGGTAACCGCCCATCGAGGTCACAAAGTTCCCAATGGTTTCTTGCGCCCCAAGCAGCGACAGGATTTGCTGCATCACCACAGAAATTGCAATCAGCGGCGCGAGGATGCCGGTGATCTGTGCCGAGCGGATCACGATTGACGGGATTTCAGGGATTGTGAAGCCTTCGACCACGAACATCTCGGCAAAGGTCTTCTCGGTGGGTGAAATGTCGTTCCTTGCGCCCATGATCCGGTTGATCGGATAGCTGACCAAACCTGCGATCACGCAGAAGCCGACCGTCACGCCCGCCGCCTCGGTCGGAGAAAACTTGCCTGTATAGATGCCCCAAAGCACCAGTCCGATGGCGAAGAAACCCAACCACGCTCCGAACGCGGTTTTTAGCACCCGATTCAGTTGCAGCGGAATCAGATGACCCCATCCGTTCATACGGCAGATGATCCAGCACGCAAATTGCATGCCAAACACCATCAGCGCGCCCGGAAGGATACCTGCTACGAACAGTTCGGAAATCGGCAGGTTCATCAGGAAGCCGTAGACGATGAAAATAATCGACGGAGGAATTATGATCCCCACTGTGCCGCCCGCCGCTGCGGTCGCAGCGCTGAACCGCTCGTCGTAGCCGCCTTTGACCATCTCAGGGTGCAGCATCGAACCGATGGTCGCGGTTGTCGCCGAGTTCGACCCCGAGATTGCGGCGAACAATCCGCAAGCGCCCAGCGACGCCATCGCCAGCCCGCCGCGTATCCAACCCAGACAGGCATACGCAAAATCGCTGAGCCGTCTCGCGATGCCTGATTTGTTGATCAGGTCTCCGGTCAGGATGAAAAGCGGCATCGCCAGCAGGGCGAACCCTTTGTTGAACACGTTCAAAAGTTCGGCCCCCATGTTGTCCAGCGTCAGGCCAAGGACAAAGGAACAACCGATGACCCAATAGCCGATGACCAGCAGGACGGGTACGCCCAACATGAATAGAAAAGTGACCCCAAGCGAGATCAGTGTGACCATGGTTCCGTCTGTCATTAGTCTGCTCCGATCACGGCCTGCTTGATCAGCGGCTCGCCTGTTTTCCAGTTGTGCAAATCATCGGCAAGGTTCTGAAATACCCGTCCGACCATCAGAAAGAAGGATAGAGGCGCAGCCAGAAGGAACCACCACTGCATGATATTGTCGGTGCCCAGAACGATCTGAAAGTTAGACGCCGACAGCGCCACCAACCGGGTCGTGGTCACAATGACGATCACCGCAAAGATGAACCACAGAACCGCGTCAAGGATAAGACAAGCCAATTGCCCGCCGCGCGGCATGGCCGTGCGAAACTCGCTGAAACTCAGATGTGTGCGCAGGCGTACGTTGTAGGACGCTCCGAACCACGCCATGACCATGAACAGAAGAGGCGGAATGGTGGTTGACCACGGCTCTTGGTCGTTGAACACAAATCGGTCGATCACGCCCCAAAAGATAATCAAAGCAATCGCGAGGTAGGAATACACCATCACCGAGCGTTCCAGATGCCGTTCGACGAAGGGCACCGCCCGATAGATCAGCATGATCACGAACCCGCCGAGGGCCGACACAATCGCGCCCCAAACCCACGTGGCATCGGATTCCAACGCGGATTGAATCTCGAACGAATCCTGGCTGAGAAAGGCGCTGAAGATCGCACCTGTGTCTGCCCAAAACGACATGAACCCCGTCCTCCCAGTCGGTAATTGGTTGACCTGGCCCGGTACCAGGCCAGGTCTGTGAGTTTATCAGGCCTGGCCCATCCACCAACGGCGCGGCTCGACATTCTCGGGCAGCGTGTCCGCTGGGATCTCACGCGCGATGTCGTAGATTTCCTGATAGGTATCGATGCCGCCGGCCCATTTGTTAAGGCGTTCGCGCCACTGCGCCCAAGGTTCAGGGTTGTAGTTCGGGGCGCACATTTCTTCCGCTAATTTGATCTGATCGTCCGCCAGGAAAGCCGGACGCACTCCGTTTTCGGCAAAGATCGTGTTGGGCAATTGCGGGTCCGAGAAGCCCACAGTGTTCAGCAGCGCCGCCTCGTTCGCGCCTTGGATCAAGGCTTGCGTGAAATATGAGGATTCCATCACAGCATCCTGCAACTCTCCGCCCAGACCGTCAAAGACCTTGGCCGACATGGATGTGTGTTCAGTGCCACAGAAGAATTTCAGGTTGACCGACTGCGAAACCACAGGTGCCATATTGGCGTAAGCCACGGCCGACGCCCAGGTTTCCGCCCCGTCGATCAGACCAGTCTTGAGCGCATCCAGCGTTTCTTCCCAAGCCACCGGCACCGGGTTCAAGTTCAACAGCTGCATTGCAATTCTGCCCAACTGCGTACCCGTCACACGGTTCTTGGTACCGAACAATTCTTCCAGCTTGGTGACAGTTGGTTTGTCCGCAAAAGTCGATCCCATTTGCAAACCGCGCAACTCACAATGGGTAAACAGGAACTTCAGCCCGTGCCGTTTCTCCAGCGGTTCGCGCAGGATACGCTGGCTCGCGGGGCTATAGAAGAAGTGATACTGCGCCGCACGGCTGGGGAACATATAGGCATAGTCCAGCACGTTCAGATAAGGCGCGCCACCGGCCGAGTTCTGCGTTGAGGCCGCATAAATATCGACAATCCCCTGCTGGGTTTTTTCAACACAGCTCAACTGGCCGCAGATCTGGTTGTCGCCAATGAATTCGATCCGAATCTCACCGTCCGTGCGTTCTTCCAAGTCCCGCGCAAATTCGATCGCGCCCGCGCGTTCGATCAGAAGATTGCGGGTGTTGAACCCCGATGCGCCAAATTTCAGCGTGTGCTTCGGTTCTTTCGAAAAGCGCTTTTCGTAGGTTGATTCGGCTGCCTGCGCCAGATTCGCCAGACTCATCGCGCCACCGAAGCCACCTGCGGCCAGCAGAGTCGAACTCATGCCATAGCGCCCTGCCACACGAAAAAAATCCCGCCGGGAAATGCCACTTAGTTTCTTACCGATCTCCATTGCTTACCTCCCTGATCGCAATTATTGAGACGTTTTGTATCAAAAAATGCTAGTATAATTCTTGCATCCTGCATAGAGTTTTTTTCAACGACGTTGGAAGGAGGCGATCATGGAGGTGGATTATGCAGTTGTTGGCGCGGGATCTTCGGGCTGTGTCATTGCCAACCGGCTGAGCACCGATCCCAATACAACCGTTGCTTTGCTTGAAGCGGGTGGCCGTGACACAAACCCCTGGATTCATATCCCGGTCGGCTATTTCAAAACCATGCATAACCCTTCTGTTGATTGGTGCTATCGCACCGAGCCCGATCCGGGGTTGAACGGGCGGTCAATCGACTGGCCACGGGGCAAGGTCCTGGGCGGCTCATCCTCGCTGAACGGGTTGTTGTATGTGCGCGGTCAGAAAGAGGATTATGACCGCTGGCGGCAAATGGGGAATGAAGGTTGGGGCTGGGATGATGTCCTTCCCCTGTTTAAGCGCTGTGAAGATCAGGAGCGGGGCGAAGACGAATATCACGGGGTCGGCGGGCCTTTGTCTGTGTCCAATATGCGCATTCAACGACCTATCTGCGATGCCTGGGTGGCCGCAGCGCAGACCGCCGGTTATCCATTCAACCCAGATTACAACGGCGCCGAACAAGAGGGCGTGGGTTACTTCCAACTAACCACCCGCAATGGTCGCCGGTGCAGCGCTGCCGTGGCTTATCTCAAGCCCATCCGGGGACGTCACAACCTGAACATCATCACCAACGCACTGGTGACACGCGTGGTTCTGGACGGGAAAAAAGCAACTGGTCTGGTTTACCGGGATCGCACCGGGGCCGAACAAACCCTGAAAGTTCGACGAGAGATCATCCTTTCAGGCGGGGCGATCAACTCGCCCCAAATCCTGATGCTGTCGGGAATCGGTGACCCGGATCATCTAAAGGAAAATGGCATCGAACCCCAACATGCCCTGCCCGGAGTTGGGAAGGGTTTGCAGGACCACTTGCAGGCGCGGCTGGTGTTCAAATGCAATGAGCCGACGCTGAATGATGAAGTGCGCAGCTATTTCAATCAGGCGCGCATCGCCCTAAAATACGCGTTGTTTCGTGCAGGTCCTATGACGATGGCCGCCAGCCTAGCCACCGGATTCATGAAAACCCGCCCGGATGTAGAGACGCCCGACATTCAGTTCCACGTCCAACCCTGGTCTGCCGACAGCCCCGGTGAAGGTGTACATCCCTTCTCGGCCTTTACGATGTCGGTCTGTCAGCTGCGCCCGGAAAGCCGAGGCGAATTGCGCCTGAATGGTCCGGATCCGTCCAAATATATCAAAATCATCCCGAACTACCTTTCCACGGAAACGGATTGCCGAACCATCGTCGACGGTGTGAACATCGCGCGCAAAATTGCTGAACAGAACCCTCTGGCCTCAAAGATTTCAGAGGAATTTCGACCGACAGCTGAGCTGAGCCACGACGATTATGAAGGCACGCTGGATTGGGCCAGATCCAACTCCACATCAATCTATCACCCAACCGGTACTTGCGCGATGGGAAGCAGTAAGATGTCCGTTGTCGACGCAAAACTAAAGGTACACGGCATATCTAACCTGCGAGTGGCAGATTGCTCGATCATGCCGGAGATCGTCAGTGGCAATACTAACGCCCCAGCGATCATGATCGGCGAAAAGGCCAGCGATTTGATAAAGGCGGATGCTTGACACATCGCACGACGGCCTGAATTTCAAACAGAACTGCGGCAACCCATACACCAGTGCGCACGTAACACAGGACTCGAATTCGTCCGTCTATGGAGACTGCTCCAAATTTTGGGGCGCATTCCGATTTCGGTTTTCACCTTTTTCTCGTTCCAACTATGGCGGTTAGGCAAGATGCACTTGACGTTCTACAGGAATGTCGAGCGACGCACAGTTTACCAATTGCTGCACAAAACTCCTCCATCACACTCAGGAAGCAGTTTGAGTTGCGAAGGGTTGGTTGGTGGCTGCTAGTTAACGTTCTTGATGGCAGCATAAAGCCGGCGAAACTGTGTCAACCGCTCGAAGAGCACTGTCATTTCAGCTGGCTCGAACCTATCTGCAGTTGGCAGCTGAAACGCGAGATCGGCTCCGGTGATCACATCGTCGCTATAAGCTGCCAGCCGCGCCGCACCAAAGGCCGGGCCAGTATCGGCTCCTTCCGAGCGCACTACGGGTTTCCCAATCACCGTCGCGATCAACTTCAGCAGAAAATCTGATTGGCTGCCTCCTCCGATGGCAGCCAATTCCGGCAATTTATCCATAGTGTCGCCGAAACTCTGCGCTGCATCGGCAAAGCTAAACGCAATGGCCTCCAATACGGAACGGCAAATGTCAGCACGTGTTGTCGAATCCTCAAGACCAAAGAAGCAGGCCCGGATATGCGGATCGCCGAGGGGGCTGCGTTCACCAGTCAAATACGGCAGAAAAATCGGCACGCGATCCCCGCTGACCGTTTCGGCAAGGGCAACAACTTCAGCTGCGGAAAGCCCAAGCTGTCCACCTATCCACGAAATCGGCCTTGCGCCATTCAGCATCGCCGCCATTTGATACCAACGACCCGGCACCGTGTGCGCAAAAGCATGTACATAACGTTCGGGGTTGGGTTTGTAAGCGCGATCCGCCACGAACAACTGGCCGGACGTCCCTAAAGAGATGAAGCCTCGACCCGGTTCGGTTGCACCCAAAGACACCGCCCCGGTTGCCGCGTCCCCTCCTCCGGCCACGACGGGCACATCAGGTCTCAATCCCGTCTCAGCTGCGGCCCGTGCCGTCACAGTGCCAACGACACTGTGGCCGTCGAAAATCTGCGGCAGCCAATCGCGTGCCACGTCAGAAGCCTCAGCAATTCCGGCATGCCAGTTGCGCGACGCCTGATCCAGCCACAGTGTCCCGGCGGCATCGGACGCGTCGGTTGCCAATTCTCCATGCAGGCACAACCCAATGTAGTCCTTGGGCAGGAGAATATGGGAAAGCTGTGCATAGTTGGCGGGCTCGTGTTTTTTCAACCAAGCAATCTTGGGCGCGGTAAAGCCCGGCAAGGGAAGGACGCCTGCAATATGGCCAATTTCCGGCTGGGCCGCGCGCAGGTCCTCACATTCCTGTACTGCCCTACTGTCATTCCACAGGATTGCTGAACGGATCGGGCGCAGACCGCGATCCAGCAAAACAGCGCCGTGCATTTGGCCGGACAACCCGATGGCTTTGATCTCCGAGAGCGTGATTTGCCCGGCAAGCTGGGTCAGCGCATCACGCGTCGCCTGCCACCAGAACTCGGGGTGTTGCTCTGACCAGCCAGGCTGTGGCGAGGAGGTCTGGATTCCGACGGAAGACGACGCAAGAATTCGATCGGTGTCCGCACAGACAAGCTTGACCGCTGACGTTCCGATATCGATCCCGAGATACATTCAAACCCCTTGCCTGCACAGATACGCGGAACTTGTCTGGCTATTGATTTTTAGCGCGCGCAAAGAATATGTAAAAATATGATAAGATCAAGGCCGCTAACATCCGCAGGCAGACTGGCATGACCAAAATTAAGAATATGGAAGAGTTCGCAGCCCTCAGCGGCATCTCGCGACCCACGGTGTCCAAATATTTCCACGATCCCGATAGCGTTCGTCCGACGACAAGGGCTCGCATCGAAGAGGCGCTCGAACGGTTCGACTATCGCCCGAATATCTATGCTGTGAACCAGAACCGGAAATTGACCAAGAATATCGGCATCGTCGTGCCCTATCTGGCCGATCCGTTCTTTGCCGAAATTGCGCGCTATCTGGAGCAAAGCTGTATCGCGGCCGGGTATCGCCCTTCCCTGTTTAGCTCTCACGGCGAACAAAAGCTGGAAAACGAAATTCTGGATGGCCTGCAATCCATGAAACCCGCCGGGGTTCTGTTGGCACCTTTGGGACGTGTTTCAGACAGATCCGCGATTGAGAAGTTCTGTGCAAATGTGCCGACTGTTCTGTTTGACAGTAATCTTGATGGTCTGGGTGCAGCCTTTGTTGGTTCAGACAATTTCAGCTTTGTGTCTCAGACCGTGGAGTACATGACCCGGACAGGCGAGCCGCCTTCTTTCTTCGAAATGCGCACGCCTGCGAACCCGAACGCCAACAAGCGAAGAACAGCCTATGTTGAAGTGATGGAGCGCCTCGGGTTCGAGCCGCATATCATCAAAGTCGATGGTAAAGGCTGGGCGTTTGAAGAGATCGGGCACAGGGGCGCGCTGAAAGTTCTGGAAGAGCGTGGATTGAGGACGGATTCGGTTTTGTGCAGCAATGATCGGCTTGCCATTGGTTTTCTTGCCGCTTGTTTCGAACAGGGGATTCGGGTTGGCCGAAAGGAGCGTTGCACGCTGCGCGTGGCCTCAAATGACGATCATCCATTCGCAAAGTTTACGTGCCCCTCGCTGACAACGGCTGCGCATGACTATGACAACGTGGCCGGGCGAAGTGTCGAAACCTTGTTTGAACTCATTGAAAACGGGGGAAGATTTACTTCTCGAACAGAGACACTTTTCCCCGCGCGACTTGTTTTGAGGGACTCTGCATAACCCCGCTTTTTAACGCGCGTAAAGTTTTTATTGACGCCGCGACAATTTTTGACCTACGCTCTCTGCACGACATCCAAGCTCAGGGAGGACAGGGATGTATCTGAAGCACGCACTTCGTGCGGCGACTGCACTGACATTCGTCGCCACGGCAGCAGCCCACGCGCAATCCATTACAATCGCCACTGTGAACAACGGTGACATGATCCGGATGCAGGGCTATACCGACAAATTCACCGAAGCGACTGGCATCGATGTCGAGTGGGTGACATTGGAAGAAAACGTGCTGCGTCAGCGCGTAACCACCGACATCACGACCAAAGGCGGTCAGTTCGACATCATGACCATCGGCATGTACGAAACGCCGATCTGGGGTGCAAATGGCTGGCTGGTGCCGCTGGAAGGCATGTCTGCAGAATATGATGTCGATGATATTTTGCCCGCCATGCGTAACGGGCTGAGCCATGAGGGCACACTTTTCGCAGCTCCGTTCTACGGCGAGAGCTCGATGGTGATGTACCGCACAGACCTGATGGAAAAAGCCGGGCTGGAAATGCCTGACGCACCTACCTGGCAATTCATCCGCGAAGCTGCGGCAGCGATGACGGACCGCGACAATGATATCAACGGTATCTGCCTGCGCGGCAAAGCTGGCTGGGGTGAAGGCGGAGCGTTCATCACCGTGACCGGGAACTCTTTTGGTGCGCGCTGGTTTGACGAGGAATGGAAGCCTCAGTTCGATCAGCCCGAATGGAATGAGGCGCTGACCTTCTTCGTCGACATGATGGCGGAATCCGGACCTGCGGGCTATGCGACAAACGGCTTTAACGAGAATCTCTCGCTATTCCAGCAGGGTAAATGTGGCATGTGGATCGACGCCACCGTTGCGGCGTCATTTGTAACAAATCCGGAAGATTCGACTGTCGCGGACAAGGTCGGTTTTGCTTTGGCGCCGAACTCGGACGGTGTCGACAAACGATCCAATTGGCTCTGGGCATGGGCGCTGGCCATCCCGGCGGGTACTCAGCAGGAAGATGCCGCGAAACAGTTCATCGAATGGGCGACATCCAAAGACTACATTGAGTTAGTAGCGGAAAACGAAGGCTGGGCCAACGTCCCGCCGGGCGCGCGCACCTCGCTATATGAGAACCCCGAGTATCAGAAAGTGCCGTTTGCCAAGATGACTCTGGACTCGATCCTGTCCGCGGATCCGAACAACCCTACCGTGAAACCGGTGCCCTATGTTGGCATCCAGTTTGCAGCGATCCCGGAGTTCGCAGGTATCGCCACACAGGTGAGCCAGGAGTTCTCGGCGGTCTATGCCGGACAGCAATCGGTTGAAGAGGCGCTTGAGAAAGCGCAGGCCTTCACCGCTGAAGAGATGGAAGCCGCAGGGTACTGAGGGCTTCTCCCCGCGGGTGGGCAATCTACTGCCCCCCGCCTTCCCCTTCCACAACCCGTTTTTTTCTCGCAGGCTGGCACACGCCTGAACAGAGAGGTCTTGCGTCATGGCAACCCAACATTCCCGATCCGTTGCTCGCCTGATGATGGCACCCGCAGTGGTCCTGCTGCTTGGCTGGATGCTCGTACCGCTGACGATGACGCTGTACTTTTCTTTCAAGAAATACCTGCCCCTGCGTGGCGGTGATCTGGGTTGGGTTGGGTTCGACAATTATGTCCGCTTCGTATCTTCCAGCTCTTTCTGGCCCGCTGTACAGGCGACACTGGTGATTGTCGGCGGCGTGCTGGTGATAACGGTGGTGCTGGGCATCCTTCTGGCGATGCTGCTGGATCAGCCGATGTGGGGACAAGGTGTTGTCCGCATTCTGGTGATCGCGCCATTCTTCGTCATGCCTACGGTCTCCGCGTTGGTCTGGAAGAACATGTTCATGGATCCGGTGAACGGTTTGCTGGCCCATCTATGGCGTTTCTTTGGAGCCGAACCGATTTCATGGCTATCCGAGGCGTCGATGACCTCAATCATCATGATCGTGTCGTGGCAGTGGCTGCCTTTCGCAACGCTGATCCTGCTCACCGCAATTCAATCGCTGGACAGTGAGCAGTTGGAAGCCGCCGAGATGGACGGTGCACCAGTCCTGAAACGCTTCTACCATATCATCCTGCCACACCTGAGCCGCGCAATCACGATCGTAATCCTGATCCAGACAATCTTTTTGCTGTCGATTTTCGCCGAAATCTTTGTAACCACCGGCGGCGCATTCGGCACCCGCACACTCACCTATCTGATCTTCCAGCGCGTGCTGGAAAGCCAGAATGTCGGCCTTGGATCCGCCGGAGGTGTCTACGCCATCATCCTTGCCAACATTGTTGCCATCTTCCTGATGCGCATCGTCGGCAAGAACCTGGACGCGTGAGGAGGAACAACCATGACCCGCGCCGTCACAACCCGCCGCAAATCGCTGAACACTGCCCTTGCCTGGGCAGTTGGATTACTGATCTTTTTCCCGATCCTCTGGACCATCCTGACCAGCTTCAAAACCGAAGCACAGGCAATTGCGAGCCCGCCCCTGTTCCTGAACTTCGACTGGACACTGGAAAACTACGCCATCGTGCAGGAGCGCTCTGACTACATGCGGTTCCTGTGGAATTCGGTTATCATCGCAGGCGGATCAACTATTCTGGGCGTAATCATTGCGGTGCCTGCCGCTTGGGCGATGGCCTTTGTGCCCTCAAAGCGCACCAAGGACATCCTGCTTTGGATGCTGTCCACCAAAATGCTGCCTGCAGTGGGCGTGCTGTACCCGATCTACCTGCTGTTCATTCGGCTTGGGCTACTCGACACTCGTGGGGGATTGGTCGTCGTGTTGATGCTAATCAACCTGCCGATCATCGTCTGGATGCTGTACACCTATTTCCGCGAAATTCCCGGTGAAATTCTGGAAGCTGCGCGGATGGACGGGGCGACGCTGAAAGAGGAAATCCTCTATGTCCTGACACCTATGGCCATTCCCGGCATCGCCTCGACCGTGCTGCTGAACTTCATCCTGGCGTGGAACGAGGCATTCTGGACCCTCAACCTGACAGCCGTCGACGCGGCCCCGCTCACTGCCTTCATCGCCAGCTATTCCAGCCCGGAAGGCTTGTTCTTTGCCAAACTCAGCGCAGCCTCGACCATGGCAATCGCACCAATCCTGATCCTTGGCTGGTTCAGCCAGAAACAACTTGTCCGCGGCCTGACCTTCGGCGCTGTGAAATAAGGAGCCCTCCGTATGGGACGCATTCAACTCAAATCCGTGACCAAAAGCTTCGGCGACGTACAGGTCATTCCTCCGCTGGACCTGACCATCGGGGATGGTGAGTTCACAGTTTTCGTTGGCCCCTCGGGTTGCGGTAAATCCACCCTTTTGCGTTTGATTGCGGGGTTGGAGGACATCACCTCCGGTTCCATCGACATTGACGGCGCGGATGCCACCGACGTGCCGCCCGCGAAACGGGGATTGGCGATGGTGTTCCAATCCTATGCGCTCTACCCACACATGACGGTGCGCAAGAACATCGCCTTTCCACTGCGTATGGCGAAGCTGGATCAAGCGGAGATCGACAAGCGCGTCGAAGGCGCGGCGAGCGTCCTGAACCTGACCGACTATCTGGACCGCCGCCCAGGTCAGTTGTCCGGGGGTCAACGTCAACGGGTCGCCATCGGGCGTGCGATTGTCCGTGAGCCAGCCGCTTTCCTGTTCGACGAACCGCTTTCAAACCTTGATGCAGCGTTGCGGGTCGGCATGCGGTTGGAGATCAGCGAGTTGCACGAACGCCTCGCCACAACGATGATCTACGTAACCCATGATCAGGTCGAGGCCATGACGATGGCCGACAAGATCGTCGTTCTTCAGGCCGGTGTTATAGAACAGGTCGGCAGCCCGTTGGAGCTTTACCGTACGCCGCGTAACCTGTTTGTTGCGGGGTTCATCGGCTCACCCAAGATGAACTTCATAGAAGGCGCAGAGGCAAAAAAACACGGCGCCCACACCATCGGAGTGCGACCTGAACATATCACGGTATCCGATAGCGATGGGGCATGGTCCGGTGTCGTCGGCGTGTCGGAACATCTGGGATCGGACACGTTTTTCCATATCCACGAAACCGGCTTGGCCGAAACCATTACCGTCCGTGCGGATGGAGAAGTAGGATTCCGCCACGGCGATCGTGTCCACCTAACCCCACGCGCCGATGTCATTCACCGGTTTGACGCACAAGGGCTGCGGGTCGAATGAACCGACTGGCTGGCAAAACCGCCCTCATCACCGGGGCCGCGCGTGGCATAGGGTTGGCCTTTGCCAAGGCGTATGTTGCTGAAGGCGCGCGTGTCGCGATAGCCGACATCGACGGCCTTCGGGCGCAAGTGGAAGCGACCGAAATCGGGGACGCCGCTATGGCCGTCGAAATGGACGTAACCAATCAGAGCAGCGTAGATGAAGCCGTCGCGCGAACGGCGGCCTATTTCGGTCCCATAGACATTCTGATCAACAATGCGGCCATCTTCACCGCCGCCCCAATTGTCGAGATCGAGCGCGCCGACTATACCCGCGTCTTCGACATCAACGTGGCGGGTACACTTTTCACGATGCAGGCCGTCGCGCGTCACATGATCCAACACGGGACCAATGGCCGGATCATCAACATGGCGTCTCAGGCCGGGCGCAGGGGTGAGCCTTTGGTCAGCGTGTACTGTGCCAGCAAAGCCGCAATTATCTCTCTAACTCAATCGGCGGGGCTGAACCTGATCTCTCATGGCATCAACGTGAACGCAATTGCTCCGGGTGTTGTCGACGGCGAACACTGGGACGGCGTTGATGCCTTCTTTGCAAAACATGAAGGCAAACCACTCGGTCAGAAGAAACGCGAAGTGGCTGCTGCCGTCCCCTACGGCCGGATGGGCCGTGCCGAAGATCTGACCGGGATGGCGGTTTTTCTGGCTTCCGATGAGGCCAAGTACATCGTCGCACAAACCTACAATGTTGACGGCGGAAACTGGATGAGCTGATGGATCCTGTCGTGAATGCAAACCCTCCGGTACGGTTACGGCTGAGTAACCTATCAAACCTACCAGCGACTATCAGAACTCCGGTGTACCAGCGTTCGGATCTGACGCCGGGCATCGTCCATATCGGACTTGGCAACTTTCACCGTGCGCATCAGGCTTGGTATCTTCACCAGCTGATGCAGCAGGGTCAGGCCCACGACTGGGCGATCATCGGAGCCGGTGTACGAAACTATGACGCCGCGATGCGAGAGAGGCTTCTTTCGCAGGACTGCCTGACTACGTTAGTCGAACTGGATCCGAAAGGGACATCCGCCGAGGTGATCGGCCCGATGATCGACTATCTGCCAATAGAAGCGGGCAACGCAGCGCTGATCCTCAAGATGGCCGACCCATCCATTCGGATTGTGTCGCTTACGGTCACTGAGGGAGGGTATTTTCTCGATGCCAACACCGGCGCCTTCAACATCGATCACGAAGATATCCGCCATGATGCGGAATTCCCCAACCAGCCTCGCACGGTTTTTGGCGCCATTGTTTCCGCGCTTAGCCAGCGCCGGGGGAATGGAGTAGAACCCTTTACTGTGCTGAGCTGCGACAACCTGCAGGGCAACGGGACAATCCTGCGAAACTGCGTTGTTGGCTTGGCGCGGCTGTCCGACCCTGATCTGGCCGACTGGATTGACGAGAACGGGGCATTCCCCAACTCGATGGTCGATTGCATCGTGCCCGCGACAACTGATCAATTACTCTCGCAATGCCGAACCCTTGGCATCGATGACCGAGCGCCCGTTTCGCATGAAAATTTTCGCCAATGGGTGATCGAGGATGATTTCTGCGCCGGGCGGCCGCCGCTCGACAAGGTCGGAGTAACCCTGACTCACGACGTGCATAGCTACGAGACAATGAAACTGCGCATTTTGAACGGCGGGCACCAACTGCTCGCAAATGTCGGGGAAATTCTGAACGTCCCGACGATTTCGGATTGTATGCAGGACCAGGACATCTTCGCTTTTTTCAGAAAAGTTCAGGCTGAAGAAATTCTCCCTCATGTCAAAGCCGTCCCCGGAACGACGGCCAAAGATTACCTTGAGTTGGTTGAGAGGCGATTTGCGAACACGTCAATCCATGATACGACGCGCAGGGTCGCTTTCGACGGGTCGGCTCGGCATCCTGGATTTCTGCTGCCGTCGCTGGGTGATGCACTTTCGTCTGGCTCTTCCGCAAACGGACTCGCGTTGGCAGAAGCGTTCTGGTGCCGGATGTGTGCGGGTGTTCGAGAGGATGGATCTGAAATCGCGCCCAATGACCCCCAATGGGAGAGCCTACGAAAAACAGCGTTGGCGTCCAAAGCAGAACCAGAGCTTTGGCTCGACCAACACCAGTACAACGGAGCATTTCGTAACGGCACAAACTTTTCCGCGACTTTCGCCTCATGGCTGACCGCGATCTGGCAGAATGGCAGCCGTGCCGTCATAGCCAAATTTATCACTGTTGGCTCAAAATCACGCTAATCCTATATGCAGTGAGCGATCAGTCGTGTTTTTATCTTGCCGTATTCGTCAGTCAGATCCGTAGCCTGGGATTTCCGTTTTGCGGCGTGATTCACGGTTCAAAAACGAGCGGTGAACAAGTCTGACCTCTTCTGGCTTACGGATGCGCAAATGGCGCGTCTGGAGCCCTTCTTCCCGAAGCCCCACGGCAAGCCGCGCGTCGATGACAGGCGTGTGGTGAGCGGGATTATCTTCATCAATCGCAATGGTT